>NZ_WNKX01000009.1 GCF_009720745.1 Massilia eburnea | reverse complement strand
GATCCGCGTGCTGCGCCTGGCGCGCGGCGCCAGGCGCAGCACGCGGATCGGGTCGCGCGCCGCCGCCGCATGGTGCACCAGGCGCGCCAGTTCCACCGGGCGCTGCGCCGATCCGAGCACATCGCTGACACGGTCATGCAGTTCGCGCAGGCGCGCCGGGGCAATCTGGCTCGCTACCGCCAGCCGCGCCAGTTCATGGCGGAACATGAAGTGGCCGGCTGCCGTCGCCACCAGCAGGCCGCGCCCGGTGCAGCGGTCGCAGGCAGCCATCGCCTGCGGACCCAGCACGCCGGACAATAACCAGTCTTCACAGGGCACGGGACTCAAGCTGAGAATTTCCAGCAGGGCGCGCTCTTCTTCGTCGAGGCGCGCCACGCGCGTCCACACCGCGTCGCGCACGGACAGCGGCAGGCTGGCGCAGCCGTCGGCAGCGGCCAGCAATTCGGTGACGAAGAAAGGATTGCCGGAAGTGATGCGATACAGTTCATCCGAATCACGTCCGGCTGCTGTAGCAAGCCGTGCTACCGCTTGCGGCGACAAGGCCGACAGGGCGATGCGCTGGGTGCTGGCCGGCGGCAGGTCGCCGACCCAGCGCCAGAAAGCGTGGCCGGCCATCAGCTCGTCGCTGCGCACGCTGGCCAGCAGCAGCACGCGCATGCCGGCCACGCGCCGCGCCAGGTATTTGAGCAGGTCGAGTGTGGCCTGGTCGGCCCAATGCACGTCCTCCACCAGCAGTACCGTGGCGGACCGGGCGCCGGCCAGCCAGGCCAGCAGTTTAGGGAAGAGGCGTTCGCTTCCCGCGCCGTCAAGCAAGCCGGCAAATTCGCTGCCGAGGCGCGGCGCCATATCGCGCAAGGGGCCCAGCGCGCGCGGTGTGAACAAGTCTTCACAGCCGCCTTGCAGCACTTGATAGCCGGCACCGAGGCCCGCCGCGAACTCCTTCAGCAAATACGATTTCCCTATGCCCGCTTCGCCAATCACCAGCGCAATCCCACCCTGCCCTGCTGCTGCCTGCCTGGCCATTTCGCGCAATCGTTGCAGAGGTGCTTCGCGTTCGATCAGCATGCTCGACTTTCAGTCACACCTAAACATTTAAGCAGGAGCAGGGGCGAATACAAGGCGATTGTGGCCGCCGACGGTGCGCCATATCTGATGCATCCGAACTGTCAGGGCAAGATGAAAAATCTTTACCGCGGCCAGGCCCCGCCGCTGCTCACCGCGCCTGGCTCCCGATGCGCTACACTTGGTGGACGCTCAGTGCGATGCGACATTGGCTCGCAAGCGAGCACAGTCATACAGGAAATAGCGGCGCCCGAAGGCCGGATCGTCGGCCTCGGCCACCGCCAGGGTCCCCAGCTTTTCCGACAGCACAACGAAATTCAGCGCGACGTCTTCGCAGACATAGGCCAGGTCAGCGGCATTAGGTGGCCTTAGCTCAGCAAGGAATTCCTGATCATCCTGGCCGTTCTTTTTCCAGACTACATCGTGTGCACCCATGCGCCTGAGGCGGCGCAGCCGGCGCATGCCTTCTATCGTGGTGCCGCGATTGAAGATCATGCCGTAAGTCTGCGGCCTCGAAGCATAGCTCGAACGGCCCAGCACAAACCAGCTGGCACGCAATTCGTTTTCCCAGTACACCGTTGCTTGCGTTGGAATCAAAGGCACGAATGCTGTCTGCACAGCCCGCACGCCCGCTGCAGAAAGCTGGAGCTGCTCATTGCTGGCATTGGCCTGCCGCAACCAAAGCGCGCCGGCCAGCGCCAGCCCCACGATCCCGCCTGCCATCAACCACGCGCCCGGCTTGCCGCGCCCAGCGACACGCCAAATGCCTAATATCAGCGCCATGCCCAGCAAGGCGTTGCCACCCAGGCGCAGCAAGGTCACCGCCCATTGCATGGGGTCGTCGAGATCGGCGCCATAATTCCAGTAGCGTACGCTCAGCGGGAGCGTGGACTGTGCATCGACCTCCGCCACCCAGATGGAAAACACCGCCAGCAACAGGCAGCATGCGAAGCCATACATGCGGTTTGGCATTTGCGATGGCGCCGGCAGGCTGGCTTGCCAGCACAGGATGGCGCAAGCCAGCAGTGTGATCATGCCGCCATAGGTGTCGCGCGCAAAAAAGCCCAGCACGCAGGCTGACAGCACGACCTGGAACACGCGGCCCCGATGCCAGAACGCAGCAAGCAGCGAGACCATGGCAATCACGGACGCCAATTGCACCAGCCAGCATGTGCGCCCCGCCTGGATCTGCATCAATAGAATGTTATGGTAGACCGAAGTGCCGAGCCAATTGGCGAGCAAGCCCAGGGCGCCCGTCAGCGCAGCGCAATAATAGAAACGTGCGCGCCAGCCCGTCGACAGCCAGGCTGCCGTCAGCACCAGGCTGAAGTCGACGGCTGCGCGGCTGGCCAGATCAGTAAAGCCCCGGCTCGCCATGCCGGTAACTTCGGCGTACCACTGCGGGTCCATCGTTTGCCACAAGCGCTGCAATGGCAAGAAACCCAGCGCGGCGCCGGCGCCTACCGCCAGCAGGCTCGCCGCCAGCAGCGGCGCCGCGCGGCGCGGGTGCTCGCTGCCCAGGTAGAGAACCCCGAACAGCAAAGGCCCCTGCGCCATCAAAGGATGGAGGACCATCGACAGGGGCAATAGCAGCGCCAGCCAGCGCCGTTTACCGCGCAGCAAGCAGGCGATCGCAAATATGCCCAGCGCCTCGGCAAAAATGCGCGGTGTCAGGTATGACTCCGCCAGGGAGAGCGTTCTGACCGGGTCGTAATCGGTCGGTAACAGCAGCAGCCACGCCAGCGCCATCCACAGCATCGCGCCGCGCAGTATGCCCGACAGCAAATAATAGGCCGCCGCCAGCCATAGTGCGCTGCCCAGGGTATGCAGCAGATGCGAGCCCGCTTCCAGGCCCAGGGCCTGGATGAAAATGCTGTACAGGGGGCTGAACAGGGTGAACTGGTCCTGCGAGCCGAACAGGAAGTACAGATCGTTCTTGAACTGCTCAGGATGCATCATGTGCAAGGCTTGCGCCGCGTACAGCCGGCCGTCATGCCAGATGCCGGCCCAAGGACGGGCATATAGCCAGATGGCAATCACCGCCAGTAGCATCAGGCTCTGGCGCGCGCTCCAGCGCGGCGCCAGCTGCAGTGGCGCTGCCGGCGCGTCAATGTTCGATGGGCCATACTCAACACGAGTCAATTCTTCATGACTGCGGCCGCGGTTGCTTGACAATGACATCAGGCTACCTTTTTCTCTTCGTGATACGCGTCAGGCCTGCAGGACCTGCGCCGCTCATCTCGGCGTATTGCTGCCCCATTACAACTTCCTTGAAGTAATTTAAATATTGAAAGTTGCTGCCTGGAAATTAGGCAGAACTTGTCGATTTTACCGCGCGGAAATTATAAATGCTACAACTAAGTTGCTAGTGCGGCGGGGCGCCTAGCGTGTCAAAAAAATTGTCCAAAATTGCCACTTGGCTGATCATTTAGGCAATTTCGCTCTTGCTGCAGCGGCGCTCAGGTAAACAGCAGTAGTTTGCGAGCGCCGAAATTGAACAGCATGATCGCAGCGCTGGCTGCCATTTTGGCTGCCAGCACCGGCACACCCGCCTGATCGACCAGCAGGCCGATCACCAGCAAGTTCAAGCCCAGGCCCACCACCCCGACCATCACGTACAGCACAAACTCATGTTGCCAGTGCGGCAGGCGGCGGAAGTCAAACACCCAGCGGATAGCCAGCTGATAGTTGCACACGATGCCGAGCGCGTAAGCAATGGCCGCCGCCAGCAGGTAGTGCAGGCCGGCATACGCGAGCAGCAGGTAGAGCGCGGCCAGGTCAATGCCGAATGCCAGGGCGCCAGCCGCGCCGTAGCGCAGGAACTGGCGCAGCAGGCCCGGCGGATTCACCGCCCTTCCCGTTGCGGGCGCAACAAGGAACAGTCATGCAGGTAAAAGGCGTTGCCACCGCCAATAGCGCTGGCAACCACGGACGGGCCCAGCTTGCGGCTCAGCACCACAAAGTCCAGTTCCGGGTCGGCGCAGGCGATGGCCAGGCCGGCAACGGTCGTCGGCGGCAGTCGGTTGATGGCTTCCGAGTTTTCGAGGCGGGTGCGCTTGCGGATGCCGTCCGCCATGCCCAACTGCTCAAGGCGCGCCAGCCGCTTCCTGCCTTCGAGCGCTGTGCCGCGATTGAACACGGCGCCCGCCATCTGCGGGTTGCTGCCATAGCTGGAGCGGCCCAGCACGAACCAGGTATAACGCAGCTCGTCTTCCCAGTACACGGTCGCTTGCGGCGGGATCAAAGGAAGGAAGTTGGCCCGCACCGCCTGCTCAGTCTTTGGCGGCAGCCAAGCCGCAGCATTGGCGCGCTCGATGGCCACGGCCGCGCTGACAGCCAGGCAGGCGAACGCCAGCGAATAGGCCGCTGCCTGCCGGCCGCGGCCGCTCCAGCGCCATACCTGGATCAGCAGGCCAACGCCCAGCAGAGCGGCCACGCCGCGCTTGAGCCAGATCCACAGCCACAGGGTGTCGAAGGTGGCGATCGGAATATCATTCTGCCAGATGCCGGTCCACGCCGGCCCGCCGGCAATCTCACGCAATAGTGCACTTGCCAACACTGCCAGAAACGCCAAGGCCAGGCGATAGTGGCGCGGCGACAGTTCCCATGGCCGGGCCTGGCTGCCCTGGTGGCAGAGCAAGCCAGCTGCTGCCAGGCCCAGCAGGCCACCAAAGGTATTGCGCGTCAGGATCGCCACGCATAAAGCCAGCAGCAGCGCGCGGAACAGCCGTCCGCGATGCCAGAATTGCTGCCACAGGCAAGCCAGGGCAATGGCTGAGGCCATCTGCACAATCCACATGACGCGCCAGGGTTGTGCCTGCAGCATCAGCAGGTTGTGCGTGAGGCCGGTGCCGACCCAGCACGCCAGGAGGCCAGCCGCCCCAGTCAGCGCTACGCAGCCGAAGAAACGGGCACGCGCGCCCTGTCCCAGCCAGGCAGCCGCCAGTACCGGGCTGAAGGCGACTGCAGCGCGGCTGGCCCAGGCGCCAAAAACCCAGCCATCCCAGGCCACGCCGGAGGTCGTCGCCAGCACGTGGGCGTACCAGGTATCGTCCATGGTCCGCAGGAGGCGGTCAAACGGTGCAATGCCCAGCAGCGCGGCGCCGGCCAGCACGACGCTTATAAGCACCACCGCCACCGCGGTCAAGCGCATGCGTTGCTTGCCCTCGGCCAGGAACAGCACGCCGAACAAGCCGACGCCGGCCGCCATCAGCGGATGCAGCAGCAGCGCCAGCACCAGCGCAGGTACGCCCCATGGCCAGCGGCCGCGTACGGCGCAGCCCATGGCCAGCATGCCCAGCGCCTCGGCGAAGATGCGCGGCGTGGGGAAGGTCTCGGCCAGGTTGAAGGTGGTCATGGTCGGCCCGTAGTCCGACGGCAGGGCCACGAGTAGCGCCAGGGTCAGCCAGAAGCCCAGGCCGCGCTGGAAGGCTGCCACCAGGAAGGCCGCGCTGCCCAGCCACAGCAGATTGCCCGTTTCCTGTACCAGCAAGGCGGCAGTATCGAGGCCAAAGGCGCTGATCAGCGCCGCGTAAATCGGGCTGAACAGGGTGAAGGCGTCCTGCGAGCCGTACACCAGGAACAGGTCGCGCCGGAACTGGTCCGGGTGAAGGCGCTGCAGCGCCTGCAGCGCATACAGGCGGCTGTCATGCCACAGACCCTCCCAGGGATGGCACAGCAGCCACAGCGCCGCCAGCACCAGCAGCGCCGGCACGGTACGCCGGTCCCATTTCCAGCCCGCCAGCATTGTCATGCGCGAGCGCGGTCCGCTGAGAACAGCAGCACTTTGCGCGCGCCAAAGTTGAACATCAGGATGGCAGCGGCCGCCACCAGCTTGGCCGCGAGGTATGGCGTGTGCAGCATTTCCACCAGCAAGCTGATGGCCAGGCCGTTCAGAATCAGGCCGGCAATGCCGATCAGGAAGAAGATGGCGAACTCGCGCTCCCACTGGCTGACGCGGCGGAAGTCAAACACCCAGCGCACGGAAATCATGTAATTCACCATCATGCCCAGCAGATAGGACAGGCAGGCCGCTGTCAGGTAATGCAGGCCGATCACATGAGCCAGCAGGTACAGCGCGCCAAAATCGACCACGAACGCCGCCCCGCCCACGAATACGTAGCGGATGAACTGCACCAGGCCGTCCGAGGAATGCTTTTTGCCCAATAGCTTGCTGAACATATTGTCCTTCCTGCGTTGGCGGCTTATGCCGCTTTCTTCTCTTCGTGGTACTCGTCGTCGATGTTGACGTCCCACAGCGGGTCTTTGGACACGGCGCCGGAGGCGATCGCTTCCACCGCCAGCTTGGCGGTCAGCATCGAGTGGTCCTGGTTGTTGTAGCGGTGCATGCCATTCCGGCCCACCAGGAACAGGTTGCCGATGGTGTCGGTGTAGCGCCGCACCACGTCAAACTGGTCGTAGGAACCGAAGTACGCCGGGTAGGCCTTCGGCACGCGCACCACGGTGCCGTCCAGCACGTTGGTGTTGTTCAGCATGCCGATCTTGGCCAGCTCGCCGGCGCCGAACTTGATCAGCTCGGCATCATTCATCCGCCACAGGTCGTCGTCTTCATTGCAGAAGTACTCCAGACCCATCCACATCGTATCCTCGTCCTTGACCAGGTGCGGGCTCCAGTTGTTGAAGATCTGCAGGCGGCCGATGCGCACGTCTTTTTCCTGGATGTAGATCCAATTGTCCGGCAGCGCCTGGCCATCGGTGTTGAGCACGTCGGATTTCTTCACCAGCAGGCCAACGGTCAGGAAGTCGCGGTACATCAGGCCGTCGGCCACCTTGCGTACGTCGGCCGGGACGTCGTTCATGCCCTTGACCAGTTCGCGCACCGGCATGGTCGATACCGCGTAGTCGCACTCCAGGCGGAACTTCTCGCCGGTGGTTTTGTCGGTGCCGCTCACAGCTACCGCCTTGCCGTCCCTGGTTTCGACATTGGTCACATCCTGGTTGTAGCGGATTTCGCCGCCGGCCTCGGTGACCATGCGCGCCACTTCCTGCCACATCTGGCCGGGGCCGAATTTCGGGTACAGGAATTGTTCGATCAGGCTGGTCTCGGTGCCCTTCTGCGATACGCCGCCCTTGCTCTTGAAGACTTGCTTGACCGCGTGCCACAGCGCCTTGCTGATGTTCAGGCCCTTGATGCGCTGCGCGCCCCAGTCGGCGCTGATCTGGTCGCATGGGATGCCCCACACCTTGTGGGTGTAATCCTTGAAGAAGGTTTCATACAACTCGCGACCGAAGCGGTTGATCATGAAGTCTTCCAGGTTCTTTTCCGGACGGCGCGGGAACAGCATGATCCAGCCGTAGGTGACCGCCACCTTGGTCAGCCGCCACAAGCCCAGCTTGCTGGCGGTGGAAGCGTTCATCTTGATCGGGTAATCGAAGAAGCGGCGCAGGAAGAAAATACGCGACAGGCGCGAACGCACCAGCATGCGCCGGTCGTCATCGCTTTCCAGCGCATTGCCGGCCACTTGCACCGAAGTTTTCTTGTTCTGGTAGGTCAGGTCGAGCGAGGCATTGGCCGCGGCGTCGATCGGCAGGATTTCCTGCCACCAGTTCATGACCCAGTCCGACTTGGAAAAGAAGCGGTGGCCGCCCAGGTCCATGCGATTGCCGTTGTGGCAAACGGTACGGGAAATACCGCCCACCTCATTGCTCGCCTCCAGCACGATGGGGCGGACCTTGGTAGTGCGGATCAATTCCAGCGCCGCAGTCAGGCCTGCGGGACCGGCGCCGATAATCACGGCGGATTGCTGCCCCATGACAACTTCCTTCCAGTTATTAATTCATCCAAAGCCACTGCTCAGAAAATAAGCAGAAAACTGCAGAATTTTACCGTGAAGAAATTATAAATGCTATAACGGACAATCGAATTGTGGCGTGGAACCAATGAATAACCGGCTCGCCTGGTGCCGAAAATGTCATTCCAAGCCGAGAGTTGACATTTTTGACTCAGATGCGCCCCGCCTTGCGTGGCCTGCGCAGCGCTCAGGCGTAACCGTAGCCGCGCGCCATGGCGGCGGCGGCGATCGGCAGCAGGGCGAAGATGTGGATCTCGGTCATCAGCGTCTTGCGGATGGAACGGATTTCCTCTTCGCCCGGCGCGAAAGCGGCATCGGCAGCCTGCGCCTTGCGCCAGCGCAGGAAGGCGCGGGTCGGCTTGATCGACAGCAGGCCGATGATGGCGAACAGCACCACCTTGGTCCAGAACACATGGTTGTGGATGTAGAACGCCGAGCCTTTGGCGCCGAAAAATACGCGCGAAAAGCCGATCACCACCAGCGAGGCGGACATGATGCCCAGTGCGATATCGTACTTGGCCGCCAGCTGCACGGCCGGCGGCTGCATGCCGGGCCGCACCAGCACCAGCTGGGCGGTGATGGCGGCGGCGATGCCGAAGGCCAGCAGGTGGTGCACGACCGCGAGCAGCAGGTCGACCATCATGGCCGGCCTCCTTACGCGCGTTCCGACACGGCATCCACCACGCACAGCGCCGTCATGTTGACGATGCGGCGTACGGTGGCCGACGGGGTCAGGATGTGCACCGGCGCAGCGCAGCCCAGCAGGATCGGGCCGATCGCAATGCCGTTGCCGGCGGTCTTGACCAGGTTGTAGGCGATGTTGGCGGCGTCGATGTTCGGCATCACCAGCAGGTTGGCGTCCTGCTTCAGGGTGGTGCTAGGCAGCAGCTTGTGGCGCAGCTTGGAATCAAGCGCGGTATCGCCGTGCATTTCACCGTCCACTTCCAGGTCCGGCGCGCGCTGGCGCACCAGGTCCAGTGCGGCGCGCATCTTCTGCGCCGATTCGCTGTTGGACGAGCCGAAGTTCGAGTGCGACAGCAGGGCCGCGCGCGGCACCAGGCCGAAGCGTTTCATCTCTTCCGAGGCCATGATAGTGATGGCGGCCAGCTCGTTGGCGTTCGGGTTTTCGTTGACGTGGGTGTCGACCAGCGCCAGCTGGCGGTCCTGCAGCACCAGGATGTTCATCGCCGCGTAGACGCAGGCGCCCGGACGGCGGCCCAGCACCTGGTCGATGTAGTGCAGGTGCAGCTGGGTGGTGCCGAAGGTGCCGCAGATCATGCCGTCGGCATCGCCCTTCTTGATCATCATGGCGCCGATCAGCGAGTGGCGGCGGCGCATTTCCAGCTTGGCATATTCCTGTGTCACCCCTTTGCGCGCGGTCAGCTCGTAGTAAGCCTTCCAGTATTCGCGGTAACGCTCGTCGAAATCGGGGTTGATCACGTCGTAGTCCACGCCCTGCTTCAGGCGCAGGCCGAATTTCTGCACGCGTGCATCCAGCACGGCCGGGCGGCCGACCAGGATCGGGCGCGCCAGCTTTTCGTCCACCACCACCTGCACCGCGCGCAGGATGCGCTCTTCTTCGCCCTCCGCGTAGACGATGCGTTTCATGTCGGCCGGGGTCTGCTTGGCTACCGCGAACACCGGCTTCATGAAGGTACCGGAACGGTAGACGAATTGCTGCAGGCTGTCGGCGTAGGCTTCCAGGTCCTTGATCGGGCGGGTGGCGACGCCGGAATCCTGCGCCGCTTTGGCGACGGCCGGCGCGATCTTGGTCAGCAGGCGCGGATCGAAGGGCATCGGGATCAGGTATTCCGGACCGAAGGCCAGGTTGGCGATGCCGTAGGTGGTGGCAACGATGTCCGACTGCTCGGCGTGGGCCAGGTCGGCGATCGCGTGCACCACGGCGATTTCCATTTCGCGGGTGATGGTGCTGGCGCCGCTGTCGAGCGCGCCGCGGAAGATGTACGGGAAGCACAGCACGTTGTTGACCTGGTTCGGATAGTCCGAACGGCCGGTGCAGATGATGGCGTCGCCGCGCACGGCTTTCACGTCTTCCGGCAGGATTTCCGGATTCGGGTTGGCCAGCGCCAGGATCAGCGGGTTAGGCGCCATCTGCTTGACCATGTCCTGCTTCAGCACGCCGCCTGCGGACAGGCCGAGGAAGATGTCGGCGCCGGCGATACAGTCGGCCAGGGTGCGCGCCGTGGTGTCGCTGGCGAAGCGTTCCTTGTCAGGGTCCATCAGCTCGGTGCGGCCCTTGTAGACCACGCCGGCCAGGTCGGTGACGATGATGTTTTCGATCGGGAAGCCGAGGTCGACGATCAGGTCCAGGCAGGCCAGCGCCGCGGCGCCGGCGCCGGACACCACCAGCTTGACGTTCTTGATGTCCTTGCCGATGTATTTCAGGCCGTTCAGGATGGCCGCGCCGACGATGATGGCGGTGCCGTGCTGGTCGTCGTGGAAGACCGGGATCTTCATCTTCTCGCGCAGCTTGCGCTCGATGTAGAAGCACTCAGGCGCCTTGATGTCTTCCAGGTTGATGCCGCCGAAGGTCGGCTCCAGCGAAGCAATGATGTCGACCAGCTTGTCCGGGTCCGATTCATTGATCTCGATGTCGAAGACGTCGATGCCGGCAAACTTCTTGAACAGCACGCCCTTGCCTTCCATCACCGGCTTGGAAGCCAGCGGGCCGATATTGCCCAGGCCGAGCACGGCGGTGCCGTTGGAGATCACGGCCACCAGGTTGCCGCGCGCAGTGTATTTGTACGAGTTGGCCGGGTCGACCACGATTTCTTCGCATGGCGCGGCGACGCCCGGGGAATAGGCCAGCGCCAGGTCGCGCTGGTTGGTCAGTTGCTTGGTGGGGGAGACGCTGATCTTGCCGGGCCTTGGGCACTCGTGGTATTCCAGCGCGGCGGCGCGAAGTTGTTGACGAAGTTCTTCTTTCTTGTCAGATCCCGAATCCATGCTGTACTGCCCCTTCTATCCTGTGTCCGAAAGCTTCCGATTTTAGCAGATAGAGGGCTTGCTCTAACGTAGGTATTTATACCAATTCCAAATATTCATCGGTTTCAATTGGCTTTCATTTAAGAATAATCGCGTTTTGACGGCATTTTCTCCGGGTACAAGTTAATTCCATATGGAAACGCAATTTTCCGCCGCTATACAATGTCGCAGCGACGACAATGCTGACTTGCGGCACAAAACCATAAAATCTTGTTGCGCCAAATCGAATTTGATTGGAATATTCGGCGCAAGCAACTTTACATATGGCATTTTTGTTCCTAAACTGAATTCACTGGCACTTTACGAAGGGAAAAACCATGCGCAACGCACTCTGGCATTCCTGGTCCCGACTGTCCGGCATCCTGTTTCCACTGAGCGCAGCTGCTTTATTTTTCACTCCGCAAGACTCCAACTGGGTCGTGATGCTGGCCATGGCCGCCCTCGCTTCTGGCGGAACCTGGGTCTACCTGCGCGACAAACATCAATAAGGACGATGCCGGCCCGCCCCGTTAGAATGGCGGGATGCTTTCCGAATTCGACCTGATCAAACAGTACTTCGTGCGGCCCACCTCGGGCCGCGCGACCCTTGGCATCGGCGACGACTGCGCCCTGCTGACCCCGTCGCCGGGGATGCAGACTGCCATTTCTTCCGACATGCTGGTCGAGGGCCGTCACTTCTTTGCTGGCGAAGACGCCCAGCGCCTCGGCCACAAAAGCCTGGCCGTCAACCTGTCCGATCTCGCCGCCATGGGCGCCCGCCCGGTGGCCTTCACGCTGGCCTTGGCCCTGCCCGCCGCCGAACGCGCCTGGCTGGAAGGCTTTTCGCGCGGACTGTTCGCGCTGGCCGACGCGCATGGCTGTGAGCTGATTGGCGGCGACACCACCAAGGGCCCGCTGAACATCTGCATCACCGTGTTTGGCGAAGTCGCGCCCGGGCGCGCCCTGCGCCGCAGCGCCGCCCGTCCCGGCGACGATATCTGGGTTTCAGGCACGCTGGGCGATGCGCGCCTGGCCCTGGCCGGCTACCTGGGCGAACTGACGCTGCCTGCGGACGCACAGGCCGCAGCGGGGACGCGCATGCACACGCCGACGCCACGCGTGGCGCTGGGCGTGATGCTGGCCGAGCGCGGCCTGGCCCACGCAGCCATCGATATTTCCGATGGCCTGGTGGGCGACCTTGGCCACATCCTCGAAAAATCCCATGCCGGCGCCACGCTCAATGCCGACGCGCTGCCGGCCGGCCCGGTCCTGGCCACCCAGCCGCTCGCCTTGCGCCGCGCCTTCACCGCCGCCGGCGGCGACGATTATGAAATCTGCTTCACCGCGCCGGCCGCCAACCGCGAGGCCATCCTCGCTGCCGGCGCCGAATGCGGTACGCCGGTGACGCGCATCGGGCGCATCGAAGCCAAAGCCGGTCTGCGCTGGACCGACGCCGATGGCGCCCCCCTCACGCTGGAACTTTCCAGCTTCGACCATTTCACCAACTGACCCCATGCCGTATCGGGAAAGATTCGAACGCCTCAGCACCGAAGAACTCCTGGGCTACCTGCGGCTGGACCTTGCCAGCGACGCCAAACCAGTGCTCCTGCGCGTGCTGGCAGCGCGCGGCGTTTCCTCTGCAACGATCGAACTGGTTCTGGCCAGCGAGGCGGCGCGCCAGGAAGAGGAATGCCATCAACAGAAACGCATGGCCAGCCAGGGTGCCCGCCTACTGGCTTTTGCGATTGACTTTGGTCTTGCAACACTCGCTTTCGGCGCACTCATGGCGCTGCTCAAACCAGTGATGGACGCAACCGCGGAGCCATTCGCCAGCGGCATATGGTGGGCTTATATGATGCTGCGCGACGCCGTCCCAGGCGGAAGCGCCGGCAAACGCCTGATGAAGATGCGCGTCGTGCGTATCCCTGGCGAGCGACGCATGACCCTGGGGGCCTCATTTTTCCGCAATCTGACCCACTTTTTCTTCATGATCGATGCCCTGTTCATCCTGGGCGAGCGCCGCATGCGGCTGGGCGATAGGTTGGCCGGGACTATCGTTCTGCGGCGCGATGCAGTTGGCGCAAGTATTCCCCCGGCGGCTTGCCCACCAGCGCAGCAAAATCCTTGATGAAATGAGCCTGGTCGAAATAGCCCAGGTCGAGCGCCAACTGGGCCAGTGAGCCGCTATCGCCGCCCTGCAGGCGCGCCACTGCTTCATGCATGCGGTAGCGCTTGATCACCCATTTCGCGCCAACGCCAACATATTGCTGGAACAGACGCTGCAAGGCGCGCTTATCCATCACCGCCTGCGCAGCCAGCGCATCGACTGTCAGCAGCGCAGGATCACCCGCTACCGCCGCCACCAACGCCGCAGCGCGCTCCACGTCGGCGTCCGGCTTCGGCAGCCTCGCCAGCAAGAAGGCTTCCGCGGTCGCTGCGCGCTGTGCCGCTTCGGTTGCCCGGCGCACTTGATGCACTAACTCCTCGCCCGCAGTACCGAAGACTTCGCAAAGCGCCAGGCGTCGGTCGGCAATCTGCGCGACAGCGCGGCCAAGGAAAGGCCGAAAGCCGCCCGGCCTGAATTTCACACCGAATGCAAAGCCCTGCCCCGCCAACTGTTTCGTATAGCGCGCCGTATGCACGCCATACACGCCGTCGGTATCGTTCTCGACCACAAGGTGCACATTCGGGTGCGGCAGCGTCTCTTGCTGTTGCGGGGGATGTCCCTGCATATCCCAGCCCACGAACCAATAATGCTCAACGAACGCCGCCAGCTCGGCGCATGGCGCCAGCCGTTCATGGCGGAATGAGCCCGCCGCAAATTGCGGCACCAGGATGCCGCGCGGCTCCGTATCGACTTGTCGCGTTTTTCCAATCATGAGGGTTCGCAATCTATCACAATGGTTCCCATGAAAACACTGATCCCATTACTATTCGCATTCGCCGCTGCGGCGGCCAACGCAGGAGATAAACCGATGCAAATCGAAGGCACGTTCGACGTCAAGCTCACACCCCAGGCGCCAGCCGATGGCCAGACCTGGGGCCGTCAATCCATCGCCAAGACATTCCACGGAGCGCTGGAAGGCAGCAGCCGCGGCGAAATGCTTGCCGCAGGCACCGCAGTCAAGGGTTCCGCCGGCTACGTCGCGCTGGAGCAAGTCAGCGCCACGCTGGAAGGCCGCCAAGGCACCTTCTTCCTTCAACACTTCGGCCTGATGGACAAGGGCACGCCAACACTGACCGTCAGCGTGATCCCCGACTCCGCCACGGGCGAGCTGAGCGGCCTGCAAGGCACGATGACCATCGACATCGCCGGCGGCCAGCACCGCTACACCTTCACCTACAACCTGCCGCCCCGCTGACCTGCCTCAATACCATGAGCTCCAACCATCGACAAGTTCATGGGCGCGATGAATGCATTGGCAGCGCGCGAGACCGCAATGAGCGAGCTCCGCGTGAAATGGATTCGCGAAAAAAATGGCGCTGGCGGCCAAGTGATGTCATGAAGTGGTAACAAGCGGCGACTATTATCCTGCCTGTCTCCAACATCACTCTCCCGTGAATGTTCTTAAGCCGCCCCGCAATGCGCGTGGGCGGCATTTTTTTATCCGGTAAGCGCTGTGTGGTCTTCGCCTGGCTCTCTGGCGCGGCGGCCGCTGCCGTGCATCAGCCAGTAGTGATGGAAGGCGAGGCGGATGTTGTCGCGCAGCTGGGTGTCGTCCCACGGCTTGGTGTAGAAGCGGTAGATCGCGCCGCGGTTGATCGAATCGAGCACCGCTTCCAGGCCGGTGTAGCCGGAGAGGATGATACGGATCGTGTCCGGGTACATCTCTTTGACCTTGGCCAGGAATTCGGTGCCGCTCAAAATCGGCATGCGCTGGTCGCAGACGATCACCTGCACCGGATACAGGGCCAGCAAATCAAAGCCTTCGGCCGGCGACACGGCCGTCAGGATGCGGTAGCCGTCACGCCGGAACAGGCGATGCAGTGAGGACAGCACGTTGACGTCGTCGTCCACCAGCAGCAGGGTTTGCGGCGGTTCTGCGGCCACGTTGGGATCGGGCGGCAGGCTCTTGCCCGATTCGGCCAGCGCGCCCATTTCGGCCGCCGCCAGCGGACGGCTGAAGAAGTAGCCCTGGATCTCGTCGCAGCGGTTGCGCCGCAGGTACTCCAGCTGCGGGCGCGTTTCCACGCCTTCGGCAATCACGCGCAGCTTGAGGCTGTGCGCCATGCTGATGATGGCCAGCGCGATGGCAGCATCGTTGGGATTGGTGGTGATGTCGCGCACGAAGGCGATATCGATCTTCAGCTTGTCGATCGGGAAGCGCTGCAGGTAGGCCAGCGAGGAATAGCCGGTGCCGAAATCGTCGATCGCCACCTTGATGCCTTGCTCCTTGAGCGCCGACAGCACGAGGATCGTCCGTTCCGCATTCGACATCAGGGCCGTTTCCGTCAGCTCCAGCTCCAGCAGCTCGGGCGGCACCTGGTGCCGTTCCAGCGCTTCCTTGACGTCTTTTTCCAGGTCGCCTTCGACGAACTGGCGGCTGGCCACGTTGACCGCCACATGTACCCCGCCGACCGGAGTGCGCAGCCAGGCCGCGATCTGGCGGCAGGCCGCATCGATGATCCAGCTGCCGACCCGCACGATCAGGCCCGTGTCTTCCAGCACGCCGACGAATTCGGCCGGGTACACCAGGCCGTAGCCGGGACGATTCCAGCGCAGCAGCGCTTCCGCCCCGCTGATGCGGCCGGTGGTGAGGTTGACCTTGGGCTGGTAGTGCAGCTCCAGCTCACCGTTATCGAGGGCGCGGCGCAGCGCCATTTCCAGGTCCAGCCGCGCCAGCACCTGCACGTTCATGCCGGCGGTGAAGAAGCGGTAGCCGTCGCCGCCGGCCTCCTTGGCGCGCTCCATCGCGGTGTTGGCATACTTGACCAGCGTTTCCGGATCGTTGGCGTCGTCGGGATACATGGCAATGCCGATCGAGGCTGTCAGCGTGGCCTGGTGGTCATCGAGGTCGAACGGCGAGCGCAGGGCTTCGCGCACTTCGTTTGCCACCAGCACCGCATCCTGCTGGTCGCGCGTCATGGTCAGGATCAGCGCGAACTCGTCGCCGCCCAGCCGGCCTACCGTGTCGCGCAGGCGCACGCATTGCACCAGGCGGTTGGAAAATTCGTGCAGCAGCTGGTCGCCCATGGCAGCGCCCATCGAGTCGTTGACCTTGCGGAAGCGGTCAAGACCGATGAACAGCACCACGATGCGCCATTCCTTGTCCTGCGCCAGTTCGATCGATTCGGCCAGGGTCTGGAAGAACAGGGTGCGGTTGGGCAGCCCTGTCAGGCGGTCGTAGTGCGCCATGTGGCGCAGCCGTTCTTCCGCCAGGCGGCGCTCGGTAATGTCGCGCGCCACACAGATCAGGGTGCGGTGCGCCGACTCGCCTTCGCTCTGCAGCAGCCAGTACACCTCCACCGGCACGGCCGCGCCGTCGCCGCGCAGCAGTTCCATTTCCGTCAGTTCGGGCGCGCGGTGCTGCTGCGTCTTGGCGCCGGCCTCTGCGCCGGCTTTTTCCGCCTGCTCCGACAAGGCTTCGCGCCCGCCCAGGCCAAGCCGGCCCGGCTCCAGCGCCAGCAGCTGGGCGCGCGGGTGGCCGAGCATGCGGCAGGCGCCTTCGTTGACGTCCACCAGCGACAAGTTATTGGTGTCGATCAGGAAGATGGCGTCGGCCGTGGCGTCCATCGCGCTGCGGAAGCGCTGCAGGTCGGCGGTGCGCGCGCGCACCGTCTGTTCCAGCACCTCGTTGTAATCGCGCGCCTGCTTGTGCAGCAGGCGCACTTCCAGCATATTGTGGATGCGCGTCAGCACCTCCACCGGGTCGAAAGGCTTGCTGACGAAATCGCGCGCGCCGGCATCGAGGGCGGACAGCTTCTGGTCCGGCTGCGCCGTCACCACCAGCACCGGCAAGTATTCCGGCTCCAGCGGCTTGAGCGCCTCCATCACGTCGAAGCCGCTCATGCCCGGCATGTGCAGGTCGAGGATGATCAGGTCGTAGCGGTGCTCTTCGTGCCAGGGCGCCACCACGCGCGGATCGGTGGTGGAGCTGACCTGGACATAGCCGCTGGTTTGCAGCAGGTATTCCAGCAGCTGCACATTGACCGGCTGGTCATCGACAATCAGGATGTTGGCGTTCAGGATATCGTCGCGGCTGATCACTTGGACGTACTCCCTTCTTCCTCCCTGCGCGCCAGGAAGGCCATGGTGCTGTTGATCGCTTCCGTGAATTCGTCGATGTTGATCGGCTTGATCAGGTAGCGGAAGAAACCTGCCGCCAAGCCTTTTTCCACGTCGCGTGGCATGGCGTTGGCGGTCAGGGCGATGACCGGGATATGCACGGTGCGCGGGTCGTTGGCCAGCAGCTTGACGGCGTCGATGCCGTTCAGGCCTGGCAGGTTAATGTCCATCAGGATGATATCCGGCCGGTGGGCGCGCGCCAGTTCCAGGCCGAGGTGGCCGTCGGGCGCCGAAATCAGCTTCAGGTCCGGACGGAAGCTGATGATTTCTTCCACCAGCTTGAGGTTGGCCGGATTGTCTTCCACGTACAGCACGGTGGTCGGCTCGCCTTCCTGGTGGCGATGGTGCTCGGCGGGCCGTTCGGCATTGGGGTCGACGCGCGAGGGGATCGGTTCGGTCGATTCCAGCTCGATCCAGAACATGCTGCCCACGCCCTGGCTGCTGGTCACGCCGATGGTGCCGCCCATCAGCTCCACCAAACGCTTGGTCACCACCAGGCCGATGCCGGTGCCTTCCTCCGCCCCGCTTTCCTGGCCCAGGCGGTTGAAGGGCTGGAACAGCTGCTTGACCTGCTCCGGCCTGAGGCCCATGCCGGTATCCTGCACCGATACCCGCACCAGCTTATCCCCGCTCGGGCTGCAGTCGACCACGACGGCGCCGCCGTCGCGGTTGTACTTGATCGCGTTGGACAGCAAGTTCAGCACGATCTGCTTAAGGCGCGTGCGGTCCGCCGTCACATTGGCCATGCAGCCGTCCGGGAACAGCAGGCGGATGCCGCGGCCGCTCGCCAGCGGCGCAACCATGCTCTCGCATTCTTTCAGGATCTCATTCAGCGCGACCGGCTCCAGCGACAGCGCCACCGCGCCCGATTCGATCTTGGCCAGGTCGAGGATCTCGTTGATCAGTGTCAGCAGGTGGCGGCCGGACTTCAGGATATGGTTGGCGAACTCGCGCTTTTGCACCAGGGTGGACGGCAGCTTTTCCGAGGTGAGGATTTGCGCGAAACCGAGGATCGCGTTGAGCGGGGTGCGCAGCTCATGGCTCATGGACGAGAGGAAGGCCGACTTGGCCTGGTTGGCGCTCTTGGCCTCCTCCATCGCTCCCGCCAGCTCGTGGTTGGCCTGCTCCAGCTGCATGGTGCGGGTATGCACGCGCTCCTCCAGCTCCTCGTTCAGGCGCATGACTTCCTGCTGCGCCTTGCTGCGCTGCTCCGCCTCACGCGCGATCTCGCTGTTGGAAGTCTCCAGGTCGCGCGTGCGGCTTTCGATTTCGCTCAGCATCTTGTTGAAGGCGGCCGCCAGTTCCGCCACCTCGTCGTTGCTGGTGCCGGGCGCACGGCGCGAATAGTCGCCGGTGGCCACCACTTCGCGCGCCACGTCGGCAATCGCCAGCACGGGCTGCGTGACCACCTTGTTCAAAGGCCGCATCAGCAGGTAGGCGATACCCATCGCCAGCAGCGTAGCGACGACGCCGATCGCCACGTAGTCGCCGAAGCGGCCCAGGATTTCGTAGTCGGCCCGCAGGTAGACGGTGCCCAGCAGCTCACCGTTGTCGCGGATGCGCCGGAACAGCATCATCTTGCCGTCTTCAAACGCCACCCCGTCGGCTTGCGGTGCGTTCGGTATGCTGACGTCCAGGCCGGGCGCCACATAGGTGGCAAACAGCTGGCCGCGCGAGTTGTAGATCGCTCCTGCATTCACCTTGGGCCGCAGGCGCAGCAGGGCCAGGTTTTCCTTGGCCAGGCGCGGGTCGTCGAAGGTCAGCGCCGGGGCGCTCATGTGGCCCAGCAGCTCGGCCTGGGTGATCATGTCCGAACCCAGCGACTGGTGATAGGCGCGCAGGTCGTAGGCGATGATGGTGCCGAGCGATACCAGCAGGGACACCAGCGTGACCAGCATCACTACGCCGAGCAGCTTTTGCGGCAGGGAGCGGCGGCGCGCGTTCATCCCGCCACCTGCTGCACGCGGTAGGCGGCCGACAGCATGCGGGCGCTGATCTTCAGGCGCGACGCCGTGGCATTCTTGAGCGAGACTTCAAAGCGCAGGCGTTCGTCGGCGATGACGAAGTTGATCATGCTGCCCAGGCCATAGGTTTCGTCGGCATCGGTCACGGTCAGCACCGGCTGGCCGCGGCTGGCGGCAAGGAGCTCCTGTGCCAGCGACTTGTCCTGCGACGCGATAAAGAGCATGTGGATGCCCGCCAGGCTGTCGCCGCGCTTGACGCGCTTGACTTGCAGCGGCCGGCCATTGGCGGTGTGGCCCGCTACCGTCTGTTCCAGCTGGTCGGCCAGCGCGTCGGCGCCGGCCACGCCGATCACCACCGGGCTGTCGGCACGGGGGAAACTGCCTTCCGGCCATTCGACGAAGCCGGCAAATTTGTATAGATAAGCCGCTTTGACCTGGCGTTCCAGGCCGGCGTTGGCTTGCGCATGGGCGAGCAGCGGCCAGAGCGCAGCCAATAGCAGCGCCACCCAGAATACGGGACGTCTTCCTTGGAGAGTCCTCACCACCGTGCCTCGCGTAGAGGAGATTTGGGCCATTCTATCGCTGAGCCTAAATCAGTGGCGCATTTATTGATTTGCCGCACCACATCAGCCTTCCCCGGCTTGCAAGTTAGTCGTGACGCCACATTATTGCGCTGCAGCGTGGTCAATCGGCACAGCAGCGCGCTAGAATGGGCTCAAATGCTTTTGTTTGCTAAAGGAGCCACAAGTGAGTACAGATTTCAACGAACTGGCCGCCCAGGTGGGTAAGGCCCTGCAAGACAAAGGCTTGCTGTTGGCAACCGCAGAATCGTGCACCGGCGGCGGCATTTCGACCGCGATCACGGACATTGCCGGCTCCACTGGATGGTTCGATTGCGGCTTCGTGTGCTATTCGAATGCCTCGAAAACGGAAATGCTGGACGTGCCGGCGGCCATGATGGCGCAATTCGGTTCCGTCAGCGAAGAAGTGGCGGCATCCATGGCGGAGGGCGCGCTGGGTTCAAGCAACGCCCATGTGGCGGTGTCGGTGACCGGCATCGCCGGGCCAAGCGGTGCCGTGCCGGGCAAGCCGGTGGGCACCGTCTGCTTTGGCTGGGCCAATGCCGATACGGTGCATACCGAGCGCCTGGTGTTCTCCGGCGACCGCCAGGCGGTGCGCGCGCAGACCATCGAGCATGCGCTGAAGGGGCTGCTGCGCTTTATTAATTGACGCGCTGCCTGGGTCAGGCCCGAGGGTCTGCCCCAACTACGACAGGAGGCGGCTGCGGCGCTCCGCCGCGGCCGGCTCGAACAGGGTCAGGCCGCGAATGGCGCGGCTGATTGCGACGTACAGGTAGCGCCGTTCCTCGGCGAATTCCTCCCCATTGCGGGTGGCGCGCGGGAACTGGCCTTCTTCCATATACGGCAGCAGCACGTGCTGCCATTCCCTTCCCTTTGCCGACTGCACGGTCGCCAGCGCCAGCACTTTGGCGGCGCCGCCGCGTGCGCCCGGCTTGCCGCGCGTGGCCACCTGGCGGCGGCGCAGCTCTTCGAGGAAAGCCGGCGCTTTGGCGTCGCCCTGGCGGTTGGCGAAATCCATGAAGGCGCGCAGGGTGCGCAGCACGGAGTCGGCGTGGGCGCGGTTGACGAAGGTGCGGCGGGTGGCGGCCGGCAGGTCAAGGCCGCTGCTGGCCAGCTGCAGCAATTGCGCGGCGCTGGCTGTCGCGGCCTGCGCCTTCATCTGCGCCAGCACCTCGGCCAGGCGCTGCTTCCAGCGCCGGGTGGCGCCGCTGTCGTAGTGCTGCTCGGCGCACAGCAGGCCGCTGAACATGAATTCCAGGGTTTCCGGGTCGCGCACCACGGCGTCCTTCTGCTGCTGGTAGGCGTCGCCGGAGCCGTAGATGCCGTGGCTGGACTCGTAGTCGCGGCGGTCGCCGGAGACGGCGAAATAGGTTTGCAGGCCGTCGACCATCAGCTCGCAGCTTTCCTTGTCCGCCTTCAGCGTGCTGTAGTCGCCGCTGGCAACGTGCAGCAGCGCGCGCAGGGCCATGATTTCCGGGCGCTTGAGGTAGGAGGCGAAACCGTCGCAGTTGTAGGGCAGGCCCGCATCCAGCAGGGCGTTTTCGATCTCGACGCTCTGGTCCACTTCGCGCAGGATGATGGCGAGATCTGGGCCCAGCGCCAGCTCTTTGGCCTTGGCGACGACGGCCTGGGCGCAGGCTTGCGGGCCGGCCTGGTCGTATTCCACGTGGCGCACTTCGGAATAGGTGTCCGGGTGCGAGTCGAAGCCGCACTTCGGCAGCGCCCGCTCCAGCAGCTTTTTCAGCGATACGCCGCAGCGGCGCGATTGCGACAGCGGCAGGCGTTCAGCGTCCGGGAAAGCCAGCTCGAAACCGCCGCCCGAAAAACGCGGATCGGCGCCGCGTTCGGCGTTGATCACCTGGTGGCGGTCGCCCACCACCACCAGCCGCGCATGGCGGCGGAACAGCTGCAGCAGCTCGAATTCGGCGGCGTTCACGTCGTGCCATTCGTCGACCAGCAGCAGGTTCGCCTGCGGCATATCGTGCACGGCTTCGGGGAAGCGGCGCAGGATGGAGACCAGGTCGGTCGCGTAATCGACCGGCGCCTGCCACAGGATATGGCCGGCTTGCGGCTGGCGGCGGCGCTCGAATTCGTGGAAGATTTCAACGATCTCGCGGTCTTCCAGCTGGAACTGGTTGCACAATTCGTCAAAGGTGAAATAGTCGAACACTTCATCCTCGAAGCGCAGCGTAGCCAGGGTAGCCTTCATCTGCGCCAGAAGCTGCAGCATCATTTCCACACGCTGGGTGCTGCGCTCGAAATCGAAATCGAATTCGGTGTAGCGGCCCTCGTGACGCTGCCAGACCGTGTTGGCTGCGGCCACCAGCATGGGGCGCATCTGTTCCAGGCTGGACCAGCGCTCGGGCAAGTCCAGCCAGTTGCCGTGTTCCGCGATGCGGGTCAGCTGCGAGCGGGCCAGCGCCTCCACCGTCAGCACCTGCACCTTGCGCTCCGGGCATTCCAGCGCCAGCTTCTCGTAGAAGCGCTGGCGCGCACCTTCCGAAAAGCACAAACCGAGGACGACTCCCGGTTCCCGTGCCGCCAGCATGGACAGCGTGGTAGTCTTGCCAGTCCCGGCGCGCGCCTCGATCATCAAGGTCTGGGCGCGGGAATTCAGGATCGCTTCCTGCTCGCTGGATGGTGAAACTCGCATGCCTGTTCGAATGGTGCCAATGAAAAGACGCATTCTACCTTGGCTGGCCGCAGCCGCCGCCCTCGCCGCCGCAAGCGCGCCCGCCGCAGAGGGAGCCGCAGCAAGCGCTGCGCGCCCTGCCCGTCCGCTGACGGTGTACGCCGCAGGCGACATCGCCGACTGCCGCTACAACCGCGCCGCCAACTCCGGCGCCGCCGAAACCGCCGCCATCATCGCCAGGGGCGACCCGAACGCCCTGGTCCTCTCCCTCGGCGACCACACTTATCCGAACGGCACGCCAGCCGAATTCCGCGACTGCTACGCCCCCACCTGGGGCCAGTTCAAGGAACGCACCCGCCCCACGCCCGGCAACCACGAATACACCGGCGGCAAAGCGGCCGGCTATTTCGACTACTTCGGCGAACTGGCTGGCCCGCGCGGCCGGGGCTATTACAGTTTCGACAAGGGAGGCTGGCACTTCATCTCCCTCAACAGCCACCTGAACGCCGCCGAGCACCAGCAGCAGCTCGTGTGGCTGAAAGACGACCTGGCCGGCAGCAAGGCGCGCTGCACCCTCGCCTACTGGCACGCGCCCATGTATAGTTCTGGCGGGCACACCCCGACCAGGAAGATGCAGGACGTGTGGCGCGCCTTGCAGGAAACCGGCGTCGAGCTGGTGCTGTCCGGGCACGATCACGACTACGAGCGCCTGGCGCCGATGAATGCCGACGGCCAGCCCGATGCGGCCCGCGGAGTGCGCCAGTTCGTGGTCGGCACCGGCGGCGCCTTCCTCACGCCCTTCCTCTGGCTTAACGACCAGAGCGAGGTCCGCTCCAACTGGCGCACCGGTGTGCTGAAACTGGTATTGAAGGAAAACAGCTACGAATGGGAGTTCCTGGCGGTCGAAGCCAAGGCCGAACCGGACAACCCGCAGCGGGAGGCCAGCGACAGCGGCGCGGCCAACTGCCACTGATAACAGGAGCATCAATGCAAAACACGGTTCACTTCGTCCTGCAAGGCAAGGGCGGTATCGGCAAGACGTATGTATCGACCATTCTCGCGCAATGGCTGCAAGCCAAGAGCGAGACCCCGCTGCGCTGTTACGACACCGACCAGGAAAACACCACCTTCTCGCGCTACAAGGCGCTGGACGTGAAGCATGTGCCGGTGATGACCGAATCGCGCACCATCGACCCCAAGCGCTTTGACGCGCTGATGATCGACATCCTGGAAGAAGACGGCAACTGCGTGATCGACAACGGCGCCAACACCTTCTCGCCGCTGATGGCCTACCTGATTGAGAACGACTGCTTCAACCTGCTGGAAGAGTCGGGGCGCAAGGTCTACATCCACACCATCGTCGGCGGCGGCGATACGCTGCACGATACGGCGATGGGCTTCGTGACGACCGCCAAATCGACCCAGGTGCCGCTGGTGCTGTGGGAGAACGAGCATTTCGGGCTGCTGCAATCGGCATCCGGCAAATCCTTCCTCGAATCGCAGACCTATTCGGACAACTCGCAGCGCGTGCGCGGGCGCGTGGTGCTGAGCGCGCGCAATGCCGATACTTTCGGCGCCGACGTGAAGAAGATGAATACCGGCCGCTTGACGGTGGATGAAGTGAAGGCCAGCGATAAATTCAATGTGATGGAAAAGCAGCGCATCAAGGTCGTGTTCCGCGACCTGTTCGAACAACTCGACCTGGTGAACTGGTAATGGCCCTCGATCCGCAGAAGCTGCGCTTGCATGTGTTTGAAAAGACCGGCATCAAGGTGGATGTCGATGATCCGATTTTTGCGCTGGTGGCGCTGAATGAGGCTGTGCTGGAGGAGGCGGTCGAACGGCACCTGGCGCGGCTGGATGGTGCGCATGCGCCGGCTGCGGCGACCGGCGCCGCTTACGTGCCGCCACCGGGCGCCCGTCCTATCCCTACCTCTCACGAACCGTTCTCGCGGCGCGAACTGCGCCTGCTGGCTGCAGCGGCCGGCGTGGCGGTGCTCACTGCTGCGCTGGTGCTGATCGGGCAGGCCATTTTCAGCAAGCCCGCGGGTATCCCGCCAGCAAAGCTGGAACGTGCGCTGCAGACTCTCGATGCCAAGACCCGCGCTGCCTTTGAAGCTGAGTTAACCCGGTAAACCAGGGTCTGACCCAAGGGTCAGACCCGCCTGCTCGCCGGCCAACCATATTTTTAAGCCGCTCACTTCGCTTATGCGGGTCAGACGAGACGGCCACCCGGCTTGGGTCTGACCCTGGTTTACCGGTTTGTGCTAACATATGAATACCTATTCACTTGTTTTGCCATGGCTATCTATCCTGACAACGACGCTTCCGTCGCCGAACTGGCGGATTTGTTCCACCTGCTGGGCGACCCAACCCGACTGCGTATCGTGCTGGCCTGCCTGGAACGGCCGATCGCGGTGAGCGACATCGCCGGCTCGCTGCAACTGAGCTCCTCCCTGGTCAGCCACCACCTGCGCCTGCTGCGCGGGGCGCGTATCGTCAAGTCCGAACGCCAGGGCAAGCAAGTCTTCTATTCCACTGCCGATGCCCATATCAGCGGTGTCCTGCGCGATATGCTGGAGCACATCGCAGAACCATCCAACGGTAACGAACAATGAGCGCGCACCACCATCACGGCCATGGCCACGATCACGGCCACCATCACCACCATCATGGCGACCCCGGCCACGGGCGCGCCTTCGCCATTGCGATCACGCTGAATGCGGTGTTCGTCGCCATCGAGTTCTTCTACGGCTTCCTGGCCAATTCCACGGCGCTGATGGCCGACGCGGGACATAACCTGTCCGACGTGCTGGGACTGATGCTCGCCTGGGGCGCGGCCATGCTGGCCAAGCGCCAGCCTTCCGGCCGCTATACCTACGGCCTGCGCAGCAGCTCGATCCTGGCCGCGCTGTTCAACGGCATGCTGCTGATGGCGGCGACCGGGGCCATCGCCTGGGGCGCGGTCGAACAGTTGCTGGCGCCGCATCCTGTGCAAGGGCTGACCGTGTCGGTGGTGGCAGGCATCGGCATCGCTGTCAACGGCATCTCGGCCTGGCTGTTCATGAGCGGCAGCAAGGATGACATCAATATCCGCGGCGCCTACCTGCACCTGGCGGCCGATGCGGCGATTTCGCTGGGCGTGCTGGTTGCCGGTTTGCTGGTGTCCTATACCGGCTGGGCGTGGATCGACCCCGCTGTGTCGCTGCTCATCGTGGTGCTGATCATGAAGAGCACCTGGTCGCTGCTGCGCGAGGCGCTCGATATGACGCTGGGCGCCGTGCCCGGCAATGTGGATGCAACCGAAGTGGAAATCTTCCTGCTGGCCCGTCCGGGCGTCAGCGGTGTGCATGACCTGCATATCTGGTCGATGTCCACCACCGACGTGGCGCTGACTTGCCATCTCGTGATGCCGGGCGGTTATCCCGGCGACGAGGCGATCGATGCGATTGCGCGCGGGCTGAAGGAGCAGTTCGGTATTCAACACACAACCTTGCAATCCGAACAAGGCACCACCCAGCACGAGTGCAGCCTGCACGGCCATAGCCATGCGCAGGAAAGCGTGAGCGGCGCCACATGCGGGCACGATCATGACCATGAACATGGCCATGACCACGGCCACAAGCACTAAGTCCAAAAACCCATAATCACCTACCCAGGCCGTCCAATATTTGGGACGGCCTTGTTGCTCGTTAGCATTGATTAACGCAGCGACCATGTTATAAATCAACAACTTACCGGAATCCGCACAGCAGGCACAGCGCTTGCTGATGTGTCCGGACCCCGCCTGACGCGCGGGGACCTGACAACAACGGAGACCGGTATGCAAAAGAAGCGCCCCCTCACCCTATACATCCTGTTCGCGATGCTGCTTGGCATCGCCGTCGGCTACGCCTGCAACACGGTATTCCCTGACAAAAAACTCACCGCCGACATTTCGGCCCACATCTCGCTGGTGACCGACATCTTCCTGCGCCTGATCAAGATGATCATCGCGCTGCTGGTGTTCTCCACCCTGACCACCGGCATCGCCAACCTGAGCGATGGCAAGGCCGCCGGCCGCATCGGCGCCAAGGCCTTTGCCTGGTTCATCGTCGCCTCGCTGTGTTCGCTGGCCCTGGGCATGCTGCTGTCGAACCTGATGCAGCTGGGCACCCACCTCGGCCTGCCGCTGCCAGCCATCGACGCCAGCACCGGCCTGAAGACCTCCGCCTTCACGCTGAAAGACTTCGTCAGCCACGTGGTGCCGAAGTCGCCGATCGAGGCCATGGCCAATAACGAAATCCTGCAGGTGCTGGTGTTCTCCATCTTCTTCGGCTCCGCGCTGGGCGCGCTGGGCGAATCCGGCAAGAAGCTGCTGGACGTGATCGACCAGCTGGCGCAAGTGATGCTGCGCATGACTGGCGCCATCATGAGCCTGGCGCCGCTGGCAGTGTTTGCCGCCATGGCTTCGGTGGTGACCACCAATGGCCTGGGCATCCTGGCCACCTTCGCCAAGTTCATGGGCGGCTTCTATCTGGGCCTGTTCTGCCTGTGGGTCTTGCTGATCGGCGCCGGTTTCGCCGTGCTGGGTCCGCGCGTGCTGCGCCTGGTGGGCCTGATCCGCGAACCATTCCTGCTGGCCTTTTCCACCGCCAGCTCGGAAGCGGCCTATCCAAAACTGCTGGTGGCGCTGGACAAGTTCGGCGTGCAGCGCCGTATCTCCAGCTTCGTGCTGCCGATGGGCTATTCCTTCAACCTGGACGGCTCGATGATGTATTGCACCTTCGCCGTGCTGTTCATCGCCCAGGCCTACGGCATCGATCTCTCGCTGGGCACCCAGATCACCATGCTGCTGCTGTTGATGCTGACCTCGAAAGGCATGGCCGGCGTGCCGCGTGCTTCGCTGGTGGTGATTGCCGCCACCCTGACCCAATTCCACATTCCCGAAGCCGGCCTGCTGCTGCTGATGGGCGTGGATCAATTCCTCGACATGGGCCGTTCCGCCACCAATGCCGTCGGCAACGCCGTTGCCACCGCCGTGGTCGCCAAGTGGGAAGGCGCATTGGGCGAGGAAGCAGAAACCGACGAGCACACCTATATCCGTGCCGCATAAGAAAACACAATCACAGGAGAACCACATGAAATACACTACCGCAACCCTGCTGGCCCTGGCTTGCTGCAGCGCGCATGCCCAATCCAACGTGGCAATCTACGGCGTGGTGGACGCCGGCCTGGTGCTGGAACGCGGCACGCCCGCCGGCAATACCAGCAATGTGAGCAGCGGCGTCGCCTCCGGCTCGCGGCTCGGCTTCAAAGGTACCGAAGACCTGGGCAATGGCCTGTCGGCCGGCTTCGTGGTCGAAAGCGGCTTCGGCATCGACACCGGCGCATCCGGCCAGGGCGGACTGACTTTCGGCCGCCAGTCGTTCGTATCTTTGAGCAGCAACACGCTCGGCACCATCAGCGCCGGCCGCCAGTATTCGCCTTACTACAAGCTGCTGCGCGATATCGGCGACCCGTTCAGCGACGGCCTGGCAGGCCAGGCGCCCAACCTGATGGTGCCCAACCGCCGCATGGACAACTCGCTGGTCTACGCTTCGCCAACGCTGGCTGGCTGGTCGGCCGGACTGGCTTACAGCGCCGGCGAAGTGGCAGGCGACATGACCCGCAAGCGCGCCCTGAGCGGCGCCATCAACTACGAACAGGGACCGCTGAATGTGGGCCTGGCGCACTTCCGCCGCGAAAGCGCCACCGCCGCACAGCATGCCTACAACACCTTGCTGGCGGCGCGCTACAAGCTGGGTAATTACACCCTGCACGCTGCCTTCGCCGACAACCGCGGCATGGGCACGGTAGGCGGCGGCGGCACCAGCCTGCTGGCCGGTGGCGGCTCCGGGACGATCACCACTGCGACCACCGTCATCACCAACGCCACCGTCGGCACACCCGGCGCATCCAGCCGCGACGTGGTGCTGGGCCTGTGCGCCAATTTCGGCCCGCACAGCTTTGCCGGCTCCGTGGTGCAGCACCTGGACCGCAGCCCGGCCAACCAGGATGCGCGCCAATACGGCGTCGCCTACCTGTACGCCTTGTCCAAGCGCACCGACCTGTACACTGCCTTCGCCCGTATCAACGGCCGCAACGGCGCTCCCTTCACGGTCGGCAACGCTACCGACGACGGCAAAGGCCATTCCGCTTTTAACCTGGGGTTGCGTCACTTGCTGTAACCGAGGTTTGCTATAGTTGGCCTTGATGCCAGCCCAAACAGAATCCTCCGCACCATTCCAGGCGCAGCCGCGCCCGCAGCCGCACGTCCGTACCCTGCTCGGACTCGTGCTGCTGGCGGGCCTGGCGCTGCCTTACCTCGCCTATTGGTGGGCCCACCAGCTCAGCGCCGAGCATTTGCGCGCTGCAGGCGCCCAGCGGCTGGAGGTGTACGCCACCAGCCTGGAAAACCTGCTCGACAAGTACGACCTGGTGCCGCGCATGCTGGAGCTGGACAAGGATGTGATCCAGCTGCTGGAACATCCCGGCGACGAAGATGCGCGCAACGCCGTCAACGAGTACCTGGAAGGGCTGAACAAGAAGGCCGAGTCCAGCAATATCTACATCGTCAACCTGCAAGGCCGTACCCAGGCCGCCAGCAACTGGCGCCAGCCGGACAGCTTTATCGGCGACGACGTCAACTTCCGGCCGTATATCCGCAATGCGCTGCGCGGCCGCCCCGGCGGCTTTTACGGCGTGGGCACCACCAGCCGCGAGCCCGGCTACTTCTACGCCCATGGCATCTACAAGGATGGCCGCATGCTGGGCGTGGCAGCGATCAAGGTCAGCATCGAAAGCCAGCAGCTGAGCTGGACCCAGGGTGACGACAAGGTTGCGCTGGTGGATGCGAACGGGGTGGTCTTCCTGAGCTCCGAACCGGAATGGAAATTCAAGACCTTGAAGCCGCTCACGGCCAGCGCGCGCGCCGAGCTGGCACAGACCCGCCAGTATTTCGGGGAGCCGCTGCCTGCCTTGACCCTGGCGCATGACGAGGCGCTGGCCAACGGCGACCGCCTGCTGGCCATTCGTGACGGCGCCGTGCGCCATACAGGCATGCCGCCACTGATGCTGACGCAGACCCGTTCCCTTTCCCCCCGCGATTGGACCTTCATCTACCTGTCCGACCTGAATTCGGCGCGCGGCAACGCCAGCCTGGCCTTCCTGTTCGCGCTGCTGGGCTATGGCTTCCTGATCCTGCTGTTCATGTACTGGCGCCAGCGCCTGCGCTCCAAGGAAGAACTGGAACGCATGGTGGCCGAGCGTACCGCCAGCCTGGCGCGCATGACCGAGGACCTGAGCAAGGAAGTGGATGTGCGCCGCCAGGCCGAGCAGCAGCTGCAGATCACGCAGAGCGAGCTGTTCCAGGCCGGTAAGCTCGCCGTGCTGGGTCAGATGTCGGCCAGCATCACGCACGAACTGAACCAGCCGCTGACGGCGCTGCGCACCATGTCCGACAATGCCGTGCTGCTGTTCGAACGCGGCCGCATGGACGATGTGCGCAACAACCTGAAGACCATTTCGCAGGTGGTGGCGCGCATGGGCACCATCACCGGCAAGCTGAAAGGCTTCGCCCGCAAATCGAATGCGGAGCTGGGTCCTGTGTCGATCCACACCTCGGTCTCCAACGCCCTGGTGCTGGTGGAACGCCGCCTGCAGCTGGAGAAGATCAGCTTCCAGCTGCGCATCGACCAGGCCGACATCTACGCCCTGTGCGACAGCAACCGGCTGGAGCAAGTGCTGCTCAACCTGATGACCAATGCCATCGACTCCATGGCCGGCTGCGCAGTGCGCGAGCTGCACCTGACCGTGAGCAGCAAGGGCGAGCGCGTGCTGATCCGTGTGTGCGACAGCGGCCCCGGCCTGACCGACGAAGCGCGCGAACGCCTGTTCGAACCCTTCTACACGTCCAAACCGCAGGGCGAAGGCCTCGGCCTCGGCCTTGCCATCTCAGAACAAATCATCCGCGATTTCGGCGGAAGCTTGAAAGCGGAACAGGCGAGCGCCGGCGCCTGCTTCGTGATTGAATTAAAAGCCGCGCAGGAGACATCATGAACGACATACAAGTGCTGCTGGTGGAAGACGACCCGACCGTGCGCGCCGGCAGCGAGCAGGCACTGGAGCTGGCCGATTTCACGGTAAGCAGCTATGAAAGCGCCGAGCCGGTAGCCCAACAACTGAAAGCAAACAGCGCAGCCGTCCTGGTCAGCGACGTGCGACTGCCCGGCATGAGCGGCCTGGACCTGCTGGCTGCCGCACGCGCCATCGATCCCGACCTGCCGGTGATCCTGGTCACCGGCCACGGCGACATCTCCATGGCGGTGCAAGCCATGCACGACGGCGCTTATGATTTCCTGGAAAAGCCCTACTCTTCCGAGCAGCTGGCCGAGGTAGTGCGGCGCGCCGCCGACAAGCGCCGCCTGCAGCTGGAAGTGCGCGCCCTGCGCCAGAAACTCGAACACAGTGAAGGCATCGACGCCTGCCTGCTGGGCAACACGCCCGCCATGCAAGCCCTGCGGCGCGTGATCCTGGACGTGGCCAGCCAGCCGGCCGACGTATTGATCTACGGCGAAACCGGTACCGGCAAGGAACTGGTGGCGCGCTGCCTGCACCAGTTCAGCGAGCGTAGCAAATACAACTACGTGCCCGTCAATTGCGGCGCCATCCCGGAGACTATTTTCGAGAGCGAGCTGTTCGGTCACGAGCAAGGCGCTTTTACCGGCGCGGCCAAGCGCCAGGTGGGCAAGATCGAACATGCCGACCGCGGCACCCTGTTCCTGGACGAGATTGAAAGCCTGCCGCTGGCGATGCAGGTCAAGCTGCTGCGCGTGCTGCAGGAGCGCTCGATCCAGCGCCTGGGCTCGAACACGCCGGTGCCGCTGAACGTGCGCGTGATTGCCGCATCCAAGGAAGACTTGAAGGATTTTTCGGACGAAGGCAAATTCCGCCCCGACCTGTATTACCGGCTGAACCTGATCGTGCTGCACATCCCGCCCCTGCGCGAACGGCGCGAAGACATTCCGCTGCTGTTCGAGCACTTCATGCTGGACGCGGCGGCGCGCTACAAGCGCCCTTGCCCGCAAGTGCCGGCCGCGCAAATGCAACAGCTGATGGCGCAGGACTGGCCCGGCAATGTGCGTGAACTGCGCAATGCCGCCGACCGCTTTGTGCTGGGGCTGTCCGCCAGCGCGGAAAGCGCGGCGCCGGCGACGCTGGCTGACCAGGTCGGCGCCTTCGAGCGCATGCTGATCGAACAAGCGCTGCGCGCTTCCGGCGGCAGTGTGGCCGCGGCATGCACCGCGCTGGGCCTGCCGAAACAGACCCTGTACCACAAGATGCAGAAGTACGGCCTGACGGCCGAAGACTACCGCTGACTTACTTTACATCCATCAGCTCGACGTCGAAGATCAGCGCCGAGTTGGCCGGGATGCCTGGCTGGGCCTTTGGACCGTAAGCCATGTCCGCCGGGATGATCAGGGTGCGCTTGCCGCCCACCTTCATGCCAACGATGCCCTGGTCCCAGCCCTTGATGACGCGGCCGGTGCCGATCTGGAAGTCCAGCGGCTCGCCGCGCGGTATCGAGCTGTCGAACTGGCGGCCGTGGTGGTTCTTGGCCAGCGGACGGTACAGCCAGCCGGTGTAGTGCATGTAGACGGTATTGCCGACGTTGGCTTCCGCGCCCTTGCCGATCTTGGTATCGATGACGATCAGCTTTTCAGCGGCAGGACCCGGCTGGGCGGAGCCCGGCACAATCGGTGCAGGCTGCTCGGTCGAAGCGGCCGGCTGAGCCTGGGCTGGGGCTTGGGTGGTGTCTTGAGCTTGCGCCACGCCAGCGGCAGCGCACAGGAATGCGAACAGGATCGAAGTGCGTTTCATGTATATTTTCTACGTGGTGTTAAGGCGGCTGACATGATAGCAAATCAACCCGCGCATAAACTGTTTTTTGCGTTGTGGCCGGATCCTGCGGCGCGGCAGGCCTTGGTGCGCTTGCAGCAAGCGGTGCGCGGGAGGCTGATTCCTCCAGAGAAACTGCACCTGACCATGGCGTTTCTGGGGCGGCAACCGGCGCAGTCGCTGCCGGTGTTGCTGGAGATTCTGGAGGGGATGCCGGCTGTTGCATTGCGGCTGTCGATCGATTGTTATGGGTATTTCAAGCGGCCGCAGATTGCCTGGGCAGGGCCGAGTGCGCCGCCGGCTGCGTTATTGGCATTGCAGTCCGGTCTGATGGAACGGCTGGTTGCGGCCGGCTTCAGCGCGGCGACGCATGGGGAGTTCAGGCCGCATATCACTTTGGCACGGGAGGCGAACGAGGCGCCAGGGGAGTTTGGCTTTGAACCGGTGGTGTGGAATGTTTCCGGACTCTCGCTGGTCGAGTCAATGTCCGATGGGCGTTACTTGCCAATCGCGCAAACCCGGTAACCAGTGTCAGACACTCGTGTCTGACACTGGTTTACCGGTTTCAGTCTGCTCAGCCAACTTCCGCAGCAAATGCCCCGCCGCCACCATCCCGAACGTCGCCGTCACCACCATCGCAGAGCCAAACCCCGCGCAGTTGATCCCAGTAACACCTGCCTTCTTCTCATCCCCATCAACGGAACAAGCCTCACCCGATTCGGGAAACTTCAGCGGCTCCATAGAGAACACCGCGTCCACCCCCAGCTTATTCTTCGAATTCGGCGGATAGTTAAACTGGCTGCGCAAGCGGCGCCGCACCTTCTTCAGCAAAGGCTCCTGCTCCGTCTTGGACAAATCCCGCACCTCAATCCGCGTAGGATCCGTCTGCCCGCCAGCGCTCCCGATCACGATCAAAGGAATCTGCCTGGTCCGGCAATAGTGGATCAGCGCTGTCTTCGACTGGGCCGAATCAATCGCATCCACCACATAATCAAAGTGATGCGCCCCCACCATCTCATCCAGGTTATCGGGCGTGATGAAATCCTCCACCTGCACCACCTCGCAGAAGGGATTGATCTGCTTGATCCGCTCCGCCAGCGCCGAAATCTTGGCCATGCCGATCGTGCCAGACAGCGCCTGGATCTGCCGATTGATGTTCGACTCAGCCACGTTATCCAGGTCAATCAGCGTCAGCTTGCCGATCGCCGAGCGCGCCAACGCCTCCACAATCCACGAGCCCACCCCGCCCACACCAATCACGCAGACATGTGCTCCACGGAAACGTGTCAAGGCTTTTTCGCCGTACAGGCGGGCAATGCCGCCGAAACGGCGGTCAAAATCGATATCTTCCAGAACTGGATCAATTATTTGCGGGGAATTCATCCCGTTATTTTAGCCGAGCCGGGCTACAATGTTTTCTCTTGCCAAGACCACCAGACCCGCACCATGAGCAATTCCTTGATCGATACCGCGCCAGGCTATGACCAGCCGATCGCCGTCCTGAAGCACTGCCACGACAAGATCCGCAAGCAGTTGAAGACCCTGGAGAACCTGCTGAGCCATCTGCCCCAGCACGGCGCCGACGCTGCCGCCCAGCAAGCTGCCCAAGCCGTGCAAAAGTACTTCAACAAGGCCGCCCACCTGCACCACGCGGATGAGGAAAACGACCTCTTCCCCCTTCTGAACGCCGCCGCCCAGGGCGAAGACGCCGCCCTGCTGGCTCAGCTTTGCCCGCAGATCCTCGCACAGCACAAGCAAATGGATCAGGACTGGGCTATACTCGATTCGCAACTTGATAAGATTGCCAACGGATCCAGCGCAGCCCTGAATGCTGCCGACGTAGAGTGCTTCGTGCAAGCCTATACCTCGCATATGGAAACCGAAGAGGCGCACATCGCGCCCATGGCCAAACGGATACTCAGTCCCGCCCAGATGACGATTCTGGGTGAGGCCATGCAGCAGCGCCGCGGCATCCTGCCGGCGGCCATCGCCGGCGGAATCGCCCTGGCGGACCTGCGCATGGATTATGGCCGCGCCAGCCTGTCGGAATCCGACACCCTGGCCGACCCGATTGCGCAGTTTGCCAAGTGGTTCAATGAAGCCATGAAGGCGCAGGTGAACGAGCCTAACGCGATGAGCGTGGCGACGGTGGGCAGCGACGGCCGCCCCAGTTCGCGCATCGTGCTGATCAAGCAGTACGACGAACGCGGCTTCACCTGGTACACCAATTACCAGAGCCAAAAAGGCCAGCAACTCGCGGAAAACCCGCACGCGGCAATCCTCTTCTTCTGGCCCGAGCTGGAGCGCCAGGTGCGGATCGAAGGCCGGGTGGAAAAGACGTCGGCGGAAGACAGCGACAAGTACTTCTACAGCCGTCCGGTAAAGAGCCAGCTGGCGGCGATCGCTTCGCAGCAAAGCCGCCCGGTAGCCAGCCGCGAGCAGATGGAACAGCAGTACGCCGCCGTGGAGGCGGCCAGCGGCGAGCAGCCGCACAGGCCCGAGCACTGGGGCGGTTACCGCCTGGTGCCGGAGCGCGTGGAATTCTGGCAAGGGCGCGCCTCGCGCTTCCATGACAGGATAGTCTATGAACTGCAGGCGGACTCGAGCTGGAAAAAGGAACGCATCCAGCCCTGATCCCGCCTGTAACAGGGAAGGGGCAGGCGCATGTTTGTACAAAACCGCATCAACAGCTGGATCAGCAGCATTGCCCCGCAAGTCGCACTCCCCCTGAGAATAGAACTGTGGAACGGCCGCAGCTTCGACTTCTCGCAAGAAGCGCCGCGCGTGACGATCCGCGTCCCAAGCCCGTCCGCGGCGCGCTACCTGCTCAAGCCCTCCCTCTCCAGCCTCGGCACCGCCTATGTGGAAGGCGCCATTGAAGTGACCGGGCGCGCGGTGGACATGATCAAGGTGGTCAACGCCCTGGCGCGCAGTTCGCTGAAAGATACGGGCAGTCTGGCCCGCATTGCGCGAACATTCCACCACAACCGCAAGGAAGACGCGGAAGCGATCCGCTACCACTACGACGTCTCCAACGAGTTCTACCAGCAGTTCCTCGACCCGAACATGGTGTATTCCTGCGCCTATTTCGAAAACGGCGACGAAGACCTGGCAACCGCGCAAATCAAGAAGATCGACCACATCCTGGCCAAGATCCAGCTCAAGCCGGGACAGACACTGCTCGATATCGGCTGCGGCTGGGGTGCGCTCGTGATCCGCGCCGCACAGAAGTACGGTGTCCGCTGCGTTGGCATCACTTTGAGCGAAAACCAGCACGCGCTGGCGCAGGAACGCGTGCGCGCCGCCGGCCTCGATCATCTGGTTGAAATCCGCCTGCAGGATTACCGCGACGTGAAAGGCAGCTTCGACCGCATTACCAGCGTCGGCATGTTTGAGCATGTGGGCGTGAAGCACCTTGTGGAGTACTTCGGAATTATCAACAAGCTGCTGGCCGACGACGGACTGGTGATGAACCACGGGATCACGTCCACCGATCCGGACAACGGCGAAACACCTTATGGCGGTGGCGAGTTCATCGAGAAGTATGTCTTCCCGCACGGCGAATTGGCTCACGTCGGCCAGGTGCTGCGCGCCATGCAGGAGGGGCAGCTGGAAGCGTACGACGTAGAAAACCTGCGCCGCCACTACGCCCGCACCTGCGCCATCTGGACTGAAAATTTTGAAGAACACGAAGAGAAGGTGCGCGAGCTCGCGGGGGACAAGCGCTTCCGCATCTGGCATGTGTACCTGGCCGGCTGCGCCTATGCATTCGACCAGGACTGGATCAGCCTTTACCAGATCGTATGCGGCAAGTCCGGACGTCATCCCTCTTCATTACCCTGGTCACGCCAATACATGTACAACAAGTAGGCGATCGCTTAGGATGCCGTAATGACCACCCTTCGCGACAGGCGCCCGCACGCCTTCGACCAGGCATTCAAGGAATGGAAACCAAAGTACAGCTATTAAGCGCCGAAGACGCCGCGCAATATCGCGCGCTGATGTTGCACGGCTACGAGCACGAACCGGATGCCTTCACCTCCGAACCGGATGAACGCGCCGGCTTGCCGCTCTCCTGGTGGGAGCAACGAATTAAAAGTCCACATACCGTCGCATTCGGCGCTTTCGCCGGCGGCGAGTTGGTAGGCTGTGTTGCGCTGGAGTTTTCGACCAGACCAAAGACCAGGCACAAGGCTCATCTGATTGGCATGTACGTGCTGGATGCGTGGCGCGGAAAAGGGCTGGGCCGGCAGTTGGTGGAACTCGCCCTCGGCTATGCCAGCCAACGGTCTGGCATTGAAGTCGTCACATTGACGGTCACCGAAGGAAATGCCGCGGCCATTGCGCTATACGAGGCCGCAGGCTTCCACAGCTTTGGCGTAGAGCCAATGGCGATGCGGACCCCTGATGCTTACAAGGCCAAAGTCCACATGTGGCGGCAGCTGTCTGTCCGGTAGACGGAGGCCTCCTGAGCGCGGCGCCGCGAGAATTCACCACGAATCTTCTTTGCGAACGTTAGGCAGTTTTATTCCGCAGAATCGCGAGCGAGCGTTAGAGCGGCAGCATCTCGTTGATATTAGGCGTCGTGATAAAATTTGCAAAAACGTCAATTTGACGTCCACTTCACGTTAGACTCGATGCATACGCCAACTCCACGAGAAGCTAAAGCACATGGACCTGTGCGCGCCCAGGCGCTGCTTGATTTGGGCTGGACGCTCAAACACGAGTTCAAAGACGAGGATGGCGAAACCTGCGAATGGTATTTTGTATGGGAACTTCCTTCCGAACCCAAATCGGTTTCGCCTTCTTCTTACGGGGCTTGAGCCATGATACATTTCGGCCTAACACTTAATTCAAGCGGACGCCGTGCCGGCGCCGCTTAACCCGCACGTTGGGCTGAATAATGAAGTGGAATGATTGGGCCCTGGTGGCAGCTTTGATTGTGTTACCTTTCGTTGGGCTGCGCCACCGGCGCTGGTTCGTGCGGTGCTGCTTGACTCTGTTGGCAAGCATTTTTTGGGGCGCGCTTTTTGCGGGCGCTATTGGGCGGCTACTTGGAATTCTGGGTGATCCTCGCCTGCTTCTCGTGGGCCTTCCGGTGTCTATTGCAATCGGAGTATTCTTCTGGCGTCGATCCGATAAAGTGGTGGAGCAGCACTTTGACTAACTACTTCATGCCCAACCTCTTAATCAACCGGACGGCTTACGCGCTGCGCGCTACAGTCGCCGGTTATCGTGCACGTTGGACTTCTTCCGCTAACTAGATCAACTATGCAAATCGCGAAACTTGACTGGGCCATTCCAAAGAACATCTCCGAAATCGTAGCTGCCGAGGAGATGTGGGAAGATGAACGATGGTCTCCGCTTCTCTTAACGGTAATAGGCGGAACTAGCTACAAGGGCAGAGATATACCGTTGTCGTGGCAAATCGAATTTGAGCCGTCCGATGAATTGTTCGATGAAGCAAATCAAAAGATTGAGGCGCTTGGCGTTGAGCCAGATGGATACGGGTGGGCTAATGTAATAGCTAGCGTTGTCGCGAAATATCACCCGGAACTCGCCGACGAATTGCAGTTCGGTGACACAGAGGAAGACGCCTGCGTAGTTTGGGTTGAGTCTGAGGAATCGTGTCAAACGTTAATGTACGTCATTTGGTCACTGGTTCATGATCACTAAGGTCGCTCTCTTGCACTGTCGCATATCGGTCCAACCATTCGCTCCAGCGGACGGCTTCGCCGCCGCTGAGCACGCACGTTGAGGCTGTATTTTTAGTCCTCAAGTAAACGACAAGCCAAGCTAGCGCGTTGAACCCCCCATGCAATTCATGGAGCTTGCAATGGCGCGCTACAAGGTTGTTGACCGCTGTCCGAGATTCCTCCCCATCGTCCTAGATGCCCGCCTGCTTCCTGGTAGCTTCGAATTCGCTCTGGACTACCTCATCGATCACGAGCTTGACCTATCGGCGCTAGGCGAGCGCTATCGCAACGACGCCAACGGCGCGCCAGCCTATGACCCTGCGGTCATGCTCAAGATCATCCTCCTTGCCTACAGCCGTGGCATGGTCTCCAGCCGCGCCATTGAGCGCGCCTGCCGTGAGAACGTGCTGTTCATGGCGATCTCCGGTGATAGCGCGCCCCAGTTCACCACCATCGCCAAATTCATCCGCGAGCTGAATTCACAGATCGCAGAACTATTCACACAAGTCCTGCTCACCTGTGATGCCCAAGGACTGATAGGCCGTCAGGTGTTCGCCATCGACGGCGTAAAGCTACCTAGCAACGCATCCAAGCAACGCAGCGGCACCCATGCCGAATTGGCACACAGCGCACAGAGAATGGAACGCGCCGTCAAAGAAATGCTAACGGCGCACCAAGGCCAGGACAATCGTCTCACCACCGATGACGAAGGCACGAATCAAGCGAGGCAGCAGCGCCGGATCGAAAGCCTGCAAAGCGAAGCGCACCGCATCCGCTCTTTTCTCGCTGCAAAGCCAGAGCGAAAAAGCGACAAAGGCAGCATTCGCAAGAGCAACGTCACGGATAACGAAAGCGCCAAAATGGCGACATCGAAAGGAGTCATCTAAGGCTACACCGCCGTAGCGGCGGTCGACAGCCTGTACCAAGTGATCGTAGCGGCTGCGGCGCATGGTTCGGGCAGTGAGCAGAACGCTCTGATGCCGACCGTCCGTGCCACCGATTCACTTCGTGCCCCGCTAACCATCATCACGGCCGATGCGGGCTATCACAGCGAAGCCAACCTGCGCGAGCTGCACAACGCAGGCATTCCGGCGATGATTGCCGATGGCCTGATGCGCCGCCGCGATGAACGCTTCAAAGGACAGGAGAAGTACAAGAATAAACCCGATCCGCTTTACGACAAACGCGCAGCGCAGCAAACCAAGCGAGCAGGCCACTTCCGGCCGGACGACTTCCAGCTTGATGAGAGCACCAATACCTGCATCTGCCCAGCCGGGGAGCGCTTGTATAGCAACGGCACGAACTGCACCGTCAACGGCAGGCAGCACCACAAGTTCACCGGCGCCAAGCAAAGCGGCGTGCCATGTACGTTGCGGGATAAGTGCTTACGCCATCCGGAGCGAACTAAGGTTCGGCAGGTGGCGTTCTTCTGAAAGGGCCAGGCATCGCCACTTACCTACACACAGCGCATGCGGCAGGCCATCGATACGCCGCGCGGACGTGCCATATACAGCCAGCGCATGGCGACCGTGGAGCCGGTCTTTGCCAACCTGCGATTCAACAAGCGGCTCGACCGCTTCACCTTGCGGGGGCAGCCCAAGGTGAACACGCAATGGCAGCTTTACTGCCTGGTGCACAACATAGAAAAACTTGCGCGGAGTGGCTACGCGGTCTGAAAGGTAATTAGCAGGCTATTTCTCGCCTTTTCTTGCCTTAAATGCAGCGTTTGGGGCAAACTGCTGGAATGTTTAAAAAATCAACTGAGCTGAAACGAAGAATCAAGACTTGGGGCGCTGCTGTGCGCCAAATCGGGGTTTTTCTACAGCCTCGTTAGGTTCGTTATGAGTCTGCGCCCCATTGATCGGAAGCTGCTTGCCTCATTCATTGAATACGCGGCAAACGGAGTTGTAACGAACGCCGAGTGGAGCCGCTTCGCGGTCAATCACTATGTAGATAATTTGATGGAAGATGCCCGTGTAGAATGCGTTCGAATTTTTTGCGCCAACCCAGATCCACAGACGCTGGGGGTTGAAGATCGACAACGATTACACCAATTGGCGAGGCGGCTTCGTGATTCGACCTAACCTCCTAATCCAGCGGACGCCTGACGGCGCCGCTGATCATGCACGTTAGCCTATGACCCTTCACGAATTGGTCGAGAGACTTGCTGACCTTTCTGAGGATGCGACGTTATTCGTTGAGCGAATAGACGGGTCGTTCACTCCCTTGTCACGGGCTGCTCAAGTTGTCATCCCTGAAGAAATGACCGCTAAGCCTATTCGAGAGGTCGCGGCTCAACTAGCCCCGGGCCTTGAATACTTCTTGGAGGTTTTTATTATTCGAGAGGTACTAGAAGATTGGATTGAAAATACCGTTGGGAGCAGACCGTCGCTGGAACAGGCTCTTGAGAGAGTTATTTACTATGCTGAAAATGACGCCTAGCCAATTCCCTATTCTGGCTAACACAGCAGTCAGCTGGACTGCCTTCACGCTGCGCGTTCCGACAGCCAGTTACTTTGCACGTTATGCCCCGCTTTGACTTTGACATTGATGCGCGCTTCTGCCACTTCGCTTAGCTCTTGGCCCACCGTCAAATCGGCCAGCGTGACTTGCGGTGGCATTTGGGCCGCTGGCAGCGCCGCCTTATGCAGCAATGGTTGGCAGTTGCGGTATGCTGCTGTTCGCGTCGGCGCTATCGCGGACGCAATAGCAGTGGCGCTTTCGTGGCAAGTTCACGCGCGTCGCATAACATTTCGTTCGAGCGGACGCGCTAAAGCGCACCGCTCAACTCAACGTTGGGCGAACTAACATGCGCAGCGTCGATATATTCTTCAACCTATGTTTACTGGTCTTCTGCTTGTTGTTTGTGTTGAATTGGGGAGGACTGATTAGCTCGATCATTCTGCGTAGGACGTATTCCTTTGCGCCACCGTTCATTGCGGGATTCGCTGCATGCGTTGCGCTCGCGTTTCATTCGAATGATCTTTTCAGATCATTGTTTTGGGTTCCGCTGATCTTCGACCCAAGTATTGGCTTCGTGCTTGTTATGACACTATGGCAGTTTATTCGGGCTCGAAAGATATGATGATTGAGCGAGAATTGCCCAACATTGCAGTCAACTGGACTGCCTCCACGCTGCGCGTTCCGGCAGCTAGTTACTTGTCACGTTGGGCCCGACAAATATGAATCTTTCATTGAGACTACTTACTGCGGTCTTTTCTTTCCTTGTCGGGGTTAATGCCCTGGCTGATGAGTCTCGCCCAAGCGGGCCTTCGAAACCCACCCATTCTGAGTATTTTGTGTCTGTCGGGGCTGGTGTGATTCAGAATCGGGAGGACCCGACTTCGACTTTCGTAATCGCGTTGGCCCCGAATAAGCCTTTGCCACCAAATTCGACACTGCTCATTGAATTCGAAAATCCTTCAAATCCAGAGTCTCCTTTCGTGGTCGTAGACAAGCTTGACGAAAAAGGCGAGTTACATGCTCGGTCACCGAAGGTTGATCGCATTTATAACAAGCGTGCCTACCTCGTTCGAACGAAGTTGATTGGCGAAGGGCAGAAAATTCTCTCTATACATGACCAATGGATTTGGTTCGAGTTGCCGAAGGAATTGCGAAATGGCTATGCAACTAATATCGTTGACTAATTCGCCCAACCATTCCGTCAACCGGACCACTGCATCGCTACGTGCTGCAGCGTCCGGTTACGTCCAACGTTAGTCTCTCTATGCGCCGAAACATTCTTGCCGCTTTCATTGGATTAGCTTCCTTGGTAGCGTTTGCGTTTTGCTTCATCGAGAAAGTCGATGACGGATTTATCATCGTCGTCGGTCAGCACGTCGTAGACCCAATCGGAGAAATGCACGTTGCCGTGACCCGAATCAGTAGAGACTGCACTCGTGTATTGCGACGTCCTACGAACTCCCCCCTGGTCGAATCGTTGAAGAAGTTCATTGATGGAGAAACGGCGGACGAAAAATCCATTCCTCGTGCGGCATGGACGTCAGGGGATTGGATACTAATTGAGTCGGATTTCGTCAACCGTGAGCCCGCTATCATTCTGTTAAGACATGACGGCAAATCTCAATATTTAGTTACCGCCACCTACGGAGGTACGGCGGCTCCCTTTAATGATGTTCAGGCCATACATGAATACTTCCGCAAGTCGGCACCGGCCGCACCGGCACAACTGCTTTACTGTTACGAACCCGTCGGGGCACCTTTCAACAGTGCATTCGAATGACCATTTACTAACTGATAGAATGGCCTAACTTTGCAGTCCACTGGACTGCCTCCGTGCTGCGCACTCCGGCAGCCAGTGACTTTGAACGTTGGGCCGACAGCTAAATGTCAACGATTCTGAAGATTATTTTCGCCTTTGTGGGTGTGATTGCCTTGGTCGTCGCCGTTGGCGTCACTGGACTCTCGTTCTATCTTTGGCCGACCTCCGTTGGTGACGGCGCTATTGCTGTTACGCCGCAGACTATGGAGGCGCTAACTCGACTCCGCGGAGAACGGAAGTTCGTGGCGGATCAATCCAACCTATATTTTGGCGCCCCCAATGAGACCGTGCGCCTATCGGCGCAGCGCTCTGTAGACGTGCTCTTGGATTCACTGGTCTCGGAACTGCCGAAGAACCCAAAGCGCTCTATGGTCCTGGCAAAGTTCAAAGCTGCTATGGAATCATTTTCAGTTTCAGAGTCAGAGGAACGAGATCAGTTTCTGGTCTACTTGCAACGCATCATGAGAGTACTTGGCATGCCGAGCTCCGGTGAACTGATGAACGTCTGGCGCTACGGCTTTCCCTATGGCTGGTTTTTCTAAGCCCAACCATTCCGTCAACCGGACCTTCGCATCGCTGCGCGCTGCTACGGCCGGTTGCGTCCAACGTTCGGCGTATGGAACTCCACATCATTTACACTGAAACGGATATGCTCCTATCCAAGGTCCATTTCAATTCGTGGCGCGAGGTTCAGGACCAATATCCCGACTATCAGGCTTCGCTTGGCCCGTGGGCACCTGAGGCGGTGATTGATTATCTGGCGTTCGACTACCCAAATCTTGCTCCTTCGGCTGCTACGCAGGTAGCTGCAGTGCTTGCTGGCGAAAGCCCAATCCATGTGCTCACCTTCAAATGACGCAATTGGCCGAACAATTCATTCAACCGGACACGCTAAAGCGCGCCGGTTAATTCAAGCACGTTGGACCACGCGCTAATTTATGAATCGCACTTCGCCCACTTCGCTTCACGTTCGAGCCGCTGGCAAATCCGCCAGCCCGGCTCGCGGTGGCGCTTGGGCCGTCGGCAAATCGAATTCAGCATCAAGCGCTCGCTTTATCGGCTGGCCGCTTGCCGCCGCGCGCGCATTCGCGGACACGCTGGTGGCTTCGCATTCATTGCAAGTTCACGGGCTTGTCCAACCTTCCAGTCAACCGGATGGCTACGGCGCTGCGCGCTTCCGCCGCCGGTTACCAGCACGTTGACCATCGCTTTGAACATGATGCACGCTTCGACTCCTACGCTCGGCACCTGGGCCGCTGGCAAATCTGCCAGTGCGGCTGATGTCGGTGTTTGGGCCATCAGCTCCACGCAGTTCTGTGGCAGGGGCCAGCATACGAGGTTTGCCGCCGTTCGTGCGAGCGCGTTCGCGGACACGTTGTCGTCTGAGCCTTCGCGGCCAATTCACGCGCGTGGCCAACACTTCATTCAACCGGACGTTGGGCATTGATATAGAAAACAATACATGTCCGCAGCGATTAGGTATTTTTCGAAGCAACGCTTAGAGAGCGACAATGGATAACGTGGCTGTAATTGTTCTTGTTGTTGGTGGAATTGCGTACGCAGCTTACGCTATCCCTGTCATTTTCCAGTTCTTGGCATACTGCGAGCGTGTTGCCGCTGCCTCTGGCAGAACTAAAGAAAACGCCAGTTTGATTAATCAGGACGACGGAGGGCTCAACACGTTCCAGTGTGAGCAATTCTGTATGCTTCGAAGCGGCGAGTTTATGAATTTCGGCGACTCTGCACTCATCAATCTAGGTGCAATTGTTGCGCGAAAACTTAAAGTGTCATTCTGGGGTGCCGTGCTATTGATTCTTTCTGCGGCCGCCGCAGACATATGTGCAAAATGAGCCCAACCTTTCATTCCGGCGGAACGCCTGCGGTGCCCGCTGAATTCTCACGTTAGGGGACCCTATGCGCGGTACTGCTCTAAAATTTGCGTTGGTGTTTTTAATGTCCGCCTTGCCTTTTTCTTCCATGGGTTCAGTTCCACCCGAGATCGTTGAATTGACGCCGACGAATATGAAGTCTCTGGGCTTCGCTTATTCTTTATCTCGATCCGGCGAAAGCACTGAATTTGAACTGGAATTCCCGGCAGCAGTAGGTGCCAACTTGACGCCGCATTCTTCGCAACTGGAAACTAAGAGTTTGGGTGGCGAAACAATTCAGAACTCGACGCTCTGGGTAGGAACAGCGCATCGCTATGTGCAAAGCAAGTTCAAGCATACTCAGTTCGATATTTCGATTTCTGTGTTCTTTTGCAGGCAACCTGGATCGAACTCTTGTAAGGAGTTCCGGCTTAGTTCACTTTCAAAGCTCCCTCCGCGAGCTAAGCCCTAACACGGCAGTCAACTGGACTGCCTCCACGCTGCGCGTTACGGCAGCCAGTTGCTTTGTACGTTGGGCCAACAAACGATGAATCGGACACGAAAACTTTTTGCTGTTATAGCGATCGTATTTGCCTTCGCTACTTCGGCCGCAGAACCGTCTCGGCCGACTGGGCCAACGCGTCCGGTTCGTTCCGAATTCTTTGCGTCGCAGGTCGCAATGGTACTGGTCGAGCGGGACGCCTCTACTGCTATCTTTGCGCTAACACTGTCACTAGAAAAAGTATTGCCACCAAACTCATCTTTACAAGTTGAGTTCGAAGACCCTACGGCTCCAGATGCGTTGTTTGTGGTCTCTGGATCAGTTAACGAGAAAGGACTTTTGCTTGCACAATCCCCGAAATTCGAGGGACTTCGAAACAAGCGCGCGTACCTGGCGCGAACCAAAGTTCTGGGAGCAGACCAACAGGTGCTTTCGATTCATGACCAGTGGATTTGGTTCAATATGCCGAACGAACTGCGAAAATTTTATGCGACTAAAATCATCGACTAACTTGCCCAACAATTCCGTCAACCGGACCTCCATCGCTGCGCGCTGCTGTGGCCGGTTACGTCCAACGCAGGGCTAGCGAATGAGCGGTGACATTTTCTTTAGCAGTGGAGCTCTCCGGCTTGCCATGGACTTCGTTGAAGTCCATGAGCGGAGTGGTGCTGTACACGCGAAAATTCTCGTCGAGTACATTGGCCTTCGGCAACAGGCTAGTTGGCTACTTGACGGTGCTTGGATTGAGTATCCTGCGTTATCTGCTTTTGAAGAACAACTACGCGATGGCGAGGAAGCCACGCTAATTGATATGAGCGATTATGTCGTGCTTACGTTTTTCCGCGAGTCCTCAGTCGAACGACTGCTTATCAACCCACCTTCTAAAAGGTCGTCGACTGATGGTGCATTGATCTCGCTGGATTTGAAACTTGAAAGTGGAGCTATGCGATCGTTTAATAGTGCCTTGGCGGAGTTTCCAAAATGGTGGTGACTGCGGTCGAGAGTTTGTTGCCCAACCACTCAATCCAGCGGACGCCTGACGGCGCCTCTGAATAACGCGCGTTGGGCCGCATGCTTATACGCACTGCCTCAGTTCTCGCACTACCGTTGTTGATCTCTGCATGCGCAACGTCCACAACAGAGAGTGACTATTCCCTTCAATGGAAAAAAGACTCGGTGCGCCTTGTGGTGGTGGATGATGAGGGGAAGCCCGTTTCCGCCTTCGGCGGGAAATACTTTGGCGTTCCCGGGTATCTTTTCTTAGGGACAGAAGTTGCCTTTCATCCTGGCGTGAGGCGTATTAGTCATATCTGCCCTCGTCCACCTGGATCTATTGAGGTGCTTGATATTGCCCCCTCAGTTTCATTCGACTTCAAAGCGGGTCACAGCTATGAGCTTTCTTGCAGGGCAGGCCTACCCCACATCCGGGAGTTAAAATAATGCCCAATCATTCCGTCAACCGGACCTCCGCATCGCCACGCGCTGCTGCGGCCGGTTACGTCCAACGTTAGGCTGGAGGACTGTTTGGCTAACCTGGTTCAACTCTTGACTGTGGAAGATCATTTCTCTATTTCCGAAGCAGGTCTTACGCTCGTGCCGGATTTCTCCATGCCCCAAGGGACTGGGTGGAAGAAATTTAGCTTCATGGTGGTTGTTCGCGCTGTTGGAGCAGCGGATCGTCGATTTCGTGCTCTTGCGAGTCCCATGCACTTTCACGTTCGAGATCCGTCTGTTGCTAGGTCTGGTTGGCGGCTTCTTGTAGTGTTACCTTCCGCTACAATGAACGACGTTCCAATTGGAAGCACCGTTCTATGTGAGCCTCAAATCATTCAACGACTTTTTGCCGAAAATGGCCTAACAACTCATTCAACGCGGACGCGCACCGGTTAATTCAAGAACGTTAGAGCACATGCAGCATCTCCTTCGCATCCTCGCGCTTGTAGTCATCACTGTCGTCGCGTTTGTCGCGAATGCATACGCACAGGATTACTGGGCAGGTTATCTATTTCCCCGAGTTTATCCGCGCCCTTACTTGGAGATGGTCAGTGCAGCAATCGTCGGCGCGGTTGTAGCGGCTATCGTTGCGGCCTTGCCGTTGGCGATGCTTTTTCGGACGAAGGCGTGGCTCGCCGGGCTATTTGTTGCGCTTCCGGTCATCACACTGCGTACACACGAAATTGTAACTAGCGACAATCAGACGCAACAATCAGTTGTCGACATGGCTTGGGTGGAAATGCTTTCGTACACATTTCTAATCGTTTGTGCCGTCTTGCTGGTATCGCACCGAATGCGAAAGGACAGTTGTGCGCTCTAACATTCCGATTCAGTGGACGGCTGACGGCGCCGCTGATCAATCACGTTCGGCTTAGGAAGAGATCTTGGACGCACAACCTAAACACATTTCGCTAGAGGGCTTAAGCGAGGCGGAACAAATACAGTGCATGTTTCCAAGCGCACCTGATTGGGAGACTGTTCCTGACGAGGTCTTGCTCGAACTCGTTCGAACTTATTTCCAAGAGCCTTCATGTGCCACCTCTGCGTTAGGTTACCTTTGGCGGCGAAATCATCCGGCCGCACGAGAATTGGCGTTATGGCTTCTTTCTGAAGAAAATGCCGATCAATGGCTGAAAGAGAGTGCGCGAGAGTATCTTGAGGAATCCGACGATGAGCGATAATTTATTGGTCCAACAATCCACTCCAGCGGACGCGCACACTAATGCCACAGCCTCTGTCAATCAACGAAGCGCTTGATCGAATCGACGAACTTGCGGGTTCCGACATCTGTGTTCGAGGTATTCTGTCTTTTGAGTTCGAAGACGTCTCGATTACACATCTGCCGCGCGCCGAGCGGCGCGAAGGCGAAATGTCTTCGATTTGGATTTCGACTGGCGATGGCTCTCTCGGTTTCGATCAAGAAGTCTGCAAATCTCTGAGCGGCAAGGTCGTAGTTGTAGAAGGTATGCTGCTCAAACCCGCGCCGCCATTTGAAGGTTGTGGTCATATGTGTTTGTGGCCAGCGGAGATTCTGGCTCACACACTGGAGCGGGAATGAAGGTAAATGCTTAAGCAACCGGACGGCTTCCGCGCTGCGCGCTGTAGACCGGTATCGCAAACATTAGGCGCAGGACTCATGGAAAAGTACAAAAATCTGAGCGGCAACTCTGGCGTTACCTTTTATGAGATGTCCCGCGACGCCATCACCGTTCAATTCAATGACGGCTGGAAGTACCTCTACACGGCACAAAGTGCTGGCGGGGAAAACGTAGGTAAAATGCACCGTCTTGCCACTGCTGGACGAGGTCTCGGCACGTTTATTAGCCAGACAGTACGCGAGAAGTATGCACGGAAATGGCACTAACGATCCAATGCCTAACCTTCCAATCGACTATGAGCAATTTCTCGCACTGCACGGGCCTTTCGAGGTCTTCGTTCGTGGTGACAACGAGCCCGGGGGTATGTGGCCCTTGGGATGCTGGAAGAAATCCCCGGCAATAATGTCGACATCGAAATCAACAAGAACGCGGTGGGCTTCCTGGCGTTCGCCGGGGATGATGGTAGTGAGATCTTGGCCAATCGCTCCACCGGACGGCCTTCGTCGACCGGGGAGCTTCAACCTTAAAATTCTATGATGCACTTGCTGAATGTGGCATTTTGCTGGGATTGAAGCGCGTTGGGAATCGATATGAACGAAGCTTGGGAGCAGTTAATTGCTGGGGCTGTCATTTTCGCGGTTTGCGTTGCCTTCGGGCTGAAAAGAAAGATTGAATGGGAAGGTGGCACGGACACCAATGCGAGTGAACACCCCATCTTATTTTGGTCGTTCGTTATCGGCTTTGGTTGCGCAGGCGCTGTCGCCGCCGCAATGGGTATCTTCGTATTGCTTGGCACGCGCCACGGCTAACTTATGGCTCAACCCAGCAATCACTGACCTGAAAGGAAAACACATGGCCAAGTATCTGATCTCCTTTCCCAGCGCGGCGATGGTCGTGCCAGACAGCGAATTCGAAGCAGTCGGCCGCGACGCGCATGCCGTGATCGACGAGGCGAAGGCCGCGGGGGTTTATGTCTTCGCGGGGGGCATCGACGAAAGCGTGCCGCCCGTTCTCGTCTCGGCCAACGGCCTGGTCTCGGAAGGCGGCTATCCTTGGGCGCCCGTTCTTGACGGTGGATTTACCGTACTTGAACTGCCGTCGCGCGAAGATGCAGTCGCGTGGGCCGCGCGCATTGCGAAAGCGTGCCGGTGCGAGCAGGAGTTACGCGTCTTCAGCTTCGACCCGCGGGCCTGACTGCGGTACCGAAATGACCCTGTCTAAGCTATGTCTTTGATGATCCGATCAATTTGAACCTTTTGCGCCCATCTATGAAAGTGCTCGATCACGAACCCCAATGCTGGTTCTTGTTGGAAGATGAGGGGAGTCTGCTCCTTGACGCTAACTGCAACCACAGCTTTATTGGCTACGACTTCCTGCTCCGTTTGAATTCTGAGGAGCTCGCCCAGTACAAGACCAAAGGACATGACTACCTATCCTGGCTGGCGGACGACATCCAGAACTCTGCGCCGATTCTCGCCGCCAGCACATCGAAATATAAGGACCGCAATCTTTCGGAAGCGTATTCGGGACGGGTATTGGCAGCTATCCGCGCCTGGAGAGGAGAATAAGTGCACTCTGCTTCGCTTGATCATTCTGCCAATGGGAGATGTGCGCAAAATCGAATAGCTCAATAATTGATGTATATTTGCCAACCATCGCAGTCGCCTTCGATGTGCCGCTGCGTGTCGACTATCTCAATTGTTAGACCTTTGGGAGCTATCAACAAATGAAGACAATCCTCGCAGTTTCCGCAGCATTGCACTTCTCGGCCGCATCGGCTGTTACCAGCGAAATCCCTACTGTCCTGGCTCACCCGATATTCGGACAACCGTTCGCATGTACCGAACATTGGCAAGGGAACGTCAAGGAATTGGGCGATTCCCTCGGCACGGATTGCGTGATCCAGCAATTGGTCGAGGACCATGGCCGCACCTGGATGCGTTCCTACAAGCGAGACGGAAGCCGCAATGAGGACTGGTATGTCTGGGACAAGGAGGTGCTTTCGCCGTGTTCCTGCGAAGTTCAAAAAACCGGCGAGAATCCAACGCCCAACCGGCCGGGAGTCTTGGGGAAACCGCCCGCATCATATGTGGAGCTGAAAAGAGATGACGGCGTGACTTTCGTCCTGGCGCACGTTGCGAAGCTTGCCGTAAAGCCCGGCGATAAAGTCGAAAGCGGCCAGGTCATCGCGCGCGTGGGAAACAACGGATATTCGCGCCATCCCCACATTCACATGGGTGCATACAAAGGTAATGAACCGATGCAGATTCACTTCGACCAGGTTGCCATGGGAAGACTGTTCGAGAAATGAGGATAGCGCCCAACACAGTGTCGTAAAATCCTTCGGCGCTGCTGATGCCATTGCTCGCGGCGAGAAAAATAATCCATAAACATAAGGAGATCAAATGAAACGAGTTACTGGTGTCGGCGGTATTTTCTTCAAGGCCAAAGATGCCCCAGCGCTGCGGGCTTGGTACAAGCAGCACCTGAGCGTTGACGTTCAGTCCTGGGGCGGCGCTGCCTTTGACTGGACCGATGACGAAGGCAAGCCGGTTGCCGGCACAACTGCATGGTGCATCAATTCGCAAGAGAGCGACCACTTTGCGCCAAGCACGTCCTCGTTCATGGTGAACTACCGGGTCGCCGATCTGCACGGCCTGGTCAAAGCCCTGCGCGAAGAAGGCTGCAACGTCCTCGATAAAATCGAAGAATCCGAATACGGCAAGTTCGCCTGGGTTGTCGATCCAGAGGGGAACAAAGTCGAACTCTGGGAACCACCTGCCGGTCAGTGACCGCGACATTTGTTGAGGTAATCTGCTTTGGAAAGCATCGGTCTTATCGCATTTTTGGGTACGGTCTCCACCGTTGCGCTTGGAATCCTGTCGATTTTCAGGCGGTGGCGCCCTTACGCCTCATTCGTACTGGGCGCTTCGGTGCTGGTCGGCCTTTCAGTAGCGAGGCAGGTCACTGAAGGTAAAACCAGCGTCCTGGAAGTCTGGGTGACGTGCTTCTTCATCATGCTGGGTGTCCAGGTTTTGTTGGCGCCGGTGGCTCTCGTGACATTCCTCTTCACGCAAAACAAAAATCCATAAAGTTCCCCGGCCTTTAATACAGGCCAGGGCAAGCGCCATGTTTTCTGCCGACTCCATCTACGTCCAGGTTTTTTCCAATCGATTCGTCGTAAAGAATGTCGATACCGATCATTCGATAGTCGTTGATCGCAACCTTGAGTTTGCGTCGCCGCGCATGCTCATCGCGGACTTCACCATGGCGCAGCATCAGTTGAAGGCAGCGGTCAAGTCGCTGCGCCGGGGCGTCTTCGCACCTGCTCCCCAGATTCTGATTCATCCAATGGAGCAAATTGAAGGCGGGGTCACGCAAGTTGAATACCGCGTGTTTGTCGAACTGGCGCTGGGTGCAGGCGCCGCCAAGGCAGGCGTTCACGTTGGGCCGATTCTGTCGGGCGATGCCATCAAGCTCGCTATTCGTGAGTACAACAATGGCAAACGTTGAAATCCAGGAGGCATCATGACTGTTAAGCGTATGGATAACGTTGGGATTGTGGTGGAAGACCTCGATGCGGCGATTGAGTTCTTCGTCGAGCTTGGGCTCAGGCTCGAAGGACGCGCGCCGATTGAAGGCGACTGGGCAGGCAAAGTCACGGGCCTGCCTGGCATGCGCGTGGAAATTGCCATGATGCGGACCCCCGATGGCCACAGCAGGCTTGAGCTGTCGCGCTTCCTTGCGCCGCAGGTGGCTGCCGATCATCGCACCGCGCCAGTAAACTCGCTGGGCTATCTGCGTGTCATGTTCGCAGTCGAGGATATCGACGCAACCTTGACCCGCCTCGCCAAGCTCGGTGCGCAATTGGTTGGCGAAGTGGTCGACTATCAGAACATTTACCGGCTCTGCTATATCCGCGGCCCCGAGGGGATTCTCATCGGCCTGGCGCAAGAACTTTCACACTGAAAAACCAAAAGATGGATGACGTCACGAGAAAGGAAATCCTGTCGCTGGGCCGAGCCGCTCACGACTTGACCGAGCAGTCGTATCAACAGAATTTCGCTAAACGGGGCGAGGCGGAATGGGCTGAGAAGCAGCGAATCCTGCTGGCCGACATGGCCCTTCATTTATTGCAGACCGCGTTGAAGGATGGCGAATTTTCGGAAGATGGACTGAAGAGAAATCTGTTCTCGATCCTGACCATTTCAGACCAATTTATTCAAGGGCATGAGCTCAAGGCTATTGCGGAAAAACTGTATTCGTCATGCTAAGTAAATTTCGCCTCAGTCTTTTAGCGGCAGCCCTGCCCTTCGCGGCTAATGCAGCCGCGACGCCGACTCCGCAAGTTGCGGCAGTGAGCAGGCTTTACGAAGCCTTCGCTTACGAGGCGGTGGTGAACTATCCTCTCGCTCCCGGGTTTATCGACGAGTCGAAAGAAGTACTGCTGCGCTATATCACCCCGGAACTGTACGAACTGATTCATCGCGACCGGCTCTGCACGATGACCAAGCATGAGATTTGCCGGCTTGATTTTTTGCCTTTATGGGGCAATCAGGATCCCATGGGAACGGAGGTGGCATTCGAACCAGGAGCGTCGGCCAATACCGTTATTGCGCACATGCGCATTGGCGACGCTTCGCACCAGCTCACATACACTCTGGTGCAGACCAATGCCGGCTGGCGCGTCGACAATATCGCTTATGATGAATGGCACACGAACCTGAAGAAGATCCTCGGCTCAAAGTAACGACGAAGGGAGAAATCATGAATAAGTGGATCGCCTCCGCGGCATTAATGCTTGCTCTGCCTTCGGCCAGTATGGCCGCGCAGCCTTCCCTGAAAGAGCAGATTGTAGGTACCTGGACCTACGTTTCCGTCGACCTCATTCGCGCTGATGGAACACGCGAGGCTCTTTTCGGACCTGATCCCCAGGGGCAGGCGAGCTTTGACGCAAATGGCCGCTACATCCTGATGACTTCCCGCGCAGGCCAAGCCAGGTTCGCCTCCAGTAATCGCATGGAGGCCACACCGGAGGAAAGCAAAGCCGTCGTGCAAGCGACGATCGCGCACTTCGGCAGCTACTCGGTCGACGAGGCGAATCAAACTATTACCTTCCATATTCAGACCAGTACTTTCCCCAACTGGAATGGCACGGAGCAGAAGCGCCCATTTACCATCTCAGCAGACGAACTGCGATGGAAAACGCCGGCATCAACTGGCGGCGGTACCGCTGAGGTGGTATTGAAACGAGCAAGATAATGGAGACCCTGATGGTAAGAAAACTCATTGCTTTGGCCGTGATCAGTTTGTCGCTGGGCGCTTGCGACATGGTCGCCGCAGTCAAGGATGGAATGGCGCAATCGGAAGCAGCAGCGGAGTCCATCGAGAAGCAAGTCGGCGTGAAGCCGCAAGTTGGGTTCAGCTACCACAATGGCTCGTTCACCGCGGCGACTATTCAGTTCCCATCCATCCCGTCGGCGAGCCTGCCCGAAGTCGAAAAAATTACACGCAAGGCGGTGTTGGATTCCTTTAAAGGCGAGCCCGAAAACCTGGTGGTCTCGTTTGTGTTCAAAAAGAACGGCTCTTGAAAATGGACAGGCCAGAAGACGCGGCTGCAGCATTCCAGGCAGCCTGGAATGCGCATGACATGGCGGCACTTGGCGCCTTGATCGATAAGGATGCAACGTTCGTCAACCGCTTCGGCCACTATGTGCGCGGCGTTGATGAAATCGTGGCGCTTCACGTCCCGATCCATGAAACGATTTATCGCGACTCAACGCTTGAGAATGAGCTGATTGATGTCGACCATATCGCGGAAGGCGCGGCCGTCATTCATTTCTGGAGCCGACTCTCCGCCGGAACCGCCCATCCGGCAGGCCCGCATCAAGTCGATACCATGATCCTCGCGGTGCTGACGAAAAAAGACGGCAGCTGGCGCATTCGAGCATTGGAAAACGTCACGCTGTCAAATCCCCGCACCGGTGCGGCGATGCTGCGCGACCTGGGCCGGCCATGAATGATCAAGTCTCAAAAGCCCTCGCTGCGCGCGAACCGCTTTTTCATCGTCCGGAGTTTGGAACTTCGCGTGCCGATTTCGAAGCAATGATGGCGCCTGAATTCTGGGAAATCGGCGCTTCCGGAGCCCGTTATAGCAAAGCGTTCGTCCTCGACGCACTGGCGGAGCGGCATGCCAGGCCGGTTGCCGAATCCTATGTGCTGACCAGCTTCGCCTGCCAGGAACTCTCTCCAAACCTGTACCTGGCCACATATCGCCTCGATCAAGGTGGGCGCCACAGCCAACGTTCGACCATCTGGCGTTACAGCGGCGATGCCTGGCAGGCGGTCTTTCACCAGGGGACTTTGATCGCAGGTTAAAGATTGCTCCGTGTTATTATTTTTTCAAATAGTTGGTAGCCGAGGAGACGGAATGGATAAAGCAGGTTTTTGGAAGATCATCGACAAGTCGCGCATGGAAGCGGATGGCGATCCTGAGGAGCAGCTGGAAATTCTTGGCGAACTTTTGCAAGAGCTGCCGCCTGACGAAATCGTCTCCTTCGACCGCTATTTATGTGAATACCACGCAGGTGCGGATCATTGGGATCTCTGGGGTGCGGCATACATCATCGGCGGCGGCTGTTCCGACGATGGCTTTATGGACTTCCGCGGTTGGCTGATTTCCCGTGGCGAGAAAGCGTATGAAGCGGCAATGGCCGATCCGGAGTCGCTGGTCAATGTCATCAATGATCACGATGGCGAATGCCAGGTGGAAGGCTACCAGTACATCGCCTCACAGGTATGGGAGAAGAAGACGGGAAAGTCGGAATTCCCATCGCATGACCTGCCACGGGGAATGGACACTGCGGGCACGCAGTGGGATGAAGAAGACCTGGCAACGAAGTTCCCCAAGCTGAGCAAAAAGTTTGCTTGATCGGGCTGGTCCGCCGAAACACAGATTGATGGAGTCACCTTAAATGAATGACGTGGTCTCGCCCAAACATATTGCTGCCAGCCTCACGGAACACTGGTCGCCGCGCGTGGTGGCGGAGCTTGACGACTCATTCGTCAAAGTGGCCAAGGTCCTTGGCTCGCTCGCATGGCACAGCCATGACAATGAGGATGAACTTTTCTTCATCCTCAAAGGCTCCCTGGCGATCGAGATGGAAGACAGGACGGTTGTTCTGAATGAGGGCGACACGTTCGTCGTTCCGAAAGGCGTCAGGCACAACCCTGTCGCGAACGAAGAGTGTCTCATCATGCTGATAGAACGAAAGTCGACCCTGCACACCGGCACTGAGGTGACCGCAAAAACACGCAGCCTCGCCGATCAATTGCGACCAGTTTGACCATCCCTCATGACAGAGACATCCATGCCGCAGCCATTTACCTTCATGACCCAGTATTTCTGGGTATTGTGCCTGGCGTTCGGCGCCATCAATTACCTCAGGGTACGTCGGGCCCTGCCAGCGGAGCCCAGCAGCGAGGTCAGCGGCTATGTGAAAAAGTTCGCGATTGGCGTGAACCTGCCGTGGCTTGTCATGGGTGTAGGGCAACTCACCGGCTACACGCCGAACGTCTGGTATTACTTCCGGCCTCAGGATGGCAATCCGTTTGTCATCGCCTGGCTGGCAACCGTCTTCGCTGCTTCTTATTTCTACGCCTGGTGGGTTCTCTTCGCCGGTGGCGCCGAAAAAGTCCGCGACTTGCATCTCTCGCTCATGCTCGGACATTACTCCGGGTCGCGGCAGCCGTTGTGGGCGATCAAGCTGTTTGCGGCAATCGGGGTCATGTTCCCGGTTTGGGTCTACGTCGCGATGTCGATGGACGCACCACTGCCAAAGTTTTAAGTGGATGACGAATTTGAACGCCTGACAAAATACGACCTGCACCTCTTGGCTGATCGCCCTGGAGCAGGTCCAGGCAGCGCACAAGGAAGGAGTGTCGAGCATGACTTCAACCGTCGGGCCGTTCCTGGCCACTGAGACTTACCTCCACCTCGGCCCCGAAGGGACTGCAATCCCGCTCGAGGTCGATGAATCATTCTGGGAAAAGCTGACCACAGGCGGCTTCAATCACCTGGGCCCCGGTCCGCTGGTGTCGACTTACGATTTCAATGAAGACTGGGCAAGCTGGGAGCAGCATCCGGCGGGCGAAGAAATGGTGTTCCTGGTCTCCGGGGCCATGGAATTCGTCCTCGAGACCAACGATGGCGAGCGGAAAATCGCGCTGACGCGGCCCGGCCAGTTCCTGCTCGTGCCGCGCGCAACCTGGCACACCGCCAACGTTGCGGAATCAGCCAGGGTGCTGTTCATCACGCCCGGCGAAGGGACCAGCCACCGCCCTAGGTCTTGAGCTTGTCTGCGTAAGTCTTGCGGAACTTGGCCACCTTGGGCGCCACCACAAAGGCGCAATAGCCCTGCAGGGGATGTTGGGCGAAGTAGTTCTGGTGGTAGTCTTCGGCCTTGTAGAACGGCGCGGCCGGCGCCAGTTCGGTGACGATCGGCGCATCCCACACATGGGCCATTTCGGCGATCACTTGCCGCGCAGTGGCTTCCTGTTCGGGAGTCTCATAGAAGATCACGGAGCGGTACTGGGTGCCGACATCGTTGCCTTGCCGGTTCAGGGTGGTCGGGTCGTGAATGGTGAAGAAGATCACCAGCAGGTCGCGGTAGCTGATTTGAGCCGGGTCGAACTCCAGCCGCACCACTTCCGCGTGGCCGGTTTCGCCGGTACAGACCTGTTCATACGTGGGATTGGGCTGAGCGCCCCCCGTGTAACCGGATTCCACCTTGGTCACACCTTTGACCTCCAGATACACCGCCTCGGTGCACCAGAAGCATCCACCGCCCAGGATTGCTACTTCAGCCATATCGCCCTCCTCACGTACCGGAAGTATTACTGTAGCGCAAATCGGCAGTCACTGCTCAAAAAGTGCCGCCTTAGCTAAAATCCCCGTCGCTTTCGCCAAAGGTTAGACTATCGTTCTTTGGCATAATCTCTTTGAAACAAACAGGTCCCGCATGAATACCAGCTCCCCACGCGCCACCTCGCGCGAATTCGATAGTGCCCATTTTCGCCAGGCGCTGTCGCAATTTGCCACCGGTGTCACCGTGATCACCACGCGGCTTGCTGATGGCAGTTTCCGCGGCTTGACGGCCAGTTCCTTCAATTCCGTCTCGCTGAACCCGCCATTGGTGCTGTGGAGCCTGGGCACTGGCGCCAACAGCCTGCCCATTTTCAGCGGTAACTCGCACTATGTGATCAATGTGCTGAGCGCCGACCAGGCCCACCTGGCCAAGCTGTTTTCGACCCGTACCGAAGACCCTTTCGGCACCGTCGAATATGAGCTGTCGCGCACCGGCCAGCCGATCCTGAAGGGTTGCACGGCGTGGTTTGAATGCCACAACCGTAGCCGCTACCCGGAGGGCGACCACGTGATTTTCGTGGGCGAGGTCGAGCATTGCGAGTTTGCCGGGAACGCGCCGCTGGTTTTCCACGGCGGCCAGTTCAAGGGCCTGTTGAAATGATTGATTTTTTATAAAGAGAGACGAAATGAGCAAAGCCGCATTCCACTGGGACGATCCCCTGCTGCTGAACGACCAGCTGACCGACGAAGAGCGCATGGTGCGCGACGCCGCCGCGGCTTACTGCCAGGACAAGCTGCAGCCACGCATCCTGGAAGCTTTCCGCCACGAGCAGATGGACACCTCCATCTTCCGCGAAATGGGCGAACTGGGCCTGCTGGGTCCAACCATCCCGGAACAATACGGCGGCCCTGGCCTGAACTACGTCGCTTACGGCCTGATCGCACGCGAAGTGGAACGTGTCGACTCCGGCTACCGCTCGATGATGTCGGTGCAGTCCTCCCTGGTGATGGTGCCGATTTATGAATTCGGTACCGAAGCCCAGAAACAAAAATACCTGCCCAAGCTGGCCACCGGCGAGTGGATCGGCTGCTTCGGCCTGACCGAGCCAAACCACGGCTCCGACCCTGGCTCGATGATCACCCGCGCCAAGAAGGTGCCGGGCGGTTACTCGCTGACCGGCTCGAAGATGTGGATCACCAACTCCCCAGTGGCCGACGTGTTCGTGGTGTGGGCCAAGGACGATGAAGGTGCGATCCGCGGCTTCGTGCTGGAAAAAGGCATGAAAGGCTTGTCCGCACCAGCGATTCACGGCAAGTTCGGCCTGCGCGCTTCGATCACCGGCGAAATCGTGATGGACGAAGTGTTCTGCCCTGAAGAAAACGCCTTCCCGGACGTGCGCGGCCTGAAGGGTCCATTCACCTGCCTGAATTCGGCCCGCTACGGCATCGCGTGGGGCGCGCTGGGCGCCGCGGAAGCCTGCTGGCACACCGCACGCCAGTACACCCTGGACCGCAAGCAGTTCGGCCGCCCACTGGCCGCCAACCAGCTGGTGCAGAAAAAGCTGGCCGACATGCAGACCGAAATCACCCTCGGCCTGCAAGGCTGCCTGCGCCTGGGCCGCATGAAGGACGAAGGCACTGCCGCCGTCGAAATCACCTCCATCATGAAGCGCAACTCCTGCGGCAAGTCGCTGGACATCGCCCGCGTGGCGCGCGATATGCTGGGCGGCAACGGCATTTCCGACGAATTCGGCATCATCCGCCACATGGTGAACCTGGAAGTGGTCAACACCTACGAAGGCACGCACGACATCCACGCCCTGATCCTGGGCCGCGCGATGACCGGCATCCAGGCCTTCCAATAACAAAAAGGGGTACGTCCCCTTTTTCGAAAAAGGGGACGTACCCCTTTTTTCCAGAGGCCCCGCCGCGTGCGGGGCTTTTTAATGCGTGCTAGCATGCTTGCCGATCCCCACCTCAGCGGAGACTCAGCATGCCTCAAGATAGCGTTCCAACCTTGTACGAATGGCTTGGCGGCAGCGATGCGCTGAACAAGCTCACCACCCGGTTCTACCAGCACGTGAAAGCCGATGCCCTGCTCGGCGAAGTCTTCGCCCATATGGGCGATCATCACCCGGCGCATGTTGCGGCCTTCCTCGGCGAAGTGCTGGGCGGGCCAACCGCGTATTCCGAGGCCCACGGCGGCCATGCGCACATGATCCGCCAGCACCTGAACCGCCACCTGTCGCAAGAGCAGCGCCGCCGCTGGGTAGCGCTGCTGCTGGAGACGGCCGATGAACTAGGCATGCCGGACGATCCGGAATTCCGTTCGGCCCTGGTGGGCTACCTGGAATGGGGGTCGCGCCTGGCGGTCATCAACTCCCAGCCCGGCGCCAGCGTCGAAGAAGAGCAGCCCATGCCCAAGTGGGGCTGGGGCGAAGTCAAGGGGCCTTACGTTCCTTAGCCAGCGGGCGTAGGTAGTTCAGCAGGCTGACCAGCACCTTGCCCGGTTCTTCCCACGGCATCATGTGGGCCGAATGCTCGAACCATACGCTTTGCTTGTATGGCGCCTTCAGTTGCGCCATCCATTTCACGACGGGCTCGGTAGGCGTGGTGTAGTCGTGGCGGCCCAGGAACATCACCACCGGGATCGGGAATTTCTTCACCTTGGTGAAATCGACTTCGGTCCACTCCTGCAGCACGGCGCCGAGCGTCAGCTGGTTGCCTTCGTCAATCGCCTCCCAGTCCGACTGGTTGTATTCGGGCGATAGCATGGGTGCACGGAAGAAGTACACCGAGTCGTTTTTGTACGCACTCAAGCCACCGTAGTATTGCGGCCATTTGCGGGCCACAATGATGCGCTCGCGCGTGATCGGCTGGTCGCCTGGATATGGCGCGATGGTTGCCATCTCCTTCAATGCTTCGGTGTTGTTGTGCAGCTTGGCCTGCTCGACGCCGAAGTCGTAGCTGATACGCTCGTTCTCGCGCATATTGGCAATCTGGCCGATGCCGACGTAGGCATGGAACAGGTCCGGACGTTTCAGCACGGCGCGCGTAGAGACGATGGTGCCCCAGCTGTGGCCAATAATGATCAGCTTGTCCTTGTGGTACTTGGCGCGCAGGTGCTCCGCCACCTCGATCGCGTCGTCGACGAATCGGTCGATACGCAGCGTGCCTTCTATTGCCTGCTTGTCGTTGGCGCGCAAGGTCTTGCCGACCGCGCGCTGGTCGTAATGGGCGACGGTGAAGTATTCCTCGATGGGACGCTGCCATTGCCATGTCGTTGGCATCAATGGCGAAGCCGGGCCGCCGTGCACGAACAGGATCATGGGATTGGCCTTGTCCTGGCCGCGCACATTGATCCACTGCTCGATGCCGCCGATGGTGGCTTTGTAGGTGTCCTGTACCCCTTCCGGCGCGACGATATGCGTCAGGTCTTCGACCATGGCGCGCGCGCGTTGGCAGGGTTGGGAGTCGGCGCAGTTTTGCGCCAGGGCGGATGTGCCGATACACAGGGCTGCGAGGCCCAGCCAGACTGATTTCATGCGGGTTCCTTGCGACAGTTGGTTTGCGAAATGAGCACCGATCATAGTGCAAATTTTGCATCCGTGCTGGAAAGAAAAAAGCCGCCTTGCGGCGGCTTTTGCAATGTTCGGAAGCGGCTTAGAAGCGGTAACCGACGGACAGGCTGACTGCCAGTGGATCAAGCTTGATGTCCAGCGTCTGCCCGGTGGAGAAGTGGGCGCGGGTCTTGAGCTTGGTCTTCACCACGTTCAGGTCGGCGTAGAAGCGTTCCGACAGCTTGGCGGTCGCGCCCAGCACCACGCTGCCTGCGCTCTTGGAATCCAGGCTATAAGTCACCGGAGCGCCGCCCGTATTCAGGATCGCGGTCAGCTGCGCCGAACCAGTCTCCTTGCGGAAGTAAGCATAGGTATAGCCGATGCCTGCGTACGGACGCACGATGGCGTTCGGCTCGCAGAAACGGTATTGCGCGAAGATGGTCGGCGGCAGCGCTTCAGCGGTACCCAGCTTGCCGGTGCCCTGGATGGTGCCGGCGCCGTACAGGGTGTGCTTGTACGGAGCGCCCAGCATCAGCTCGGTGCCGATATGGTCGGTGAACATATAGCCCACGCTGAAGATCGGCTTGGTGTCGGATCCAACTTCGGCCTTCACGCCTGGCTTGGAAGGCGCGGTAACGTCGCCCGAAGTCACGTCCGGTGAAATGCGGTTGACGCCGACTTTGGCCAGCCACTCGCCCTGCGATTGCGCGGAGGCGCCCGATGCTGCGCCCAGCGCGGCCGCGACGGCCAGCAGCTTGATAGCGCTGTTGATACGTTTAGTCATTGTTTATCCTTTTTCTGTAATTACATCCAGCCCTTGGCGATCAGGCGTTCCGAGATGTAGCGCGCCGCCTGCAGGCCCAGGTACGGAGTCGGGTGCACGGAGTCTGCAAACGCATAGTGGCTGACGTCGCCGGCCACGAGGTTGGTGGCGTTGCAGCCCAGCGAGTTGCCCAGCGGGTTCTTGGCCGGGGTGAAGTCGCAAGCAGGATCGGAGCTGTTGGTCAGGCCGTAGATGCCAGGGTTGGTCGCCTGGTCGTGGGTCAGGGTGTAGGCGTCGATCAGCAGCACTTTGCTTTCGCTGCCCAGACCGGCGGTCAGCGTGTCGTTGAATGCTTTCACCGCTGCGTTGATCACGCTGCGGCCAGCATCGGTGGTGGCGCGGCCGGCAGGCGTGGTCGCGACGTCCGGCATGCCGACCACGGTAACGAAGTTGGCGCCATTGCCGATCAGCTGGGTCTTGACGGTGGAGACGATCTGGCTGGCGGCGGTTGCCACGGCTTGCACTACGCCCGGCGCGTTCGCGGCGAAGTAATCGGTGCCTGCCTTGGTGCCGGCTGCGGAAGCATCCGCCTGCGCTTTGACAACCATCGGGCCATACACTGCCGGCGACGAAGCGGCGGTATTACCTGCCAGTACGGCAGCAGTGACCGCAGCGGTGACCACGGTTTGATCGGTGCTGCCAGGACGCGCCGCTTCGGTCGCCATGGCGATGCTGATCGATTGGACGGCGGTAGCCGGGTTGGTCGCACCGGCGGCCAGCTGGGTGGCCAGGCTGGTCACAAAGGCAGTCTTGCCTGCCGCGGTACCGGCAGCAGTGGCTGCATCGCCGAGCTGCTGCATGCCGACCAGCAGGTCGTTATTACCGGTGAGCACGAAGATGATCTCATCGCCCTTGAACTTGCCGCCCACTGCTGCCAGGTGGTTCGCCACCTGGGTGGTAAATGGATAGGTCAGCGCGCCAAGCGGGCTGCCGGTGAGCTTGTTGCCGATGCCAACCGGGTTGCTGACGCGCGAGCCGCCCTGGCCGTAGCCGTAGCAGCCGGTGTGGACTTGCACTGGCACGCTGAAGCCCTTGGTGGCATCGCCATCCAGGCCGGTGACGGCTGCACATGGTGCGGGCAGGCCCAGCTGGGCTGCAATCAGTTCAGGCCAGATCTTGCCGGTCAGGGTAGGATTCACCGCGGTGTTGTCGCCGTTGATGGTGAAGCGGCCGCCGCCAATGGCTGCCACCGTGCCGACCTTGTAGGTGCCGACGTCCACCAGGCTGTCGCCAAAGATCACTTCGGCGGAATATTTGGTTTTCGGGGTTTGATCGCCGGGGCGCGGGTCGCTGCCGCCGCAACCGGCAATAACGGCTGCTGCCATGACCGTCAAGGCAAGTTTGAAATGACGCATTGTGTCTCCAGGGGGTTGTTTTCTTGTAGGCTTTGCGAACGCGCGTGCTATTCGCAGCCAAACTAATATGCCAGTTTAGGCAAGCTTGATACAAGGAGAAATTTGTAAAAACAACAGCCTTGCACCGAAGCGGCGCGAGACTGTAGCAGCGGCGCATCAGGTGTGCAAGTTATTGCTTGTCGGCAGCTGCTGTGGTCACCGCGCGGCCGACGCCTCCGGCCGCATCAACGCATCGAAATAGCTGCGCGCAGCCAGCAGGCAAGGGGCGCCAGCCAGGCGGGCGTGATAGCTCTCCATCATGACTTCGTCGACGCTGCGGCCGCTCTTCTCGGCCTCTTCGCGCGCCTTTTTCATGCTCTCTTCGCGTATCAGGACGAAGCTGTGGCGGGCGTTCGTGAACTGGTCGTGCGCGTCCTGCTGTTCCAGGTCCACCAGGGTCGGCGCCGCGCCGTGCTGGCGGAAGTATTCGGCCGCTGCGGTGGCGTTGAAGAAGGGGACGGACGGGTCCTTGCTGCCGCCACAGAGCAGCAAGGGGCTGTGCGGCGTGTAGTTGCGCAAGTCATTCTTCAGCATCCATTTGCGCAAGTTGTTGGCAGGGGCGCAGTCGCCGTCGTCGCAGGGGTGCTCGGCCACGTCTTCCAGGTAGGCGTTGCGGTAGCTGGTGCGCACCAGGTGAGGATTGCTGAAATAGGCCGAGGCGCCGCTGCCCTGCGGCTGCGAGTCGAGCGCAAAGATGGCGCGCTTGGGCAGCTTGCCCTGCTTGAACAAATCGCCGCGCGTTGTGTTCGATGGGAACAGGGATTCGATGCCGCTGGCGTACTGCATTTCATACAGTTCGTCCGGCTTGCTGTAGATCGCGGCGCCGGCGCGCTGGGCGGAGGTGGCGATCAGCGGCAGGTAGATCGTGATGCCCGCATTGGGCTGGCCGCCGAAGACGACGTCGGAAAAGCGCGCCATGGCATACGGGCCCGATAGCCCGGCGGCGGCCGTGACGTGGAATTCATCGCCCTGCTGCATCGCGCGCTGCGTGGCCAGCGTGACGTGGCCGCCTTGCGAATAGCCGGCCAGGAACAACTGGGGTCCCGCTTGCACTTTCAGGCGCGCCATCGCGGCGCGGGCGGCGCGCATGGCATCCATCATGTCGGCCGATTGCTGCTCGGCGTTCAGGTACGGGTGGTAAGGCAGCGAGGAACCGTCGTAACCGGCGTAATTGGGCGCTACCACGATATAGCCCTGCGCCGTGAACAGGGCAGCCACCAGCTTGGCTTCGCCGCGCAGGCGGGCCATATTGTGGTCCTTGGCGGTCGAGGTGCCGTGGGCGTACAGCAGCACTGGGCGCGGCCCTTGGCACTCCGGGTCGTCGCCGGAAGGCAGGATCAGCGCGGTGCTGGCGTCGGTCGGTTCGCCGCCGCCGCCGATGGTGCTGTAGCGCAGGCTGTAGGTGGTGATGGTGCAGCGCGGCTTGCCGGCGGCCTCCGCCAGCGAGCTGCCGGCTTTCTGCAGCACTTCGGCCAGCATGGCCGGTTCAATGTGTTTGGAGATACTGAAGGGGCCCGTGTCGATGCGCGACAGGTTGGGTCCTGACAGCAGTGTACCGCGTTCGGTGAAGGCAAGCCGGGAGCGCACAAGGGCTCCCGATTCAGCGCCGCCGGTGGCCAATGCACCGGGAAGCAGCAGCGCGGTGGCGACAACAAGCCCTCCCACGCTGCGTGCGATGTGTGCCGTGATGCGGGACATGGCTGCCTCCTCGCTTGCGCAGGAGGCGGGTTGCCCCGCTGCGGTTACGACCTCAGGAAACGCTCAATAATGCCGGTCGAGCCGAAGGCAGCGCGGCGCAGGCGGTCATTGACGCCCAGCCAGGCATCATCGGCCGGCGGCGCTTCGACCAGGATCACGTCAACCTGCTCCAGGTCCATTGCGCGCAACGCGGCATACACACCATAAGCATACCCCTTTGGCTCGGCAGGGAGCGCTACATTTGCTTGAGTCAGCGCAAACGGCGTGTAATGGATCAGGGCTGCACTACGCCCTCGCAGCTTGAGCTCCGCAAGGACTTTTTCGATGTCGCCAGTGGGCAACAGTGCCACCGGGGCCTTGGGCGCGTAATGCGATTCCAGCGTGCCGGATGCGCGCGGCGCGGCCTGGTCAGGCTGGCGCGGCATGGCGCCGATCACGCCGGCGATCTGCTGCGCGGTGATGTGGCCGGGGCGCAGCAGCACCGGGCCGTGCGTGGCCAGGCGCGACATGTCGAGGATGGTCGATTCGATGCCGACCTGGCTGGAACCGCCATCGAGCACGGAGTCGATCACATTGCCCTGCCCTACTTCGTCGTGGAACTCGTCGCGCACGTGCTGCGCGGTGGTCGGGCTGACGTTGCCGAACTTGTTGGCGGAAGGCGCTGCAACGCCGCCCTTGCCGCCCTTGAATGCCTGCAGCAGCTGCATCGCCACCGGATGCGATGGGCAGCGGATGCCGACCGTGTCCTGCCCGCCGGAGACGGCGTCCGGGATGTGGGCGTTGCGCTTGAGGATCAGGGTCAATGGGCCGGGCCAGAAATGGCTGGCCAGCGCACGTGCTTCCGGTGCAACCTCGGTGGTCCAGTAATCGAGGTCGGCGCCGGGCGCGATGTGCACGATCACGGGATGGTCTTGCGGACGGCCTTTGGCGGCGTAGATCTTTGCCACTGCGGCCGGATTTTCTGCGTCCGCACCGAGGCCGTAAACGGTCTCGGTGGGAAATGCGACCAGCGCGCCCGCTTCCAGCGCCGCAGCCGCAGCGGCGATGTCGGCAGGCGCGGCCGCGGCTGCGGCAAGGGCGCGTGTTGATGCGTCGGTCATGCTGCGATCCCGAGGATGGCGCAAGCGGCGTTGAGGTGCTGCTGCGCTTCCGCCAGCGTCGGGGCGACGAAGGTCAGGTGGCCCATCTTGCGCGCACGGCGCGGTTCTTCCTTGCCGTACAGGTGCAGGTTGGCGCCTGGCAGCGCCAGCACCTTGTCCCACGCCGGTTCGCGCACATCGTCGCCTTCGCCTTCGTACCAGATGTCGCCCAGGATGTTCAGCATGACGGCCGGCGAATGCTGGCGCACATCGCCCAGCGGCAGGCCGGCCATGGCGCGCACCTGCTGTGCGAACTGGCTGGTGACGCAGGCGTCGATGGTGTAGTGCCCGCTGTTGTGCGGGCGCGGCGCCATCTCGTTCACGACCAGCGAACCGTCCGCCAGCACGAAGAACTCAATGCACAGCACGCCCACATAGCCCAGCTCCGCCACGATCGCTTGCGCGGCGCGCTGCGCTTTGGCGGCGCAGTCCGCGGTGATGTTCGGGCCGGGTACGGTGGTCGTGAACAGGATGCCGTCGCGGTGCACGTTTTCGGCGATCGGGTAGACGACCGATGCGCCATCCGCGCCGCGTGCCGTCAGCACCGACACTTCGTACGCCAGCGGCAGCATCTTCTCCAGCAGGCAGGTGACCTTGCCCATGGATTCATACGCTGCGCGCACGTCTTCGCGCGACTTCACGCGCACCTGGCCTTTACCGTCGTAACCCATGCGCACCGTCTTCAGGATGCCCGGCAGCAGCTCATCGCCGATGGCGTCGATGGCGGCGTCGCTGTCGATCACTTTGTGCGGCGCCGGCATCACGCCGGATTTGGCGGCGCTGGCGACGAAGAAGCTCTTTTCCGCGATGCGGTCCTGCGCCACGGACACCCCGTGTGCATTCGGCGCCACGAAGACCGATTGCGCCAGGCGCGACAGGCTGTCGGCCGGGACGTTCTCGAATTCGGTGGTGACGGCCACGCATTGTGCAGCCAGTGCATCGAGGCCGGGGGCATCGCTGTAGCCGGCGTTGATCAGGCGATTGGCCGCCTGCCCGGCCGGGCAGTCAGCGGCCGGCTCCAGCACGGCCACGTTGTAGCCCATGCTCTGCGCGGCGTGCGCGAACATGCGGCCAAGCTGGCCGCCGCCCATCACGCCCAGCCACGCTGGAGGATTCTTCACATTACTCATACAGGCAAAACCATTGCTTTAGCGGCCGCGGTTTGCGACACACGGAACTCTTCCAGCTTTGCAGCCAGCGCGTCGTCGGTGGTGGCGATGATCGCCACAGCCGTCAGGCCCGCGTTGGCAGCGCCCGCCTCGCCGATGGCGAAGGTCGACACCGGCACGCCCTTCGGCATCTGCACGATGGACAGCAGCGAGTCTTCACCGCGCAGGTACTTGGACGGCACGGGCACGCCCAGCACCGGCACGATGGTCATGGCAGCGACCATGCCCGGCAGGTGGGCCGCGCCGCCGGCGCCGGCGATGATGGCGCGCAGGCCGCGAGCACGGGCGCTCTTGGCGTAGGCATACATCTCGTCCGGCATGCGATGGGCGGAGATCACTTGCGCTTCATACGGCACGCCGAACTGCTTCAGCATGTCGACGGCGTTCTTCATCACGTCCCAATCCGAGGACGAGCCCATGATGATGCCGACCAGTGGTTTGTTGTCCGACATGGCTTATACCTTCAGCTTTTCGCCGGTCAGGCGTTCGATGGCTTCGAAGTACTTGGCCTGGGTCTTTTCGATCACTTCGGCTGGCAGGGCCGGTGCCGGCGGGGTCTTCTGCCAGTCGGTCAGGGTTTCCAGGTAGTCGCGCACGAACTGTTTGTCGTAGGACGGTGGCGAGATGCCAGGACGGTAGGAGTCAGCCGGCCAGAAGCGCGAGGAATCGGCGGTCAGTACTTCATCCATCAGGTGCAGGACGCCATTGTCGTCCAGGCCGAATTCGAACTTGGTGTCGGCGATGATGATGCCCTTGGTCGCCGCGTAGTCGGCGGCCGTGGTGTACAGCTTGATCGCGACGTCGCGGATCTTGGCGGCCAGTTCGGCGCCGATTTTCTTTTCCATCTCTTCGAAGGAGATGTTTTCATCGTGTTCGCCCAGGTCGGCCTTGGCGGCCGGGGTGAAGATTGGCTGCGGCAGCTTGTCCGCTTGCTGCAGGCCTTCCGGCAGCTTGATGCCGCAGATGGAGCCAGTGGCCTGGTAGTCTTTCCAGCCGGAGCCGATGATGTAGCCGCGTACCACCGCTTCCACCAGGATCGGCTTCAGGCGCTTCGCCACAACGGCGCGGCCTTTGACCTGCTCTACTTCGTCCTGAGCCACCACGGACTCTGGCGTGACGCCGGTCAGGTGGTTAGGGACGATGTGGCCCAGTTTCTCGAACCAGAAGTCCGACATCTGGTTCAGGACCATGCCTTTGCCGGGGATCGGTTCGTTCATCACGACGTCGAACGCGGACAGGCGGTCGGTGGTGACGATCAGGATCTTGTCGGTGCCGACGGCGTAGTTGTCGCGCACTTTACCGTGGCCCAGCAGGGGGAGGGATTTGATGGAGGATTTGTACAGGCTGTTCATGGCGGGGGTACTTTGAGATTTTTTAGACCCGGTAAACCTGGGTCTGACCCAAGGGTCAGACCCTGTTCACGCGGCAGTCGCAGGCCGTGGGTCTGACCCTTGGGTCTGACCCAGCCTTGCCGGGTTTTATTACTTAACGATCTGGGCCAGCTCACCGGCCTTGTAACGCTCAGCCATCTTCTCCAGCGGAATTGGCTTGATCAGCGACGCGCGGCCTTCGCAGCCGAACGACAGGAAGCGTGCCTTCACCACTTCTTCCGCAGCAGCGCGAGCTGGCTTCAGGAAGTCGCGCGGGTCGAACTTCGATGGGTTTTCGAACATGAACTTGCGCACGGCAGCGGTCATGGCCAGGCGGATATCGGTGTCGATATTGATCTTGCGCACGCCGTGACGGATGCCTTCCTGGATTTCTTCGACAGGCACGCCGTAGGTTTCCTTCATGTCACCGCCGAATTCGCGGATGATGGCCAGCAGTTCCTGCGGTACCGAGGAAGAACCGTGCATCACCAGGTGGGTGTTAGGAATGCGGGCGTGGATTTCCTTGATGCGGTCGATCGCCAGGATGTCGCCGGTTGGCTTGCGGGTGAACTTGTAGGCGCCGTGCGAGGTGCCGATCGCGATGGCCAGCGCGTCGCACTGGGTCTTCTGCACGAAATCGGCAGCTTGCGCCACGTCGGTCAGCAGCATTTCGCGGGTCATGGTGCCTTCCGCGCCGTGGCCGTCTTCCTTGTCGCCCTTCATGGTTTCCAGGGAGCCCAGCACGCCCAGTTCCGCTTCCACGGTCACGCCGATGGAGTGGGAGAACTTCACCACCTCTTTGGACACTTCCACGTTGTACTCGTAGGAAGCGACGGACTTGCCGTCAGCCATCAGGGAACCGTCCATCATCACGGACGAGAAGCCCGACTTGATCGCAGCCATGCAGACTGCCGGCGACTGGCCGTGGTCCTGGTGCATGACGACTGGAATGTGCGGATAGGCTTCGATCGCTGCGTCGATCAGGTGACGCAGGAAGGCTTCGCCAGCGTATTTGCGGGCGCCAGCCGAAGCTTGCATGATCACTGGTGCGTTGACGGCGTCGGCGGCAGCCATGATGGCCTGCACTTGTTCCAGGTTGTTGACGTTGAAAGCTGGGATGCCGTAGCCGTGTTCAGCGGCGTGGTCCAGCAGTTGGCGCATGGATACGAGGGACATGGTAGAACTCCAATAACAATAAAGAAATCGTTAAGGCCTTTGCCACCTTATGAGCGGCAAAAGCAGCGCATATCGTTTAACGTGCCGAGTCGGCGCGGTGTGTGAACTCACCTACTTTCACGATACGCAGCGCATTCGTGCCGCCCACCTTGCCCATCGGCGCACCCCAGGTAACCACAATCATATCGCCCTTCTGGGCAATACCCTGTTTTACGAGGAGGTCTTCTGCGGCGCGCAGCACGACGTCGGTCGGTGCATCCTGCATCAGCTGGTGGGTGCAAACGTTGCGGTACAAGGCCAGCTTGCGCTGGGTGGTGGTGCTCGGCGTGAGCGCAATAATCGGGGTGTCGATGTTGTGGCGGCTCATCCACAGCGCGGTGGAGCCGGATTCGGTCAGGGCCACAATCGCTTTCACGCGCAGGTGGTGCGCGGTGAACAGGGCGCCATAGGCGATCGACTGGTCGATGCGGGTGAAGCGGGCGTTCAGGAAGTCCGCATCGAGCTTGTTGTATTCGGATTGCTCGGCTTCGGTACAGATGGCCGCCATCATTTCCACAGTTTCCACTGGGTATTTACCGGAGGCGGTTTCTGCCGAAGTCATCACGGCATCGGTGCCGTCCAGCACGGCGTTCGCCACGTCGGAGACTTCGGCGCGGGTCGGCACGGCGTTGAAGATCATCGACTCCATCATCTGGGTCGCGGTGATGGCGATCTTGTTCGACTCGCGCGCCATGCGGATCATGCGCTTTTGCAGCGCAGGCACGGCGGCATTGCCTACCTCGACAGCCAGGTCGCCGCGGGCCACCATGATGCCGTCGGAGGCGTTCAGGATTTCCTGCAGGGCAGGAATCGCTTCCGCGCGCTCGATCTTGGCAATCATCATCGGCTTGAAGCCGAACGGTTCGCCAGCGATGTTCGCCAGCTGGCGCGCCATTTCCATATCGGTGGCGTTTTTCGGGAACGAGATCGCCAGGTAATCGGCCTGGAAGGACATCGCGGTCTTGATGTCTTCCATGTCCTTGGCGGTCAGCGCCGGCGCGGTCAGGCCGCCGCCCTGGCGGTTGATGCCCTTGTTGTTGGACAGCTCGCCGCCGATCTTGGTGGTGGTGTAGATTTCGCTGCCGACAATCTTGTCCACGGTCAGCACGATCAGGCCGTCATTCAGCAGCAGCACGTCGCCGGCTTTGACGTCGGTCGGCAGGCTCTTGTAGTCCAGGCCCACGCGCTCCTGGTTGCCCAGTTCGCCGTTTTCGCCCCACTTGGCGTCGAGGATGAACTTGTCGCCCTTGGCCAGTTCGATCTTGTTGTTCTCGAACTTGCCGATACGGATCTTCGGACCTTGCATGTCGGCCATGATCGCCACTTCCTTGCCGCATTCCGCCGCCGCTTTCCGCACCAGGGCCGCGCGGTCGATATGGTCTTGCGCCTTGCCATGGGAGAAGTTCAGGCGGACCACGTCAACGCCTGCCTTGATCATTTGGATCAGGATATTCAGGTCGGTCGATGCTGGGCCGATCGTTGCGACAATCTTGGTACCACGTGCCATGAAGATTCCTTCGTGTGAGCTTTAAAAAGTTCAAAAGGCGCCTTGCGGGCGCCTTTTACCGTGTTACTGGGCGCGCTGCGCCAGGATCTCCACTGCTGGCAGGGTCTTACCTTCCAGGAATTCCAGGAAGGCGCCGCCGCCGGTGGAGATGTACCCGATTTTGTCGGTGATCTGGTATTTCGCAATCGCGGCCAGGGTGTCGCCACCGCCCGCGATCGAAAAACCTTTGGAGTTGGCGATCGCCATGGCCAGGGTCTTGGTGCCCTCGCCGAACTGGTCGAATTCGAACACGCCGACCGGGCCGTTCCAGACGATGGTGCCGGCTTCGGCGATCTGGGCTGCCAGCTTGGCCGAGGTCTTGGGACCGATGTCCAGGATCATGTCGTCGTCGGCCACATCAGCCACGGCCTTCACGGTAGCGGCGGCGGTTGGCGAGAATTCCTTCGCGCACACCACGTCTTCCGGAATCGGCACGGTGGCGCCGCGGGCGGCCATCAGGTCGATGATGGCCTTGGCTTCGGACACCAGGTCCGCTTCCGCCAGCGACTTGCCGATCTTCAGGCCGGCAGCCAGCATGAAGGTGTTGGCGATGCCGCCGCCGACGATCAGGTTGTCCACCTTGTCGGCCAGCGATTTCAGGATCGACAGCTTGGTCGATACTTTGGAGCCGGCCACGATAGCCAGCAGCGGACGGGCCGGCGCGCCCAGGGCCTTGCCCAGCGCATCCAGCTCAGCGGCCAGCAGCGGGCCGGCGCAAGCGATCGGCGCGAACTTGGCGATGCCGTGGGTGGTCGCTTCGGCGCGGTGGGCGGTGCCAAAGGCATCGTTCACGTACACGTCGCACAGCTTGGCCATCTTCTGGGCCAGCTCGTCGGAATTCTTCTTTTCGCCCTTGTTGACGCGGCAGTTTTCCAGCAGCACGACCTGGCCCTGCGCCACTTCCACGCCGTCCACCCAGTTCTGCTTCAGTTCAACGGGCTGGCCCAGCAGCTCGGACATGCGCTTGGCGATTGGCGCCAGGCTGTCTTCAGGCTTGAATTCGCCTTCGGTCGGACGGCCCAGGTGGGAGGTAACCATGACTTTGGCGCCGGCTTGCAGGGCCATTTTGATCGCTGGAATCGAGGCGCGAATGCGGGTATCTTCGGTGATATTGCCCGCATCATCCTGCGGCACGTTCAGATCTGCACGGATAAAGACGCGCTTACCTTGCAGGGCGTTTTGCGCTACCAGGTCTTCCAGGCGGTTGAATTTCAGCATGGTTACTCAGGGGTCACTGTTGGAAAGACCGCTATTTTACCTTAAGCCGGGGCCCCTTAGCCGCTTGTTAAGGATAGGAAAAGCCGATATTTTATTGCCAATCAAGAAACATTGATTTTGCTCAATCACGTGCCGGGCGCTTCGGGACTACAATAGATTCCATGAACAAGCCGCTCGAACAAATTGCCGCAGCAGCGCTCCAACTACCTCCCGAAGAAAGGGAAGCACTTTTGGAAATGCTGATTGCCAGTCTACCTCTGGAACCGGGCTATGACGAAGCCTGGGGCAAGGAACTGGATCGCCGAGTGGCAGCGTTTGAAGACGGCAGCGCAGAATTGGTTGCCGGCGAAATCGTGTTTGCCCGCCTGCAGTCCAATTTGAAGTGAAATACTTCTTTGTTGCAGCGGCGGAAGATGAGCTGCGACAAGCGCATAATTTCTACGCAAAGCACACCGGCCATGTGATTAGCGAAGCTTTTGCGCAAGAAGCAAAACGAATCGTTGAACTGATTGCGGCCAATCCAAAACTCGGTACTTCGCTAGGTCCCAGATTCCGCGCTTACCCACTGCGGAATTTTCCCTTCAAAATAATTTACCAGATACTCCCCGACCATGTGCGGGTCATGGCAATCGCCCATACGAGCAGACGGCCAGGATTTTGGCGAAGCCGGGGCTAACAAGCTTTTCGCAAATCTGCCAGGCCGTGGCCAGAGAGCTGCCGGACGCAGCGCGCCATGTGGCTCGGGTGGGCGAAGCCAGCTTCGAGGGCGATCTCGGTATTGGTGAGTTTCCCTTCCAGGAAAAGCTGGCGGGCGCGTTCGACGCGGCGGGCCATGACGAAGCGGTGCACCGGCATGCCGGCGGCCTGGCGGAACAATTCCTTGAAATGGGAGACGCTGAAGCCGGCCACGGCGGCCAGCTCGGCCAGCGTCAGGTCCTGGTCAAGGTTGGCTTCGATATAGTCCTCGACCGCACGCAGCTGCCAGGCGGGCAAGGCCCGCACCGGGGCCGCGGCAGGACGGCGGGACGCCAGCGTTTGCAGCGCCAGCAAGCGCGCGGCCAGTGCACTGGCCAGGCTGTCGGCAAAAATGCGTCCGCCGGGATGATTGTCGAGCTCTTCGGCCTGCATCATCCAGCCGATGCGTTCGATTTGCGGATCCCGAATGTGGATAGCCGGCGCCAGCTCGGGGCCCAGCCGCATATGTTCGGCCGTATCGTTCATCAGGGATGGGTTCAGGCGCAGCAGCAGCGAGGTGGCCGGCGCCGTCAATGTCCAGCGCGTGCTTGAACCAGCGGGGACAACGCAGAACTGGCCATGCAGGCGCGTGCCTTGCCGCTCATAACGCCCGGCGCGGTAGCTGACCGGCACCGGCGCGCCAAGGTGCAGGCAGAGCACGTGGCGGCCATCGAGCGGCGAGTCAAAGCGCCCGACCGGCACGGGCGAGGTCAATACATCCAGCAGCGGCACCGCGTCCCGCTCCGGGTAACACGAAGGTCTGGTAGTCATGGCAGTCGCTTTCGCGCGAGCGGTCGTCGAGTGGGCTCGCAGGAAATAGGAGAGTGCGCCAATTTGCCCGGCCGCGCAATCAAAAAATCAGCCGATTGTGCTCGCCGCCGGCCGATTATGCGCGCAATAGGGGTGCGGCGCCGATAGCATCGATCCCACCAAATGCCACCCAACGGAGATCGCATTGAAACGTCGAAACTTCCTCACCCTGACTGGCGCCATGCTCGCCGCCAGCGCCGCCCCGCGCCTTTCCATCGCCGCGCCCGGCGCATCGCCGTCAGCAGCACTGACCGATGTCGCCAACTTCCGTGCGGCACGCCGATTTGCCGAACTGCCCTTCGGCCGCATCGCCTACGTCGAGCGCGGCGTCGGCCCCAAAACAGCGCTGTTCCTGCATGGCGCGCCACTGAACAGCTTCCAATGGCGCGGCGCAATTGAGCGCCTGTCGCCATACCGCCGCTGCATTGCGCCCGATTTCATGGGGCTGGGATATTCCGAAGTCCCCGCCGGGCAGTCACTGGCAGCCAGCGCGCAAGCTGACATGCTGGCCGCCCTGCTCGACAAACTCGGCGCCGGCACTGTGGACATCATCGCCAGCGACAGCGGCGGCGCGGTCGCCCAACTCTTCCTGCTGCGCTATCCACAGCGCGTGCGCAGCATGATGCTGACCAACTGCGACATCGAGCCGCACAGCCCACCCAAGGAAATCGCTCCGGTGCTTGAAATGGCGCGCAAGGGCACGCTGGCCGACGACACCGCAAAATGGCTGACCGACAAAGCCATGGCGCGCGCCACCTTTGGCGCCGCCGTCTTCCACAACCCCGCGCAACTGACCGACGAAATCATCGAGTACTACGCTGCGCCGTTGGTCAGCTCACCGCTGCGGCGCACGCAGTACCATGAGTTCCACAATGCCTTGTCCCCCAACCCGTTGGCCGGCATCGAGTCGCAACTGCGTCGCAGCACGGTGCCAGTGCGCATGGTCTGGGGCGCGAGCGACACCATCTTCACCATCGCCGATGCACGCTACCTCGATCAGTTGTTCCCGCGCTCGCAAGGCATCCGCGCCATCCCTGAAGGCAAGCTCTTCTTCCAGGAAGAATTCCCCGACATCATTGCCGAGGAAGCGCGCAAGCTGTGGCAGGTCTAGTAGCGGATTTCGAGGTTATGCCCGTCCGGGTCCTCGAAATAGCAAGCCAGCGCCAGCCCGCGCGCACCGTATTGGGGTTGGGGCTGGCCGCCGCTGCGGTCCATATGGTTGCCGCCAAACGGAATGTGCCGCTCGCGCAGCTGCACCATCACGCGCTCGAAGTGTTCGGGGTCAACGCGGAAAGCCAGGTGCAGGTGCTCGCTTGGCGGCTCCGCCAGCAAATCCAGCGTAAAGCCCTCATTCACCCGCACCACTTCAAACGGCCCCGCCCTGCCCTCGTGCCTGAATCCCAGCACGTCTTCATAAAACCGAATCGACCTCGCCGGATCGCTCACCCGCAAGATCATGTGGTCAAGTTCCGTCATCGCATCTCCTGCCCTGCCGGGCCAAAAGTTTGTGACCGCTCAATGTACCTCAGGAAAGCAGTAAGCGCAGCGCCGTAAAACATGCCATGCCGAACACGATCGTCTCGAGCATGCTGCGGCGGACAAGGTAGTAGGCGATCGAAACGACGCCTGCAATCAGTTTGTAGTTGTGGAAGCTGAATTCCACTGTGCCCTGCGGATCCATCACCAGGTCGGGGCCAATGATGGCGGCCAGCGCACACACCGGCGCATAGCGCAGCATCCCCTGCACGCGGGTCGGGATCGTAATGTGGCCACCAATCACCCAGAACGAAGAACGCGTGAGTGCAGTAGCGCAAGCCATGGCGGCGATGGTCAGCCAGATTTCAAGATCAGACATTGGCCGCCTTTCGTCGTTCGATTTGTCCCTCAACCACCATTGCGGTCACCATGCCCACAACCACGCCCGCCAGCAGGCCAAGTTTGTAAGGCAGGGCGTGCGCCAGCACTGCGGTCACGGCGGCTGCCAGCGCGCCAACCAGGGCGGGACGGGTGGCCACCATCGGCACGGCGAGGCAGACAATCGCGAGCGTGCCGGCAAACCCCAGCCCCCATTCCGGTGGCACTGCGCTGCCCAGGAAAATACCGGCGATCGAGCCGCCCTGCCAGGCGATCCAGTTCGGGTACAGCAGGCCGCGCAAATAGGAGAGCTTGCCCTCTTCCGGCTTTTCGCTTGGGAAGCGTTGCAGATAGAGGGCGGTCGTCAGGTCGCCGGTACCGTAACCGTAGAAGAAGCGGCGCAGCAGCGACAGCTTGGCAAAGTGCGGCGCCAGCAAGGCGGCAAAGATCACGAAGCGCAGGTTGACCACGACCGAGGTGACGAAGATCACCCAGATCGGCGCGGCAGCCGCGATCAGTGGCAGCGCGGCAAGTTGGGCCGATCCGGCAAACACCACCAGCGTCATGCCCAGCGCCTGCATCACGCTAAGGCCCGACTTGACCATCGCCACGCCGACCACCATGCCCCAGGCGGCAATGCCAAACAGGGGCGGCATGCCGTCTTTCAGGCCGGCGCGCCAGGAAGGTTCGTGGTGAGCCGCGACGTCGGGCTCGCTCAAGGGATGACTCATGTGGGATCTTTGCCACGGCTGCACCGGCCGCTGCATGGGAAAGCCGACATTCTACCGACGAATGCTTCTCGTTGCCCGGATGGATTAAAATCTTGGTTTTTGATCTCGCGGAGTGTTATAAAATGAGCAACGCCACCCAGCCAGTAGAACTCGATGGTAAAGACCTGCCGGCCTACTGCCCGAATCCAGCCATGCCGCTGTGGTCTTCGCACCCGCGCGTGTTCCTGGACTTCAAGCATGGTGAAGCGAAGTGCCCATATTGCGGTACCCAGTATAAGCTGAAGCCTGGTACCGAAGTCGGCCACCATTAATCACACCGAACCGGAGCCCGGATGGCAGCGCGTAAACACCAGAATGGCAGTGCGGCGGAAGTCGAAGCCGCGTTTTACGATGCCTTGAACCGGGCCGACCTGGAAGCCCTGATGGCGCTGTGGGCCGACGACGAGGAAATCGTCTGCGTCCATCCCGGCGGCCCGCGCCTGATCGGCCACCGCGCCATCCGCGAATCCTGGAGTGCACTTTTGGAACACGGCGGGTTGCAAATTCGCCCTTCCCAGCTGCATGAGACACACAACCTGATGAGTTCGGTGCATACTGTCATCGAGGGCGTCACAGCGGCAAGCGGCGAGCCGGCGCACCTGATTGCGACCAATGTGTACGTTAAGACACCGAAAGGTTGGCGCATTGTGTTGCATCATGTGTCTGTAGCGCCGGGACCAGTTCCCGTCGATCCGCGCGCTCAAATTCTGCACTGAAAAAGGGGGATCGGGCCCGCTGGGACGATCCCAGCCGCGCCATGAATTACACTGCCCCGTTCTGGCTGCCTAGCGGCCATTTGCAGACCATCTATCCGGCTACTTGCATAGCCAAGCCGGACGTACGTTTCCGCCGTGAACGCTGGCATACGCCGGATGCCGATTTCATCGATGTCGATTTCGTTGACGGCCACCCCGGCAAGCCTTTCGTGGTGCTGTTCCATGGACTGGAAGGCTCGTCCGACAGCCATTACGCGCGCGCCCTGATGGCGGAAATCAAGCGCCGCGGCTGGTCCGGCGCCGTACCGCATTTCCGCGGCTGCTCCGGCGAACCGAACCTGGCGCCGCGCTTTTACCACTCAGGCGATTCCGGTGAACTGGACTGGATCATCCGCCGCCTGCATCCGCACGCGAGCGGCAAGTTCTACGCTTGCGGCGTTTCGCTGGGCGGCAATGTCCTGCTGCGCTGGCTGGGCGAGTCGCAGCACCAGGCCGAGTTTGTCGACGCGGCCTGCGCGGTGTCGGCGCCGCTCGACCTGGCGCAAGGCGGCAATGCCTTGTCGCGTGGCCTGAGCCGCCTGTACACGCGCATGTTCCTGCAGACGCTGAAGCCGAAATGCGTGGCCAAGCTGCAGCAATTCCCCGGCCTGTTCGACCTCGATGCCCTGATGGCGGCGCAAGATTTGCACGCCTTCGATAATGTGGTGACGGCGCCGCTGCACGGCTACCGCGATGCGGACGATTACTGGGACCGCGCCAGCGCCAAGCACGTCCTGACCGATATCACGGTGCCGACCCTGGTGCTGAACGCGCAGAACGATCCCTTCATGCCGGGCGAGTACCTGCCGCGCAAAGCCTCGCGCCAGGTGGTGCTGGACTATCCAGAGGAAGGCGGCCATGTCGGTTTTGCCACCGGGCGCCTGCCGGGCAGCCTGGACTGGCTGCCGCTGCGCATGCTGAACTTCCTCACTGCGAAAGAAATGACCGAGATGGCCGAGGCTTGAGCGATGGATGAAATAGTCAAACAGGCGATGGCCAAGTGGCCCAACGTGCCGCATTGCTACGGCTGGCTGGCGCTCGATGCGCGCGGCAACTGGCGCATGCGCGATGAGCGCGCGCAGCATTTCAACGAGGCGGGGGACAAGCTGACCAATCCTGCGCTGGTGGGCTTCATCACGCGCAATTACCAGAGTGATGAACGTGGTTGCTGGTACTTCCAGAATGGTCCACAGCGCGTGTACCTGAACCTGGAGGCTACACCGTTCATTGCACGCACCGATCCGCTCCACGGCTTTGTACTGCACACCGGAGCGCCGCTGGGCGAGGTGGATGCGGCCTGGCTGACGGAGGCGGGCGAGCTTCTGCTGCGCAGCGGCGACGTGCTGGCCCAGCTGGATGACCGAGACTTCGCCCAAGTGCTGCCGCAACTGGAGCTCAACGGCCGTCCCGTCGGCGATAATGCCCTGCTGGCATGGCTCGATGCTGCGGCAAGCGATCCCGCAGGACTGTCGCCGCTGACCTTGCGCGTTGGCGCCCGCAGCGTGCCACTAGCTGCCATGTCGCGCGACAGGGTCCCGGCTGCATTCCGTTTCCAGCGCTTCCCCCAACCTGAAGGAGCATGATGACGCAATGCCCTTTCCGTCCACTCGCGTTCGCAATCCTGCTGGGCGCTACAAACGCGGCGTTGGCATCTTCGCCGATCATTCCCCTGCCGATCGACATGGAGGCGCAGGCAGTGCAACTCAATGCACTGTGCCTGAGAAAGGCTCCAGACCTGAATCCTCCCTATCTGAAGACTTTCAACCAATGGAAGGAAAGGATAGGGCCGTATTATGCGAAGTACCAGCAGTGGCTTTATGATTCATCAACCAAATTAGCGCAACCGGGTGTCGACCTCAAAGCGAAAACGGAAGAATTGCAGCGCGAACAGTTCGCTTATCTCGAATCCCACGACGCAGAGGCGCGTGAACTTTGTCAGCAGATGGTCCAGTTCCTGGCGGATCCAAAATATGACGCGGAGCTGAAAAAGCGCGTGGAAGAGCCCTTCAAATAATTCAGTCCTTGTCCTTCTTCTTGTCGCCCAACTCCTCGCGGCGCTTGGCTTGCAGCTCGCGCTCGCGGGCATCGATCACCGACTGGTCGTAGTAAGTTGCGTCGGGCGCCTTGCGCGCCAGCGCCAGCTGGTCCAGGGCTGCGAGCGTTCCTCCCAGCAGGACATACGATTCCGCCAGCGAGATATGCTGCAGGGCGATCTTGCCCTGCTTGGCGTATGCCTGCGCCATGTAGTCATGCAGCTCCGGCTCGCGGCGGTACATCTGCAGCTGGTCGCGCAGGAAGCGCGTCGCCTCCTCGTACTTGCCGCCCTTGATCATGGCGTCCGCATACTGCCACACCAGGCCACGCGACAAGGGGAAGCGGCCCTGCGCCTGCTTGGCTTCTTCGATGGCTGCGGCGATCACTTCCGGCTTGTCTTCCTGCGCCAGCTTGATCTCCAGCGACATGTACGCCAGCGCAGACTCGCTGGTGCCAAGCGGGATCGGATTGCTGAAAGCGCCCGCTGGAGGCGGTTTTTCGATGGTGTTGCGCGCCTTGTCCAGCCAATCCTTGGCAGCCTTGAACTCGGAGCGCTTGAGCGCGACCATGGCCATGCCGTACTGGCCTGCGGCCACATTCTGCCGGCCAGGCTGCTGGATCTGGTTCTTGAAGACGTTCTCCGTTTCCAGCAAGCCCGGAGTGCTCTCGTCCTGCAGCACACGGGCCCGCGCGCGGATCAGGTGGAAGTCCATATTGTCGACGCGCTGGCTGTATTTCTGCTCGCGGATGCGGGCCTGGATATCGGCGATGCGTTCGGTGGTGAGCGGGTGGGTCATCAGCCACGGCGGCACCACGTCGCTGTACATGCGCGTGCTGTTCTGCATGCGCTGGAAGAAGGACACCATGCCGCTGGCGTCATAGCCCGCAGCATTCATGATCTGGAAGCCGATGCGGTCTGCCTCGCGCTCCGCATCGCGGCCGAAATTCAATTGGCGCTGGATGGCCAGGCCCTGCCCGCCCATGAACACGCCGATCGCCGCGTCGGGACTGGACTTGGCGGCCAGCGCCGCCAGCAGCATCGCCGCCAGCGGAATCAGGGCGTCATTCTTTTGCGCACCCAGTTGGCGCGCGATATGGCGCTGCGCCACGTGGCCGATTTCGTGTGACAGGACAGAGGCCAGCTCCGACTCGGTCTGCGCCGCCAGCAGCAGCTGGGAGTGCACGCCGATATAGCCACCCGGCAGCGCGAAGGCATTCAGGTTCTTGTCGCGGATGGCGAAGAAGTAGTACTCAAGGTTTGCATCGCCGCGCGCGCCGGGACGCGCGTCCACCAGCTTGGTGCCGAAGGTGTTCAGGTAGTCGATGATGGGCGGATCATCCAGATAGTCATGATCGAAGCGCAGGCTTTGCATGATCTGCTCGCCCAAGCGCTTTTCCATCACCGGGGACATGTCCTCGCGCGACGCATCGCCCAGCGTCGGCAGCTCGGATTGCTGCGCCTGCCCCGCCGGCGCGGCCAGCAGCAGGCCCGTTACCAGTGCCGCCAGCAGTGGACGGCGAAAATGTAGTGCATTCACAGTGCTATCATACCCGTTCAACAAGAGACTACGCGATGACCGATCACCTCACACATTTCGACGCTGCCGGACAGGCACATATGGTCGATGTCGGCGCCAAGGCCGAAACCCACCGTATTGCCGTCGCCAACGGCAGTATCCGCATGAAGCCGGAAACGCTGGCGCTCATTCTATCGGGAACCGCCAAGAAAGGGGACGTTCTCGGCATCGCCCGTATTGCCGCCATCATGGCTTCCAAGCGCACCGCCGACCTGGTCCCCCTGTGCCATCCCCTGGCCCTGACCCGCGTCGCCGTGGACTTTACCACCGATGAAGCCAGCAGCGCCGTTCATTGCCGTGCCCAGGTGGAAACTTACGGTAAAACCGGCGTGGAAATGGAAGCGCTGACCGCGGTACAGGTCGGCCTGCTCACCGTGTACGATATGTGCAAGGCGGTTGATCGCGGCATGGTGATGACCGATATCCGCGTGACGGAGAAAGCGGGCGGCAAGTCCGGCGACTGGAAAGCATGAAGCGCCGCCGCGCGGCTGCAGGCTTGTGTCTTGTCTTGCTGCTCGCGGCCTGCGACCGCCACGGCGGCAGCCCGGCCAACCCAGTGGCCGCCGTGGCAAATACTGAATGGCACCGCAAGGACCTCAATGCGCACATAGCGCGCTGGCTGGCGGTCTCGCCCCTGCCTTCCGGCATGATGGAGGCGGGGTTTGACCGCACATGGCATCCGCTGAAACAGGGCGTGGGCGACCTTACCCTGCACAGCCGCGTGGTGTACACCATGCTGGTCGGCTATGAGGCGACAGGCGACGCACGCTACCTGGATGCGGCAAAGCGCGGCACGGATTTCCTCCTCGCGTCTTTCCAGGACCCGGTGAACGGCGGTTTTTACGAGATCGTCGATGCACAAGGCACGCCGCGCAGCATGGGCAAGAACGCCTACGGACACGCGTTCGCCCTGCTCGCACTGGCGCACGCTGCGCGCGTGACGGGCGAACCGAAATACAAGGCGGCCGCACTGCAGGCCTGGCAGGATATCCGGCGCGGACTGCGCGAACCGGGCGGCGGCTTGCGCGGCTCGGCGCCGCGCGACTTTGCCCCGACGCCGCTCGGCACGCATTCGCAAAATCCGGTCATGCATATGTTTGAAGCCCTGCTGGCATTGATCGATGCCACCGGCGACCCGCAAGTGCTGGCCGACGCGCGCGAAATGGGCGACTTTGTGGTGAACCAGCTGATGGTCGGCCTGCCCGACGGGGGCGCCTATATTCCAGAATGGTTCGACGCGCAGTGGAAGCCGCTGCAGAATGGCGATGGCTTTACCGACCTGGGTCACCAGTTCGAATGGAGCCACCTGCTGCGCAGTGCGGAAAAGCGTGGCCTGCCTGCAGTGTATTCCGGCGTGGCGGACCGCTTGCTGAAGTTTGCCGTGGCGAACGGCTATGACGAACAGGAAGGCGGCATCTTCAACCGCATGTCGCCAATGGGCGATGTGGACCGCAACAAATTCTGGTGGCAGCAAGCGGAAGGCATGAAGGCTTTCCTTGCTGCGGCGGAGCGGCCGGAGATGGCGCGCCGCTACCGCGATACGCTGGACCTGGTGGACAAGGAATTCCTGGACCGCGAAAACGGCGGCTGGTTATTCGGCTCCAAAGAAACCTGCGCCCACGGCAGCTGCAGCGCCCAGCAGCCGGATCCCTATCACCTGGTCAGCCTGGACTGGCTGGTCCTGTCATCAAAATAAGTGTTGGCACCTGACATTTATGTACAATGAGCAATTGCTCATAACTAGACAATAACGACGATGGCGGGCGAAAGCAAATTGCAGGAATATGCGTTTGAACAGATGAACCTGCAGGTGGGCGGCCGCATCCAGCTGATCACCCATCGTACCTTGCGCCCCATGCAGCACTTTTCCACCGTGATTGGCTGGGTGCGCGATGAGTACATGATCGTCAGAATCCCCATGGAGAACAACGGCCCGATCGCCATCACCGAAGGCGACAAGCTGACGGTGCGCGTGTTCTCCGGCGTAAACGTGTGTTCGTTCTCGACCGTCGTGCAGCGTGTCTTCCTGCGGCCGCTGATGTATGCCCATGTGAGCTTCCCCACCGAGATCCAGGGCACCAGCCTGCGCGCGGCAATGCGGGTGAAGGTCGAGATCCCGGCCAAGATGATACGTGACGATGGCAACCACGCCTCGGTCTTCATCGTGAACCTGAGCGTGTCCGGCGCGCTGATCGAATCGGCCCAGCCCCTGAGCCGTGAAGGCGAAACGGTGCAGCTGGACTTCACGCTGCTGGCGCCGCCGGACGACCGGCAAGTGCGCATCCATACGCCGGCGCTGGTGCGTAATGCCAGCATGGCGCAGTCACAGAAGGAAGGGAAAGATGTGTTCAGCTACGGCGTACAGTTCACAGGCCTTGACCCGGCCCACTTCACCTTGCTGCAGAACCTGACTTACGAGGCCATGCTGGCCGACCGCCAGAAAATCGTTTAAAGGCCAACCGGCCAAAATAAAAAAACCGGGCCGCAGCCCGGTTTTTATCATGCCCAATTCCTATTAGGAGGCTGGGTTGTTTTTGGTGACTGCTGCTGCCAGCGTAGCCGAAGTGATAGTGGTGGTAGCAGTCCATTTCATGGTGCTGTCACCGGCGGTCAGGGAAGGATGGAATTTGATGGTCTTACCGTCAGCGGTGGTCGCAATGCCAGTGCCAAGGGTCAGGGTGATATCGCCACCAGAGACGGCAACCGAAGCAACTTCCTTGGTTGGCTTGAAGTCGGCGTCTTTTGGAATGCCGTTGGTATCGCTGGTGCAATCGGTAGTCGAACCGCCTGCTTCCTGGGCGCACAGTGCAACTGCGGTCTTCAGCGCGTCAGCGGCGGAAATTGCGTTGGCAATCTTGGCTTTGGCGGTGTAGTCCGAGTAAGCTGGGATTGCGACTGCAGCCAGGATACCGATAATTGCCACGACGATCATCAGTTCGATCAGGGTGAAGCCGGCTTGTGCTTGTTGCTTGATTTGTTTCATCGATTTCATTTTGATACTCCTCCTGGTGAGAGACTAAGAATTAAGTGCCACACCAGGATATTAGCAACCGCCGTGCCATATCAACTTGGCAACAAAAACCCTTGGAAATTGTCATTAATTGTCACTTTCCGCGGCTGAGTTGACGTTTTTGGTCAGTCGGCCGGGAATTTTTTGTCAGTGCCGAAAATCGCATCTGACTTTTTTCGTCAGCAGCAGCCAAGAAACCAAAAAGCGTCAGGCCGGCAGGCGGAATGCCATCAAAATACCGCTGAGATCGAGGATGTCGCCAGCCTTCAGGCGCTGGGGCTGGCGCGGCATCGGATCGCCGTTCAGCAGAGGGGATTTGTCGCCTTCGACGTGGGCGGCGGAATAGCCTTCGACGGCGCGGGCAATCACAACGACCTGTACGCCTGGTCGGCCAAGGCTGGTAACCGGCTTGGTCAGGGTAAGCGTTTTTCCGGCGTTGGTGCCGTTGAGTACTTCGATATGGCCGAGCGGCAGGTCCGCTGGCGGCGCGACTTCGGCGAACTGAGTGGCCGGGGCGGCCTGGACAGGCTGGGCCGGCTGCGGAGCGCGGGGCCGTTGCGGCGGTACCGGCATGGCCGGAACGGTGGCGGCGGCAGCGGCCAGGGGACGGATGCCGTCGGTGACGAATTCGAGGTGGTACTTGGCCATCTTGATCACGTCCTTGTTTTGCAGGAAGTGTTTGCCGATGCGGTGGCCGTTCACAAATGTACCGTTGGTGCTTTGCAGATCTTCCAGGAAGGAGTCGTCCAGGATGGTAGTGACGACGGCGTGCTCGCCGCTCACTGCCGGGTGATTCAGGACAATATCGTTATGCTTGTGGCGGCCGACGGTCATGCGCTCCTTGGTGAGCTGCACCGTCTGTTCAATGATGCCTTCCCGCATGACGAGTAGTTTTGCCAAATCGATATCTCCGGTTTAAACAAAAACGGGGAGCCGAGGCTCCCCGTTATCTTACCGCTAATATTACAGCATTGCCTTCAGCAGGCGGGCCATTTCGGATGGGTTCTTGGTAACCTTGATACCGCAGGCTTCCATGATTTCCAGCTTGGCTTGTGCAGTGTCAGCGCCGCCAGAGATCAGCGCGCCGGCGTGGCCCATGCGCTTGCCTGGAGGAGCGGTCACACCGGCGATGAAGCCAACCACTGGCTTCTTCATGTTGTCCTTGATCCAACGGGCTGCGTTGGCTTCGTCAGGACCGCCGATTTCGCCGATCATGATCACAGCGTCGGTGTCAGGATCGTCGTTGAACATGCGCATCACGTCGATGTGCTTCAGGCCGTTGATCGGGTCGCCGCCGATACCAACTGCGGAAGACTGGCCCAGGCCCAGAGCGGTCAGCTGGCCGACTGCTTCATAGGTCAGGGTGCCGGAGCGGGAAACCACGCCGATACGGCCCTTCTTGTGGATGTGGCCAGGCATGATGCCGATCTTGATTTCGTCTGGAGTGATCAGGCCTGGGCAGTTAGGGCCCAGCAGCAGGGTCTTGGAACCTGCTTTAGCCATGCGGTCTTTCACTTCCATCATGTCGCGGACTGGGATGCCTTCGGTAATGCAGATGGCCAGGTCCAGTTCAGCTTCCACGGCTTCCCAGATCGCAGCGGCTGCGCCTGCTGGTGGAACGTAGATCACGGAAACGGTCGCGCCGGTTTCCGAAGCTGCTTCCTTGACGGATGCGTAGATTGGGATGCCTTCGAAATCTTCGCCGGCTTTCTTCGGGTTCACGCCAGCAACGAAAGCTTCACGGCCGTTCGCGTAGTCGCGGCACATGCGGGTGTGGAACTGGCCGGTCTTGCCGGTGATGCCCTGGGTGATGACTTTGGTGTCTTTATTGATCAGGATAGACATAGTGATTCCTTAATTATTTACCGGCAGCGGCAGCGACAACGCTCTTGGCTGCATCTTCCATGGTGTCAGCGGAGATGATTGGCAGGCCGGAGTCGGCCAGCATCTTCTTGCCCAGGTCTTCGTTGGTGCCCTTCATGCGGACGACCAGCGGTACTTGCAGGGACACAGCCTTGGAGGCGGTGATCACGCCTTCGGCGATCACGTCGCAGCGCATGATGCCGCCGAAGATGTTGACCAGGATGGCTTTCAGGCCTGGGTTCTTCAGCATGATCTTGAACGCTTCGGTGACTTTCTCGGCAGTTGCGCCGCCGCCCACGTCCAGGAAGTTGGCTGGCTCGCCGCCGAACAGCTTGATGGTGTCCATGGTGGCCATGGCCAGGCCGGCGCCGTTCACCAGGCAGCCGATGTTGCCGTCCAGGGAGATGTAGGCCAGGTCGAATTTCGATGCTTCGACTTCAGCTGGATCTTCTTCGTCCAGGTCGCGGTAAGCAACGATCTCTGGGTGACGGAACAGGGCGTTGGCGTCGAAGTTGAACTTGGCGTCCAGTGCGATGACCTTGCCGGAACCGGTCAGGATCAGCGGGTTGATTTCGGCCAGCGAGGCATCGGTTTCCCAGTAGGCTTTGTACAGGCCCTTCAGGTTGGTGACGGCGTCGGCGATCGAACCTTCCGGCACGCCGATCTTGGCGGCGATGCCAGCGGCTTCCGCGTCGGTCAGGCCGACGGCTGGATCGATAGCGATCGAGTGGATTTTTTCCGGGTGCGATTCAGCGACTTCTTCGATGTCCATTCCGCCTTCGGAGGAAGCCATCAGGACTACGCGCTGGGTCACGCGGTCGGTCACCAGGGAAACGTACAGTTCCTTCTTGATGTCGGCGCCTTCTTCGATCAGCAGGCGGCGGACTTTCTGGCCTTCAGGGCCGGTCTGGTGGGTCACCAGCTGCATGCCCATGATCTGGTCAGCGAATTCCTTGACCTGTTCCATGGTCTTGGCCACTTTCACGCCGCCGCCTTTACCACGGCCACCAGCATGGATCTGTGCCTTCACGACCCATACTGGGCCGCCCAGGGTTTCAGCAGCTTTCACTGCTTCTTCCACGGTCATGCACGGAATGCCGCGCGGTACGGTCACTCCGAACTTCCGGAGGATTTCTTTGCCTTGATACTCATGGATTTTCATGCTGGCTTTCCCTTCTTTCGAATACCTGTAAGTTTGGTTAGATGTATTTTGTACAGCACCTAGGCTGCGTCCGTCTTGTTGACGTACCAGCGTGGGTAGAACTCGGCAACTGCCCCGCCATCGGTCCTGAGGGCGTGGCACTTGTCAAGTTGGAACGGTTTTTCTGTCGCGGTGCTGGAGCGCTCGTTCACTGGCCAGACATCGTTGGCAAAGGCTTGCACGGCTGCCGTCGGCAGCACCAGGGCCAATTCTGTCAGGTGGGTACAGCCTTGTACACCAGCCAGCCTTTCCTTGACCGCATGGCGAAAACCCTTCATCAGGTTCAGGCCGATCAAGGCTTTGTAGGCTGGACCAATCGTGTTGCAATGGCCAGGATAAGGAACGGCGTCCGAACTTGCTTCGGCATCGACGATGGTCAGCTGCTTATCGACGGTCACGCGCAGCCATAGGTCGTGCAGGGCTTCATTGCCCTTGCGCGGGCCCGATGCCAGCATGGTGTCGAATGTTTTGATGTCCGTGATATGGGCGTCAAGATCCCACAGGCCATCCTCGCGTGAATACGCATGGATGTCTATGGCGCGCGTGTGCCGCAGCGCTCGTCGGGAGACAGGATTTGACAGGGACATAAGACCGATGCCACTCAAAAGTGGCCAAAATTATAAGCAGCTAATCAGTACGCCGCAGCTTCTACGGACAACCACCGCACCCGCGGTGCTGCATAAAACTATCGAAGTGTAGCATACCTGCCCGGGCTTCAGAATTCCTCGTCGGGCATGGTGCCCTTCATGGCGGTGCGGATGGCTTTTTGCGAGAAGCCGCGCGCCATCAGGAAGCGCAGCTGTTTCTGGCGGCCTTCGGGGTCTGCGGCGACTTCGCCGAATTTGCGGCGCCAGACTTCGCAGCAGCGTTCGACCTCGTCTTCCTTGAGCGATTCTTTGACTTCGGCCAGCATCTCGCCGCCGATGCCGTGGTGCTGCAGTTCGGCCACGATGCGGCTGTTGCCGTAACGGGCGGCGCGGCGATGCACCAGGTTTTCGGAGAAGCGCTCTTCAGAGAGCCATTTGTTTTGCTCGAGGAAGTTGAGCAGGGCTTCGACGTCGTCGCCCTCTTCCGCGTGGCGTTGCAGCTTGCGGGCGAGTTCGAGGCGGCTGTGCTCGCGCTGGCTGAGCAGGCGCAATGCACGGGCTTTGAGGGTAGGTTTGGGGAGGGGCATGCTTTCCTAGACCCGGTAAACCTGGGTCTGACCCAAGGGTCAGACCCCGAGTGTGCCGAAGTCCCTGGCCGTAGAATTGACAGGGTCAGACCCTTGGGTCAGACCCCGAATTACCGGGTTTAGTCAACCGCGCGCAGCTTCGGCGCCTCATCGCCATCATCAGTGACCGCAGGCAGCTCACGCACGCCCAGCGCTGCACGCACCTTGTTCTCGATTTCGCGCGCCAGTGCCGGGCGCTCTTTCAGGAACTGGCGGGCGTTGTCCTTGCCCTGGCCGATACGGTCGCCGCCGTAGCTGTACCAGGAACCCGACTTCTCAACGATCTTGGCTTCCACGCCGAGGTCGATGATCTCGCCTTCGCGCGAAGTGCCTTCGCCATACAGGATGTCGAAGTGGGCTTCCTTGAACGGCGGCGCAATCTTGTTCTTGACCACTTTCACCTTGGTCTCGTTACCAATCACCTCATCGCCCGACTTGATCGAGCCGGTACGGCGGATGTCCAGGCGCACGGAGGCGTAGAACTTCAGCGCGTTACCGCCGGTGGTGGTTTCCGGCGAGCCGAACATCACGCCGATCTTCATACGGATCTGGTTAATGAAGATGACCAGGGTATTGGTGCGGTTGATGGTGCCGGTCAGCTTGCGCAGCGCCTGGGACATCAGGCGGGCTTGCAGGCCTGGCAGGGAATCGCCCATATCGCCTTCAATTTCAGCTTTCGGGGTCAGCGCGGCAACCGAGTCGACCACGATCAGGTCCACGGAACCCGAGCGCACCAGCGCATCGCAGATTTCCAGGGCCTGTTCGCCGGTGTCCGGCTGGGAGATCAGCAGTTCGTGCAGGTTGACGCCCAGTTTTTGGGCATAGACCACGTCCAGCGCGTGTTCCGCGTCGATGAAGGCGCAGGTGCCGCCCATTTTCTGCATTTCAGCGATGGCTTGCAGGGTCAGGGTGGTTTTACCGGAGGATTCAGGACCGTAGATTTCCACCACACGGCCGCGTGGCAAGCCGCCTACGCCCAGCGCGATGTCCAGGCCCAGGGAGCCGGTGGAGACAGTCTGCACTTCCTCGATCGGGGCCGATGCGTCCATGCGCATCACGGAGCCTTTGCCAAACTGCTTTTCAATCTGGGCCAGTGCGGCCGCCAGGGCCTTGGCTTTTTCCGATGCAGGTACTACGCCTTTTTTGTCGTCCATGATGTTCTTTCGCGCTAGATAAATATTGGGTCACTACGGTGTACAGGTGGTACTGTATAAAATTACAGTGCTTTTGACAAGCCCCTTTTTGCAATCTTTGCGATTTCTCAAACTTGTAGAGTACAGTTAGCCTATGCGTATCCTATTAGCCGAAGATGACAGCGTCCTCGCGGACGGCCTGACGCGCTCGCTGCGCCAGTCCGGCTATGCGATCGACTGCGTAAAAAACGGGCAGGAAGCCGACACGGCCCTGTCCACCCAGGAATTCGACCTGCTGATCCTGGACCTGGGCCTGCCCAAGATGTCCGGCCTGGAAGTGCTGCGCCGCCTGCGCGCGCGCGGCTCACTGCTGCCGGTGCTGATCCTGACTGCCGCCGATTCGGTCGAGCAGCGCGTGAACGGCCTCGACCTGGGCGCCGACGATTACATGGCCAAGCCTTTCGCGCTGTCCGAACTGGAAGCGCGGGTGCGGGCGCTGACCCGGCGCGGCCAAGGCGGCGGCTCCACCGTGGTGAAGCACGGCCCCCTCACCTACGACCAGGTGGGGCGCAGCGCCTATATTAATGAGCAGATGCTGGATTTGTCGGCGCGCGAACTGGGCCTGCTGGAAATCCTGCTGGCGCGCACCGGCCGCCTGGTCTCCAAGGAACAGCTGGTCGACCACCTGTGCGAATGGGGCGAGGAAGTAAGCAACAACGCCATCGAGGTCTATGTGCACCGCCTGCGCAAGAAGATTGAAGTGGGCGGCATCCGCATCGCCACTGTGCGCGGGCTGGGCTACTGCCTCGAGAAATTCAACCCGCCCGCCCCGCCGGCCGCCAAGTGAACGGCGAGCAGAAGGCCGCCGACTGGGACCACGCCCCGGCCGCCGAAGAGAACGAGATCCAGCACTCGCTGTTCGGCGAGATCCTCGACTGGATGCTCGCTCCCCTGCTCCTGCTGTGGCCTATGAGTATCGCCATCACCTATCTGGTGGCGAAGTCGATCGCCAACCAGCCTTTCGACCATGCGCTGGAAGACACCGTCACCGTGCTCACGCAGCAGGTACGCGAAGTGGGCGGCGTGATTCCCCGCCTGCCCGGCCCGGCGCGCGACATCCTGCGCGCCGATGACGTGGACAATATCTATTACCAGATCACCAGCCCGTCCGGCAGCCATGTGGACGGCGACCGCGACCTGCCGCCGCCCGTCATGCCGGATCCGGAAACCCAGGAAATCCGTTCCGGCGCCGTTCTGTTCCGCAGCGCCAGCCTGCATGGCACGCCGATACGCATCGCCTACACCTGGGTCAACCTGGAAGAGAGCAAGACCCGGCCGCAGCGCTGGGCCCTGGTGCAGGTGGCCGAAACGCTGGAAAAGCGCGCCAAGCTGGCCAATGAAATCATCAAGGGCGTGATCCTGCCGCAGTTCATCATCCTGCCCATCGTGCTGGCCCTGGTATGGTTTGCGCTGTCGCGCGGCCTGCTGCCGCTGCGCGAACTGCAGGAGCGTATCCGCGCCCGGCCTTCGGACGATTTGAGCCCGATCCCGCCGCGCCAGGTGCCGGAGGAAATCACGCCGCTGGTCAAGTCGCTCAATGAAATGCTGGAGCGGCTGAAGCTGTCGATCGATATGCAAAAGCGCTTCATCGCCGATGCCGCGCACCAGATGAAAACCCCGCTGGCCGGCATGCGCACGCAATCGGAACTGGCGCTGCGCCAGACCGACCAGGCCGAGGTGCACCGTTCACTCGAGCAGCTGGCCAAGTCCTCGGAAGCGGCGACGCGCCTGGTCAACCAGCTGCTGGCGCTGGCGCGTGCCGAAAACCAGCCGCAGGCCGGCACCGCCATGCAGCCGCTGGAACTGGGCGAGCTGGCGCGCGGCACAGTGCACGACTGGGTGCAGGCTTCGTTCAGCGCCGGCATCGACCTGGGTTACGAGCCGGCCGCCTTCGACGTGCCGATTTCGGGCAACGCCGTGATGCTGCGCGAAATGCTGTCCAACCTGATCGACAATGCGCTGCGCTACACGCCGCGCGGCAGCGCGGTCACCGTGCGCGTGCGCAGCACCGAAGACAAGGCCTTGCTCGAGGTGGAAGACAACGGTCCCGGCATCCCGGCGGCGGAACGGGGACAGGTGTTCGAGCGCTTCTACCGCATCCTGGGCAGCAATACCGAAGGCTCGGGCCTGGGCCTGGCCATCGTGCGCGAAGTGGCGCAGCAGCACGGCGCGGAAGTCGACCTGTTCGCCAACCCGCGCGCCACCGATCCCAAACACCCAGGCTGCCTGTTCCGCGTCAGCTTCCCGCTGCGCGCGCCGGATACACCGCCCGAAGAAGAAGAGGTACCGCATTTTGGATAAGCTGGAGCGCCATTGGCGCCGCGTACGCCGCATGACCGGCTGGCTGCTGGCCATCTGGCTGCTGTCGACGTTCAGCATCATCTTCTTCGCGCGCGAGTTGAGCGGGCTGACCATCTTCGGCTGGCCGCTGTCGTTTTACCTTGCCGCGCAAGGTGCATCCCTGATCTACCTGGCCATCATCGCCGTCTACGCGTGGCGCATGCGCGTCCTTGAACGCCGCTATCGCGAAGAGGAAGCGGCATGAGGACGCCACTTTTCAGGAAGCTGCAGCGCTACTACACCATCTTCACCGGCTGCTTCGCCATGTTCCTGCTCGCCCTGTCGATGCTGGAAAAAGAAGGCATGCCGCGCCTGTGGATCGGCTACCTGTTCATGTTCGCCACCATCATCCTGTATGCGGCGATCGGCGTAATCAGCCGCACCTCCAATGTGGCGGAGTATTACGTGGCTGGGCGGCGCGTGCCGGCGCTGTTCAACGGCATGGCGACAGCGGCCGACTGGATTTCGGCCGCAAGCTTCATCTCGCTGGCGGGCGGCCTGTACCTGCACGGCTTCGACGGCCTGGCCTACATCATGGGCTGGACCGGCGGCTACTGCCTGGTGGCGCTGCTGATCGGGCCTTACCTGCGCAAGTTCGGGCAATACACCATTCCCGACTTTTTCGCGGCACGCTACGGCGGCCATTTCGATGGACGCGCGGTGCGCATGATGGCGGTTGGCGCCACCATCGTCGTTTCCTTTACCTATGTGGTGGCGCAGATTTATGCGGTGGGGCTGATTGCCTCGCGCTTTACGGGCGTTGATTTTTCGGTCGGCATCTTCCTAGGGTTGGCGTCGATCCTGGTGTGCTCCTTCCTGGGCGGCATGCGCGCCATTACCTGGACCCAGGTGGCGCAGTACATCATCATACTGGTGGCTTTCCTGATGCCCGCCATATGGCTGGCGGTCAAGCATGCCGGCAATCCGGTGCCGCAGGTAGCTTACGGCAAACTGCTGTCCAAGCTCAGTGAGCGCGAAAACCAGCTGGCGCACGACGAGAAAGAGGCCGAGGTGCGCGAAGTCTTCCTGCAGCGTGCCGAGGATTACGGTGTACGCCTGCACGGCTTGCCCGCCTCCTGGGATTCGGGCAGGCTGGAAGCGCAGCACAACCTGGACGTGGTCAAGCAGGGCAACGGCTCATTGCTGGAAATCCGCGCCGCGGAGCGGGCGCTGGCCGATTATCCGAAGACCGTGGAAGACGCGGCGGCACTATGGACGGCGCAGCGCGACGCCAACCTTGCACGCGGCCAGGAGCCGGTCAAGCACGCCGAGCCCTTCCCGGGCGCCAACCGCGAACAGTCGGACCAGAAGCGCAACAACTTCCTGGCGCTGGTGTTCTGCCTGATGGTGGGCACGGCGGCGCTGCCGCACATCCTGATGCGCTCCTACACCACGCCATCGGTGCGCGAAACGCGCAACTCTGTTTTCTGGACCTTGTTCTTCATCCTGCTGGTCTACCTGACCATTCCCGCGCTGGCGGTGCTGGTCAAATACGATATCTACAACTCGCTGGTGGGCAGCGATTTCGCGCATTTACCGACCTGGCTCTCGTACTGGGCTAACGTCGATAAGGTCAACCCGCTGCTGTCGATCAGCGATATCAACCACGACGGCATCGTGCAGCTGGCCGAGATCCAGATCGATGGCGACGTGCTGGTGCTGGCTACGCCCGAAATCGCCGGGCTGCCCTATGTGGTGTCGGGCCTGGTGGCGGCAGGCGGGCTGGCGGCGGCGCTGTCCACTGCCGACGGCTTGCTGCTGGCGATCTCCAACGCGCTGTCGCATGATGTGTACTACAAGATCGTCGACCCGCAGGCGTCGACCCAGAAGCGGGTGACGATTTCCAAGCTGCTCCTGCTGGCAGTGGCCTTCATTGCCGCCTATGCGGCATCGACCAAGCCGGGCGACATCCTGTCGCTGGTGGGCGCAGCCTTCTCGCTCGCCGCTTCAACGCTGTTCCCGGCGCTGGTGGCAGGCGTGTTCTGGCAGCGCGCGAATCACCAGGGAGCCATGGCGGCCATGGTGGCGGGCTTCTTCACCTGCCTGTATTACATGCTGCACGCGAACCCGGTACTTGGCGGCAGCGTCAGCGGCCAGTGGTTCGGCATCGCCGCCAATTCAGCCGGTGTGTTCGGCGTGCCGGCGGGTCTGGCGGCCTTGGTCGTGGTCAGTTTGCTGACGCCAGCGCCCAACGAGCGCACCTTGTCGCTGGTGCGGCACATCCGGACGCCGGAACAAGGGAAGTGACAGTGCTCGCGCATTTCGGCGATGGGATGTCGCGACCACGCCACACAAGGGCACGGGAAAAAGCCAATGTGACATTTGGCGAGATTTAAATCTTGCCACTACAGTAACATGCATTTCCCGTGAAACCTTTATTCCTCGCCTTTCGCAAGCACAAGGACACCCATGATCAAGTATTTACTGGCCGGACTGGCCACCGTGGCCGGTCTGGCCGACGCTGCGCCACCAGCCCAGCACTTCTTCGAATCGCCGCACTACAAAGAAGTAATGATCTCGCCGAGCGGCCGCTACTTGGCTTTGCGCGTCGGCGACAACGAAGCCAGGGATTCGCTGGCTGTGGTTGATACCGAAACGCTGCAAATCGTCAGCGGGAAACGGGTGAACAACTACGACATCGGCAACATCCGCTGGGTCAACGATGAGCGCCTTGTATATTCCGTGCTGGACAACAGGACCAAATGGGGCGACTGGAATTATGCGCCGGGGCTCTACGCCTTCAGCCGCGACGGTAAGGAAACACGCCAGCTGGTTGATCACGAATGGGCAAAATCGGATCTTGGCACGCTGATCAAGTCTCGACTTGAGCCATGGAATACCTACCTGATGGAGCAGGATGGCGGGCAGGATTCCAACTTCATCTACCTCAGGCGTCTGATCTGGACGAAAAAGGCTGGGTATGACCTTGAGCGTACCGAACTGATCAAGCTTGATACAGTGAACGGCCAATCAAGCACATTGTCCCATCCCGGCACGGCGCAAGGCTGGATGCTGGACGCGAAGGGCATCCCGGCAATCATGGTCTCTTCGAAAGACAACGTCGAAACCATCCATTACCGCAACGCGAGCGGCGAATGGCGCGACGTCGCAACACAAACCGCGTATGGCGTTAACGAGGAAGGCATCTCGCCGATCGGTTTCTATGACGATAAGCGCCTGCTAGTCATGACCCGCACGTCGGGCGACAAAGCCGCGTTGTACCTGATGGACCTGGCCACTGGCAAGGTCGATCCTGAGCCATTGGTGGCATTGGCGGACTTCGACTTCAACGGCGGCGTGGTCTATTCCAATAATCGGATGGTCGGCATCCATTACCAGGCCGATGCTTGGTCAAGCGCTTGGTTCGACCCGGCGCTGCAAGCGGCCCAGAAAGAGGTAGACCGGAAACTGACTGGCCTGATCAACATCATCACCCCGCCGACGCATCCGGAAACCAGTTGGATGCTTGTAGCCAGCTACTCGGACCGTCAGCCAATTTTTTATTCCCTGTACAACAGCAAGACCCATGAAATCAAAGGCATTGGTGGCAGGCACCCCGACATCAAGGCTAGCGAAATGGGCCGCCAGGATATGATCAAATATCGCGCCCGCGACGGCATGGATATCCCCGCTTGGCTGACGATGCCGGCCAAGGGCGGCAAGAAGTTACCGATGGTGGTGCTGGTACACGGCGGCCCCTATGTGCGCGGCAATTCGTGGGGCTGGGACGTCGCAGGCCAGTTCCTCGCCTCGCGTGGTTACGTCGTGCTGGAACCTGAATTCCGCGGTACCACGGGCTATGGCTTCAAATTGTTCAAAGCAGGATTGAAACAATGGGGCCTGAAGATGCAGGACGATATTGCCGACAGCGTCAAATGGGCGGTGGACAAGGGTATCGCCGACCCTGATCGTGTCTGCATCATGGGTGCAAGCTATGGTGGCTATGCGACTTTGATGGGCCTGGTCAACGATCCGGGCTTGTACCGCTGCGGCATTGCGTATGCTGCGGTTACCGATATACCGCTGCTGTATGACAGTGGCATGGCCGTCCTGTCCGAAGTAAGCCCTGATTACAAGACCTACGGTATGCCAACCCTGGTGGGTGAGCCGGAAAAAGACGCCGCACAATTCGACGCGACCTCTCCGCTGAAACAAGCCGCGCGTATCAAACGGCCATTGCTGCTCGCGCACGGCACCGATGATATCCGCGTTCCTTACCCTCACTTCATCAAGATGCGCAGCGCACTGCAAGAAGCCAAAGCCAATGTCGAATTCGTCGAATATGTGGGTGAAGGCCACGAATGGAGCACGCTGAAAACCCGCCTGGACTTCTGGGGCCGAGTCGAAAAGTTCCTCGACAAGAATATTGGACAAAATGCCCATCAATAAGGTCAGCGGAATGTTGCTGACAGCATTGTTCATGCTGTCAGCATTTGGAGCGGAAACACAACAGGACTCACCAGCTAAGCCGCAACCAGCGCCGGTATCTGCCTATTTTGCAAATCCTGACTTTGTACAGGCAGCGCTTTCGCCCAGCGGCAAATACCTGGCTGCGATCGTCAGCCACGAGACCGAGCATGACCGCCTGATCGTCATCGACCTTGAGACGCTGAAGTCCAATGTGGCAGCGCACTTTGCACTGGATGATGTCAGCCAATTCCAATGGGTGAATGACGAGCGCCTCGTTCTAGCTGCCGGGAATAAGAATATTCCGGAGGGCGCGATTCAAGCTGAGTCGGGTCTGTTTGCCGTCAATCGGGACGGGAGCAAGCCGATTCAGCTTGCGGCGCGAGGCCGGATAGCTCGGGGGAAATTGCCCCTCAATACTTACTTGCTTAAGCAGACCGGGGCACAGGACTCCGACTTTATTTATATCGAAAATCGAAACTTTGACAAAGAGGACGGAAGATTCACCGGAACAGTCGACCTTAAGAAGCTGAACGTCGTCACAGGTTTGGCCGAATGGGCAAATATTCCGAAAGCAGACCCTACCGGCTGGGTGCTTGACCAACATGGCGAACCACGTATCGCACTCACCCGCAATCAGGGCAACACGATTCCCTATTTACAAAGGGAGCCGGGTAAATGGGAAATACTGGTTGCGACAGGCCCGGACAACAAGCCGTGGGCCGTGCGGCCGCTGACATTCGCCAGCGATAATTTGCTCTATGTCACCAGCCCGCTAGATGACAAGGCAATGGTCAGGGCTCTAGACCTTGCCACCATGAAGCTTGGTGAACCTTTGATTGAACTTGATGGCTATGACTTTGACGGCGAATTATTCATCCGTGATGGCAAACTGGCCGGAATGCGATACTCCACCGAAGGTGATGGCAATATGTGGTTTGATGCCGAGCTTAAAGCCACCCAGGCGGACATCGACAAGCTGTTGCCGAATACTGTCAACTTGCTAATGCTGGCAAAGAAAGCCAACAGCAACAATGTTCTCGTATATTCCTACTCCGACCGCCATCCGCCAGCCTACTACGCATATCGCAGGAATAGCCACCAGTTGGTCAAAGTGGGCCAGCAATTTCCCGAAATCGATCCGGCCAAGCAAGCAAGTCAGAAAATGGTCGCCTATAGCGCTCGGGACGGCATGCGTATCCCTGCGCTGCTCACCCTGCCACCAACGCAGGCAACGACAAAGGCCCCGATGGTCGTTCTGGTTCATGGCGGGCCTTACGTTCGCGGCAGCAAATGGGGTTGGAATTCCGAATCCCAATTCCTTGCGTCAAGAGGTTACGTCGTACTGGAGCCGTTCTTCCGTGGTACCACGGGCTTCGGAGCTAAGCACTTCGAGGCCGGCTGGAAGCAATGGGGCCTGAAGATGCAGGACGATCTCGCCGATGGAGCGCGCTGGGCCGTGGAAAACGGCTATGCCGACCGCCGCCGAATCTGTATTGCAGGGGGAAGCTATGGCGGTTACGCAGCATTGATGGGAATCCTGAACGACCCCGACCTTTTCCAATGCGCAGTCGATTTCGCAGGCGTGACCGACTTCGAGTTGTTTTACAACGGCCACTGGCTTTACACCTCGGACATGACAGCCGAAGCGAAGGAATATGGTTTGCCGGTTCTTGTAGGAAACTTGGAAAAGGATGCCGCACAACTCAAAGCAACTTCCCCGCTCGAGCAAGTGGAACGAATCAGGCGACCGATCCTGATGGGTCACGGCGACGCTGATCACCGCGTGCCGATCTTGCACAGCAAGCGATTTTTGCGGGAGGTTCGCGTACATAACAGAAAAGTTGAATTTGCTGAATACGACGATGAGGGCCATGGCCTGAAGCTGGCCAAGAACCGCATCGATTTCTGGACCCGGGTGGAACGCTTCCTGGACCGTAATATCGGCAAAGACTCTCCAAAGCAATTGCCTTACAACGAATGAAAACACTCTCCCTCACCCTCACTATCGCGATGGGGCTGGCCGCTGCGCCGGCCGCCATCGCGGCAGTGGCTCCGCCACCGGTGGAAGCCTTTTTTGAAAACCCTGCCTTCAGCGGCGCCCTTATTTCCCCGGACGGCAAATACCTGGCCGCCAAGATCGGCGCCAAAGGCAAGCGCAATATGCTGGCCGTGGTCGACCTGGCCACGAAGAAAGCGCAAATCGTGGCGCACTTCAGCGACACCGATATCGGCAATGTGCAATGGGTGAATGCGCAGCGCCTGCTGTTCGATACCGCCGACCGTGAGGCGGCACAGGGCGATGCGGACTACGCGCCCGGCCTGTATGCGGTGGACTGCGATGGCGGCCGCTTCAAGCAACTGGCTTCGCGCATGGGTGAAGGCCTGAAGAAGAGTTCGGCGCAGCGCGATATGCTGCCGTGGCACACGGCCATGCTGCCGCAGACCGGTCCGCAGGACTCGGACTGGGTCTACGTAAACGACCAGGCGGTTGACAATCGCGGCATCATTGAACACGTCAGGCTGCTGCGCGTGAATACCGTCACCGGCCGCACGCAGTCGGTCGAGCGGCCTGGCGACGTCCAGTTCTGGCTACTGGACCAGGAAGGCCGCCCGCGCCTTGCCAGCATGATCGACAAGGACGAGGTCAGCATCAAGGTGCGCGACAATGAAAGCGCACCATGGCGTAACCTTGCCACCTTCAAAGCCTTCGGCCTGACCCACGGCGTCATGAGGCCAGTGGCCTTTGGCGGCGGCGACACCTTGTATGTCGAGGCCCAGCATGGCGCCGACAAGCGCTCCATCTACCGCGTCGACCTGGCCAGCGGCAAGATGGATGAGCAACCCCTCATTACGCTGGAAGGCTATGACTTTACTGGCCGCCTGGTGGTACGTGATGGCAAGCTGGCAGGCGTGCATTACCTGCAGGATGGCGAGGGCACGCAATGGTTCGACCCTGCATTGCAGGCGCTGCAGGCCGATATCGACAAGACGCTGCCGCAGACCGTCAACATGCTCGAGCTTCCGGCCGATGCCAAGGCCAGTAATGTGCTGGTGCGCGCCTTCTCCGACGTTCGTCCAACCAGCTACTACGTCTACGACCGCAGTGCAAAAACCCTGAGCAAGGTCGGCGACACCTATCCCGCCATCGATCCTGAACTGATGGGCCATCAGGAACAGGTGCGCATCAAGGCGCGCGACGGCATGGAATTGCCAGTCATGCTCACGCTGCCGGCGCAGAAAGCTGCGCAAAAGCTGCCCATGGTGGTGCTGGTGCATGGCGGCCCCTACCTGCGCGGCACGCGCTGGGCATGGAACCCTGAGGTGCAATTCCTTGCCTCGCGTGGATACGCCGTCCTGCAACCGGAATTCCGCGGCAGCGCGGGTTATGGCCAGCGTCTTTTGGTCGCCGGCTGGCAGCAGTGGGGCCTGACCATGCAGGACGATATCGCCGATGCGACCAAATGGGCCATTGCGAAAGGCTATGCCGATCCAAAGCGCATCTGTATCGCTGGCGCCAGCTATGGCGGCTATGCCACGCTGATGGGCCTGGTCAACAATCCCGAGCTGTACCGCTGCGGGGTTGAGTGGGCAGGCGTCACCGACATCAATCTTCTGTTCAGCGGGCATTGGATGTACCGCGACGATTCCAGCGTCACTTACCGCCGCTACGGCATGCCGGTGATGATCGGCGATCCGGAAAAGGACGCAGCGCGCTTCAAGGCCACCTCGCCGGTCGAACAGGCCGACCGCATCAGGCAACCGCTGCTGATGGCCCACGGCGGCGCCGACATGCGTGTGCCGCTGGTGCATGGCCTGAAAATGCGCGACGCCGTGCAGCGCAATAACAAGCAGGTGGAATGGATCGAGTATGCGCAGGAGGGCCACGGCTGGTACCTGCCGTCCAGCCGCATCGACTTCTGGAACCGGGTCGAGACCTTCTTGCAACGTAATATTGGAAAAGAATAACCGTGATCAAACCCTTTCTGATTTCGCTGCTGGGCTTCAGCAGCATGGCCCAGGCCGCAGTACCGCTACAAAACTTCTTTGCGGCGTCCCAGTTCAAACAGGCGGAAATTTCTCCCAGCGGTCGCTACCTGGCGCTAAGGATCGGCAACGACAAGCTGCGCGACGGCATGGTCGTGCTCGACAGTGAGACGGGCGCCCCAGTTGGCGGGACGCGCCTCGACGGCCTCGATGTCGGCCAAATCCGCTGGGTCAACGACAATCGCCTTGTGCACACCGTGGTGGACCACAGCCTGGGTCCTGGCGATATGCGCTTTGCCCCCGGCCTGTATGCCATCGACCGCGACGGCAAGAACCGCCGCCAGCTGGTGCAGCAGGCTGCCTATATGTCCAGCACGGGCACCCAGATCACCCACCGGATCGAACCGTGGAACACTTACTTGATGAGTGACCTGGGCGCCCAGGATTCGGAATCGCTTTACCTGCTGCGCCCCGTGTGGGATGAGGACAGCTACGCTTTACTGCGCATGGACCTGATCCAGCTGAACACCTCGACTGGACTGTCGCGCTTCGTTGCGCGTCCCGCGGCGCCGAGCGACTGGATGCTTGACCAGAAGGGTCAGCCCAGCGTCATGGTGTCCGAAAAGGACGGCCAGGAAACGGTGCATTATCGCGATCCGGCCAACGGAGAATGGCGCGAACTGGCCAGGTTTAAGTCCTATGGTGACGGAGGCGATATCACGCCGGCAGGGTTCATCGATGACAAGCGCATGCTGGTCAGGGCGCGCTTGAAGGGCGACAAGGCGGCGCTGCATGTGCTGGACCTGGCCAGCGGCAAGGTCGATCCGGAGCCTTTGGTATCGCTGGGCGACTTCGATTTCAGCGGCGGCATGGTGTATTCGAACAAGCGCTTGCTGGGCGTACACTATGTGGGCGATGCGCGCGGCACTATCTGGTTCGATGCCAACATGAAGGCCGTCCAGGCTGAAGTGGACAAGAAGCTGCCGGGATTAATCAACATCATCACGCCCCCCGTTGCGCCGGAAGTACCGTGGGTGCTGGTTGCGAGCTATTCTGACCGCCAGCCGGAAACCTACTCGCTGTTCAATAGCAAGACCAATGCGTTGAAGGTGATCGGCATCAGCCATCCGGACATCAAGCCGGCGGAAATGGGCAACCAGGAGCTGGTGAAAATCAAGGCACGCGACGGCCTGGACCTGCCGGCCTGGCTCACACTGCCGGCCAAGGGTGGCAAGCAGTCGCCGTTGGTGGTGGTGATCCACGGCGGCCCCTACATGCGCGGCACCGAATGGGGCTGGTCGCCCGAATCGCAGTTCCTGGCCTCGCGCGGCTACGCAGTGCTGGAGCCGGAATTCCGCGGCAGCACCGGCTATGGCAATGGCCTGTTCAAGGCCGGCATGAAGCAGTGGGGCCTTGCGATGCAGGACGATATCGCCGACAGCGTGAAATGGGCTGTGGCGCAGGGCTACGCCGATCCGCGCCGGGTCTGCCTTCTGGGCGGAAGCTATGGCGGCTATTCCACGCTGATGGGCCTGGTCCGGGATCCGGAGCTGTACCGCTGCGGCGTGGCCTATGCCGCCGTGACTGATATTCCACTGCTGCTGGATAACGGCATGTCCTGGGCTACCGACCTGCCGGACGACTACCGCAAATTCGGCGTCCCTGTGCTGCTGGGCGACGTAAAGGCCGATGCCGAACGCTTTAACGCCACTTCTCCGCTGAAGCAGGCTGCGCGCATCAAGCGTCCGCTGCTGCTGGCGCATGGCAGCGACGACCGCCGTGTACCGCGCGAGCATTTCGGCAAGATGCGCAGCGCGCTGGAAGCCAGCCATGCCGACGTGGAATACATCGAGTACGCGGGCGAAGGCCATGGCTGGAGCACCACCGAGCACCGCCTGGACTTCTGGAGCCGGGTTGAAAAATTCCTCGACAAGCATATCGGCGCAGGGGCAAAAACGGAGTAAGCTGGCGGCTCGTCCATTCACTTACCTGAAGGAGGCAGCGCCATGTCGTCTGGCAAGATCCTGGTCGCACAAGGGGGCGGTCCGACCGCCGTGATCAACCAGTCGCTGGTGGGCGTGGTGCTGGAGGCGCGCCGCTTCCGCAACGTCACGCGCATCTATGGCGCGCTGCACGGCGTGCGCGGCATCGTCGACGAGAACTTTGTCGACCTGACGCAGGAGACCAGCCATAACCTGGAACTGGTCGCCGCCACGCCCTCGTCCGCCCTCGGCTCCACGCGCGACAAGCCGGACCTGAAGTACTGCGAAGACATCTTCAAAGTGCTGCGGGCGCACGAGATCGAGCACTTCTTCTACATCGGCGGCAACGATTCGTCAGACACGGTGCGCATCGTGTCCGAGCAGGCGCGCGCCGCCGGCTATCCGCTGCGCGCCATCCATATCCCCAAAACCATCGACAACGACCTGGTAGGCAACGACCACACGCCGGGATTCCCGTCCGCAGCGCGCTTCGTTGCGCAGGCCTTCGCCGGCGCCAACCTGGATAACGCATCGCTGCCGGGTGTGTACGTGGGCGTGGTGATGGGCCGCCATGCCGGCTTCCTGACGGCCGCCTCCGCCTTGGGCAAGAAATTCCCGGAGGATGGACCGCACCTGATCTACTTGCCGGAGCGCGTCTTCTCCGTCGAGCGCTTCCTGGCGGATGTGAAGGATACATACGCGCGCTATGGGCGCTGCGTGGTGGCGGTGTCCGAAGGCATCCACGACGCATCGGGCGAACCGATCGCTACCCTGCTGGCGAAGGAAGTGGAGCGCGATGCGCATGGCAATGTGCAGCTGTCCGGCACCGGCGCGCTGGCCGATCTGCTGTGCGACGAGATCAAGGACAAGCTGGGCATCAAGCGCGTGCGCGGCGACACCTTCGGCTACCTGCAGCGCTCCTTCATCGGCTGCGTGTCGGACGTGGACCAGCGCGAAGCGCGTGAAGTGGGCGAGAAGGCCGTGCAATTTGCCATGTGGGGCGACCGCGATGGCTCGGTGGCGATCAAGCGCACCGGCTTCTACTCAGTCGACTACGAGCTGCTACCGCTGGAAGCCGTGGCAGGCAAGACACGCACCATGGAAGATGAGTTCATCGACGAAAAGGGAACCGGCGTGACCGACGCCTTCCGCATGTACCTGCGGCCCCTGCTCGGTTCCGGCATGCCGGACGCATACCGCCTGCGGCCGGCGCCGGTACCGAAGATCCTCAAGCGCTAGAACAGCGCAGGCAATTCCGCTGCCAGGAAGTCGGACAGGACACGGACCTTGGTTTGCAGGTGGCGGTTGCCTGGATAGACAATGTAGGCAACGCGCGGCTGCAATTGCCAGGCCGGCAGCACACGTTCCAGCGCGCCTTGCGCCAGCAGGGGGCGGGCGATGAAGGACGGCAGCGAGCCGATGCCTTGCCCGGCCGCCAGCATCTGCCCCAGCATCAGGCTGTTGTCCAGCCACATGCGCACTGGAAGCTCGATTTCGCAGACGCCATCCACACCCTCCAGCCGCCACAGGCCCGGCGTTTCAGCGAGGCGGAAAGCCAGCGCGCGTTGCGCCAGCAAGTCGGATGGCTTCTGCGGCGTGCCGTGCTGGCGCAGGTAAGCCGGCGACGCGCAAAGCCATTGTTCCACTTTGCCGGCGGCGCGCACCACCAGCGTGGAATCGGGCAGCGTGGTGCGCACGCGCAGCGACAAGTCGAAGCCTTCCGCCACCACATCCAGCAAACGGTCCGCCATGGTGAGTTCAACATCGATCTCAGGATATTGATCCATGAAGCGCGCCAGCAAAGGGGATAGCACCGACAGGCTGAGCGACATGGGAGCGTTGATGCGCACGCGGCCTTTCATCGCGGCCTGTTCGCCGCTGGTGCTGCGTTCGAGTTCATCGAGTTCGTCGAGCAGGCGGCAGCATTCCTGGTAATAGGCGCGGCCGGTGTCGGTCAGCCTCATGGTGCGCGTGGTGCGCAGCAGGAGTGCGGCATGCATGCTTTGCTCCAGCCAGCGCACCTGCTTGCCGACAGCAGCCGGGGTCAGGCCCAGCTCCTCCGCTGCCTTGCTGAAGCTTGCCCGGTCGACTACGCGTCGAAACCCATGCATGGCCGCCAGCTTGTCCATTCGATCCTCCCAGTAAATAGTATTTATCCAGAATGCTGGATTATCTTATCAGCATAATCAAATAAGCTGGCTTCACTGACATTTCTTACTAAGGAGCCAACATGAAACTCGCCAACGCTTTTGCCGCCCTGCTGCTGTCCGCCAACGCCATGGCCGCCGATCCGGGCACCAGCCCGTGGGGGCCGCAAGACGAAATCGGCCGCCTGAACCTGGTCACCCCGGCCTCCAGCGCGGCCATCCTGTCGCGCATCGGCGGCGGCCGTGCCTATGACCTGTCGGTGGACTATTTCGTCGGCATGCCAAGCTGGCAGGCGGCCGGCGATCCGCCTTACCTGATGTGGATGACTCATACCCCGCACGGCAACGAACTGTCGGACCCGATGGGGACGGGCAAGGCGATGAACCAGCACGTCAGCTATTCGGGCAGCGCCATTTCGATGTACTCGCACATGGGCACCCACATCGACGCGCTGAACCACTTCGGACTGAACGGCAAGATCTGGAACGGCTTCAAGGTCTCGGAGCATCTGGGCGACCGTGGCTGGAACGTGGCCGGCGCGGAAAAGCTGCCGCCGATCGTGGCGCGCGGGGTGCTGATCGACGTCGCGGCATCCAAAGGCGTGCCTATGCTGCCGGATAATTACCGCGTCACCGGCAAGGACCTGTCCGAAGCGCTGGCGCGCCAGAAGGTGTCGCTGCAAAAAGGCGACGTGGTGCTGATCCGCACGGGCCGCATGCAGCACTTTGAGAAAGCCCAGGCCTTCATGCAGAATCCTCCTGGCATGGGATTGGATGCCGCACGCTTCCTGGTGGAGCAGAATGGCGCGATGGTGGTGGGAGCGGATAACCTCAGCTTCGAAACCTTCCCTTCCGAGTCCAAGGACAACTACATCCCTGTGCACACCTACCTGCTGGCCGAGCACGGGGTGCCGATCATGGAGCTGGTCAACCTGGAAGATCTGGCGCGCGACAAGGTGTATGAGTTTGCCTTTATCGGCGCCTCGCTCAAATTGCGCGGTGCCGATGCGGCGCCAATGCGGCCTATCGCGCTGCCGCTGCGCTGATCAATCCTGGTGGACATCGCGGTAGGCCAGCATGTCCACCAGCCGCTCCTCCCTGCTGGCGTCGAAGCCGCAAGTCGATTCGAATTTTTCCGGGTTCTCGTAAGTGCCGAACAACATGTCCCACCACACGATGTCGCCGTAGTTGTTCTTGTGGCGGCCACGCTGGTGGTGGATACGGTGCATTTCCGGGCGCTGGAAGAACCAGCCAACCCAGCGCGGTGTCGTGACGCTGGTGTGATAGAAAAACTCACCGAGCGCCGTGCAGAGGGTGTAGACCGCGCCCGCTTGCGGCGACAGGCCAAGGAAAGTATAAACCAGCAGGCTGCCGATGATTGAGTTGACCACCATCTCACCGGGGTGCTTGTAGAAAGAGGTGATCACTTCGATGCGCTGCGGGCTGTGATGGATCTGGTGGAACAGCCGCCAAAGCAAGTCCGACTCGTGGCGCATGCGGTGCCACCAATAGAACACGAAGGTGGCGATGAAGTAGGCCAGCAGGCCGCCAGCGCTGGCGCCCATGTGGTCCGAAAGGTGGAGCAGCGAGGCTTGCGAAGCCCAACGCTCCCAGGTGAACCCGGCCAGCAGGACGACGCCGAGCTGCACGGCGTTGATGGCCAGTACGCGAACCGGCCAGGTGCGGACGCGCGGCAGTTTCCAGCCGGGGCGCAGGCGCTCGAGGACAAAACACACGGCGAATACGGCAAAAATTGTGGGCAGCATGGCGGGACCTCCTGTTCTTGTGTGGCGGATATCTTCGCGCCACGCCCGTGCGCAGGCCAAACAATATCGCCCTGGTATCGATTATCGATACTGGCCGCATATAGGGCAGGTTCTCGCCTGTTAGCGGCTTAGCATGACGCTTCTTTCAACAAGGAGACGAGCATGAAAAAGCTGATCGGGGCGCTGATGCTGGCGGCAAATGGCGTGGCTGGGACAGCGGGCGCCGCACCCGCTCCGGCCGACATCGAACGTGCGCGGCACGCGTTTGATTTCCTGCATGGCGATTGGTCGGTGCAGAACAGACGCCAGTCTGATTACGCCAATCCCGACAGCCCTTGGGAGACTTTCCGCGCCAGCAATCTTGTGCATGCGCTGCCAGCGGGCATTGGCAACTACGACGAGTATCGGCCGCTGGGCGGCTGGCGCCCGGGTTTTGTGGCGATGACGCTGCGCGTATTCGATCCCGTCACCGCTCGCTGGAGCATCTACTGGCTGACCAACCGCGACGGCGGCCTCGATCCTGCCACCGGCATGTTGCTGCCGCCGGTAGTGGGCCGCTTCGATGCCGACGGCGTGGGCCGCTTTGAAGGCGAGGAAGTCTATCAAGGCCGCCTCGCCCGCGTACGTTTCACCTGGACCCGCGTCAGCGAGCGCGAGGCCCGCTGGGAGCAGGCCTATTCCTGGGATGACGGCAGCAGCTGGCAAACCAACTGGATCATGGAGTTCACGCGGAAATAGGCTGTGCGGCAGCCTGGCCGCGCCACACACGCATGCCAAGTGCCGCAACCATGTACAGAGTGGCCACGCTCCAGAAGATATGCTCCAGTGGCAGCCATGCCATGGCCAGGCCGCCCGCTGCAGCGCCAAGCAGCGCGCCTGCCTTGGCGGCGCTGTTGCCGGCGCCCAGCACGCGCCCTTGCTGCGCGTCGCAGGTTTCCTGGGACAGCAGCCCGTAAAACACTGGCAGCAACGCGGCCATCGCAATGCCCCAGGCCAGTCGTACGGCCAGCACCAGCGCGATGCTGCGGCCGATTGCCTGCAGCGCGACGATGCCCGCGCACGCCCAGCATATCCACTCGATCCTTTGCAGCACCCACGCGCGCGGCTTGTCCCTGAATTGTTTCGCCCAGAACGGTGCGAACAGGCACAAGCCGGCGGCGGTCGCACCGTAGCACAGGCCCGTCAGCCATGGCGCTGCATGCAGGACCTGTTCGGCATACAGGCTGAAGAAACCTTGCGGCATCATCTTGCCCGCCTGTACCAGGACAATGCCCGCAAGAAGTCCGGCCACCACGCCGCGCAGCCCAGCGGCTTCGCCCAATGCGTCATTATTCACGGCAACGGACTGTGGCGCCAAGCCGCTCGAAGCGCGCGAAGCGGCTGGCGATGCAGCGCGGGATGAGAGGCCATCCAGATTGCCTTCCCGCCTTTCTGCGGGAAGTACGCGCGCGGCGCAGGCCGCACATGCCAGGCATATGGCGGCGGCAATGGCGTTGACTGCGGCAAAGCCGAAGGCGGAGTAGGCCAATCCACCGGCCAGCGGGCCAAGCATGGAGCCGAGCGCGGTAGCGACCTGCAGGCGCGCCATCAGGGCGCCGCGTTCGGCGCGCGCCACGATGCCGGCGCCGTAGGCTTGGGCGGCGGCGATGAAGCCAGCCAGCGCGCCTTGCAGCAGGCGCACTGCCAGCACCACAGTGGCGCTGCCGGCGAACGCCAGCCAGAGCTGGGTGGCGGCCAGCGCCAGCAAGGCGCGCAGCAGCATCGGCTTGTGGCCGACGCGGTCGCCAATGCGTCCCCACACTGGCGTGAACAGCATCGCCGTCACCAGCGGGCCAGCGTAAGCGACTGCGCTGGCGACTGCCAGTCCACCCGGGGCATCGCCGAGCGCGCGCAGTTGCAGCGGCCAGAATGGCCCGCTCATTTCCATCGCGCCCATCGACAGCAGCTGGATGGCGAATAGCCAGCGCAGCGCCGCCATCAGCGCAGCGCCTCGCGCAGCGGGTTCGGCATGCTGCCCAGAGCGTCGTCCGAGCTGTCGCTCAGGCGCATGCGCAGGAAGGACTTGGCGGGCCAGTCCCCTTCCAGCAGCGCGGCGCGTTCCTGCGCCCAGCGGGACGGATCGGCGTGGCCACGCAGGTCGTCGAAAGCGGTGGAGAGCTCGCGCGCGAAGATACACCAGAACAGGTCTTCGTCGCAGGCGTAGCTGCGTGCCAGCAGCAATGCCAGTTCAGAGACGTGGCAAAGCAGCACCGCGTGCAGCAGCTTGTCGCGCACGATGCCTGCGTCGTCGAACAGGGTATGGCCGGGACGATGTGCCTGCAATGTGTGGCCGCTGCGTTCCAGCGTCGGCCGGTGGATGCGGATATCGCCGAAGTCGCGCACCAGCAGTTGCGCGGGGCGGAAGTTCTGATCGAGCACGATGAAGCTGTTTTGCTGGTGCGCTTCGAACGCGACGCCGTACAGCAGATAGGCCGACAGCACGGCGCGCAGCGCAGTGGCCGCGTACTGGCGGAAGAATTCCTGTGCGCCGGCGGCATCATCGCTGCTGCACAGGGCGACCGCTTCGGTCATCAGTGGGCGGCCGCTGAACGGCGATTCCGCGAACAATGCGCCGACCGGGACGGCCATAGCGCCCGGCGCCACGCAAGCGGCGGGGTTGGCGCGGTATAGCGCAGCGAGGTGCCGGGCGCGGTCATCATCGTCGTCGAGCAGGTGAATGCCGCATTGCTCCGGCACGATAGCCAGGGAGCCGCCGAAGCCTCCTTCACTGGCGATGATGGCAGACAGCAGGCGCGAAACGCGCGGCCCCATCACAGCCGATTTGGGCGAGACGGTACGCTGCACGCTGGTGAGGCGCAACGAGACGGGAAGCTTCAAGTGCGGCAGCTGCGATGAGCCATACGGCACCACGGTGCGGAAAGACATGGTCGGCGTGGCCGGCATTTCGGCGTCGAGCAGCAGGAGGTCGCCGTCCGCGATCTCCTGCGCGAAGCGTTGCGGCAGCTGGCGGCTGGCCTGGTAGGGATGGAGCGGCAAAGGCAGCCAGCCTTCGTGCGGCAGTCCACGCGCCTGCATCGCGGCGAGCCAGGCTTGCCAGGCTTGCGGGTAGGTGCGCCCGAACCAGCTGCGATAGTCTTCGCCTTCCGCGGCGAAGGCCACATGGGCCTTGCTGGTGCGCAGGGCGGCCAGCGGCACGCGCAACTGGGCCTGGAATTCGGGCGACAGCGCCATCACTTCCGCAGCATCCAGCCCAAGCTTGGTCTTGTAGTTTGGGTGCCAGGGATGGCCAAGCGTGCCCCATTGCTCCAGCAGCAGCGGCGCATTGGCGTGACGGGAGGCACGCAGCGCAGCGAGGAAGTGCTGGTGGCGCTCGCGCAGGTTGGCGGACAGTTCATCCGCCCAGCCGCTGCGATAGGCCAGGCACAGCGCGTCGTTGGCGGTGCTGTTTTCCAGCTCGATGGAAAGGCGCTGCAGGTCCCCGGCGGCAGGAGGGCCGGGCAGCGAAGGCGCCACGCCTGCCAGCAACGCCGAGGGCGAGTCAAGAAGTTGCGGCGGGCGGCCCGGCTGCATCAGGGAGATGGCGCCATCCAGCTGCAGGTTGCCGATGCGGCCCAGGCGCAAGCCTTCAAAGCGCAACATGGCGCGCTGGCCCCACAGGGGCAGCCAGCTGGCGTGATGATCGTGGATCAAATGTCCCGGTTCCAGCAATTGTTCGCGGAACAGGGCTTGGAGAGTGCGCTGCAAACCACGCTGCCTGGCATTGTGCTGGGTAGGGTCAGCGGCGATCGGTTTCAGTCGCGCATTCATGGTTGGTCCTCTTGGTTAAGGGAACCGCATCCTAGCGTAAACGCGAATGATTCTCAATTGCGTTTCAATCGTGCTTGAGAAAAATCAAACCGGGCATGATTGCCAAATAAAAAACGGAGCCGCTGGGGCTCCGTTCTTCGAAAAAAGGGGTACGTCCCCTTTTTTTTCCGAAAAAGGGGACGTACCCCTTTTTCCTTATACGACGATGGTCTGGTGTTCGCCTTCCGCGCGGGCGCGGATCTTGCCGATGCGGGACACGGTCTCGCCGGCCGCGGTCAGCTGGGCTACGGCTGCGTCGGCGTTTTCTGCGGACACGATCACGGTCATGCCGATACCGCAGTTGAAGACGCGGTGCATTTCTGCGTCGGCTACGCCGCCATGCTGCTGCAGCCATTTGAACAGCGGTGGCATGGTCCAGGACTTGCCATCCAGTTCGGCGGTCAGGTTATCGGCCAGCACGCGCGGGATGTTTTCGACCAGGCCGCCGCCAGTGATGTGCACCAGGCCTTTGACTTCCATCGACTCCATCAGCGCCAGCAGCGGCTTGACGTAGATGCGGGTTGGCTCCATCAGCACGTCGGCCAGCTTGCGGCCGTGGAAGTCGGCTTCCAGGTCTGGCTTGGCCACTTCGATGATCTTGCGCACCAGGGAGTAACCGTTGGAGTGGGCGCCCGAGGAGGCCAGGCCCAGCACCACGTCGCCCGGCTGGATCTTGGAACCGTCGATCAGCTTGGATTTTTCAACCGCGCCGACTGCGAAGCCGGCCAGGTCGTATTCGCCGTCCGGGTACATGGATGGCATTTCTGCGGTTTCGCCGCCAATCAGCGCGCAGCCGGAGATTTCGCAACCCTTGGCGATGCCCTTGATTACGTCGGTGGCGGTAGCAACATTCAGCTTGCCGCAGGCGAAGTAGTCGAGGAAGAACAGCGGCTCGGCGCCCTGCACCAGGATGTCGTTCACGCTCATGGCCACCAGGTCGATGCCCACGGTGTCGTGGCGGTTCAGCTCAAACGCCAGTTTCAGCTTGGTGCCGACGCCGTCGGTACCGGAAACCAGCACCGGCTCCTTGTATTTCTTGCTGATCTCGAACAGCGCGCCGAAGCCGCCGATGCCGCCCATCACGCCTTCGCGCATGGTGCGCTTGGCGAATGGCTTGATCGCTTCAACTAGGGCGTCGCCGGCGTCGATATCGACACCTGCGTCACGGTAGGACAGGGAAACATTCGAAGGTTGGCTCATGGTGTTTAACGCAACAGGCGGTAGAATAGAAAGCGGTGGCCGTTTTTACGGCAAGTCCGCTATTTTAGCAGTTTTGACCCCGCTTTTTATTCCGTTAACCGCCTTTTTTCACCGCAAAAAGCCCTTCCCAATGCCCTTCCCACTCTCGGCAGATCAAAAACAAACGCTATTCTGGGTAGCGGTCTGGGCGGCATTTTTCTTCCTGCTCTGGGTCCTGGGACCGGTTTTAACGCCTTTCATGGCGGCGGCCATCATCGCCTATGCCTTGAATCCCGCGGTCGACAAGCTATGCCGCCTGCGCCTGTTCCGGCGCTGGGAGATGCCGCGCGCGCTGGCGGTGGCCATCGTCATCGTGCTGTTTGGGGCCGTGGCGTCGACTTTGCTGCTGATCGTGGTGCCTGTGCTGCAAAAGGAGATCCCGCTGCTGCAGGCGGCGATCCCCGCTTTCCTGGCCAAGCTGAATGACACCCTGAGTCCGCGCCTGCACCAGCTGGGCTTGGACTTCACGCTCGATGGCGCCACCATCAAGGCGCTGGCGGCGGAAAAAATGGCCGAAAGCGGCGACCAGATCTGGGCTGCAGTGCTCAATTCCGTGCGCACCGGCGGCAGCGCCGTCATTGGCTGGGTGGCTACGCTGGTGCTGATCCCGGTGGTGCTGTTCTACTTCCTGCTGGACTGGCATAAGCTGCTGGCGCATATCGCCGGCGCCGTGCCGCGCCGCTTTATCGAGCCCACCATGGCCATGGCCAGCGAGGCGGACCAGCTGCTGGCCCAGTACCTGCGCGGCCAGCTGCTGGTGATGCTGGTGTTGGCAATTTATTATTCCTCCGCCCTGACGGTCGCCGGTTTCGACGTGGCGCTGCCGGTCGGCATCCTGACCGGGGTGCTGGTGTTCATCCCTTACCTTGGCTTCGGCCTGGGGCTGCTGCTGGCGCTGATGGCGGCGGTGCTGCAATTCTCAGACTGGAGCGGGCTGGCGGCGGTGGCTGTCATCTACGGCGTGGGGCAGGTGCTGGAAGGTTTCTTCCTCACGCCACGCCTGGTGGGCGAGCGTATCGGCCTCGACCCGCTGGCCGTGATTTTCGCCCTGATGGCCTTCGGCCAGCTGTTCGGCTTCGTCGGCGTGCTGCTCGCTTTGCCCGCTTCCGCCCTCTTGATGGTGGGATTTAGGCATCTGCGCCGCCACTACCTGCGCAGCAGCTTTTATAATGCGTAGTGTGAAGATCGATTACGTTAGCAAAAAGTCCACAATACCGGGACAAGTCCAATGAAACAGCTGGTGCTTGACCTGGGTGCGGAGCCGGTGTGCACCCTCGAGTCTTTCGAGGTGGGCCGCAATGCGGAGGTGGCGGCGCTGATGCGCCAGTTCGCCGAACGCAGCTCCCGCGAGCATTTCGCCTACCTGTGGGGGGAAATTGGCGCAGGCAAGTCGCACCTGCTGAAGGCGCTCGCCTCGAGCGAACGCGCCCGCTATATTTCGCCGTTTTCGATCGAAACCGAGTTCCTGTATTCGCCGGACGTGGACCTGTACCTGCTGGACGACTGCGAAAAGCTGTCGCCGGTGGCCCAGATCGATGCCTTCGCCCTGTTCAACGAGATCCGCGCCAACAACGCCTTCATGGTGAGCGCGGGCTCGGTCGCCCCGGCCGTGCTGCCGGTGCGCGAGGATTTACGGACGCGCATGGGCTGGGGCCTGGTGTACCAGATCCATGGCCTGACCGACGACGAAAAGCTTGCAACGCTGACGCAAATGGCGGAAGCGCGCGGCTTGATCCTCTCGCCCGGTGTGCTACCTTACCTGCTGTCGCACTTCCAGCGCGACATGGTATCGCTGTCCTCGATGCTCGACTCGCTCGACCAGTATTCCCTGGAAACCAAACGCCCGATTACCCTGCCCCTGCTGCGCGAATGGCTGCAGGAGGAAGCGAAAGAATGATGAAACTCGCCCTGTTCGACCTTGACCATACGCTGCTGCCGATCGATTCCGATTTCGAGTGGGGCGAATTCCTGTGCCGCGTGGGCGCCGTCGATGCCGCGCAATTCAAGCGCCGCAACGAAGAATTCTTCGCCCAGTACCAGGCGGGCACCCTGGACCCGGTGGAATACCTGGAATTTTCGCTCGGAACCCTGGCTTCCTTCGAGCCTGAGCGCCTGGCCGAACTGCAGCAGCAGTACATGACCGAAGTGGTGATGCCGAATATCCGCCCTGCCGCGCGCGCGCTGCTGCAAAAGCATCTCGACGCGGGCGATCTGGTGGCGATCGTCACGGCGACCAACCACTTTGTGGTGGCGCCGATCGCCCAGGCCTTCGGCGTGGAGCACCTGATTGCCGCGATGCCGGAGCGCGATGCCGCCGGCCGCATCACCGGCAAGCTGCTCGGCACGCCGACCCAGGGCGAAGGCAAGATCGTGCACACCAAGGCCTGGCTGGAGAAATTGGGCCATTCGCTGGACAGCTTCGAAAGCGTCCACTTCTACAGCGATTCCCACAACGACCTGCCGCTGCTGTCGATCGTCAGCCATCCGATTGCGACCAACCCGAACGCCAAGCTGTCCGAACACGCGACCGCGCAAGGCTGGCCATCTATTCACCTGTTCAATGATTAAGAAATTCATCCGCAAGATCCTGGGCGTCAAGAACGCGCGTCCCAGCAACGAACCCGTTGTACTGGGCCCGAAGGAGCACGGCATTGATCCGCGCATGGTGTCCAATAACGCCATCCGCGTCACCAGCACGCTGCAGGAAGCGGGCTTTGAAGCCTTCGTGGTGGGCGGCGCCGTGCGCGACCTGCTGCTGGGGGTAAAGCCGAAAGACTTCGACGTCGCCACCAATGCCACGCCGGAGCAGGTCAAGCGCCTGTTCCGCCGCGCCTTCATCATCGGCCGCCGCTTCCAGATCGTGCACGTGATGTTTGGCCAGGACCTGCTGGAAGTGACCACCTTCCGCGGCACCGCCACCGACAATGCACCAAAGGACGAGCATGGCCGCGTGCTGCGCGATAACACCTTCGGCTCCCAGGCGGAAGACGCGGAACGGCGCGACTTCACCATCAACGCCATGTATTACAACCCTGCGACGCAGGAAGTGCTGGACTACCACGGCGGCATTGAAGACATCCGCGCCAAGACGCTGCGCATCATCGGCCAGCCGGAAGCGCGCTACCGCGAAGATCCGGTGCGCATGCTGCGCGTGGTGCGCTTTGCGGCCAAGCTGAATTTCTCCATCGAACGTTCGACTGCTGCACCGATCGGCGTGATGGCGCCGCTGATCGACAACGTGCCTGCGGCACGCGTGTTCGACGAAATGCTCAAGCTGCTGACCTCCGGCCAGGCCCTGGCCTGCCTGCAGCAGCTGCGCAAGGAAGGCTTGCACCATGGCCTGCTGCCAATGCTGGACGTGGTGCTGGAGCAGCCGATGGGCACCAAGTTCGTGACGCTGGCGCTGGACTCCACCGACAAGCGCGTCATGGCCGGCAAGACCGTGTCGCCGGGCTTCCTGTTCGCCTCCCTGCTGTGGCACCAGGTACTGGAGAAGTGGCAGGCTTACCAGGCTTCGGGCGAGTTCCCGATTCCTGCACTGCATATGGCGGCGGACGAAGTGCTGGAGTCGCAGACCGAGAAGCTGGCCATCCAGCGCAAGATCGGTTCCGACATGCGCGACATCTGGGCCATGCAGCCGCGCTTTGAGCGCCGCAACGGTAAGAATCCATACAAGCTGCTGGAGCATCTGCGCTTCCGCGCCGGCTACGACTTCCTGCTGCTGCGCTGCGCTTCCGGCGAGATCGACCGTGAACTGGGCGACTGGTGGACGGCGTTCTACGAGGGTGACGAGAGCATGCGCGCCGAGCTGGTGTCGGCCGCGTCGTCCGGCAGCGGCAAGAAGAAGAAACCCGCTCCGCGCCGCGGCCGCAAGGATGCCGACGCTGGCGCTGAAGGCGGCGCCGACCTGGCCGCCGCAAACCACGACGCCGATGAGGGCGACGAGGCCGACGATGACGATTTCCTGAATCCTCGTCCGGAAGGTGAAGCGCCGGCACGCAAGCGCCGCCGGCGTCCGCGCCGTGGCCGCCGCAGCGGCGGCGGTGGCAATGCGCCTGCCGGCGAAGCTTGATGGCGGTTACGGCCTATATCGGCATCGGCGCCAACCTGGGCGACGCGCGGGCCAATGTGCTCGATGCCTTCGAGCGCCTGCGCAAGCTGCCGGGCGTTACGCTGGAGGCGGTGTCTTCGCTGTATCGCACGGCGCCGATTGACTCCTCGGGCGACGATTACATCAATGCGGTTGCTCGCCTGAGCACCTCACTGCCGGCGCAGGCATTGCTGGAGGCCTTGTTCGCTATCGAACAGGCGCATGGCCGCGAGCGGCCTTACTTCAACGCGCCGCGCACTCTGGACCTGGATTTGCTGCTGTATGGCGATGAGCAGATTGCTACGGACACCTTGACCGTGCCGCATCCACGCATGCATCTGCGCGCGTTTGTGCTGATGCCGCTGCTGGAGCTGGCGCCGGAAGTGGTGCTTCCGGGCCTTAGCCGCGCGGCCGATTTCGCGCCGGCGGTTGCCGACCAAGGTATCATCCGCCTCTAACACTGTCTGCTCAACCGTTAGCAGCGAGATCATTCAGGGTCTGCCCCTTGGGTCTGACGGGACGGCCATCCGGCTGGTTTACCGGGTTTCAGATCACATCCTCTATTTTCCGCAGTTAGAATATCGTTTTCCGAATTTGAGGACATACCATGTCTGGCAACCTGCAAAACCCCTACCCGGCGCCCACCCGCGCCGTTCCAACCAAGGCAGTCACGATCCCATCGATCAACGCCCTGAAGGCAGCCGGCGATAAGATCACCATGCTGACCTGCTACGACGCCAGCTTCGCGTCCATGATGGACAGCTGCGGCGTGGAAGTGCTGCTGATCGGCGATTCCCTGGGCATGGTTTGCAACGGCCACCAGTCGACCCTGCCGGTCACCGTGCAGGAAGTCGCCTACCACACCGCTGCCGTCGCTCGCGGCGCCAAGAATGCGCTGATCCTGGCCGACATGCCCTTCGGCTCCTACGCCACGCCGGAATCGGCCTTCAACAACGCGGTGCAGCTGGTCCAGGCTGGCGCGCACATGGTGAAGATCGAGGGCGGCGCCTGGGTGGCTGAAACCGTGCGCTTCCTGGTCGAACGTTCGATCCCTGTCTGTGCGCACCTGGGCCTGACCCCGCAATCGGTGCACACCCTGGGCGGCTACAAGGTGCAAGGCAAGACGGTCGAAAGCGCGGAACTGCTGAAGCAGGACGCGCTGAAGCTGCAGGCGGCCGGCGCCGCGATGGTGGTGCTGGAAGCGATCCCTACCGCACTGGGCAAGGAAGTGACCGATATGCTGTCGATGCCCACCATCGGCATTGGGGCCGGTCCTGATTGCTCGGGCCAGGTGCTGGTCATGCACGATATGCTGGGTGTATTCCCAGGCCGTAAAGCGCGCTTCGTGAAGAACTTCATGGAGGGCCAGACTTCGATCCAGGCTGCGGTGTCGGCCTATGTCGATGCCGTCAAGGGCGGCACCTTCCCGGCGCTTGAACACTGCTTCTGAGGCATGAGTACTCCGCTCGACGACGACGAGTACGACCGCCTCGACGACCTGCTGGCCGAAATGGGCCCGCAGAGCATGGATGTCGCGAAGCTGGAAGGCTTCCTGACCGCGCTGGTGGTTGGCCCGGCCGAGGTGGCGCCGGAACGATGGCTGCCTGAAGTCTGGGGCGGCGCGCCCGGCAATGACGAAGCCGCAGCGCTGGCCATACGCCATCACGACTACATGCGCCTGTGGATGCAGAAAGATCCAGGCAGCTTTGAGCCAATTTACGAATGCGGTGGGACTTGGACGGCAGAGGCCTGGTGCGAAGGATTCACGGCCGGCGTAGCCCTCGCGGCAGAAGCCTGGGCGCCGCTGCGCGCCCAGCAGCCTGCCTTGCTGGTGCCGTTCCAGCCGCCGGTGAACGCCGCCAAGGTAACCCCGTCCGTCATCAAGATCAACGCCTTCTTCCACGCGCCGCAACCCAAGGTGGAAAAGGCTGGCCGAAACGATCCTTGTCCTTGCGGCAGCGGCAAGAAGTTCAAGAAGTGCTGCGGCGCTTGAGGGCCTAGACCTGGATCCAGGTCGTCTTCAACTCGGTATATTTGTCGAAGGCGTGCAGCGACTTGTCGCGGCCATTGCCTGACTGCTTGTAGCCGCCAAACGGCACCGTGATGTCGTCGCCATCGTACTGGTTGACGTGCACGGTGCCCGCTTTCAGCGCCCGCGAAGTGCGGATCGCCTTCGAGATGTCCGAAGTCCATACCGCCGCGTGCAGTCCGTATGGCGTGTCGTTTGCCTGCTTCACCGCTTCATCCATGTCAGTGAACGACAGTACCGAGAGCACCGGTCCGAAAATCTCTTCGCGCGCAATCTTCATGGTGTTCTGCACACCGTCGAACAGCGTAGGCTCCACATAGAAACCGCCGGTCTCCTTGCGCACGGCATTGCCACCGGCGAGCAGTTTGCCCCCTTCTTCCCGGCCGGAGTCGATATAGCCCATCACAGTCTTCATCTGGATGGAATCGACAATCGCGCCCATCACGGTTTTCTCGTCGAGCGGGTCGCCGGGCGCATAGTCCGGCACCATGGCCAGCGCCTTCTCCAGGAACTTGTCCTTGATCGATTCTTCGACAAACAGGCGCGATGGTGCGTTGCAGCTCTCGCCCTGGTTGAAGTAGATCGAACCCACGGCAGCGGCCACCGCCGCGTCGAGGTCGGGGCAATCGGCGCAGACGATATTGGCCGACTTGCCGCCCAGCTCCATCCATGCGCGCTTCAGGTTCGACTGCCCCGCCATCTGGATGATCTGCTTGCCGGTGCGGGTGGAACCGGTGAAACCGATGCAGTCGACGTCCATATGCAGGGCCAGCGCGGCGCCCGCCTCGTTGCCGTAGCCGGGCAGCACATTGAACACGCCCGCAGGAATACCCGCCTCGAACGCCAGCTCCGCCAGCCGCAGCGCGGACAGCGGCGACTTTTCGGAAGGCTTGAGTACGACGCTGTTGCCGGCTGCCAGCGCCGGCGCGATCTTCCAGGCTGCCATCAGCAGCGGATAATTCCACGGCACGATGGCCGCCACCACGCCGACCGGCTCGCGTGTAATCAGGGCCAGCGAATTGGCCGGCGTTGGTGCGATTTCTCCATACACCTTGTCGATCGCCTCGCCATACCAGCGGATGCAGTTGGCGGCCAGTGAAACATCGACCACCAGGCTGTATTTGATCGGCTTGCCCATATCCAGCGTTTCCAGCAGCGCCAATTCTTCCTTGTGCTGCATCATCAGGTCGGCGAACTTCTGCAGCACGCGCTTGCGCTGCGCCGGCGCCTGGCCCGCCCAGCGCCCGCCCTCGAAAGCGCGGCGCGCCATGGCCACAGCGTGGTCGACGTCAGCCGCATCACAGCGCGCCGTCTGCGACAGGTAACGGCCGTCGATGGGCGACAGGTTGTCGAACTTGCGTTCAGCGCGCGACCAGGTCCGCTCGCCATTGATGAAGGCGCGGCCGTCGAGGGTCAGCGCCTTGGCGCGGTCATGCCAGTTGATCGTTTCCTTCGCCATGGCTCACATCCATCCTCTCTGCTTCAGGTCTGCATAGGTATCGTCAAGGCAGCGCCGGATCAGGGCAACCATTTCGTCGATCTGCCCGCGCGTCATGATGAGCGGCGGTGCAATGATCATGCGGTCGCCAACGGCGCGCATGATCATGCCATTATTGAACATATAGCCCCGGCACACCATGCCAACTTCCAGCTTCGGATCGAAGTATTCGTGGCCGTGGATCGTTGGTCCCTTGCGCCGCACCAGGTTTAGGCCGGCAACGAAGCCGCAACTGTTCGCATAGCCCACCAGCGGATGATCGGACAGCGTGGCGAAGCGTTGCGCCAGGTATGGCCCGGTATCTTCGCGCACCCGCTGCACTATTTTTTCTTCCTCGAGGATGCGGATGGACTCGAGCGCGGCCGCGCAAGCCACCGGGTGCCCTGAATACGTGAAGCCATGAGCGAACTCGCCGCCCTGCCCGATCAACACCTCCGCCACCCGTTCACCAACCAGCACGCCGCCCAGCGGTATGTAGCCCGAAGTGACGCCCTTGGCGAAGGTGATCAGGTCCGGTTTGATGCCGAACAGCTCACTGGCAAACATCTGCCCTGTGCGGCCAAAGCCGGTGATGACCTCGTCGGCGATGATGAGGATGCCGTATTTGTCGCAGATGCGCTGGATCTCCGGCCAATAGGTGCTCGGCGGGATCACGACGCCGCCGGCGCCCTGGATTGGTTCGCCGATGAAGGCAGCCACCTTTTCCGGTCCGACGTCGAGGATCTTCTCTTCCAGCCACGATGCGGCCTCGATGCCGAATTCGTCTTCGCTCATGCCGCGCCCAGCTTCCAGGTAGTTCGGCTGGCGGATATGCACGATGCCCGGGATCGGCAAGCCGCCCTGCGCATGCATGCCCTCCATGCCGCCCAGCGAAGCGCCAGCCATGGTGCTGCCGTGGTAGGCGTTGAAGCGGCTGATGATGGTGTGACGCTGCGGCTGGCCTTTCAAGTCCCAATAGCGGCGCACCATGCGCACATTGGTGTCGTTCGCCTCCGAGCCGGACCCGGTGAAGAACACATGCTCGAAGCCCGGCGGTGCAATGCGCGCCAGCTTTTCGGCCAGCTTCACTGCCGGCACGTTGGTGGTGTTGAAGAAGCTGTTGTAGAACGGCAGCGTTTCCATCTGTTCGAACACCGCTTTGGAGATGCTGTGCCGGCCGTAGCCCAGGTTCACGCACCACAGGCCCGACATGCCGTCCAAAATCTTCTTGCCTTCGGAATCCCACAAGTAGATGCCCTCGCCGCGCACCATCACGCGCACGCCGCGCTCGCCGAGCGCCTTGTGATCGGTGAATGGATGCAGGTAATGCGCGTGGTCGCTCGCCTGCATTGTCTTGGTATCGTCCATGATCGCCTCCTCAAACGTGCAGCAGCAGGTGCTCACGCTCCCACGGGCTGATGACGGTCATGAACTCCTGGTGCTCCAGGTCCTTGATTGCGGCATACACGTCGATGAACCTTTCACCCAGCACGAAGCGCAGCTTGTCTTCGCTGCGCAGCACTTTCAGCGCCTCCGGCAACCCTTGCGGCAACTCGTACTTCATTTCGTAAGCGCTGCCGGTCGTGGGCGCGGTTGGCTCCAGCGCTTCAGTCATGCCAAGGTAGCCGCAAGCCAGTGTCACCGCCAGTGCAAGATAGGGATTGGCGTCGGCGCCGATGATGCGGTTTTCCACGCGCCTGTCCTGCACGCCCGATTCCGGCACACGGAAGCCGACGGTGCGATTGTCCATGCCCCACTGGATGTTGATCGGTGCGGCAGTATGGCGCACCAGGCGGCGATATGAATTCACATAAGGCGCGACTATCGCGAGGGCGCTCGGCATATAGCGCTGCAGGCCGCCGATATAGGCTTTGAACAGCTGCGATGGTGAACCATCCTTGTTGCTGAAGATGTTCCAGCCGTGTTGATCCACCACGCTCTGGTGGATGTGCATCGCCGATCCGGGCTCGCCCGCCATGGGCTTGGCCATGAAGGTGGCGTACATATGATGCTTCAACGCCGCTTCACGCAAGGTGCGCTTGAAGAAGAACACCTTGTCCGCCAAGCCCAGCGGCTCGCCGTGCAGGAAGTTGATCTCCATCTGGCCTGCGCCGATCTCGTGGATCAGTGTGTCGACGTCGAGGCCCATCATGTCGCAGTAGTCGTAGATGTCCTCGAACAGCGGGTCGAACTCGTTCACCGCATCGATGCTGTAGACCTGGCGGCTGGTTTCGGCACGGCCGCTGCGGCCGATGGGCGCCTTCAGCGGGAGGTCGGGATCGGAATTCTTGTCGGTCAGGTAGAACTCCAGTTCCGGCGCGACAATCGGGCACCAGCCCTTGTCTTCGTACAGCTTGAGCACGCGGCGCAGCACGGAGCGCGGCGCAAAATCAACCAGCCTGCCATCGCTGAAATAGCAGTCGTGGATCACTTGCGCAGTCGGGTCGGCGGCCCATGGCACCATGGTGATGGTAGTCGGGTCAGCCTTCAGGATCATATCGCGGTCAGTGCTGGAAATGGCGCGGTCGTAGGCGTCATCCTCAGTCGGGTAATTGCCGGTGACGGTCATGCCAAGCACCGCTTCAGGAATGCGCATGCCGCGCTCCTGGGTGAACTTTCCGCGCGGGAGAATTTTGCCGCGCGCGACGCCGGTCAGGTCGGGGACCAGGCATTCGATTTCGGTGACTCGCTTTTCATTGAGCCACTCGTCCATATCGGTATAACTGAAATTTTCGCGGATTGCCATAGCTTCCTCTCAGGTAGTTTAGAAACAGCACTACTGAAGGAAAGCTACCTAAGGGATGCGGTCCCTGTGCACGCGGCAGGCTAGTCCAAAGGCGCTGAACAAGCGCATGGAATCGTGGTTCTCTTCCACCCGCCATTCGGGGTGCCATTGCACGGCCAGTGCAAATGCGGCAGCCCCCGCGATGGAATAGGCTTCGACCAGGCCATCGTCGGAGCGTGCTTCAACGTGGAGTCCCGGCGCCAGCCGGTCGAGGCCTTGCCCATGCAAGGAGTTCACTTGTATCTCACTAGCACCATCAAGAATATGGGCCAGCAAACCGCCCTTTTCCAGTTGGACGCGGTGGGCCGCGGCGTATTGCTGCTCCAGCGATTGCGCCTTGTCTTCACGGTGGTCGAAGAAGCCGGGCACCGTATGCACCGCCTGGTGCAGCGTGCCGCCCAGGGCCACGTTCACTTCCTGGAAGCCGCGGCAAATGGCCAGCAGCGGAATACCGTGCTGCAGCGCGGCGCGGATCAAGGGCAAGGTGGTTGCATCGCGCGCCGGATCCTCCGGCAGCGATGGGTCGAGCGTTTCCTGGCCATACAGGCAGGCCTGCACATTGGAGGCAGCACCAGTGAGCATGATGCCGTCCGCAAGAGCGAGCAGGCTTTCAATATCGGTGTTGTCGCCCAGTGGAGGGACCAACAACGGCTGGCAGCGCGCTCCCACAGCTACCGCATCAACGTATTTGTTTTGTGCGGCGTAGCTGGGATGGGAGCCGGTTTTCTGGCTGCAGGCGGGGACCAGTACGATGGGGCGGCGCATTTTAGTTTTTTCGGTAACTATCAGTGTGCAGCTTGATCTTATTCCCAATTTGCGTAAGTGGCAACCGTGCAGCGCGATACCCGGTATACTGGATTTTTAGTTTGGAGGTGAATCATGCTGACCCTGAAAGATCCCAGCCTTCTGCGCCAACAGTGTTTTATCGCTGGCCAATGGTGCGATGCCGACGGGGGCGCAACGATCAGCGTCACCAATCCCGCCACTGGCGAAGTATTAGGCACCGTGCCGAAAATGGGCGCAGCAGAAACGCGCCGGGCCATCGAGGCAGCGAATGCCGCATGGCCTGAATGGCGCAAGAAGCCGGCCAAGACGCGCGCTGCCATTCTGCGCAAATGGAATGACCTCATCCTGGCGAATGCCGACGACCTGGCCGCGCTGATGACCGCCGAACAAGGCAAGCCGCTGGCTGAATCCAAAGGCGAAATCGCCTACGCTGCATCATTCATCGAATGGTTTGGCGAAGAAGCCAAGCGCGTTGCCGGCGAAACCCTGGCGTCGCCGTGGCCCGACAAACGCGTCGTCGTGACGCGCGAACCGATCGGCGTCTGCGCCGCCATCACGCCTTGGAACTTCCCTGCCGCGATGATCACGCGTAAAGCCGGTCCCGCATTGGCAGCAGGCTGCCCGATGGTGGTCAAGCCGGCGGAACTGACGCCTTTCTCCGCATTGGCGCTGGCCGTGCTGGCGGAACGCGCGGGCGTTCCGGCAGGCGTATTCAGCGTGATTACTGGCGCCTCGCGCGAAATCGGCGGTGAGATGACCTCCAATCCCGTCGTGCGCAAACTGAGTTTCACCGGCTCCACCGCAGTGGGCCGGCTGCTGATGGAGCAGTGCGCGCCGACGATCAAAAAGCTGTCGCTGGAACTGGGCGGCAATGCCCCCTTCATCGTTTTCGACGATGCCGACCTGGATGCAGCAGTGGAAGGCGCCATCGCATCCAAGTACCGCAACGCCGGCCAGACCTGCGTATGCGCCAACCGCATCTACGTGCAGGACGGCGTGTACGACAGCTTCGCATCCAGGCTGGTGGAAGCGGTGCGCAAGCTCAAAGTCGGCAACGGCGCCGATGACGGCGTCACGCAAGGCCCGCTGATCGAGGAGAAGGCTGTCGTCAAAGTGGAAGAGCACATCGCGGATGCACTCGGCAAAGGTGCGCAGCTGCTGTTAGGCGGCAAGCGCCATGAGCTCGGGCACAGCTTCTTCCAGCCTACGGTCCTGGCAAACGTGGATGCCGGCATGCTTGTCGCGCATGAAGAGACTTTCGGTCCACTCGCCCCACTGTTCCGGTTCAAGAGTGACGAGGAAGCAGTGGCACTGGCCAACGACACCGAGTTCGGCCTCGCGGCCTATTTCTACTCGCGCGATATCGGCCGCATCTGGCGCGTGGCGGAAGGACTGGAGAGCGGCATGGTTGGCGTGAACACTGGCCTGATTTCGACCGAGATCGCCCCATTCGGCGGCGTGAAGCAATCAGGTCTGGGCCGCGAAGGCTCGACACATGGTATCGAAGACTACCTGGTCATCAAATACATCTGCATGGGCGGTATCTAGAGATCCGCTTTCGTCAAGGCAGACGACCATGCGACGCACTGGAGGAGTTCTCGGAGGCCAGCTTCGGCCGCGGCACCCTGTTCCGCAGGTGAAGTGCTGCGCACCTTGAACGTTCCCTTTTCCAGGAACACAATCAGTAATTGAGAACTCAGCTTCTGCCGGAGTCCAGCGACAGTGTCTGCAAACTCAAACGTGATTAAAGACGCATCGTATTTCTTACCCTGCGATTCAAGAGTGATAGCGCGTCGATTCGCGACATATGCGTCTTGATGGGCATTCAATACCTCGGATTCTTCGGCCCGTAGCTGGACGGAAGTATCCTTCAGGCGCGGATAAAAGAATAGCGTCACCGCGTTTTGCAGCGTGCCGCCATAACTCTGATATGCAACTGAGTAGTCCGTCAGCGCTGGCGCATAGGCCCTGATTGTAGCGCGGCGATAACCGGCGCATTCCGCGGGAAATTTTTCCCACTGCGCGAAATCTGCAATTTCGGTGGGATACCTGGTCAATTCCTGGCCGGCCGCACCCAGTGAAACGGTGGCCAAGCCGAAACACACCACTAATGGGAAAAGACGTTTAAGCATTTGGAGCTTCGCATCCTGTCGATGGCTGGGCAAATTGGCAATATATCATGGTGAATCAATTGCCAAAATGGACCATGTGTTCGACGTGCACCTTGATCTCGCCATTCAGGCTGGCGAATTCCTTGCGCAATTCGCGCGCCGATTCGTCGCCGATGCCTTCAACGGTAATACAGTGGTCGTAATGGCCGCCACGGCGCGAGATCACCCATTTTTCGATCGTCGCGTTTGAGTTTTTCAGGATCGAATCAAGCTGGCCGGCGACAGGCTCATTTGCGCCCAGCGAGAGATGGAAGGTGTGCGTGAGGCGGAACTGGTCGCGCCATGCGCTGAGGTCTTGGGCTGGGGTGTAGGACGCTTGAATGCTCATGGTTTTCTCCTGAACTCTTGGCTCGATTCGGAGCAATCCATGTGCGCCCGCTTCGTTGCCGTTAATAGGCCGCATCGCCGTGATGGCTTCCACCTTGCCCGGGTAGGCAGGTTGGCGTCGGATAAAACCGACTCTTGATGCAATTTATTCAAGATACCGGCTTGCTGAACAAGTCCGATATACAGAACAGTACGTTCAATATAACGGAAATTTTTTAAGCACGCAACAGGCCCGTAATTTGATATCAGACATGCAACAGCAGGTGCTCGCGTTCCCAAGGGCTGATGACGCGCATGAATTCCTGGTGTTCGAGGTCTTTCACGGCGGCGTAGACGTCGATGAAGCGTTCGCCCAGCACTTGGTGCAGTTTTTCTTCGGAGCGTAGCGCGCGCAGAGCTTCGGGCAGGCCTTGCGGCAGCTCGTAAGCCATGTCGTAGGCGCTGCCTGCCGTGGGGTCGGTGGGTTCGACCTGTTCTGTCATGCCGAGGTAGCCGCAGGCCAGGGTCACCGCTAAAGCGAGGTAGGGATTGGCGTCGGCGCCGATGATGCGGTTCTCCACGCGGCGGTCCTGCACACCCGATTCCGGTACACGGAAGCCGACGGTGCGGTTGTCCATGCCCCACTGGACATTGATCGGCGCAGCCGTGTGCCGTACCAGCCGGCGGTAGGAATTCACATAGGGCGCGGCGATCGCCAGCGCAGCAGGCATGAAGCGCTGCAGTCCGCCGATGTAGTACTTGAACAGCTGCGACGGGGCGCCGTCTTCATCGCTGAAGATGTTCTTCCGCGTGCGGCAATCGAGCACGCTCTGGTGCACGTGCATCGCGGAGCCGGGTTCGCCGGCCATGGGCTTGGCCATGAAGGTGGCGTACATGTGGTGCTTGATGGCTGCTTCGCGCAAGGTGCGCTTGAAATAGAAAACATTGTCGGCGAGTCCCAGCGGCTCGCCGTGCAGGAAGTTGATCTCCATCTGCCCGGCGCCGATCTCGTGGATCAGTGTGTCGACGTCGAGGCCCATGATGTCGCAGTAGTCGTAGATGTCCTCGAACAGCGGATCGAACTCGTTGACGGCGTCGATGCTGTAGACCTGGCGGCTGGTTTCGGCGCGGCCGCTGCGGCCGATGGGCGCCTTCAGCGGCAAGTCCGGATCGGAGTTCTTGTCGGTCAGGTAGAACTCCAGTTCCGGCGCGACAATCGGGCACCAGCCCTTGTCTTCGTACAGCTTGAGCACGCGGCGCAGCACGGAGCGCGGCGCAAAATCAACCAGCCTGCCATCGCTGAAATAGCAGTCGTGGATCACTTGCGCGGTCGGGTCGGCGGCCCATGGCACCATGGTGATGGTGGTGGGGTCAGCCTTCAGGATCATGTCGCGGTCGGTGGGAGAGATGGCGCGGTCGTAGGCGGCATCGTCCTGAGGGGAGTTGCCGGTAACCGTCATGCCGAGTACCGCTTCCGGGATGCGCATGCCCCGTTCGTCGGTAAATTTCGCCCTCGGCACGATCTTGCCGCGCGCGACGCCGGTCAGGTCCGGCACCAGACATTCCACTTCGGTGACTCGTTTTTCGTTGAGCCACTCATCCATGTCCGTGTAGGTAAAGTTGTCACGGATGCTCATGATGCGCTCCCATGACAACTCTACCACAGGCAGGTTTTACGCGATTTCCTCCACACGCACTTCGCTCAGCAGTTTCTTCAGCTCCGGTACGCAAGAGCCGCAATTGCCGCCGGCTTTCACGCAGGCTGTGATCTGTGCCGGCGTGGTCAGGTTCTGCTCGCGGATCGCATTGCAGATAGTGTTGCGGCCTACGCCAAAGCAGGAGCAGACCGTCGGGCCGGTGTCGGCGCCTGCCGCGATCGGACGCCCCGCCAGCAGGGCTGCCCGGTCGGCGATCTCCAGCAGCGGCTTGTCGAACAGGCTGGCCAGCCATTGGCGCGTAGGCAGATCGGGACGCGCCGAGATGAAGATGCACTGTGCAATGCGGTCGTCGACCAGGTGCACGGCACGGAAGACGCCAGAAGTGCGGTCGGAGTACTCGAGCCAGTCGGCGTCGTCGTCCTCAATGCCGAGCAGCTGGCGCGCCCATTGTCCGAAGTCGCTGATGGCGTTGCGGCCAGCCAGCTCGTAGCGCTGGAAATCCTTGCCTTGCACCTTGGTCCAGTAGGCGAGCGCATCCAGCTGCAGTGCGCCGCGGCTGAGGATGAAACCGTGCCATTTGACCGGGAAGCGGTCGACGATCACCGGCGTGTGCTTGAATTCCGGTTCGCCGGAGACTGGATCGACCACCGGGTTCACCACGGCGCCAACACGGGCATCCGATGCGGTCTGGTTATTCCAGTGAATCGGCACGAAGGCGCTGCCGCGAGCGATGCCGCCGCCATGCTGCACGCGGGCGATCACGCTGCCCCATTGGCTTGTCACGCGCGCCAGCTCGCCTTCCTTGACACCGCACAGCAGGGCATCTTGCGGGTGCATGTCGATGAAGGATTCCGGCACGTGGTCGGCCAGCTTGGGTGCGCGGCCGGTACGGGTCATGGTATGCCAGTGGTCGCGTACGCGGCCCGTGTTGAGGGTGATCGGGTATTCCACGTCCGGCAGGTTGGCTGGAGAGCGCGGCACGGTGGCCACGAAACGCGCGCGGCCATCGGCGTGTGAGAAGCGGCCGTCGGCGAAGGGATGGCCAGCACCATGCGCCGCAACGCCGGCTGCGGACGCCGGGGCCGGCCATTGCGTCGGCAGCAGCGCGTCATAGGCGGATTCGCCGAGCGTGGCCAGGGCGCCGATGTCAAAGGCGCGCGGCAATTCGGCGGGGCCGTTGCGGAAGGCGCTCAGGCGGGCGTGTTCGGTGAAGATTTCGGCGGCGCTGGAATAGCCAAAGCCGTCGTAGCCCATGCGCAGCGCGAACTGCGACAGGATCAGCCAATCGGCCCTCGCCTCGCCCGGCGCCGGCAGGAAGGGGCGCTGGCGCGAGATGCGGCGCTCGGAGTTGGTGACCGTGCCATCCTTCTCGCCCCATGCCAGGGCCGGCAGCAAAACGTCGGCATAGGCATTGGTGTCGGTGTCGCGCACGACATCGGAGACGACCACCAGCTCGCAGCGCTCCAGCGCGCGGCGCACCTGGTCGGCGTTCGGCAGGCTGACAACCGGGTTGGTGGCGATCACCCACACCGCTTTCACCTTGCCGGCTTCGATTGCCTCGAACAGGTCGACCGCCTTCAAGCCCGGTCGCGATGCGATGCGCGGCGATTCCCAGAACGTTTGCACGGCATCGCGATGGGCAGCGTTATCCAGGTCCAGGTGCGCAGCGAGCATGTTCGCCAGCCCGCCCACTTCGCGGCCGCCCATGGCGTTCGGCTGGCCGGTGATCGAGAACGGGCCCATGCCCTGCTTGCCGATGCGACCGCCGATCAGGTGGCAGTTGATGATGCTGTTCACCTTGTCCGTGCCTGCGCTGGACTGGTTCACACCCATCGAGAAGCCGGTGATCACTTTCGCGGTAGCGGCGAAGGATTCGTAGAACTCCATCAGGTCCTGCAGGTTCAGGCGGCAGGCGCGCGCCACCTCTTCCGGCGTCAGCGTGGCGGCGGCCAGCGCGTCCTCCAGGCCATTGGTGTGGGCGGCAACGAATGCGGCGTCGACGGCGCCAATGCGGGACAGGTAGGCCAGCAGGCCGTTGAACAGCCAGACGTCGGTGCCCGGCTTGATCGGCAGGTGCAGGTCGGCCAGTTCGCAGGTAGCGGTGCGGCGCGGATCGATCACCACGATCTTCATGCCGGGACGCGCTTCCTTCGCCCGCGTCAGGCGCTGGAACAGGATCGGGTGGCACCAGGCCAGGTTGGAGCCGACCAGGACGACCATGTCGGCATGGTCGATGTCCTCGTAATTGACCGGCACCACGTCTTCGCCGAAGGCGCGTTTGTGGCCGGCCACGGCGGACGACATGCACAGGCGCGAGTTGGTGTCGATGTTGGCGCTGCCGATATAACCTTTGACCAGCTTGTTGGCGACGTAATAGTCTTCGGTCAGCAACTGCCCGGAGACATAGAAGGCCACGGCATCCGGGCCGTGCTCGTCGATGATGGCGCGCCATTTGTCCGCCACGTGGTCGAGCGCCTCCCCCCATGCCACGCGCTGCAGCGAGCCATCGCCGCCGCGCTCGCGCATCATCGGATACAGCAGGCGTCCTTCAAGGCCGATCGTCTCGCCGAGAGCCGAGCCCTTCACGCACAAGCGCCCCTGGTTGGCGGGATGCGCGGCGTCGCCGGCAATATCAAACCCGCCATCGCCACGCGGCGTCGCTGTGACACCGCAACCCACACCACAATAGGCGCACGTCGTCTTAATCATGTTCTCACGCAGCCTGCGCGCAAAGCGCCTGCCCAAACAAAAGATGGTTGCGCATCGACGAGATGTCGGTGCGGTTCTGGATCAGGTCGAAGTACCACGGCCCGTCCTGCACGTCGCCATACAGCACGGCGCCGGTGACCCGGCCGCCGTCGAGCACCAGGCGCTTGTAGACGCCGCGGCGCGGATCGCGCAGCACCAGGTCTTCGCTGCCTTCGCCACCGATAAAGTCGCCGACCGAGTACAGGTCTACTCCGGTTACCTTGAGGCGGGTCGGGGTGGCTTGCTGCACGTAGCGGCGGTGCCCTGCGCCTGCCAGGTGGGCGGCGCAGACACGCGCCTGCTCCCAGATCGGCGCCACCAGGCCGAAGGTGGCGCGGCGGTGCTGCACACATTCGCCGACCGCGTAGATGCGCGGATCGAAACTTTGCAGGGTGTCGTCCACCACGATGGCGCGCTCGCAATGCAGGCCGCTGCGGCGGGCCAGTTCGATATTGGGGCGCACGCCGGCGGTCATCACCACCAGGTCGGCGGGAATCTCGCTGCCGTCGGCAAAGCGCACGGCGCTCACGCGGTCGGTGCCGACGATCTCGCTGGTCTGCGCTTCCATGCGGAACACCAGGCCCTTGGCTTCCAGCGCCTTTTGCAGCAGCTGCGCCGCCGGCTTGTCGAGCTGCTGGTTCATCAGCGAGTCCGTCACGTGCACCACGGTGACGTGCATGCCCTGGCGCTGCAGGCCGTTGGCTGCTTCCAGGCCAAGCAGGCCGCCGCCGATCACCACCGCGTGGCGATGGTTGCGTGCCGCTTCCAGCATCGATTCAACGTCCTGGATATCGCGGAAAGCCAGCACGCCCGGCAGCTGGTGGCCCGGTACCGGAATGATGAAGGGACGCGAGCCGGTGGCGATCAGCAGGCGGTCATAGCGCACTTCCAGGCCGGAACGGGCGCGCACCAGGCGGCGCTTGCGGTCGATGTACTCGACCGGGTCGCCCGCATGCAGGGTGATGCGGTTCTGCTCATACCACTCGCGCGTGTTGAGCATGATGTCGTCGACCGTCTTCTCGCCCGCCAGCACCGGCGACAACAGGATGCGGTTGTAGTTGCCGTGCGGCTCGGCGCCGAAAACGGTGATGTCGTACATGTCACGATCGAGCTTGAGCAGCTCCTCGACCGTGCGCATGCCGGCCATGCCGTTGCCGATGACGACCAGGGCGGGCTTCATGCCCCGACCCAGACCTTTCCGCCTTCGATGCGCGCGGGCCAGGTTGGCACGGAATGTTCCGGCGCTTCCAGGCATTCGCCGGTTTGCAGGTCGAAATGGTGCTTGTAGATGGGCGAGGCGACCACCAGGCGTTCGCCCAGGTTGCCGACCAGGCCGCGCGACAGCACGGACGCTTCCGCATTCGGATCGTAATTACCAATCGCGAAGACGCGGCTTTCCGCGCCGTCGTTCATGCGGAACACAGCGACCTGCTGGCCTTGCAGCAGGGCGCAGACGCCGGTGTTGGGGACGATTTCTTCGACGCCGCAAACGGCGGTCCAGGCGGAGGCTTGGGTATCACGGTGCATGGTCTCTCTCCTCAGGCGATGGCTTTGATCGGGATGGTCTTGCGTTCTTCCACGGTGGCGGGACGGATCTGGCCGCGCTCCTCCATGAAGACAACGTTGCTGTCTGCTTCCGGGCTGTTGACGAAGTGGCGGAAGCGGGCGCGCGTTTCTGGATTGTTGACGGCTTCTTTCCATTCGCAGGCGTAGGTATCGACCACACGCTGCATGTCTTCTTCCATCTCTGCGTTGATGCCCAGCTTGTCCTTGATGATCACGTCCTTCAGGTAATCCAGGCCGCCCTCCAGGTTTTCACGCCAGGTGCTGGTGCGCTGCAGGCGGTCGGCGGTGCGGCTGTAGAACATGAGGAAGCGGTCGATGTAGGCCACCAGGGTTGCCTTGTCCAGGTCGGAAGCCAGCAGCTCGGCATGGCGCGGCTTCATGCCGCCGTTGCCGCACACGTACAGGTTCCAGCCTTTTTCGGTGGCGATGATGCCGACGTCCTTGCCCTGCGCTTCGGCGCACTCGCGGGTGCAGCCGGACACGCCGAACTTGATCTTGTGCGGGGTGCGCAGGCCCTTGTAGCGGTTTTCCAGTTCGATGGCCAGGCCGACCGAATCATCCACGCCGTAACGGCACCAGGTCGAGCCGACGCAGGACTTCACAGTGCGCAGTGACTTGCCGTAAGCGTGCCCGGTTTCGAAGCCGGCGGCAATCAGCTCTTCCCAGATGGCCGGCAGCTGCTCGACGCGTGCGCCGAACAGGTCGACGCGCTGGCCGCCGGTGATCTTGGTGTACAGGCCGTACTTCTTGGCGACCTGGCCGACGGCGATCAAGCCTTCCGGGGTGACTTCGCCACCCGGCATGCGCGGCACCACCGAGTAGGTGCCGTCTTTCTGGATATTGCCCAGGAAGTAGTCGTTCGAGTCCTGCAGGCTGGCGTGTTCCTTCTTCAGTACGAAGTCGTTCCAGCAGGTGGCGAAGATGCTTGCCGCCAGCGGCTTGCAGACGTCGCAGCCCAGGCCTTTGCCATGGCGTGCCAGCAGGTCTTCGAAGGACTTGATCTGGCCGACGCGGATCAGGTGGAACAGCTCCTGGCGCGAGTGCGGGAAGTGCTCGCAGACGTGGTTGTTCACGTCCATGCCCTGCTTCTTCATCTCCGCCTTCATGATGGTGGTCACCAGCGGCACGCAGCCGCCGCAGGAAGTGCCGGCGTTGCAGCATTTCTTGATGGCGCCGATGCTGGTGGCGCCACTGGCCACTGCAGCGCAGATGGCGCCCTTGCTGACGTCGTTGCAGGAGCAGATCTGGGCCGAATCCGGCAGCGAATCCGCGCCCAGGCCTGGCTTGGCGGCGCCGTCGGACTGCGGCAGGATCAGGAATTCCGGCGCTTCCGGCAATTCGATCTTGTTCAGCATCATTTGCAGCAGCGTGCCGTATTCGCCGGCATCGCCCACCATCACGCCGCCCAGCAGGAACTTGCCGCAGTCGGAAACCACGATCTTCTTGTACACCTGCTTGCGTTCGTCGGTGAACTGGTAGCTGCGCGCGCCCTCCGCCTTGGCATGCGGGTCGCCGATGCTGGCCACGTCCACGCCCATCAGCTTCAGTTTGGTGCTCATGTCGGCGCCGCCGAATTCGGCGGTGGCGTCGCCGCTGATATGGCGCGCGGTGACGCGGGCCATGTCGTAGCCTGGCGCCACCAGGCCGTATACCTGGCCGTTCCACAGCGCGCACTCGCCGATCGCGTACACGTCCGGGTCGCTGGTCTGGCAGTGATTGTTGATCGCAATGCCGCCGCGCGGGCCGACTTCCAGGCCGCATTCGCGCGCCAGGTAGTCGCGTGGGCGGATGCCGGCGGAGAACACGATCATGTCGGTGTCGAGCGAAGTACCGTCGGCGAACATCATGCGGTGGGTGCCGCTTTCACCGGCCACGATGGCGGTGGTGTTCTTGCCGGTGTGGACGGTCACGCCCAGGTCTTCGATTTTCTGGCGCAGCACACGGCCGCCGCCATCATCGACCTGCACCGCCATCAGGCGCGGTGCGAATTCAACGACGTGGGTTTCCAGGCCCAGGTCCTTCAGCGCCTTGGCGCATTCCAGGCCAAGCAGGCCGCCGCCGATCACCACGCCGGTCTTGGAGCGCGCGCCGCATTCCTGCATGGCTTCCAGGTCTTCGATGGTGCGGTAGACGAAGCAGTCCTTGCGGTCCTTGCCTTCGATCTGCGGCACGAACGGGAAGGAGCCGGTGGCGATCACCAGCTTGTCATAAGGGAGCACTTCACCGCTATTGGTGGTCACGGTGTGGGCGGCGCGGTCGATGGTGACGGCGCGGCCGTTCAACTTGAGCACCATGTCGTCGCGCTCGAAGAAGCCGGCTTCCACCAGCGACAATTCCTCTGCGCTCTTGCCGCTGAAGAATTCCGACAGGTGCACGCGGTCATATGCCGGACGCGGTTCCTCGCACAGGATGGTGACTTGGGCGCTGCCAGCAGGCAGGGACTTCAGGAACTGGTGGCCAACCATGCCGTGGCCGATGACGACGATCTTTTTCATGCTGCTGCTCCTGCGATTTTGTTTTCTTCTACGGTAGTGGCGCTGAAGCGTGCGGCCAGTGCGCACAGGGCCGAGGCGGCAACCATCACGCCAAGGATGCTCAGGGTCTGCTGGGTGTTGCCGACGGCCTTCAGCAGGAAACCCGCGGCAACCGCGCCCACGTTGCCGCCGGCGCCGATGATGCCGGCCACGCCGCCCAAGGCGCGCTTGTCGACGAAAGGCACCAGCGCATACGTTGCGCCGCAAGCCATGTGGGTGAACAGGCCGAATACCAGCATCGAGGCAACGGCGTAAGCCACGCTGCCGGCATGCGAGAACATCAGCAGGCCGAAGCCTTCGCCGATCATCATCACGAACAACAGGGTGACGCGGCTATTCAGGCTGCCGCGGTATGCCACCTTGTCGGACACGTAGCCGCCCAGCGCACGGGCAAACAGCGCCAGCAGGCCGAAACTGCCCGCTGCCAGGCCGGCCTGCGGCAAGGACAGCTTGAAGGTGTCGACGTAATACGTGGCGGCGATGTTGTGGATGAAGATCTCCACGCCGAAGCAGGCGCCGTAGGTGACGAACAGCAGCCATACGCGATAGTTGGCAGCAGCCAGCTTGAAGCTTTCCCAGCCGCCCTTCTTGCCGCCTTCCAGTGCGACGCCGGCGGCGCGCAGGTCGGCGTAGTTGCCGTCCGGGCAGTCCTGGGTGAAGCGGTAGTAGACGAAGGCCATGACCAGCATCAGCACGCCCGGCACCACCAGCGCTGCGCGCCATCCCATGGTCTCGTTCACGCCCAGCATGACCATGGCGGCCATGATCATCGGCATGGTGGACTGCACCACACCACCGCCCGCATTGCCCCAGCCGGCAGCCGCCGCATTCGCTGTGCCGACCACGTTCGGCGCGAACATGACGGAGGTGTGGTATTGGGTGATCACGAAACTTGCGCCGACTGCGCCGATCAAGAGGCGGAAGAACAGGAAGCTCTCGTAGGTCTGTGCAGCGGCTACGCCCAGCACAGGAAGTGCACCGAGCAGCAGCAAGCCGGTATAGGCCTTGCGCGGACCGTAGCGGTCGCACAGCGGGCCAATCACCAGGCGCACGATGATGGTGATCGCAACAGCGGCGATATTGATGTTGGCAATTTGCGCCGGGGTCAGGCCGAATTCGCCCTTAATCACCGGCATCAGCGGGGCGCAGGCGAACCATGCGAAGAAGCAGACGAAGAACGCCATCCAGGTGAGGTGGAAGGCACGCATCTGCGGCGTAGAGAACGAAAACAGTTTGATGCTGGTCGCTTTGTTGGCCATGTCGTTATCCCTGAAAACAAAAAGGCGTCCGCACAGCCGCACCTATCGAAGGTTGCGCTGCGCGGACGCCGTTGTCCGGTTTTGCCGATCCTCCGTTAGACCGACCCTTTACCTATGCTTTGCAAGAGCTGTGCCAGCCCTTTTGTGGGGGAAAAACGGCGCGCCCGCGCCTGCGGAGGGGGATTTTCGCCATCTGCCGGTGCACCGCGCCCAAGAATGGTGCACCGCAATAGCGCACGCGCTGGTGCAGCGCTCAGGCGTTGGCTGCCTGCAGCGCGGCCTTGACCATGTCGTCTATTTCCGTCGTGATAGTCGACAGAACGCCGGCCACCACCGCGAATTCACGTCCGGCGTGGCCGGCGCGCGCCGCCACCACCCGGGCATTGAAGGTGACCATCTTGGCCTGGCGGGCAATGGTCTCGATTTCCGTGATCACCCCGCGCAATTGCTTCTTCATCAGGATGGCGTGCTTTTTGGACTGCTCTTCATAGATGGCGGTGATCTGGTTCAGCACCGCCAGCACAGGCGTGGCCGTGGCAACCAGCTGGTCCAGCGCTGCACCGGGCTTGCCGCTGTCCAGCGCGCGCTGCGCCAGGTCGATGAAGGCGGCAATCTGGCGCGCGCCGTCGGAGCGGCCATGGTAGGCGTCCTGCAGTTCGGGGCAGAAGATGCCGGGCAGCGCATCGCTGCCATTGACCAGCGTGTGGTGGGCTTCGCGGAACAGCTTGAGCGCATCGCGCGCCGTTTCTGCGGCGCCTTCCTGGCCCTGGGCTGCCAGCACCGCGTACAGCACCAGCCTTTGCGAGGTAAACCGGCGTCGGCCGGACAGGTTGATCAATGCTCCAAATACTTCGCCCGACAAGGGCTTGGCCGGCTCCTGCATGGATTCTCCTTCGCTACATGTGGATGTCGAAGGACCCTGCATAACGCTCGGGGTCCTTGCCATCCCAGGTGGTTCCGTCCATCAGCACTGAACTGCGCAAGGTGCTGGCGGGGATTGGAGTCTCCGTTATTTCCGCCGCCTCTTTATAGAGTGCGGTCTGGTGAACCTTGAGCGCCACGCCAAGGTAGTCCGGCGAGGCCTTCAGCAAGCCCCAGCGCTTTTGCTGGGTCATGAACCACATGCCGTCCGACAGGTAGGGGAAGTTGGCCGCGCCTTCGTGGTGGAAACGCATGCTGTGCGCGTCCTCCCAGCTGCGGCCCATGCCGTCTTCGTAGTGGCCGAGGATGCGCTGCCAGATCACGTCCTTGCCCGTGTTGACGTATTGGACGGCGGAGATGATTTCCGCCATGGCCATGCGGTTGGCAGCGCTGGCGTCGATCCAGCGGCTCGCTTCCAGCACGGCGGCCACCATGGCGCGCGCGGTGTTGGGGTTGCGGCGCACGAAGTCGGCGGTCGTCGCCAGCACCTTTTCCGGATGGTCGGGCCAGATTTGCTGGCTGGTGGCGATGGTCACGCCAACGCCGTCCATCACAGCGCGGTGGTTCCACGGCTCACCGGCACAGAAGCCGTCCATATGCCCGGCAGCCAGGTTGCTGGCCATCTGCGATGGCGGCACGGTCAGCACGCGCGCTTCGCGCAAGGGATGCACGCCGTGGGCAGCCAACCAGTAGTACAGCCACATGGCGTGCGTGCCGGTCGGGAAAGTCTGGGCCCAGCGTAGCTCGCGCGCGTGCGACAGGGCCGCCACGGCAGCGCCGTCGCGCACGCCCTCGTCCACCAGGCGGCGCGAGAGGGTGATGGCCTGGCCATTGCGATTCAAATTCATCAAGATTGCCAGGTCGCGCCGCGCCGATCCGATGCCGAGATGGGTTGCATAGACAAGGCCGTACAACGCATGGGCGGCATCCAGTTCGCCGGTCAGCAGCTTGTCGCGCACACCGGCCCAGGAAGTCTCCTTGCTCAAGACGATGCGGATGCCGTGCTTGCGGTCCAGCCCCAGTACGGACGCCATCACCAGCGACGCGCAATCGGTCAGCGGGTTGAAGCCAATCCTGACGATGTCTTTTTCAATCTGCATACTTCACTCCTGCCGGCGGCGCACCACAACGGTGCATCAGCCGAGCAAATCCTCCGCGTCCAGGATGCGCTGCGCCAATTCGGCCAGCTTCAGGTTCTTGTTCATGGCCATGGTGCGCAGCTTCTGGAAAGCCTGGTCTTCCGTCAGGCCCTGGCGCGCCATGAAAATGCCCTTGGCGCGGTCGATCAGCTTGCGCTCGGCCAGCTTCAGGCGGGTGCCTTCCAGCTCGTCCAGCAGCTTCTTTTCGCGCTTGAAGCGCACCAGCGCCACGTCCAGCACAGGCTTGATGCGCTCGGGCTGCAAACCCGCCACCACATAGGCGGAAACCCCCGCCGCCATTGCCGCTTCCATGGAATCAGCCTTATCGTCTTCGGTGAACATGACGATGGGGCGGCGCTCGTCTCGGGTGGCGATCACGATGTGTTCGAGCACGTCGCGCGCATCCGATTCGGCATCGACGATGATCATGTCCGGCTGCAGGCGCGCGATGTGTTCGGGCAGGTGGAAATCGGCCGCCAGCGAGGCGACCAGCTCATAGCCTGCTTCCGCCAAACCGGCGTGCAAGGCCTGTGCGCGTGCCTCACTTTCGTGCGGCGGATGAATCAAAACGATGCGTAAATTACGGCTCATACCCACCCAGTTGCAAGAACCGCGCCAGCTTTCGCGTTACTATTCGGTCATGAACCGAACGATTGCTCCTCTGCACCTGGCGCTGGCCGCCTTTGTCCTGATTGTGCTGGCCTGGTCCGGCTTTGCTCCCTATGACCGCGCCACCTGGTGGATGGAAGTGGCGCCGGCCCTGGTGGCCCTGCCGCTGATGGCCGCAACTTACCGCAGCTACCGCATGACCGACTTGCTGTACGCGCTGATCGCCGTGCATTGCGTGATCCTGATGGTGGGCGGCGCCTACACCTATGCCCGCGTGCCGCTCGGCTTCGATTTGCAGCACTGGTTCGGGCTGTCGCGTAATCCTTACGACAAGATTGGCCATTTCGCACAAGGATTCGTGCCGGCCATGGTGGCGCGCGAAATCCTGCTGCGCGGGGCTTACCTCAAGCGGGGCAAGATGCTGGCCTTTATCGTGATCTGCATTGTGATGGCGATCAGCGCGAGCTATGAGCTGATTGAATGGGGCGCGGCGCTGGCGATGGGCCAGGGCGCCGACGAATTCCTCGGTACCCAGGGCGATCCGTGGGATACCCAGTCCGACATGTTCATGGCGCTGCTGGGCGGCATGGCGGCGCTGCTGACGCTGACGCGCTTGCACGATCGCCAGTTGGCCAGGCGCTAGCGTGCTGGCCTCGATTGTCCCGGTGATCCTGCTCATCCTGCTGGGCGTGGCGATCCGCCGTGCCCACTGGATGCCGGACGACTTTTTCCCTTCGCTGGAAAAATTCTCGTATTACATCGCCTTTCCGGCGTTGCTGTTCACTGGCATTGCGAAGCTGGATTTCCATGGCCGCTTGGTAGGCGAACTGGCGCTGGCTACATTACTGCCGACACTCATCGTCGTCGGCCTTGCGTTGCTGGCGCTATTGTTCTGGCGCGAACTGCCCGATGCCAGCCGGTCATCCGTCGTGCAAGGTGCGATGCGCCCGAACAGTTACTTTGGCATTGCCGTCTCTGCGCTCTTCTTCCCGCAGCAAACGGCGGCCCTGGTCATGTTGGCATTGGCCTTATGCCTGCCGGTGGTGAACCTGCTCTCGGTCCTGGCGCTTTCCTGGTGGAGCGGTAGAAAGGCTGACCTGGCCACGGTGGCGAAAACACTGGCCGCCAACCCCATTATCCTGTCCACGCTGGCGGGCATCGCTGCCAGCCTGCTTGGCCTGTCGCTGCCGGCTCCCGTGCTGAATACCCTGGACATCCTGGCCAAGTCGGCGCTCGCGCTCGGGCTGGTGTGTGTCGGCAGCGGGCTGGTATTTTCGCTGGACGGCTTGCGGCCCGCCGCGCTTGCCCTGGCCTCCTTCCTCAAGCTGCTCGTGCTTCCCGTGGTGGCATCGCGCGTCTGTGTGGCTTTCGGGGTCTCGGAACCCGTCGCGCTGGCGGCTTGCTTCTATTGCGCGCTGCCGACTGCGCCCAATGCCTACATCATGGCGCGCCAGCTGGGCGGGGATGCACGGTTGATGGCGACAATGATTACGCTCCAGACGCTGCTGGCTGCGGCGACCATCCCCTTGAGCCGTCTTCTTAGCTAAGGAGGCGCTTTGCCTCAAGAAGGGCGTCGATGATGGCTTGCCGCGCCTCGGCGCGCGCTTCACTGCTGGGAACGCGCAGTGCGTAGGCGGGATGGTAGGTGGCGACAATCCAGCGCCCGCCGCGTTCGACGGGCTGTCCCATATAGTCTTTCAGGGTAACGCTGCCGCTTTGCAGGACGGACTTCAGGGCGGTCGCGCCAAGGGCCACGATGACATCCGGCCCTACACTTTCCAGTTCGGCTTCGAGCCAGTAGTGGCAGGCCGCGACTTCCTTCTGCGCTGGCGTCTTGTGCATACGCCGCTTGCCGCGCGGCTCCCACTTGAAGTGCTTGACCGCGTTAGTGATGTAGACCTGGCGGCGGTCGATGCCAGCCGCCTCCAGCGCAGCGTCGAGCAGGTCGCCGGCCGGGCCGACAAAGGGTTTGCCGGCCAGATCTTCCTGGTCGCCAGGCTGCTCGCCGACCAGCATCAGCTTCGCACGGCGCGCGCCCTGCCCGCCCACCGGCTGCGTGGCGTTGCGCCACAGGTCGCAGCGGCGGCACTCATCCAGCGTGGATGGCTGTTGCGCGTCGGGCTTCTCTTTCATCAGCCCATTGTACGAAGCGCTGGACCATGCGGCGCACGATGTATTGAAGGCTAATCTTTCTTGCCCGTTAACTCATGCGCACCGTCGCGGAAGGCGTGGCCGATATCGCGGGTCACATTCCGCGTCCCGTGCCCGATCGCTCGGGTCCCGTCGCGGAAACCGTGGCCGATTGCTTTCGTCGTTTTCTTGGTCGTATGTCCGACTGCCTTGGCCGCCTTCTTGGTGGCAGCGACCGGGTGCACGCCGCCGGAGCCTTTATCAGCCGGTTCGTCGGCAGCAATCGCCGACATTGCAAACAGGGACATGGCGATCCCCAGGACGGTCCCAAGTGCTTTGTGTTGCAAACGTGTTGAAGTCATGTTCATTCCCCGAATTGTTGCGAATTCGAATTATCTTAACCCATCAGGCGGGGCGGCCGGTCAGCGCGAAGGCGCGGGTGCGTTTGAGGAATTCGTTGAACTGGGTGGCGTGGTCGGGGAAGCGTTCCTGGCCCTCGATGAAGATCGCTTCGGCTTCGTCGAGGTGGCCGAGCTTCATCAGGCATTCGCCTTTGCAGAAAAAGGCGGACATGCCTTCGGGATTGATGTAGAGCGATTCCTCAAGGTCGCGCAGCGCTTTCTCGTGCAGGCCCAACTCCATGAAGGCGAAGGCGCGCTTGTCCAGCGCATCCGTGTAGGCGGGATAGAGTTCGATCGCCTTGCTGTATTCGTTGATCGCTTCGATGCTTCGGCCTTCCGCCGCATGCACGCCGGCGCGCGCAAAATGCTCGTCGGCCTTGCGCATGATCGCGTCGACGTCCTGCCCGGTCAGGCGCACATACAGTTCGAAATCCATGTACTTCAAGCCTTGCAGCTCACGCGCAGATGCCGGCAGGTTGCCGGCCAGTTCCCACCCATCAGCCAGCGAAGCTGCTGCGCGTGGCGTATGCGCCATGCGGACAACTGCTTGCGCCAGCGATTCCAGCGTCGGCTTGCGCTGTACCGGTTCGTAAGTCAGGCAATGCGCGGTTGCACCGTCCACGGCAATGACTTTGAGTGTGGTCCAGGCCTGGCCGTCAGGCTGCGGCTGGACGAGCACATCGCCCGCCTTGACGACGAGTTGCTGGCAAGGCCGGAATTTTCCTGCTGCCCTGGCGTGCGGATTGCCGAGCGAAGCGAAAAAGTTGGAAATCGATTTGAGCATGCACGGAAGTGTACATGCTTTTTTGGCAGCAATAAAAAAGCCCGCGGTTGCGGGCTTCCTGGCTTACTGGGCCTTGGCGTATTCCGCCAGTCGGGCGTCGAGACAGGGCTGCAAATCAGCCGGGGAGCTGATGTTCATGCCCAGGTCGTGCAGCAGGCCGTCCTTCAGGCCGTACACGAAACCGTGCACGGTGAGTTCCTGGCCGCGGTCCCATGCGTCCTGCACGATGGTGGTCTGGCAGACGTTCATCACCTGCTCCACTACGTTCAGTTCGCACAGGCGCTCGCTCTTCTTGCTGACGTCGTCCAGGGCGGCGCCGAGGTAGCGCTCGTGCTTTTGCGCGACGTCCTGCACGTGGCGCAGCCAGTTGTCGACCAGGCCCACGCGGCCGCCGGTCAGCGCCGTGTGCACGCCCTTGCAGCCGTAGTGGCCCACGATGATCACGTGCTTGACCTTCAGCACTTCGATCGAGAACTGCAGCACCGACAGGGAATTCAGGTCCGAGTGCACCACCACGTTGGCGATGTTACGGTGGACGAACACTTTACCTGGCGGCAGTCCAAGCAGTTCGTTCGCAGGTACGCGCGAATCGGAGCAGCCGATCCACAGGTACTCAGGGCCAACCTTGGACAGGTCGTGGAAGTATTCCGGGTCCTTGGCGATTTTCGCCTCGGCCCATTTACGGTTGTTTTCAAGAAGGTGCTTCAGTACGTCGTCGCTCATATTTTCACTCGAAGAAGTCTTTGACCTTGTCCATGAAGGACTTGGTCTGTGGGCTATGCTTCGCACCACCCTCGGTGGTGGAACGCTCGAATTCGCGCAGCAGTTCTTTCTGCTTGTCGGTCAGCTTGACCGGGGTCTCAACGGCGACATGGCAGAACAGGTCGCCCGGATAGCCGGAACGAACGCCCTTGATGCCCTTGCCCTTGAGGCGGAAAGTCTTGCCGGACTGGGTGCCGTCCGGAATGGTGAATGATACCTTACCATCGAGCGTCGGCACTTCGATCTCGCCGCCCAGCGCCGCCTTGGCGAAGCTGATCGGCATTTCGCAGTGCAGGTCGTCGCCTTCGCGCTGGAACACCGGATGCGGCTTGATGTGGATCTCCACATACAGGTCGCCCGGCGGGCCGCCGTTGGTGCCTGGCTCGCCGTTGCCGGTGGAGCGGATGCGCATGCCGTTGTCGATGCCGACCGGGATCTTCACTTCCAGCGTCTTGTTGCGCTTGATGCGGCCTGCGCCGGAGCACGATGGGCATGGCTCGGGAATGATCTTGCCGGTGCCGTGGCATTTCGGACAGGTCTGCTGGATGCTGAAGAAGCCCTGCTGCATGCGCACCTGGCCGTGGCCGCCGCAGGTGCCGCAGGTGACCGGCTGGGTGCCCGGCTTGGCGCCGGAACCGTGGCAGGTATCGCACTTGTCCCAGCTCGGCACGCGGATCGTGGTGTCGAAGCCGTGGGCAGCCTGCTCCAGGGTGATTTCCAGGTTGTAGCGCAAGTCGGCGCCGCGATACACCTGCGGGCCGGAGGAACGGCCGCGGCCGCCGCCGCCGAAAATATCGCCGAAGATGTCGCCGAAGGCGTCGCCAAAGCCGCCGAAGCCGCCGCCGCCGCCCGCCCCCATATTCGGGTCAACGCCAGCGTGACCGTAACGGTCGTACGCTTCGCGTTTTTCCGGGTTGGTCAGCATCTCGTAGGCCTCTTTGACCTCCTTGAACTTTTCCTCAGCCTCTTTGTTATCCGGATTGCGGTCCGGATGATATTTCATCGCCAGCTTGCGATAGGCTTTCTTGATTTCGTCTTCGGACGAGTTCTTAGCGACCCCGAGGATCTCGTAAAAATCACGCTTTGCCATGGTGTACCAATTTATGCGAAAAAGCCGAGCGAGCCCCTGGTGGATGCTCGGCTCGGCAGGTCAGTGTGTTGACCGGATTTGAAGCTTACTTGTTGTCTTTGACTTCCTTGAAGTCGGCGTCGACCACGTCGTCCTGGGCTGGCTTGGACTCGGACTGAGCACCTGCACCAGCTTCGGCACCGGCGGCGCCTTGCTGCGCCTGCATGTCAGCGTACATCTTCTCGCCCAGCTTCTGCGAAGCTTCGGACAGCGCTGCCACTTTGGCGTCGATCGCTGCCTTGTCGCCGTCCTTGATGGAGGCTTCCAGTGCGGTGATCGCAGCTTCGATCTTCTCTTTTTCGCCGGCTTCCAGCTTGTCGCCGTACTCGGTCAGCGACTTGCGGGTGCTGTGCACCAGCGCGTCGGCCTGGTTGCGGGACTCGGCCAGTTCCTTCAGCTTCTTGTCTTCTTCCGCGTTCAGTTCCGCATCCTTCACCATCTTCTGGATTTCCTCTTCGGACAGGCCGGAGTTCGCCTTGATGGTGATCTTGTTTTCCTTGCCGGTGGCCTTGTCTTTCGCGCCCACGTGCAGGATGCCGTTGGCGTCGATGTCGAAGGTCACTTCGATCTGCGGCGTGCCGCGTGCTGCCGGTGGAATGCCTTCCAGGTTGAATTCGCCCAGCGCCTTGTTGCCGGCGGCGATTTCGCGTTCACCCTGGTACACCTTGATGGTCACGGCCGGCTGGTTGTCGTCGGCGGTCGAGAACACTTGCGAGAACTTGGTAGGAATCGTGGTGTTCTTGTGGATCATCTTGGTCATCACACCGCCCAGGGTTTCGATACCCAGGGACAGCGGGGTCACGTCCAGCAGCAGCAGGTCCTTGCGGTCGCCCGACAGCACTGCACCCTGGATCGCGGCGCCTACAGCCACTGCTTCGTCAGGGTTCACGTCTTTACGTGGATCCTTGCCGAAGAACTCTTTCACTTTTTCCTGCACCTTAGGCATACGGGTCATGCCGCCGACCAGGATGATGTCGTCGATGTCGGACACTTTCACGCCGGCGTCCTTGATCGCGGTGCGGCAAGGCTCGATGGTGGCGGTGATCAGTTCCTCAACCAGGGACTCCAGCTTGGCGCGGGTCATCTTCAGGTTCAGGTGGACTGGAGCGCCGTTCGCCATGGCGATGTAAGGCTCGTTGATTTCGGTCTGCTGCGAGGACGACAGTTCGATCTTCGCGCGCTCGGCCGATGCCTTGATACGCTGCAGGGCGATTGGATCCTTCTTCAGGTCCAGGCCGTTGATCTTCTTGAACTCTTCGATGATGTAGTCGATCACGCGCTGGTCGAAGTCTTCGCCGCCCAGGAAGGTGTCGCCGTTGGTCGACAGCACTTCGAACTGCTTCTCGCCGTCCACGTCCGCGATTTCGATGATCGAGATGTCGAAGGTACCGCCACCCAGGTCATACACGGCGATCTTGCGGTCGCCCTTGTCGGTCTTGTCCAGGCCGAATGCCAGTGCGGCTGCGGTAGGCTCGTTGATGATGCGCTTGACGTCCAGGCCCGCGATACGGCCGGCGTCCTTGGTCGCCTGGCGCTGCGAGTCGTTGAAGTAAGCAGGCACGGTGATGACGGCCTCGGTGACTTCTTCACCCAGGTAGTCTTCGGCGGTCTTCTTCATCTTGCGCAGCACTTCTGCGGAGATCTGCGGCGGAGCCAGTTTCTTGTCGCGCACGCCGATCCAGGCGTCGCCGTTGTCGGCCTTGGTGATCTCGTAAGGCATCAGGGCGATGTCCTTCTGCACTTCCTTCTCCGAGAACTTGCGGCCGATCAGGCGCTTCACCGCGAACAGGGTGTTCTTCGGGTTGGTTACGGCCTGGCGCTTGGCAGGTGCGCCAACCAGGATTTCGCCGTCTTCTTGGTAGGCGATGATGGAAGGGGTGGTACGCGCGCCTTCCGCATTCTCGATGACCTTCGGCGTGCCATTTTCCATGATGGCGACGCAGGAGTTGGTGGTGCCCAGGTCAATACCGATAATTTTGCCCATGATTTGTTCTTCCTTGTGTACTAAGTTTTGAATGCTTCTTATATGTGGAATTTATGTTTCTTTTCAAGTGCTTACTTTGGCTGGGCAGCCGTCACGATGGCGGGACGCAGCAGGCGGTCCGCAATCATGTAACCCTTTTGCAGCACTGCTACAACGGTGTTCGCTTCCTGCTCGGCAGGCACCATGGCCACAGCCTGGTGCTTGTTCGGATCGAGCTTTTCGCCCACCGCCGGCATGACTTCCACCAGGCGGTTGCGCTCGAAGGCGGAATTCAGCTGTTTCAGGGTCATTTCGACGCCTTCCTTCAGCGATTCCAGGGTCGGGTTTTCGACTTTCAGGGCCATTTCAAGGCTGTCCTTCACCGGCACCATGGCCTCGGCGAAGCTTTCAACGGCGAATTTGTGCGCCTTGGAGACGTCTTCCTGCGCGCGGCGGCGGATGTTCTCGCTCTCGGCTTTGGCGCGCATGAACGCGTCGTGCATTTCGGCCAGTTTCGCCTCGGTCTGGGACAGCTGCGCTTCCAGGTCGGACATTGCTGGCGCTTCGGCCGAAGTCGTTTGCTCTTCTGCCTGGACCACTTCTGGGTTCTGGCTTGGCTGGTTTTCCTGGTCTTGCATCTAAAAGACTCCTACAAAATCAAATTTAATCAATAACGCCAGCAAGATTTGGGGCTTTCCCCTATCTTTTCAAGGGGTATTCTGCCCCTCTGTGCAAAGGCCCGGCGCACGCCGGTGGGAGCATGTTGTAACAGCAGAGTTACAATTTTTACAAAGCTCGGAGATACGTAAACCGGGGTTTTGACTAAGATGAATCTATGCGGTGCCTGGACACCGCGTTCCCTCGGAGCGCATCATGAAGTTGCCATTTATTACAGCATCGATCATCGCGTGGAGCTTCCTTGCAACTGCGGTGATCGTCTTCAGCGAACTCTTTCCCTAGCCGGTTATTTTAGCAGGTTAGCACTCAACACCCGCAAGTGCTAACAACTGCCTACCTGCGCAGCTTGCGCATGGACGACATGGTTGGCCAGCCGATCATGTGTTGCTCGGCAACCTCGGTCAGCGCGGAAATCCAGGCCGGATGGCTGTTCAGGCAAGGGATGTAGTTGAATTCCTTGCCGCCGTTGGCCTTGAACTCATGCCTTACTTCCATTGCAATTTCTTCCAGGGTTTCCAGGCAATCGCTGGTAAAGCCCGGGCAGATGACGTCCAGCTTGCGCACCCCATCTTTTGCCAATTGCGCCACAGTCGGCGCAGTGTAGGGCTGCAGCCACTCGGCCTTGCCAAAGCGGGACTGGAAGGTGACCAGGTAGTCGTTTTCATTCAGGCGCAGCTTTTCGGCTAACAGGCGTGCCGTTTCCATGCATTCGCGCTGGTAGGTGTCGCCCAGGTCGATGGTGCGTTTGGGCACGCCATGGAAGCTCATCAGCAGCTTTTCGCCGCGTCCGTTGGTTTCCCAATGGGCGAGGACAGTTTTCTTCAGCGCATTCACATAGCCATCGTGGTCGTGATAGTCACGCACGAAGCGCAACTCGGGGATGTTGCGCACCTTCTTGTAGTGGTCGAACACGGCGTCGCTGACCGAGGCAGTGGTGGTACCCGAATATTGTGGGTAGGCCGGCAGGATCAGGATGCGGTCATGGCCGTCGGCCTTGAGCTTGCCCAGGACTTCCGGCAGCGATGGCGAGCCGTAGCGCATGGCCATCGCCACCGTCACGTCATTGTGGCCCCGCTCACCGAGCAGCCCGCGCAGCAGCTTGGCCTGCGCCTGCGTGTGGAACTTCAGCGGAGAGCCGTCGCTGGTCCAGATCGCAGCATATTTTTGCGCCGACTGCTTGGAGCGGAACGGCAGGATGATGCCGTTCAGGATGAACCACCAGATCGCCTTTGGAATCTCGACTACGCGCGGATCGGACAGGAACTCCTTCAGGTAGCGGCGCACGGCGCCGGGAGTTGGCGCGTCAGGGGTACCGAGATTGACCAGCACGACGGCGGTTCTGGAGACGGAGCCTGGCTGGAGAGCGGGTTCTTTGGCGAACGGCATTCGTGGATACTTTTTGTTATTCGTGGGCGCGCCATTATAAACCGGCAATGCGAATCGAACGCTGAGTCATCCTGCAATTCGCCAGGCAGGATGCGACAAGCGGTCAATAAAATACCTTGCAAGCACTTCCACCTTCGCGGGCCTGCTCTTCAATGATGGGGTAACGAAATACAATCCGCCGGTTTCCATCGCCCAGTTGGGCAGAATGACTTCCAACCGTCCATCTCGCACATATTCCGCCGCAATAAACTCCGGCAGTTCGGCAACCGCCAGGCCCGCAAGGATGGTGGGGATCATGGCGTTGGAGTTGGTCACGCGCAAACGTCCTTGCGGCGCGATGCTTTCTTCCTTGCCTGTCTTGTCAGTGAGCCGCCACACATCATTGCGCGCCCGGTAGGCATAGCCAAGGCAATCCTTCTGATTCAGCTCTTTCGGGTGCTCAGGCCTGCCATGCTTTTCGAGGTAGCTCGGCGCGGCGACGATGACTCTTGAAACAGGGCACAGCTTCCTTGCCACCAGCGAAGAATCCGGCAGTACCGCTATGCGCAGCGCTGCATCGAAGCCTTCTCCCACCAGGTCGACAGTTGCATCGGATAAATGCAGGTCGATCGACACGTCCGGATAAGCGGACAGGAAATCCGGCAATAGTGGCGCCACCCACTGCAAGCCGAACGACATCGGCACGGCAAGCCTGATCAAACCGCGCGGCTGAACCGACAATTCCCTTGCCACGCCTTCTACCTCTTCCGCATCTCGATAAATGCGCGTGGCGCTCTCCGCAATGGTGCGGCCAAACTCCGTCAAGGCCAGCTGGCGTGACGTCCGGTTGAAAAGGCGCGCACCCAGGCGCTCCTCCAGGCGCCCCACTGCGCGGGACACGGTAGCAACGGATACATCCATTGCCCTCGCGGCAGCCGCAAAGGAACGCTCTTCGACCACTTTGGCAAACATGGCCAGCCCTTCGAAATCAGGAATCTTCGACATCTACAAATATGCAATGATAGTTTTCAATTATTGCTATTTTAAAACAGCCTTCGACTCGATAAGCTTGTTTTCGCCAACTGAGCAAAACAACTCTCAAGCAACTTCGTAAGGAGCACTACCATGTCGCAGAAACTCAATGGAAAAATCGCACTGGTCACCGGCGGCACCTCCGGCATCGGCCTGGCAACCGCCAAACGCTTTGCCAGCGAAGGCGCGCATGTCTTCATCACCGGCCGCCGTGAGAAGGAATTGGCCGCAGCCGTTGCAGCTGTTGCAGCCGTCGGCAATGCCACCGGCATCCGCATCGATTCATCGAATCTTTCGGAACTGGACACGCTTTTCAAGCAAATCGGGGAAAGCAAGGGACGTATCGATGTCCTGTTCGCGAATGCCGGCGGCGGCTCCATGCTGCCCTTAGGCGAGATCACCGAAGAACAGTTCGACGACACCTTCGGCCGCAACGTCAAAGGCGTGCTCTTCACCGTTCAAAAAGCCTTGCCGCTTCTCGCCAACGGCGCATCGGTCATCCTGACCGGATCGTCTGCAGGGCATACCGGCACTGCGGCGTTCAGTGTCTATGCGGCGTCCAAAGCTGCCGTACGCGCCTTTACCCGTAACTGGATTCTGGACGTAAAGGATCGCAATATCCGTTTCAATACGATCAGCCCAGGTCCTGTCAAAACGCCCGGCCTGGTAGATCTGGCAGGTCCAGACGCGGCGCAACAACAGGGTTTGCTGGACTACCTGGCGTCCCAAGTCCCAATGGGACGCGTTGCGGATCCCGATGAAATTGCAAAAGCCGCAGTCTTCCTCGCATCCGACGACGCGAGCTATGTCAACGGCATTGACTTCGCGGTGGACGGCGGCTTGGCCCAAGTCTGATCTCGCCCACTTAACCGACGAGCGCCAACGGCGGCCACAACGCGTGGGATGCTGTTGGCGCGAAAGGACTCCAAATGAAAACCCCAGCCGATCTGCTTAAGCAGTATCTGTCTTCCATCCGCAATCCCTCTGCTGCAGCTGCGCTTTTTGCGGAAGACGGCGTGCTTGAACTTCCTTATCTGGCGTCTTTAGGGATCCCACCTCAAGCCCAAGGCCCGGCAGCCATTGAAAACTTTATTGCGTCCCTGCTCAAAAAGGTGCCCGATTTCCAATTCAAGAACGTCCGTATTCTGATTGAAACCGGCGAGCAGGCCTTTGCAGAGTATGACGTGGAGGCTCCTGTGGTTCCGACCAATCGTATTTACCGCCAGTCCTATGCCGGACGGCTTGTGACAGCCGGCGGAAAAATCGTGCTGCTACGAGAGTCACTGGATACCGTAGCAGCAGCCAAGGCCTTCAATATCCCGATATCAGTCTAAGGGTTCAGGCCTGTGGCGCGACCCAGACCAGGTTCCACAGGTGGCCATCGAGATCCTCAAAGCCCTGGTCGTACATGAAACCGTGGTCTTCCGGGGGATGCGGGATGCGGGCGCCGCCGGCGAGGGCCTTGGCGATAAGGCTGTCGACTTCCTCGCGGCTGTCGCACATCAGGCAAATGACCACTTCATTGGCCTCTTTCGCCTGCACCACCGGCTTGTTGATCAGCGACCGGAAAAAGGGTTCCGTGGTCAGCATGACGTCGATCCCGCCTTCGACGACGTGCATGTACGACGCTTCCTGGTTGCTGAATTGTTGATTGAAGGTGAATCCCAGCGCGGTAAAGAAGGTTTTGGATTTCTCCAGGTTCTTGACCGGCAAGTTGAAGATAACTGACTTTTTCATGGCGTCTCCAGGTAAAGGTTGAGGGACTTGCATCCCTACGACGAATGACGTTGGCCGAAATCGACAGCTAAGAAGCCAGCAGTTCGCGGGCGTGCTTGCGGGTGGTGGCGGTGATTTCCAGGCCGCCGAGCATGCGCGCCACTTCTTCGATGCGCGCCTTCTGGTCCAGCACTTCGATGCGCGAGGCGGTGCGGCCGTTGCCGGCCGGGCCCTTCGCCACCTGGAAGTGCTGGTTGCCCTGGCTGGCCACTTGCGGCAAGTGGGTCACGCACAGGACCTGGCGCTCCTGGCCGAGGCGCTTGAGCAGCCGTCCCACAACCTCCGCCACGCCGCCGCCGATGCCGCTATCGACCTCGTCGAAGATCAGGGTCGGCACGGTCGTCGCATGCGAAGCGATGACCGAAATCGCCAGCGAGATACGCGCCAGTTCGCCGCCCGAAGCCACCTTGGCAAGGGGCCGCGGGGCAACGCCGGCGTGGCCGGCCACCAGGAATTCCACCTGCTCCACCCCGTAAGCAGACGGCTCGCACGGACGCAGGGCGATTTCGAAGCGACCGCCGGACATGCTCAACTCCTGCATGCCTTGCGTGACGGCCGCACCCAGAGCCTGCGCCGCCGCAGCGCGCGTGGCCGACAGTTCGGCGGCAACCGCGAGATAAGCCGCCTTCAGCTTCTCTTCCTGCTTGCGCAATCCTTCCAGGTCCGCCGCGTCGGCCAGCTGCGCCAGCTTTTCGGACAGGCGCTCATGTTCCTCCGGCAGGTCGTCCGCCGCCACGCGGAATTTGCGCGAAGCGGAATGCAGGGCTTCCATGCGCGCATCCACTTGGCGCAGGCGCTCGGGATCGAGCTCCACCCGGTCCATGTAGTTATTCAGCGCATACACCGATTCCTGCAGCTGGATACGGGCCGATTCGAGCATTTCAACCACCGGCTGCAGTTCCGCATCGACCGACACCAGTTTGCTGAGGCGCGAGCCGATCGTCGTTACCTGCGAAAGCACCGGGTGCTCGTCCGACTCCGACAGCACGCCCAGCGCCTCCTGTGCGCCCTCCAGCAGGCTGGCGGCGTGCGACAGGCGCGAATGCTCGTTGCCGATCTCCGCCCACTCGCCTTTTTTCGGCGCCAGCTTGTCCAGCTCCGTCACCTGCCATTCCAGGCGCTCGCGCTCGAACTGCAGGTTGGCTGCGTTGGCCTCATACTCTTCCAGCTGCTTCGACAGGGAGCGCCAGGCGCGATAAGCCGCCGTTACGTCGCGCACATTGGCGCCGCACTGGTTATCCAGCAGCTCGCGCTGCGAATCGGTTTTCAGCAGGGACTGGTGGGCATGCTGGCCATGGATGTCCACCAGCAGGTCGCCCAATTCGCGCAACTGCCCCGCTGTCGCCGCCACGCCGTTGATGAAGGCTTTCGAGCGTCCGGCATTGTCGACCACGCGGCGCAGCAGCGCCCCGCCCTCTTCCACCGCGAACTCGTTCGCTTCCAGCCAGGACAGGGCCTGTTCGGTCAGCGCGAAATCGGCAGTGATATCGGCCTTGGCCGCGCCTTCGCGCACCATGCTGCCATCGCCCCGCCCGCCCAGCGCCAGCGTCAGTGCATCAATCAGGATGGATTTGCCGGCACCGGTTTCGCCGGTGAAGACTGTGAAGCCTGGGGAAAATTCCAGTTCAATCGAATCGACAATAACGAAGTCGCGGATGGACAGGGTTCGAAGCATCAGATTTTGCCGTCAGTAGATGGGTATTCGTTCCAGTGCAGCTTTTCGCGCAGGGTGTTGTAGTAGCTCCAGCCTTCCGGATGCAGGAAGGTGATGGTGTGCGGCGACAGGCGGATGTGGATCTGGTCGCCCGTTGCCGCGCTGGCGAAGGTTTGCATGTCAAAGTTCACAGTGATGTCTTTGCCGCGCTTAAGCTCAATCACGATCTCGCTGGAATCGGGCAGTACGATCGGCCGGTTGGACAGTGCGTGCGGCGCAATCGGCACCATGGCGATGCCGCCCAGCGTCGGGTGCAGCAGCGGGCCGCCGGCCGACAGCGCATAAGCCGTGGAGCCGGTCGGGGTCGAGATGATCAAGCCGTCGGAGCGCTGGTTGTACATGAACTGGTTGTCGACGTCCACGCTCAGCTCCACCATGCCGGCGCCGGCGCCGCGCGACACCACCACGTCATTGACGGCGGTGCCGAAGAAGATCGCTTTCCCGTCGCGCATGACGCGGCCTTCGAGCAAGGTGCGGCGTTCGGCCTTGTGCGTGCCGCCGAGGATGCGTCCCAGCACCGGCAGCATGTCTTCCTGGCGGATGTCGGTCATGAAGCCCAGGCGGCCCTGGTTGATGCCGATCAGCGGCGTATCGTAGGCGGCCAGCTGGCGCGCAATGCCCAGCATGGTGCCGTCGCCGCCCATCACCACCACGGCATCGGCGCGCTCGCCAATGCCCTGTACGCTCATGGAGGGAATGTCCGTGATCCCAAGGTGCTCCGCCGTATCAGATTCCAGCACGACGCTGTAACCGCCCTGCTTCAGAAAGTTGATGACATCGCGCACCGGTTCTTCGATGCCGGTGGTGTTTGGCCGGACAACCAGGGCAATCGTGTTGTACATCGGGTGCGTAACGGACATATCAATCTCGGTCAAAAATATGGGGGTGGCAACACGCAGCAGAGTAACCCATAATGCTTGCTCATGCCATGCATTGCAACGCTGGCCGATACGCTCAAATACTGTATATTTGCACAGTATATAACAAGGGAGGCTCGCATGGCAAAAGCAGTGGGCATCGGCGGGATTTTCTTCAAATCCAAGGATCCGGTGGCGCTGATGGCCTGGTACCAGGCTTGCCTTGGGCTTCCGGGTGAAGCCAAAGAGTACGCCTCCTTCCCACCTGCCGCCATGCCTCCGAATGGCGCAACCTTGTTCAGCCCCTTCAAAAGCACGACTTCCTATTTCGCTCCATCCAAGCGTGACTTCATGATCAATTTCATCGTGGATGACCTGGATGGCGCGCTGAAGCAAGTCGCCGAAGCTGGGGCGACACTGGTGGGCGACCCGCAATCCTTCGACTACGGCCGCTTTGGCTGGTTTATCGATCCTGACGGGAATAAGGTCGAGCTGTGGCAGCCGACTGCTGCGGTGTAAGGCGCCCCTTCGAAGCATGGTGTACCCAAGGTCCGCCGCAAGGACTGATATGTCTCAAAGCTTGGCCAGAAGCCGCTTTCCAGCGGGCAAGCTTGTTGTACAATCCGAAGTCTTGAGAGATTGTCTAATCCTTGCCTTTCCGCGCCATGGATTCCGTATCAGAAGCACAATTTGAGCTGGACCAATTGCGCCACCAGGCCAGGAAACAGTTGCTTGGAACCGTGGTGCTGGGTGTCATGGCCGGACTGCTGGCGTTTGTCGGCCAGAGTGCCCTGGGACAGGCCCGCCCTCTGCTGGAGTCCTCCTTTGGCACCTGGCAGTCGCTCTACACGGTGGTGCTGTGGGCGCTGGCGATCGCCTGGCTAGTCGCCTTGATCCAGCAAGCCCTCCACTACCAGAACATCAGCGAACAATTCGAATCCCGGCGCCGCCTGGATGCGGTCTATGCAGAGCGCGCTGCCAAAGCGCAGGCCGTCGAAGAAGAACGCCAGCGCCAGCGTGCTGAATCCGAAGCCCGCCAAGCCGCCGAGCGCAACCGCCGCCTCAACAAGAACAGCCACAGCACCAAATTCGACTTCTGGCAGGAATAACTCAGTAGCGATCTGATAACATTAGCCTCTTGATTCCCAGGAGGATACCTTGCTTATCTTGTTTGCTGCGTTGATGGCCGGCTATGCCATCGGAAAATTCATGCCAAGCGGCAAAGCTGCTTTTGGCGTCTGCACCCCCGTCAGTATCGTTTGCTATGCCTTGGTGAAGTCGATGCTTGGTACCTTGCCGGACATCGGGATGATCATCATGGTTGGCGTCGTCCAATCGCCAATCCTGATGTTGGGCGTTGTCCTCGCCCGGCGCAGCAGTAAGCGCAATTCATACGAAACGGAATGAAACCAGTCCTCGTGCTGCTGCCTGGAATGGATGGGACGGGGGAACTGTTCACGCCATTCATCCAGGCGCTTGGCGGGCAATTCGATGTGCGAGTGGTGAAGTATCCCGGCGACCATGGCGGCGGGTACGACGAGCTGGAAGCGCTCGCGCGGGCAGCGCTTCCTCAAGACCGGCCTTATTTCCTTCTCGGCGAATCCTTTTCGGGGCCGATCGCGGTTTCGATTGCCGCATCGGCACCCCAGCATTTGTCAGGCCTGGTGTTGTGCTGCACGTTTGCACACAATCCCCGGCCCCGACTGGCTGCGTTGAAAGCGCTGATTGGTGTGATGCCGGTGAAAGCTCTGCCAGCGGCTTGGCTGGTAAGCGAGCAACTGCGCGCGCCGTTCAACGCGGCACTGTCCAAAGTGACGTCGAATGCACTTCGCGCGCGCATGCGTGCCGTTCTCGCCGTCGATGTCCGTAGCCGGCTCGCTGCTTGCAACGTGCCGATCCTCTACCTGCAGGCGAAGCGCGACCTTCTCGTACCGCCCGGCGCAGCGAACGCCATCACGAGCATCAAGCCGGCGGTAAAGCTGGCCGCGTTCGATGCGCCGCACTTCCTGCTGCAAACCGTGCCGCGGGAAGCCGCGCGCGAAGTCGGTGACTTTGTGCGGCTTAATGCGCGGAGATGATTGCGAGGCCCATCGCGACGAAGATGGCGATGGCGAGCGAAACGCCATGTATGAGCCCGAGCAGCAGCCAGCGCCAGGCAGTTCCCCATTTCCCTTTCCGGTAGACGCGTTGCATGGCCCATGGCAGGTAGCCCGCCACCCAGCAGAACGCCACGAATTTCAAGAACCCGTCTGGCAAGAACATGAATATGGCGAGCATGACGAAGGCAAATGCATTCGTGTGCAAGGCGAACAGCAGGTGTTCGCCATAGCGCTTGCCGGTGCCGAGATAAAGCAGCTTCAGCCACAAGGCAAACAATGGCATCAGCAGGAAGATCGCGTAAGGCACGTATTTGTAGAAGCCGGCCTGCATGACCGCGCTCTTTTCCTGGTCCGGCAAGCGGTTGAAGCGGTCGATGGAATGGTAGATGTCCGGCGTTTCGCGCTTTAGCCACTCCTGCATTTTCCCGGCATCGCCTTGCGCCTCCCTTTTTTCAGGCTCCGCTTGCTGGATGGCGACCGGTTGCGCCGCATGCGGGTCAACGTTCACGATACCAACGTTGGACAGCTTCAGCACGGCGAAGAAAATAATGCTCAGCGAAAGATACAGCCGCAAAGGCTCGACATAGCGCTTGCGTCGGCCCGCAATGTATTCCGTGGTCAGCAGGCCGGGCCGGAACAGCAGGCGTGTGATCGTTCCCCACAAGCGCCCTTCCAGCGCGACGTAGTGGCCAATGAACTCGTGCAGGAATTCGCCTAAGCTGGGCGAGTGGAGACGGGTCTCCTGGCCGCACATATGGCAGTAGTTGCCGGACGTGGTGGCGCCGCAGTTGCGGCAAGTGTTGTCGTTGGTGTTGTGCATCCTGCAATGCTACCGGTGGAATTGCTTCTGTTCAAGCTGGCGACCCAGACCGTGTCGCTTCGCTACCATGGCCTGAGGAGGACGAGACCATGGAACCGAACAGCAAGGACCGCAAGGTCAATACGCAAACGCCCGTGGACCGCACTGGCGGCAAGCGCCTGCCCCATGAGCGCGACCAGTCGCCGCAAGGCGAAACCCAGCAGAAGGAACGCAGCGTGATACGCCAGGCGGCGGACGACGTCGAGCAGGGCCTGGTTGATACCGACCTGCATGGCAAGCCGGGCCTGCAAAAGCCGAGTGCCGGCAGCGAAGCAAAGGCCAATCCCCTGCCCGGGACTAAGCGCGATTGAGGCCCATCATGCGAACCGCAATACTTACCCTTTCGGCAGGCGCGGCGATCGGCGCCGGCGCCGCGCTGGCGCCGACCTACCCGATGGGCTGGGGACCCAATCCCGCGCTGGCGGAACCGAACAAGACGCTGATCCCCACCTTGAACGTGGCCCCGGTCGATCGCTGGAAAGGCGATGAGAAACCGGTGCCCGCTTCGGGCTTCAGCGTGACCGCTTATGCGCGCGACCTGGACCACCCGCGCTGGCTGTATGTGCTGCCGAACGGCGACGTGCTGGTGGCGGAAACCGCCGCCCCGTCCAAGCCGGAAGACGGCAAGGGCATCAAGGGCGCCATCATGAAGCATGAGATGAAGAAGGCCGGCTCCGCCACCGCTTCCGCCAACCGCATCACGTTGCTGCGCGACGTCGACGAGCGCGGCGTCGCGAAGACGCGCGGCACCTTCCTCAAGGACCTGAACTCGCCATTCGGCATGGTGCTGGTCGATAAGGACCTGTACATCGCCAATACCGATGCTGTGGTGCGCTTCCCCTACACGGAAGGCGCAACGTCCATCAGCGCGGCCGGGATGAAGGTGATGGACTTGCCGGGTGGACCGATCAACCACCACTGGACCAAGAACATCACCGCCAGCCCGGATGGCCGCTTCCTCTACATCACAGTCGGCTCCAACAGCAATGCGGGCGAAAACGGCATCGATAAGGAAGAAGGCCGCGCCGCGATCTGGGAATACGAACGCGCCACCGGCAAGTCGCGCCTTTATGCAACTGGCATGCGCAACGCAGCCGGCATGGCGTGGGAGCCGAAAACGAAGGTCTTATGGACGGTGGTGAACGAGCGCGACGAGCTGGGCGATGATCTCGTGCCTGACTACCTGACGTCGGTAAAGGATGGCGCCTTCTACGGCTGGCCCTACAGCTACTACGGCCAGCGTGTCGACACGCGGGTCAAGCCGCAGCGGCCGGAGATGGTGCAGAAAGCGATCATGCCCGACTATGGCCTCGGCTCGCATACCGCTTCCCTGGGGCTGGCGTTTTACGATGCGAAGCTGTTCCCGGCCAGCTGGCAGGGCGGCGCCTTCATCGGCCAGCATGGCTCGTGGAACCGCAAGGAATTCAGCGGCTACAAGGTGGTGTTCGTGCCGTTTGCGGAAGGCCGGCCATCCGGCCCGCCGACTGATTTCCTGTCCGGGTTCCTGACGCGCGAAGGCAAGGCCAAGGGGCGTCCGGTGGGCGTGGCGGTTGACAAGGCCGGGGCGCTGCTGGTGGCGGACGACGTGGGCAATATCGTGTGGCGTGTGAGCCCCGCCACGCGCTGATACAATCAAGCCATGCGAATCCTACACACGATGCTGCGGGTTGGTGACCTGCAGCGATCCATCGACTTCTACACCAAGGTGCTGGGCATGAAACTCTTGCGCACCAGCGATAACCCGGAATACAAGTACACGCTGGCCTTCCTCGGCTACGGGCATAACCCGGAGCATGCGGAGCTGGAGCTGACCTACAACTACGGCGTGGACAAATACGATATGGGGAATGCCTACGGCCATATCGCGATCTCGGCGACCGATATCGTGTCGGCTTGCGAGGCGGTGCGCGCCAACGGCGGCAATGTCACGCGCGAACCGGGCCCGGTGAAAGGCGGCACGACTGTGATCGCTTTTGTCACCGACCCGGACGGGTACAAGATTGAACTGATTGAGCGCAGCTTTGACGGCCAAGGGGCTGGCTTGCGCTAAACCCGGTAAACCTGGGTACGACCGAAGGGTCGGCCCCTTCCCCTGCAGCCTGTACCGGCGAGGGTCAGACCCTTGGGTCTGACCCGGATTTGCCGGGTTTTAGTGCTGCAGCAGCGCGTTAATCGGCTCCAGGTCCGCTTCTTTCAGCGACCCCGCGGCCGACTTCAGGCGCAAGCCATTCATGATGGTGTCGTAACGGGCCTTCGACAGGTCCTTCTGCGTGGTGTACAGCTGGCGCTGTGCATTCAGCACGTCGATGTTGATACGCACACCCACCTGGTAACCCAGCTTGTTCGATTCCAGCGCGGACTTGGACGACACTTCCGCCGCTTCCAGCGCCTTGACCTGCGCCAGGCCGCTGTTCACGCCGAGGAAAGCTTGGCGAGCGGTCTGCGCAGCCTGGCGGCGCGATGCTTCCAGGTCGTTGCGGGCCTTGTCTTCCAGCGCGATCGACTCGCGCACCTTGCTGGTCACGGCGAAGCCGTTGAAGATCGGGATATTCCAGGTCACGCCGATGGCGTTGTTGTTCTGCAGAGAAGTGCCGGTGAGCGAGGTGCGGGACTTCTGCGCCACCAGGTCCACCGTCGGCATATGCCCTGCGCGCTGCTTGCCGATTTCGCGCTTGGCGATTTCCACATTCAGCTTGGCGCCGGCCACGCCGTAGTTCTGCTCTTCCGCCGCCGAGACCCATGGCTCCAGCGTCGCCGGCTGCGGGCTGGCGATGGTCACGCCGGTGCGCAGCGGCGCCAGGGTGCCCGGCACTTCGCCGATGATCTGCTGCAGCGCGGTGCGCTTCACTTCCAGGTCGTTCAGCGCGGCGAATTCCTGCGCCACCACCAGGTCGTATGCCGCCTGCGCTTCGTGCGTGTCGGTGATGGTCTGGGTGCCCACTTCGAAATTGCGCTTGGCCGATGCCAGCTGTTCCGTGGTCGCTGCTTTTTGCGCCTGGGTCGCGGTCAGGTTGTCCTGCGCGGTCAGCACGTCGAAGTAGGCTTGCGCGACGCGTAGGATCACATCCTGTTGCGCCTGGGCGAAGACCGCTTCGGCAGCGGCAGCGGACAGTTTGCCCTGCTGGTAGCCTTCCCAGTTAGCCCAGCGGAACAGCGGCTGGGTCAATTGCAGCTGCATCTGGCTGCTGTAGTTTTCTACATCGCCGGATCGCTTTTGGATGTAGTCCGTCGCGTCACCATTATTTTTCATATTGGTGCCGTTCAGGCCGACGGTCGGCAGCAAAAGCGAGCGTCCCTGCACCGTGCGTTCCTGGCCCGCTGCCAGGGCGGCGCGCGCGCTGGCGTAGGTGGCGTCGTTGGCGAGCGCCTGTTTGTACACCTGGACCAGGTCAGCCGCCTGCGTATTCAGCGAGAACAGTGCGCTGGCAACCAGCACGGCGAGAAGGGGTTTCTGCATTTGCATCTCCGTTGGAGTCGTCAAAAAGGTTTAGTTTTCGTGCCTTAGTACTTCGGCATTGAGCTGTCTACCTGCACAGCCCAGGCGTGAATACCGCCTGTCAGATTGCTTACCTTGCTGAAACCGTGATGCTCGAGGAAGGCTGCCACGTTGAGGCTGCGCGCCCCGTGGTGGCAGATGCAGACGATCTCCGCGTCCTCGTCGAGAGCGTCGATGCTGGCCGGGATGGTCTGCATCGGCATCAGGGTCGAGCCTGCGATATGGCAGGTCTCGTACTCCCAGTTCTCGCGCACGTCCAGCAGGAAAGGCTGGGCCTTGGCCGAATCATTCAGCCAGGCCGCCAGTTCCGCTGCAGTAATGTGCTGCATGGCGTTCCCTTAGAAAGTGAACGCCGAAGGTTTCACCGCCAGGTCGAGCGGATTGACATCGGTTTCAAACAGTTTCACGGTGTCGTACCCGTGCTCGCCGGTGCGGGTAATGCGCTGCGCGGACATCACCGGCGAATCGCCGAGGATGACCACGATGCGGCCGCCTACCTTCACTTGCTGCAGCACCGCTTCCGGCAGTACCGGCAGCGAGCCGGAGAATACGATCACGTCGAACGGCGCGCCGTTGGACCAGCCCTGGGCGCCATTGCCCAGTTCCACGGTCACGTTGGCGATGCCGTTGTCCGCCAGGTTCTTTTGCGCCAGCGCTTTCATTTCCGGCGAAATTTCCACCACGGTGACGTGGCGTGCGCGGTGTGCGAGCAGTGCGGCCAGGTAGCCGGTGCCAGCGCCGACCAGCAGCACGTTTTCATGTTTCTTGATTTGCGCGTCCTGCACGATGCGCGCTTCCAGCTTCGGGGTCAGCATTTGCAGGCCACCCGGCAGCGGGATGAAAGTGTCGACAAAAGCCAGGTTCTTGTAGGCTTCTGGCACGAAATTCTCGCGTTTTACGACCAGCAAGAGATCGAGGATGTCCGTATCCAGCACGTCCCAGGGACGGATTTGCTGTTCGATCATATTGAAACGGGCTTGTTCGATATTCATCTTTGTTGACTCGGTGAGGGATAAATAATCCGTCATTTTATCGTTTGTCTGGTCAGGTGGGCATATTAACGATTAAGACAACGGATCGCGGGAAATTGCGACAGTCTGCAGATTTGGGGGGGTGAACGCGCAAAATCGGGACTAAATGCTTCACTTCTGAGGGGCCAGGCCCTGCTGCACCAGGCCGAGGAAGGTCTCCATGAAGGCATCGGCATCGACACCCTCGTGGGTCTCGCAGGGGAAAAAGCTGTGCTTCCACATCATCAGCGTGAGCACCGGGGCGATCAGGACGTTGGTCATCATCACCGGATCCAGCGGACGGAATTCGCCGCGCGCCACGCCGCGCTCCAGGATGCCGGTCAGCAACCGGCTGCCGCGCTCGATCACTTCCTCGTTATAAAACTGGGCCAGTTCCGGGAAATTGCCGGATTCCGCCATCATCAGCTTGGCCAGTCCGGCGACCTTGGTGGCGCCGACCTGGGTCCACCAGGTGCGCAGCATCTGGCGCAGCAGTTCGTCGCTGGGCATGTCCTGGGCGGCGGCGGCATCGCTTTCCGCCTGGCCGATGGTTTGCACGATGGTGTCGCGCACCACGGCCTTGAACAGGTCCTGCTTGTTTTCGAAGTACAGGTAGAGCGTGCCCTTGGAGACGCCGGCGGCGCGCGCCACGTCTTCCAGGCGGGTAGCGGCAAATCCGCGATCGACGAACAGCTCCAGCGCGGCCGCCAGCAATTCCTGCGGACGCGCGTCCTTGCGCCGCTCCCAGCGGGGCTTGGTATCAGTCGGGGCTTGCATGATAAATATTGCGATTAGGTAACTTACTCGTGAGTCAGTTATATTAGTCCCCCTATCCCGGGGCGTCAAGTTTCTGGCCTCGTCGCCGGCTCCTCGTCATACTAGTCAAAAAAATAACGACTGTTGTTATATAGATCCATTTTTACGATTTAATTGGTAAAACCCGGAATTTAGGTATTTACTGCTAAGTACGCGTCAAAGAACGTGTCTGGGAGAGTAAAAATGTATAACAAAACAAATTTGCAAGTCCTGGCAGCGGCCTCGGGACTTGGGGACGAGCGCATCCAGGAGCTGTGGGAAGGTGCGGATATGTACGCGCGCGCCCAAGCCGGCAATCCTGATTCGCCACGCTACCAGCAAGTGCTGCATGAACGCATGGCGGTGATGGTGGAACGCGAGGTCGCCAAGCGCCATTCGACCGATGGCGAGCCGTGGGTGCTGGCCGATGCACACCTCGGGCAAATCGAGGTGTCGCTGTCCGACGCGCTGAAAGCCTTTGGCAGCCGAGCGCAGCACGTCATTCACTAACGGGGCAAGGCCGCGAGCACGGCTTTGAACCGCGCCCCGATCCCGTGCCGCCCACAATGCGGCGCCTGCTGCACGGCGCCCGCGATTTCCAGCGCCATCCCCGGCATGCCCGAGGGGAAACCGGCTGGCGTCCCCTGCATTCAGCTTGACGAACAGCGGCGCTGCAAGCTGTATGGCTCGCCGGATCGGCCGCAAGTCTGCATGGATTTTGCCCCCGACGAGTCGGTGTGCGGCGAGTCGCGTGAGCAGGCCATGCGCTGGCTGGGTTGGCCAAAAGGGTAAAATACCGCCCCATCATGAGTTTCCAATGCCGCCCCGCCTGCGGCGCCTGCTGTACGGCGCCCTCCATCACCTCCCCTATTCCCGGTATGCCGAACGGTAAGCCGGCGGGCGTGCGCTGCGTGCAGCTGGGCGACGACAATCGCTGCATGATCTTCGGCCGCCCCGATCGGCCCGCCTTTTGCGCCGGACTGCAGCCTTCCGCAGAAATGTGCGGCGAGACGCGCGAACAGGCGATGCACTGGCTGACAACGCTGGAACTGGCCACCGCGCCCTGAAGCGCCCTCCGGTCGGCGGCGCGGGGAGCGGATCCCGGCTAGAATGTTCAGCCATGAATCAAATCATCGACCATCGCCACCGTCTTTCCACCCGTTTAGCTTTCCTGACCGCGGGCCTGGCCATGTCCGCCTGGGCGCCGCTGGTGCCTTATGCAAAGGAACGGCTGGAGCTGGGCGAGGGACCGCTGGGCCTGCTTTTGCTGTGCCTCGGCCTGGGCTCTCTCGCGGCGATGCCGGTGACGGGCGCGCTGGCGGCGCGTTTCGGCTGCCGCAAAGTGATCCTGTGGTCGGCTCTGGTGGTCTGCCTGGCCCTGCCCGGGCTGGCGCTGGCGCCCACGCCGCCGATGCTGGGCGTGATCCTGTTTATATTCGGCGCTGCCATCGGCACCATGGACGTGGCGATGAACGTACAGGCCGTGATGGTGGAAAAAGCCAGCGGGGGCGCCTTGATGTCCGGCTTCCACGGCATGTTCAGCCTGGGCGGCTTTGCCGGGGCCGGCAGCATGGCCTTGCTGCTTTGGCTGGGCAGCGGGCCGCTGGGCGCATGCCTCGGCATTATTGCCCTGGTGGGCCTGCTGCTGTGGCGCGCCGCCCCCGACCTGCTGCATGAACCGGAAGCGCGCGAGGGCGGCACCCCAGCCTTCGCCATGCCGCACGGCGCCGTGATCTTCATCGGCGCGCTGTGCTTCATCGTCTTCCTGGCTGAAGGCGCCATGCTGGACTGGAGCGCCGTCTTCCTGACCGCCGAGCGCGGCCTGGAGGAAGGGCGCGCCGGCCTTGGCTATGCTGCGTTTGCCGTCGCCATGACCGCCGGCCGCCTGACTGGGGACCGTGTGGTGGCCCGCTTCGGCGGACGGCGCGTGCTGCTGGCCGGCGGATTGTGCGCGGCAGCCGGCTTTTTCACCGCCGTCGGCGCGCCAACTGCGGGCGCGGCACTGGCCGGCTTCGTGCTGGTGGGACTGGGCGCCTCGAATATCGTACCCATCCTGTTTACCGCCGCCGGCAACCAGCGCGCCATGCCGGCCAGCCTGGCGATTGCCGCCATCACCACCATTGGCTACGCCGGCATCCTGGCCGGACCGGCCCTGATCGGGCTGGTCGCCCACCTGTCCAGCCTTGAATGGGCCTTTGCCGCCCTTGGCGGGGCATTGTTGCTGGTAGCCGCCAGCAGCCGCCTGGTACGGGTCCACTCCTGACGCAGCGCAAACCGGGCCCCTTGCAATGGGGCTAACCTCGGAATTAGTGCATTCGCCAGGGACGCTCATGGTAAGCTTCGTGCCCGCGCGGCATCGCGCCCGCCTCCCCTACCGACACTCTTAACAAGATCACAATGGATATCATTCTCGCACTGAAGGCTCTGATCATGGGTCTGGTCGAAGGTTTCACTGAATTCCTTCCGATTTCGTCTACCGGCCACCTGGTACTGGCGGGCAGCTTGTTGGGTTTCACCGGCGAAAAGGCCAAGGTATTTGAAATCGCCATCCAGGGCGGTGCGATGATTGCCGTGATCTGGGAGTACCACAAGAAGATTTGCGAAGTGCTGTTCGGCATGTTCCGCGATGAACGGGCGCGCCGCCTGGCCATCAACGTGACCGTGGCCTTCATTCCTGCCGCCCTGCTGGGCGTGCTGTTCATCAAGAAGATCAAGGCGGTGCTGTTTGCGCCGGTGCCGGTGGCGCTGTCCTTCATCATCGGCGGCCTGATCATCCTGTGGGTGGAGCGCAGCGTCAAGAACAATCCGGCCGCCGTGCGCGTGAATTCGGTGGACGATATGAGCACCATGGATGCCCTGAAAATCGGCATCGCTCAAGTCTTCTCACTGATTCCCGGCACCAGCCGTTCCGGCGCCACCATCGTCGGCGGCATGCTGATCGGCCTGTCGCGCAAGGTCGCCACCGAATTCACTTTCTACCTGGCGATCCCGACCCTGCTGGCGGCCACCTTCTACTCGCTGTGGAAAGAACGCGCGCTGCTGTCGGCGGCCGACGTGCCGCTGTTCGGCATCGGCTCCGTAGTGGCTTTTGTGTCGGCCTTCGCCTGCATCCGCTGGCTGCTGCGCTACATCAGCACCCATACCTTCAATATCTTCGCCTGGTACCGCATCGCGTTCGGCCTGGTGATCCTGGCCACCGCCTACACCGGCATGGTGCAGTGGGTTGACTAAATAATGATGGAAACTGACACCAGCGCGCGCGCCCTGCACCTGCTCCAGACCGTATTCGGCTACCCAGCCTTCCGCGGCCAGCAGGGGCAGATTGTCGAGCATGTCGGCAATGGCGGCGATGCCCTGGTGTTGATGCCCACCGGCGGCGGCAAGTCGCTGTGCTACCAGATCCCGGCCATGATCCGGGACGGCGTGGGCGTGGTGGTATCGCCGCTGATCGCGCTGATGCAGGACCAGGTCGATGCGCTGGCCGAAGTGGGCGTGCGCGCCGCCTTCCTCAATTCCACGCAATCGTATGAAGAAGCGGCGCGCATCGAGCGTCTGGTGCGCACCAACCAGATCGACCTGCTGTACGTGGCGCCGGAACGCCTGCTGACGCAGCGCTGCTTCGACCTGCTGCAGGATTCGCAGATCGCATTGTTCGCCATCGACGAGGCGCACTGCGTGTCGCAGTGGGGCCACGACTTCCGTCCCGAGTACATCAAACTTTCGGTGCTGCACGAGCAGTTTCCGAACGTGCCGCGCATTGCGCTGACTGCGACCGCCGACCAGCTCACGCGCGACGAGATCATCCACCGCCTTGCGCTGAACGATGCCGCGCAGTTCGTCTCGTCATTCGACCGGCCGAACATCCGTTACCAGATCGTCGAAAAAACCAACGGCCGCAAGCAGTTGCTGGACTTTATCACTACCGAACATGCCGGCGATTGCGGCATCGTGTACTGCCTGTCGCGCAAGAAGGTGGAGGAGACGGCGGAATTCCTGAATGAGCATGGCGTGCGCGCCATGGCCTACCACGCCGGCATGGAACATGCGAAGCGCGCCGACAACCAGGCTCGCTTCCTGCGTGAAGAGAACATTGTCATGGTAGCCACCATCGCCTTCGGCATGGGTATCGACAAGCCGGACGTGCGCTTCGTCTGCCACCTGGACCTGCCGAAATCGATCGAAGGCTACTACCAGGAGACCGGCCGCGCCGGCCGCGACGGCATGCCTGCCAGCGCCTGGATGTCCTACGGCCTGCAGGACGTGGTGCTGCAGCGGCGCATGATCGACGAGTCGGAGGCGGACGAGAACTTCAAGCGTGTGCTGTCGACCAAGCTCGATTCCATGCTGGGCCTGTGCGAGACCTTGAGCTGCCGCCGCGTGCGTCTGCTGGAATACTTCGGCGAGCCCGCGACCCCTTGCGGCAATTGCGATACCTGCCTGATTCCTCCGGTGTCGTTCGACGGCACGGTGCCGGTGCAAAAGCTGCTGTCGGCGATTTACCGCTGCGACCAGCGCTTCGCCGCCGGCCACGTGATCGACGTGCTGCGCGGGGCGGAATCGGAGCGCATCCTCACCTGGCACCATGACAAGCTCTCCGTATTCGGCATCGGCGCCGACCGCAGCGAACAGGAATGGCGCGCCATCCTGCGCCAGGTCATCGCCCTGGGCCTGGTGACGGTCGACCACGAACAATTCAGTTCCCTCAAGCTCACCGACGCGGCCCGTCCTGTGCTGAAGGGCGGCCAGAAAGTGCAGCTGCGCCAGTACCAGAAACCGGTCAAGCAGAAACGCAGCAGCTCCGCGCCGAAAGGCTACGAAGAGAGCAGCCTGGATGGCGACGAACAGCGCATCTTCGACCGCCTGCGCTCCTGGCGCATGGGTGCTGCGCGCGAACACGGCGTGCCGGCGTATGTGATTTTCAACGACGCCACCTTGCGCGAGATCGCCAAGGTGCGGCCTTCCACGCTGGGCGAGATGCGCGGCATCTCCGGCGTGGGCGAGAAGAAACTGGTCTCTTACGGCGACGAAATCGTCAGCCTGATCGCGAGCCTGTAGACATCAGCTCCCGGTAACGCCCTGGCGGGGCGCCCGTCGCCTCACGGAAGCGGTGGCTGAAGTGGCTCAGGTCAGCGTAACCGCAGGCTTGCGCCACTTGCTGCAGCGGCAGGCTCCCCGCCCGCAACAGTTCTCGTGCGCGCTCGATGCGGCGCGCCGCAATCCATGCCGAGGGCGGCATGCCGAAACTGACGCGGAACATGCGCGCCAGGTGGAACTCCGACATGCTGGCCAGTTGCGCCAACGTGCCAAGGGTGATGCTTTGGCCGAGGTGGGATTCAATGTACTCATGCAGCCTGCGGCGCACCAGCGGCGCCAGGCCGCCACGCAAGCGTTGACCAGGCTTGCTCATCGACTGGGACCGCAGCAGCTCGCTCAAGGCTCCATGTGTGATCTCGTTGGCACGCAGAAGGTGGTCGGCGTCGTCCCAGGGCTGCTGCAGCAAGGCGCCGCACAGACGCACCAGCTTTTCGTTTTCAAAATACGTGCGGTCCTGCAGCGTGAGTTCGCGCGGCTCGCGATCCAGCTCCGCCACGGCGCGCTGCGTGAAATGCTCGGGCATGAAATAGATGTGCAGCATGCGCAGCTGGCCGCGCACGACCCATTCAGAGTCATGCCAGTCCGGCAGCGAGCAAAGCCGCTGCGGCGCGCCGTATTGCCCCGGCAGCCCTTCCCGCTCAACGCTGTAGCCGCCGCCGATATAGCACGACAAGGTGTGGTGGCCGGGCTGGTGGTAGCCGGTCAGCGCCTCTTCCGTGTCACGGTGCCAGACTGCCGCCGCGAGGCCATCGCCCAGCCAGGCAAAACGCTCCAGCGTCGCATCCGTGCCGGACATGGTGCGGAATACCGCATGCGACATCGCGTCGCGCGGTGCGGCTTGCTCGAGTTGTCCAGTCAGGGGCTTCACGCCGAAAAGTCTAGCATGCGTCCTGCGCCTGTGCCGGCCGCACCTTAGAATTGCGCAAGATCAGACAAGCCGGGGTTCAGCTCGAGGCGCGGATCAATTCGAGCATGTCCTTCGCTTCGCTGAAGCCCTGCGCCGCTGCCTTCTCAAGCCAATAGCGTGCCTTGGCCACGTCGCGCGGGACGACTTTACCAAACCAGTAGGAGCCGCCCGCAAGGTACTGCGCGCGGTCATGGCCAAGTTCCGCGGCTTTGATGTAGTAGTCGAATGCCAGCCGCTCATCCTTGCGCAGGATCTTGCCGGCGTCATGGTGTTGCCCCAGCAGGCATAAGGCCTCGGCGTTATTTTGGGCGGCGGCCTTGCGGAACCATACGATGGCCTGTTGCTCGTCCTTGCGGACGCCCTCGCCCAGCATATAGCTGTTCCCAAGGGTCACCTGGCAATCGGCGTTGCCCAACTCGGCGCCGCGGCGGAAAAGCTCGACCGCTTGCTTCGTATCCTGTTCGACGCCACGGCCTTCGTACTTGATCCATGCAAGGCCATACATGCAGCGCGTATCGCCTTGCTCAACGCCCTTTTCATACCACGCCGCGGCAATCCGGTCGTTGCGCGGGGTACCGATGCCGTCTTCGTAAAGTTCCGCCATCAGTTGTATCGCCTTCAGGTCGCCCTGCACCGCGGCAGCCTGGTAGAGGCTCAGTGCTTTTCGCAAATCCTGCGGCACATGTTCACCGGAACGGTAGATATGCCCAAGCAGGCGCTGGGCGTCCGCATATCCTGCGTTGGCGGCTTTCTCGGACCACTTGAAAGCCAGCTTCACATCGCGCCCAGGGGCAGGACGATAATAATAGGCCTCCGCTACGCGGCATTGTGCCGCGACGTGACCTTGCAGGGCGGCCTGATGGTACCAGTTGAAGGCTTTGGCATTATCCCGGCCGATGTATTTGCCGTGGAAGTAATGATCGCCCAGGGCCAGTTGCGCTGGCGCCTGTCCACCCTGCGCTGACTGCTGGAGCAGCGAGATGCCTTCTGCGGTGCTGTTGGCATTGCCTTCGTCCTTGAGCAACTCCAGCGCGAGCTTGTATTGCGCATTCGAATGGCCTTGGGCTGCGGCCTTGCGCCACCAGGCGATGGCCTTAGTGACATCGCCCGCCTCGTAAACCGTGCAGCCGCAATCGAATTGCGCTTCGCTCTCGCCGGTTTCGGCGGCGCGCAGAATTGCCTGCTCCCGCGACTCGGGTTCTTCCCAATTGCGCTGGCCCGTCGCCACGATTTCAACCGTGCAGCCGCATTTTTCCAGCGCCGATCTGTATTTCTCCGCGTCCGGCATGAGGACGTCCTTTTTCACCACCATGCCTGGACGATCGAGGACCAGGCCCGCCTCTTTTTCGGTCCGCTGGAACAGCTTGGCGAGCGCGTGGGCGACGACGGCCTTGCCGAATCCGGGCTGCATTCCGGTGATCTTGACGTCGTGGATCGGGGCCGATACCTGCCGCGTGCGCTGCTCGTAATTCCTGGGCGGCGTCGGCGCAGTTGGGACAGGATCGTCGAATGCCAGCTTGCTGCCGTCAGGCAGGTAGGCGTTGCCGTTTTGCGAATCGTAAAGAACCAGGCCGACCTTCCGCGCAGTCTCGACCGCGCTTGAATAGATGTCCTTCAGGCGCGACGTCACGATCAGGAAGCTGTACACCGCGTCGGTCGTATCGCCGTCGAATGGCATCTCGGTCCATTCGTCGTCATCGCTGTCGCAGGGATGCAGTTCCAGCATGCGGCGCGCGTAATCGGCGAACTTGGGATTCCGCCCCACTTCATCGGCGTGAATTCGCTGATGAATTTCGTCGGCTTCCCGAGCGGTTTTCGGTATTGGATGCTCCCAGAGGTGAACCACGTAGCTCATTTTCTTTCTCGAACTTGAAATTGCCTTGCGGAATTGTAATCCGGAAATTTGGCTTTTTTACTAAGATTCAAGAAAAAGTCTTGTTTGCCTGAATGGAGATCGTATGAAGAAATTCGCTTGCCTCGCAGCTTTTGCGCTCTGCTTCTCTGCCGCTCAAGCCAACCCGCTGACGCTGGATCTGACCAGCGGCGCCTGGGCCAACCTGCATAATTCGGCAGTGTTCGACACTTACACCGAGTCCGGATTCCGCCTGCGCACGGTGCGCGCCGGCGACCACTTCGACCCAGGCTATCTGAGCGACATCGGGATCCATAACGGCTTCCAGAACGGCGATAACGTGAGCTGGGTGCTCGACTTTTTCGGCGCCAGTTTCAGCCTGCTGAACTTCGATATCGCCGCCTACGACGCGGGCGCGACCTCGATCACGCTGACCGGCTCCAACGGCGCTACGCAAACCCTGTCCGGGCTGGGTAACATGGCCATTAACGGAATGGGCGACGTGACCTCGGTTGTATTCAACATCGACCAGGACGGCGGCACGCAAGGCGTCGGCTTCGCGGCGATCAGCGTCGACGCCACGCCAGCGCAGCAAGTGCCCCTGCCAGGATCATTGGCCCTGCTCGGCCTTGGTCTGGGCGCGCTGGGCATCTCGCGCCGCCGCCGCACGAAATAGCAGCGCTGGTCACAGTCTGCCCGACAGATAAGGTAGAGTGGCCGCAAGCAAACCACTCTACCCTTTCAATGCGAGTCTTCATTCAATCGGCAACGCTTACGCTAACGCTGTTATCGACTACCGTCTTTGCTGCTGACAGCCTGAAGTCATTGCCAACCATGTCCAGGCAACAGGCTGCCACTCTGGCTGCCGCCTTGGCAAGCGGCTCAATTGGGCAAGCGCAATTGTCGTCGCTGCCGAACGTAAGGGGCAAGGACATCACACTCCTGAAAGCCTTCACTGGATTTCATCCGATCTCGCCGAATAGTGAGGAAGACTATTTCGCCTTTAGCGCAAAGGTAGGTCGAGAGTTTTTCTCTTTCCGTTTCACGGTTACACCCAAGTTGAACCAAAATGCAGAAACTCCCGACCTGAGCACGATCCTGGGAAGTACCACAGTCACGCAATACGCTGTGTCGTCTGTAGACCTCAATCGTCGGCAAGAAATCCATTACGTTGCCTGCTACTCCCGAGATTCTTTTTCGTTCTGCCGCCCACGCCCCGCCCAATCAGGCGAATAAAGCCGCAAGTTCAGACAACTGCCAGTGTGCGGCGCGCGGCACACTGGCAGCACTATGAATATTGCCCTCTACCTCACCACGGTGCTCATCTGGGGTACCACCTGGATCGCGATCAAATTCCAGCTTGGCGCAGTGCCAGCGCCGGTGTCGATCGCTTATCGTTTCTGGATCGCCGCGCTGGTCCTCATGCTGATCCTGTTCGTGCGCCGGCAGAAGATGCTGCCGCCGCGTTCTGCCTGGCGCTATCTGCTGGCGCAAGGACTCGCGCTGTTCTGCTGTAATTTCCTGTGCTTCTACTACGCCACCATGTCGGTACCGAGCGGGCTGGTGGCGGTGGTGTTTTCCACCGCGCCGATCTGGAACGCAATCAATGGCCGCATCTTCATGCAGCGCCAGATCCGGCCGCAGGTGCTTGGTGGGGCGGTGCTGGGGCTGGCGGGCATTGCACTGCTCTTCCTGCCTTCGATGCGGGGACACTGGAACGACAGCGGCATGCTGTCCGGCCTCGGCCTGGCGCTGCTTGGCACACTGTGCTTCTCGACCGGCAACCTGCTTTCGAGCCGCATGCAGGCGCTGGGCATGCAGCCGTGGCTGACCAATGCCTGGGCCATGCTGTGCGGCGCGACCATCCTGACGCTTGGCGCGCTGGCCCTGGGCATGCCGTTCAACTTCGACCCAAGCCCGCGCTATGTGGGCGCGTTGCTCTACCTGGCCGTGCCTGGGTCGGTCGTGGCCTTTACGGCTTACCTGCTGCTGGTGGGGCGGATCGGGCCGGACCGCGCGGCATACTGCACCGTGCTGTTCCCAGTGGTGGCGCTGACGGTGTCTACCGTCTTTGAGGGCTACCAGTGGAGCAGCATGGCGCTGGCCGGACTGCTGCTGGTGATCGGGGGGAATCTGCTGGCGTTCATGCCGGCACGGGCCAAGGCCCGGGCGCCGGCGGCTGCCTAGATTACTTTTTGGTGAAGACCAGGTCCCATACGCCGTGGCCCAGTTTCAGGCCGCGGTTTTCAAACTTGGTCAGCGGGCGATATGCAGGCTGCGGTGCGTAGCCGTCGGCGGTATTCTGCAGGGCCGATTCAGCGCTCAGCACTTCCAGCATCTGCACCGCGTAATCCTCCCAGTCGGTGGCCAGGTGGATGTAGCCGCCCGGGGCAATGTGCTCGCACAGGGTCTTCACGAACGGCGCCTGGATCAGGCGGCGCTTGTTGTGGCGCGCCTTGTGCCATGGGTCAGGGAAGTAGATGTGCACGCCCGCCAGCGACGCGGCCGGGATCATGTCGCGCAGGACCTCCACTGCGTCATGCTGGATCACGCGCAGGTTGGTGATGCCTTCTTCACCGATCATCTTGAGCAGGCTGCCCACGCCCGGGGTGTGCACTTCCACGCCGATGAAGTCTTTCTCCGGCATGACCTTGGCGATGTGCGCCGTGGTGCCGCCCATGCCAAAGCCTATTTCCAGGACCACAGGCGCCTTGCGGCCGAAAGTCTTCTCGTAATCCAGGGCTTCCTTCTTGTAGTCGACCAGGAATTGCGGGCCGAACTCCTTCAACCCACGTTCCTGGCCGGTAGACAGGCGGCCAGCACGCGTAACGAAGCTGCGGATGCGGTGTTCGGTCGGGTCGTAGAGCATTTTGCCCTTTGGCGTGGATTCGGAAGACATGGCTAAACGTGCAAGGAAAAGGGGCGATTATACCATTCCGGTTTTTGCGCCCGGCCTGCGATAATAGCGGGTCTTGTCCCTTAGGAAGCCCACTTTCATGGCCCTCGCATTGAATATCCTGATCATCGTCCTGGCGCTGGTAACGCTGTATTTCCTGCTCAAGGGCGGGCCGAAGGCCGACCCGGCGCCAACGGGCAAACCGGTCGGCGGCTCCTACACCCCGCTGCCGCAGGGCGAGCCGGTGCACCACTGGACCGATGAAGGCCGCTTCCAGCTGGAAGTGCTGGGCGAATCGCGCTATTCCGAGGCGATCCGCGCACTGGCCGGCGACCATGGCGATGCCGCTGCCGACGCCCGCCATAAAGCCCTGCTGCTGGCCGACGACAACAACCCTTATGAAGACAAGGCCGTCGCCGTCTTCCTCAACAACGAGATGGTGGGCTACCTGGCGCCGAAAGATGCGCTGGCTTTCCGCACCATGCTGGCACGCCAGGAAATCGAAGGCCAGCTCACCTCCACCGACGCTGTGATTCGTGGCGGTCAGCTGTTCGAAGGCAAACGCCTGTCCTACGCCGTGCTACTCGACGTTAACGTTGCGTAAATAGCACTGAGTAACTTACCAGACCCCGCGCACGATTGAACGCGGGGCGCAGTTGTGACATCATCGGCGACTTGTTGTTTTGATAATCAATAAGGGAATCGTGATGAAGACCAAGTACGCTTTGCTGTTACCTGCCCTGCTGCTCGCCGCCTGCGCCAAGAAAGCGCCAGCGCCAGTAACCGCCGCGGAAGCCGCGCCCGCACCAGCCGCCGCAGCGGCTACCGCACCTGCACCAGCACCTGCTCCGGCGGCACCAGCTCCCGCCGCAGCCGCCGCCAGCAACGGTCCGCTGCAAACGCCGCAGGTGAATACGGAAAACCTGAGCGACGAGCAGAAGGAAATGGCCAAGCGCCAGGCCAAGCTCGATTACTCCAACATGGAGGACGGCTACATCAACGACGCCAACGGCCAATGGGCCAAGACTGCAAGCGCCACCTCGGAATACGGCGGCAGCACCTACGAGCCGGCCAATGCCACCGGCAAGGTCGACGGCAAATCCTACGCCACCAAGGGCAGCGACGTCGGTTTCGACTCGCTGGAAGTGACCTTCGAGAAGCCGGTTAACGCCACCCAGTTGCGCGTGGCGATCAGCGACGGCTATGGCCTGGAAGGCATCACCAAGCTGGAACTGCAGGATACCGATGGCAAGTGGAACACCGTCTGGAGCGGCGTGAACATGGTGAAAGCCGACAAGCGCGGCGCCCGCACCTGGCTTGTGCAGCCGATTGAAAAGACCGCCTATAAGGCCAAGGCTGCGCGCATCACCAAGTCCAATAACATCACGACGGACCGCCTGTACATTGATGCGGTCCAGCTGATAGGTTCCTGAAAGTAACTAGCGCCCTGCCTTGCCCGGCAGGCGTATCATGATGGTTGTAGCTAGCAGGGGGCAATCATGGAACGCGAACGGGCAAAGGCGGGCGATGCGGTGCGGCCACTTGGCTGGCGCCATAAAATGCTGGTGATCCGCACCACCCCGGGCCGCAGTGGCCTGGGTGATGATGACGATGTTGTGTGCCGCTGGCACGACAGCGATGGCGAGCACCAGCAAACCTTCAAGGCCGGCCAGCTGGAGGTACTGAATTCCGCCGCGCAGGCACGCAACCCGCGCAGGCGCACCTTGATTTAATTCGCCGCCGAGCTCTATTTCAGCAGGCCGAAGACTTTGGCAATCGCCTTGCTGCCGTACGAAACCGGGTTCTCGCGGATCTTCTTCTCTTCTTCACCGATCATCAGGTACAGGCCATCCAGCGCGCGCTGGGTGACATAGCCTTCGACCGTCGCCTGGTCTTCAGTGGCCAGGCCGTATTTGGTGGCCTGCGCCATGGCCGTGTTGAATTTGCCGGACAGCCTGGATTTGTCCGTCACGCCTTTCACAATCGGCTTGAACTTCACGGACAGCTCGGATGCGGTTTTCGCCTTGAAGAAATCGGTGACCGACGTATCGCCGCCCGTCAGGATGGCCTTGGCGTCGCTCAGCGTCATCGATTTGACGGCATTCACCAGCAAAGGCTTCGCCAGCGGTACGGCTTGCTCGGCGGCGTGGTTCATCGCGGTTTCGAGTTCATCCAGCTGCTCGCCGTGGCCGGTCATTTCCAGCAGCGGACGGGCCTTCTGCAGAATGTTCGGCAGCTTGATGCGCACCGCATCGTTATTCAGGAAACCGCCGTCGACGCCGAGTTTGCCCACCGCGGCTACGGAGCCAGCTTCCAGCGCCGCTTTCAGGCCGCCGCCAGCTTCCTTGTCGGTCAGGGCGTCCAGCGGGCCCGCTTGTACGCTGGCGGCGAGCGCCAGGCCGGCCAGCAGGATGGATAGGTGATTCTTGATGCTCATGGCGCAGCTCCTTGGTTACAAAGTAGCTACCCTACCATAGGAAAGTACGCCGAAGAAGGAGTGGAGCGGGTGATGGGAATCGAACCCACGTCTAAAGCTTGGGAAGCTGCCGTTCTACCATTGAACTACACCCGCACGCCTCGCATTCTATGCGCGTTTGCCAGCTGTTGACAACTCTTCAGCGGATTCATGCGCGCCTCGCCTCATTCTGGGAGAATACAAATCCCGCATTGCTGCGAACACAAAAGACCTGGAGAACATGATCAAGCTAGCCGTAGCACTTTTATTCGGGCTGCAAGCCCCGTTGTATGCTGCGACGCAAAGTGCGGCACTTCCCCAGCTGACCGACAAGATATTCAATACTTGGGCAGGCCCAGACACCCCGGGCTGCGCAGTGGCAATCGGGCAGGCAGGAAAGCCTGTAGTGGTGCGGGCATATGGCCAGGCTGACCTGGAACACCACGTACCAAACACGCCGGAGACGGTATTCGAAGCCGGCTCCGTTTCCAAGCAATTTACCGCGGCGGCGATCCTGCTGCTGGCGCAGGACGGCAAGCTGTCGCTATCGGACGACGTGCGCAAATATCTGCCGGAGTTGCCTGATTACGGCCAGCGCATCACCATTGACCACTTGCTGACGCACACCAGCGGCTTGCGCGACTGGGGCGCTCTCGTTCAGATGAGCGGCTGGCCACGCGGCACCCGGGCGGTCACGATGGATCAGGCGTTGGCGCTGACGGCACGCCAACGCTCGCTTAATTTCCAGCCTGGTACTCGCTACTCATACACCAATACCGGCTATGTCCTGGCGGCGCTGGTAGTTCAACGCGTCAGTGGAAAAACCCTGGCGGAATTTACCCGCGAGCGCATGTTTGCGCCGCTTGGCATGACGCATACGCAGTGGCGCGACAATTTCAGGCGCGTCGTGCCCGACCGCGCGATAGCCTACAGTCGTGCCGATGCCGGCTATGAGCAAGATATGCCATTTGAAGATGTGATCGGCCATGGCGGCATACTCACCACGGTCAGCGATCTGATGATCTGGAATGAGGCCTTGACCAGCAAACGCCTTGGCGCTTTCGTCGCGCAGCACTTTGAGCAGATACCTGCGCTGCCCGCCGGCCAGGTGAGCGTGTACGGCCACGGCCTGTCGGTGACGAATTTTCAGGGCGCCGTGCAAGTGGCACATGACGGCTCCACTGCGGGCTATCGCACCTGGCTTGGCCGCTATCCGGAGCAGGGCTTGTCGATCGCCTTGCTGTGCAACGCGGGCGATGTGAACCCCGGCACGCTGGCGCACGCCATCGCGCAAGAGCTGCTGCCCCCATCAGCCAATGGCGCGCAGGAACAGTCGGTCCCGCCAGTTTCAGCCTCCTTGGCCGGCACTTTTTATAACACGCTGACTGGCGTCAAGGTTCCCCTCGCCTATCGCGACGGCGGCCTCACGCTACCGAATGGAACCCTCCTGCGCGCGCTTGGCGGCAGGGCCTTTGCAGTGAAATCCGGGACATTTACGTTTGCGGACAACGACAGCTTCATCGCGCGCGGGCCTGGCGGTGATACGGTGCGTTACCGGCGCGTAGGCGACGCAAGCGCACCGAAGGCTTATGCGGGCCTCTACAGGAACGACGAAGTGATGACGACCTACCAGGTCATTCCCGATGGGGCCAACCTGGACTTCCGCATTGCCTACCGTCCCGACTTCGTATTCCATCTCGCGCCGCTCGGCCCGGATACCTTTGGCGGCGACGACATCGTGGTCCGCTTCAAACGTGATGCCAAAGGGGGCGTCACAGGCGCGAGCTTGGCGAGGGAGCGCCTATTCGATCTGCAGTTCCAAAAGCTCGACTGAGCACAACCAGGAAATTCATCCGGCGGGGCGCGCCCCGCCCTCCCTGCACCGCTCGGCCTTATTTAACGAAAGGCCATCCGTCGGCGGTGAATCCGAGCGTATTGATGCCCAAGGTAGCACGGCCGCCGTTGTTGCCGTCGTAATAGTGGTAGACAAAGGTCGGCGTATTGTTGTTGCCGGCGTCGGTAAACACACTGCCGCCGCCAGGGCCGATGATGTTGCCGTGGGTGCTGAGCAGAATGGTGCCGCCGCCTGCCGTCAGCGCTACCCCGGCGCGGTCAACATATGGCCCGGTCACGCTGCTGGAGCGGCCAACGATGGTACGGTATGTGCTGGTCGAGCCTTTGCAGCACTCGTTGATTGGTGCGAAATAGTAGTAATAGCCGTTGTAGTAGTAGATGAACGGTCCTTCTTCGCCCGCCGACGGCGTGCCGCGTTTGGCAACGGTGTACACCGGTGCATTGGTCTTGATCAGGCCATTGGCGGGATCAAGCTGCACCAGGTGCGTGCCGTCAGTCCACGAGCCCCACGCCATCCACCAGTTGCCGCTGGCGTCCTGGAACGGCGCCGGGTCGATCGCATTGTCAGTCGTAGCCCAGAAGCCTGGCGGCGGCGAGGTGGTGCTGCTGTTCCAGGATTTGGTGACGAAGCCTTTGTCGGTCCAAGGACCTGCCGGCGAGCTGCTGGTGGCGACGCCAATTACCGCTTCCGCTCCGCTGCTTGGCAGGTACGGGATCGAGTAGTACTGGTAGTAGGTGCCGTTCACCAGCATCAGGCTTGGCGCCCAGACGTCGGTATTGGCGCCGTTGTTCCATCCCTTCGGCGTCTGCAGTCCGCTCCAGGAGCTGAAGTCCGGGCCGATCGGCGGGCAGTTTGGAGCGTAGCCGCCCATCTGGCCTGTGGTGCAGCTTGTGTAGTTGGCGAAATTGACGCCATCGGTCGACGTAGCCAGCGTCTGGTGCGAACCATACAGCCAATACTTTCCGCCGCTGTCGCGCAGCATATAAGGATCGTGCACAAAGATGCCGTTCCCCGTGATGGCGCGCGGCGCAGGATACGGGCTTGTCCCGGTATTCACCAGTTGCCACTCCTGGCAGTTGCAGCCGGTCGAACCCCACTGGTCGATGGTCGCGGTATTTGACACGCTGGCCATATACACGTCCAGGTATTTGCCGCTGTTGACGTTCTGGATCAGGAAATTGCCGCTTGCCGCCTGGGTGACGATCCACAGATGGTCCGACGTGCCGTTGTCCGACCATTGGACGATTTGCGCGCCGTCGGCAGTGGAGGCATTGGTCACGCCCAGCACCTGGTGCGTCAGCATGTTCTCTATGTTATAGCGCCCATTCCCCATCGGCATGAAGTGCCACAGGTGATCGGTGGTTCCGTTGTCGGCCCACTGGATTACCTTGGCGCCCGCGGCCTGGCTGGCGCCATCGATACCCAGCACCAGGCCGCTATTAACGTTCTTGATCTTGTACTGCACGCTTGTATTGATCGTGATCGGCGTGGCGGCGTGCGCGGAGAAAACCATACCGACAAGCATGGCGAAACATGCGGCGATGCCGCGTAAGGCAGTTCTATACATTGAAAGGTCTCCCTGTGATTTTTTGACTGCCTTACCATGCTAGTCACAGGGTTGGGAATCGACCAATCGTATCTTTTGCGACCTCAATATTGGTTTCAGTATCGCCTTCAGGAACGGCCGAACAAGCCGCCCAGCATGCCGCCAAGGCCGCCGCCATCCTGCGGGATGGTGCCGTCCGGCGTGAGCTTGTCGACCACCTGCGGCAGCAGCTGCGCCAGATGGCCGGCGACTTCCTGCGGATTGAGGCCTAGCTGGCTGGCGATCTGCTGCAGGTGCTCGTTGCCCAGCACCGATTGCAACTGGTCCGGACTGATTGGCTGGTTCTGGCCGGTGCCGACCCAGGTCGCGATCACGCCGCTCATGCCGCCCTGCTGGAATTTTGTCACCAAGCCTTGCAGGCCGCCGATGCGTGGATCGTTCAGCATCGTGGTCACTGCTTCCAGCATCCCTTCCGGGTGATTACCGCCCGAGAATTGGCTCAGCACATCGAGAATACCCATGGCACACCTCCTCAAATAAACGGACCGAACGCCAACAGTAACACAACGGACTCAGCAATTACTCAGCGCCATAGCGGGTCGTTGGCGAACAAGGCGGTGGCCCAGTCGGTGAAGGCGCGCACGCGGGCCGACAGCCGCCGCGCATAAGGGTAGACAAGGCTGATCGGCATGCTGCCCAGCTGCCAGTCGGGCAGGACTTCCACCAGGGCGCCGCTGCGCAAATGCGGCGCGGCTTCGGCGCGCGGGATGTTGAGGATGCCCAGGCCCGCCACGCCGGAAGCGATGTAGGCAGCCGCACTGTTGAAGCGCATCGCCGCCTGCTGTTCGATGATGTAGCGCTGCTCGCCGCGCAGCAGGGTCTGAATATGCTGGCGGCCTGTCGCGGCGAAGACAAAGCCAAGGTAGCGATGCGCGGGCAAGTCCTCCACCGTTGCGAGCTTCGGCGCTGCCGCCAGGTAGCCCGGTGCGGCGCACAGGCAGAAGCGCATATTGCCCACCAGCCGCGCGACCAGGTCCTGGTCCGCCACCGGGCCGCCGCGCAGGGCGCAATCGATGCCCTCCTGCACGATGTCGACCACGCGTTCGCCGCAGCCGATATCGAGCTGCACGTCGGGGAAGCGCGCCGCGAAATCGGGCAGCGCGGGAATGATGAGGGAGGTGCCGACCGGCGACGGCATTTCGACCCGCACCCGGCCGCGCAAATGGTGGCGCGAAGACTCCAGTTCATCCAGGTCGTCCAGCAAGGTGCGGGCGCCTTCATAGTAGGCCGCGCCATCGGCGGTGGGCGAGACCCGGCGCGTGGTCCGGTGCAGCAGCTTCATGCCCAAGTGGGCTTCCAGGCCCTGGATCTGCCCGGAGATGGTGGTCTTGGGCACGCCCAGCGCTTCCGCCGCGCCGACGAAACTCCCTATTTCGACGATGCGGCAAAAGGCGCGCATTGCCTCCAAACGGTCAAAAGCCATGATTAGCCGACTTTCCGTATATTCAAAACGCAAAAGACCAGTTTATCCGCAATCTCGCCCGGACTAAAGTGGATTCATCACAACTCACGGAGGAATCCACCATGCAACGCATCGACTACTTCAAAGCCGCCCCTAACGCCATGAAGGCCATGATGGGCCTGGAACGCGCCGCAGCCGAATCGGTACTGCCGCTCAAGCTGCGCGAACTGGTCAAGATCCGCGCCTCGCAGATCAATGGCTGCGCCTATTGCATCGACATGCATAGCAAGGATGCCATCAAACACGGCGAAGATGTGCGCCGCCTGCTGGCCCTGTCGGCCTGGCGCGAAACGCCCTTCTTCGACGAACGTGAACGTGCCGCCCTGCTGTGGACCGAGACCCTGACCGAGCTGTCGAAGAACGGCGCACCGGACGAGGCTTACAGCGCAGTCGCCGCCCAGTTCAGCGAACAGGAACTGTCGGAGCTGACCTTCGTGATCGGTGCCATCAATGCCTGGAACCGCTTTGGCGTGGGCTTTGCGATGGAACTGCCATAAATTAATCCGGCGACAATAGTTTTGGCGGAAATACCACGAAAAGGCCACGCTTCCGAGCGTGGCCTGCTCGCTATCTGCTAGTATGTTCAGCGATATTTCCTAACTGAAACTAAGTGTCAACATGCGCAGCACAATCACCGCAGCCGAACGTGAAATCCTCCTGGAAGACGGCAAACCCATCGTCATCACCACGGACCTGCAGGGCCGCCTGACCTACGCCAATTCAACCTTCATCGCGGTCAGCGGTTATGCCGACGAAGACCTCGCCGGCCGCCAGCAAAAATCGCTCTACCATCCGGACATGCCGCGCGACGTCGACGAAGACATGCTGCGCACCACCATGTCAGGCGAACCATGGCGCGGCCTGGTCAAATACCGCTGCCAGGACGGCGGCCATTTCTGGTGCATCGCCAACGTCACGCCGGTGATTGAAAAAGACCGCACCACCGGCTTCATGTCGGTCTGCACCAAGCCTAAGCGCGAACAGATCCAGGATGCGGAAGCCTTGTACCGTACCGTACGCGGCCCGAATCCGGACGGCGTGCGCATCGCACGCGGCAGCGCTGCCCCGCGCGGCTGGAAGAAATTCTCCAAGGCGCTGCGCGACATCTCCCTGACGCAGCGCATGACGATCTGCTTCGGCAGCATGGCGCTGCTGTCGCTGTCGATGGCGCTGCACGCTGTGCTGCCATACTCCAGCACCGCCCTGCACGTGCAGGCGTTCTTGCTGGCTGCAGCGGCCCTGTACGGCTGGTACAACCTGCACCACGCTGTCGTGGCGCCGATCCAAGCCTGCATCAAGGCCACCCGCATCCTGGCAGGCGGCGACCTGACCACACGCATGGCGGTGGATCGCCACGATGAACTGGGCAAGCTGCAAGCCTTCGTGCGCCAGCTGAACCTGAACCTGGCCTCCATCCTCGGCGACATCCGCGGCAACTTCGCGCTGACCCGCAGCACCACGACACAGGTGCGTACCGCCAACGCCGACCTGGCTGCCCGCACCGAAGCGCAAGCAGCCAATCTGGAACAGACATCGGCGCATATGGGCCTGATCACCGGCACCGTGAGCCAGACCGCCGACAACGTCAACACCGCCAACGGTGTGGCGAACGAAGCGACTGCGCTGGCCGGACGTACCGGCGTGGCGGTGGCACAGGTGGTGACGGCGATGGACGAGATCCGCCAGTCTTCGCACAAGATCGTCGACATCATCGGCCTGATCGACGGTATCGCTTTCCAGACCAATATCCTGGCATTGAATGCTGCGGTCGAAGCGGCGCGCGCCGGCGAAAGCGGCCGCGGTTTCGCCGTAGTGGCCAGCGAGGTGCGCAACCTGGCGCAACGCAGCGCGGCGGCGGCCAAGGATATCAAGGCGCTGATCGATGCATCGGCACACAAGATTGAAGGCGGCGCCAGCGTGGCAACTGCGGCCGGCAGTGATATGGATGCGGTGATTGCGGCTATTGGCCGCGTGGCGTCCATCATGGGCGACATTCGCGGCGCGACGCGCGAACAAAGCGACGGTGTGAATCAGGTGAAGGACGCCATCGTTCAGCTGGATGAAGTGACGCGCCAGAACAGCCAGATGGTGGAGGAAGCTTCCACCGCCACCGGCGTGCTGGATGTGCAGGCGCAGGCCGTGGCCAAAGCGCTGGAAGTGTTCAAGCTGCCGCCACAAAGCAGCGGCAAGGCGAAGCGCGCCTGAGCTGTACTGGAATTAAGCTGGCCTTTGGCTTCGTGCCATCGGCCGCTCCGCACCTCGTCGTGGACTTCCGCGCGAGCGCTAAACTTGATTTCTCAGCTTTGCAACTGAATGAAAATCAAGCGTCCAAAGACTGCTGCGCCCCATATCATGAATGGAATAAGCATTGCCTAAAACGTCAATGCCCAGCTACCTATCTTTCGCTCAAAATATGGGCGAAATGCCCTTTTACTCGCCCTGAAGAAAAACGGCAGCGCTCCCACCCAAAAGAAGGCCATGGGATGACCTAGTTCGTCAGCGAGCAAACCTCCCCACAAAAAGAAGACCGGGAACAGCCAAGCCAAGACAAAACTTCTCCAGAAGGCTTTGCCCGCTCGCCACAAAGTATATGTCGGCACTTGCTGTACGTAATCTGGACTCATTTCATATTTCAGGCGTCATCTATTGGCCGAAACCCTGTCGTACGTAGGCTTTTTAAGCAATTTAGGAAGCATGCTCTTCCTCGGGTCTATCCTTGTCAATTTCGACTTTCTACCAGTCTATGCTTGCGCGGTAAGCAGACGTTTCCTGATATGTTTGCTGACAATCTTAGGGACTTCATGCCAAGGGCTATCAAGGGACTTGGACGCGGCAAATTCAGCGCTGCTTTCGTCACCGATAGCGCGCAGTGCAAGTAGCGCCGTCGCACGTTGTGCCTCGCTCCCGGAACAGGCATAGAGAGCGCATAAAAATGCGCGAAGCTCGATCGCCTGGTGCGGGGCGGCTTCGACGATTGGCTTGAAGCTAAGCATTTGATTCACCGCGCCCGCGATCCGATACGAGGTGTCAACGTCGCAGCACGGGTTGCTCACGTTTTCCTTGAATGCCAGTAGCAAGGCATCAAACGATTCCTTCTTCTTAATCTCTTCAAGTAAGCCGATAACGAAATTGGCCAGTTTCGGCTCACCGGCAAGATGAATCAAGCCGTTGAAGCCGTCGCGACAATAGGTGGAAACGACTTTCGCCCAAGTCGCCAGAGGGACTTGACGATCTCCAGTGTCAAGCGCACTCGCAAAGGGCCATTGCATCTCTGCGCTCAACGCATCAAGAGCCATTGCTAACGCGTCGTTCGGATGGATCGCGTCCTTTAGAAGGTGCTCGACTTCAAGTGTTCCGTCCCTAGCACGCCTCTTGATCGATTCGATGCTCATAAAATTTCAATTGGCGTTCTTCTGATGGATAGATTCAATTCTGGCAGCCCCCTTCACTGAATCTCTTGACGCTCAAAAGATACTTGCCCGTCAACGACACGCCAAGGCGAGACAAAACCTTACGGTATTTCATTTCTTCTTGCGTTCCCAACTCTGCAAGCGTGTAACGCGCTCAATGGAACCTGAAAACATACCGAAATGTCCCCGGTCCTTGGCATTGAAGATCCCTTCAACCAATACGTATCCTTTGCTGAGCTTTCTCGATGCACGAAGCTGCTGATCATCCAGTGAAATCCAAACGGCATTGGACAATATAGACTTGTCAAAGTCTTCGCGATGTAAGTACAGCGCGTTGCCTTCAAACTCCAGGTTCAAAAAGGCTATAAGCCTGATTGGCTTACCATCGTACTGTTGTGGGTTTGAAATGAGTTGCACCATTGAGACGTCGCTGAGTTCGCTCGATTTAGCACTTGTGCAAAGGCAAAAAAGTCCCACAATGAGCACCCGCATGAATTTTCGCATTTCCTGTTCCAGGCAATTAAGAGATAAAAGGTTTGTTGAGCGAGGGCGCCCGCTCATGGCAGATACCGACTGCATTCGTAATACCAAAGCCGCGCCGCAGCGAATCTCGTTCGGCCTAGCCGTGCGCCCGCCAGGGAAGTCCGGCCCCCACACTAAATCCTAGTGATAGGAGAATGTGCGTGAAAAGCGAATATCCGAGCAAGGTGAGAAAGTCGGATAGCCAATTGCCAGAGATCTGCAGAACGGTTACGCCCAGCAGGACTGAGAAGGCGACAGAGATGAACAGACTCGCAAGCAGCACCCAGCCGACCTGACCTCGGCCAGACCTGGCCAATCGGAAAATCACCGGAACGCCAATTGCGGCGATTCCCAAGCCCGCCAAAAACGTGCTCAAGATTAGATTTGACATGAACTCCCTCACGATTGCCTCCCTATAGTGCTCTGGCGGCACCTGCCAAATGCTGCGTGCATCTTCAGGCGATACGTAAGCACTAAATGCCGACAAGACCACGCAGACCACAAATGCTGATCCATAACCGATCAACAAACGAAGCGGTGAAATTGGCGCCGGACTATCGTTTGCTCGGTAGATTGCGATTGACAGACAAAACACGACCATCAACCAGACGATGATTGCGAGCGGAGTCGCCATAAGTCCAACTAAAAGATCGCTCTCCATATTTCCCCCGAAGTTTTCTGTGTAGAGAGTTGGCATTACAGCAGAATCAAATATTGAAATGAGTGTTACTGCTCATGCCCGCATGCCGCCGCGACTGGTGTTATGAAAAGCAAGTTCTACTGTTTAGAGCCTGCTGCCGCTTGCCATGTACGATCTCGGGATCATGAATGTAGTAGTACAGTTCTCGCTTTCCAGCGTCACCACTAAGAGCGAATCCCCAGCTGCAATTTCAACGTTTGACACAGTTTCGAACTTCATTCAAGTAGCTCCACGATGATGGGTCCGCTAGTGGCCGATTATGCACTCATTCTCCGTAAACCTCAGACCAAGCCAAACGCTTTTCCAGCCATTCTTCCAGTTCAGATGTGTCAAGACCCGAAAGCATGGCGCCCAGCTTCAACTCGCCTTTTGCGAGTGCTAGCACGCTGAGAATGGCTTGAGTGGTGGCGCTGTCGGTGCTCAACCCAAGATCCGCCAAGGCTAAGGCATACGCTCGCGCCAACGCATTTTCGTAATCTGCCTTTAACCATATCGGCAATTCAGGATTGTTTCTGCGATGACGTTCAACTTCGATTGTCGCCACAAACCCGTAAAAATTCCAATCCCTCACGCTTGCCGCGGCCGCATAGCTAACTATCTGCGGAATTGCCGCGTATGACGCGACGCCAACGTCGCCTTGATGATGGAGCTCATTCCAAAGTTCATCCCATACGTCTTGACCGTCTTTCATTGACCGCAGGGCTATCGAAGCGTCATATGGGATTCGATAACCGCCATGAAGCTCCTTCCACTTTTTATCGTCGAGGCCCAGCACTTATTTATCCATCCTTTTTTTTTGAAGGCAGGTTTAAGGAAACGGTAATTACTCTCCGTGTTGCTTGCGAAGCGCTTCGAGTATCTGAGACGTCTCGTCTTCCCCTCCCAGCACAATCGTACGGACTATCTCTTTGGCTGGAGGTACCGCTTCGACCGGGATCTGCAGGCCGACATATCGGCCTGCGTCGGCAAGTGCATTGCGAATGCCCGGATGTCCTGTCGCACTGTGCGTTTGTTTGATCACCTCCGCTACAAACGACTTATATTTCTCGTCGCTCGCAACATTCTGGTCAACATTCACTTTACCGGAGCGGTTCTTGCGGTGAATTGAATGAGCCGTCATTCCATCAATCACAACAAAGCGCGGGGTCTGGGGTGGCTCTGCGGCTAAGTCAAGCAAGGATGACAATCGAGCGAACTGCAGATCAGGGAGAATCCCGGCTTCTTGTTCTACTTGCGTCAATTGAGGCAAAGGCCAATCCTGAAGCCAGATTTGCGAAACTGCCGCGACGACGGAAACCGAAACCGTTCCTGCTATGCATAAAACAGAAATGCAGATCTCTCGATGGAACGACGGCTTCAAAAGGACCCGGATGCATTCGTCCGCCCCAGCGAGCTGCCAATCGTTGGCAAAACCGCCCAGGCCGAGCGCTCTACAAATATTTTCGGATGTGTAGTTTGCGGAAAGCATATCGCTGGTGGCTAACTCACTCTAGGTTCAAAACTCGGCAAAGGTACCAACGTCTAGTGGATTTCATGGCTGCCTCATGGAGGATTGCTGCCTTCGCTCAGGTTCTTCTGCGTGGATAAAAACGGTGAAGGTATCGGCTGGGCGCACGCCCCCTTCCAAATCCAAGGCATGACCGATCGCACCGCGGTGATAGGTACCATGATTGATGATGTGGAAAAGAATTTCGAGACGGGTGAGCCGGCCTTGTTTGCCGTCTACGAACTGGAAAGAGACTTGTTCATTCAGCGTTTCGGAAGTCGACTCGTTGACGTATCGGGTGAACCATGCGTTTGATTGGGTCAGCTTTCTCTCAAGTTCATCAAGTGTTGGAACGGCCTCGGTATTTGTGGTGTTATGCGGACGCTCGTTTCCAATCAGGCGTGCCCTAAACAGTTCTTCCACTATGACCATGTGGTTCAACTGCTGGCGAATGAAGGCAACCGCTGCGCGTCCCTTCTGCGCTTCAAGCGCTTTGGCAGCATCAAGGGTCCGGCGATCGGCCCACTGTTTGTATTTGAAACCGTCGATCAGCATTATTCGGGCGCTTCCACTTTGTAGCCCTTGGCCTTCAGTTCGGCGACAGGGCCTTTCGGGTCAAGGATGCTTTGCAGTGCCAGCACAGCGAAAGTCGTGTCGTTCTTTTCCAGCGCGCGCTCCGCATTGACCACCCAGTTTTTCTTCAGGTTTTCCATGACGTCTTTCAGTCTCGATTTGAACGCATCGTTGTTGAGGATAGCATCCTTGCAGGACTCTTCGCGGTCGGCAAAATCCAGCGAGGCGATCTTCGACATGTCACCGACGGCCCAGGCGTTGGCGCGAGTGCGCATGGCGCCAAGATCGGATTCTAGGCGGTCCACAGTTTTGACAAAGCACGCGATGTCCGTGCCGGCGGAGTGCTTGAAGTCCTTTAGCGCTTGCGCCGGATCTTCCAGCTCCATCTCGACATTGCTGGACGTGGTCTTCACCTTATATTGCTGCACCAGCTTCTCCAGCCTGGCATAGACTCCGGTGCTCTTGGTCAGGCCGTTCTTTTCCAGGCCTTTCGTGTAAAGTGATTCAGCCACGAACATCGGGCGCTCGCGTTCAATGCCAGAGTCTTTGCCGATGTATTTGGCCTTGAGCGCCTGCCAGCGGTCATAGGTTTCTGCAGGCAGCACATCGACCAGTTTCGCTCCGTCCGGATTGTTCTTCGCACCAAAAAGGGAGGGCAGCATTTTGAGCCCACCCCATAAGCCCACCGACATCCCGAACTCCGGCTTTCGCAAATACTCTTGCGACTTGGCCATGATGGATTCAACCTCCTGGGAACGCCAATCCATGTTGACCGGCAGCGGCGCGTAGTCGCCGAAGATGTACATCACGTGATCGCCTTTGCTGACTTTCCACAGGCCAGGGCCAGGGCGCTGGCCGACGATCAGGACTTGCTCGGTGTCCGCCAAGGGTGCAGGGGGTTCTTCCTGCGCCCACGCGGAGCCCGCCAGCAGGCAAAGGGCGGCGGCGGCGATAGTGCGATTTACCATGTTGACTCTGCGTGCCAAAAAGGCAACAGAGTAACATGTTATCGGCGTACCGGGATGGTCAGCGTATGTGCCGTCACGCCTTTGTCGCTCACTACTTTGACGGTCAGCGTGCGGTCCGTGGCATCGACACGCGCCAGCTGGTCCTGTCCGAGGATCAGCGTGTGGTAGGCGTGCGTCTTGTCGGGAGCGTGATAGGAGAAGGCGTGGTCATGGCCAGCAATCACCAGGTCAACGCCGGCCTGGTTGGCCAACGCAGTCCAGGCGGCGCCGCTATCGGGCAGCCAGCCCCAGTCGGCCTGGTGCATCGCCACCACGCGGAACGGCGCCTTGGCGAAGTGGCGGTTGCCCGTCACTTCTCCGCGCAGCCAGGCCAGCTCGCTTTCGCGGTAAGGCACGGTGCGATTCAGCTGCGCGTACACGTTGGTGTCGTCCGGCTTGTCCTCAGCGGTGTCGAGTACCAGTAGATGCACCGGGCCCATGGCGCGCGAGTAGTAGTAAGTGCCTTCCGGCGTCGGCACATAGCCGGCCAGCTGGCGTGCGTAGGCGCCGCGCAGTTCATGGTTGCCGCGTGCGAAGAGCAGCGGCTTGCCCGGTCCCATGGCGGCAACCGTCGGGCGTAGCCATTTGCTCCACACCTGCTCTTCCGAATCGACCCAGTGGAAGGCGTCGCCCAGGTGCAGCAACGCGTCCGTGCTGTCCCAGTCGACCATCTTCATCAGGCGGCCGATGCGTGCGGTGTCTTCGTGGGTGTCGGTGACCACGCTGAACGAGATCTTCGCCTGCTGCGGGCTGAAGGTGGTGAACGTGGCTGGCGCGCAGCTGATACTCAGGCCCTTGTCCGGCCAATAGGGCTTGAGCTTGACCACGCGTGTTGCGATGGCTTCGTACGAATAATGCTTGCCGGGTTCGAGTCCGGTTACCGTCACCACGTGGCGCTGGCCAACCGGGACCAGGCCGTCCACCTGCGGCTCGATCTCGCGCACCTTGTCGCCGTCGTACAAACGCAGCTTGGCGTGACTTGGCGCATCTGTCATCCACATCACCGAGACTGCAGTATCGGAGAGCGCGGACAGGTACGGGCCTTCGGTGATTACCGGCTTGGTGTCGAAGACCTTGTAGGGCTCGGACTGGGCCCCTGCCATCCCCGGCGCGGTCAATACAGCCAGGCCGAGGCACAGGGACGCCAACGCAGTTTGCGCATGCTTCATCAGTAGCTGTCGTTGAAGGCGAAGATCGGCTTGCGCTTGCTCCACTGGCCTCGTGTGAAGTCAGGGAAGTCCAGCGTCTGGAAGTTCTGCGCGATCGATTGCTCGGACAACGGCGTGATGGCGCTCCATGTCACCGCGTCGTAGATGTCGATCGGCATTGGCGCACGCGCCTTCAGCGCTTCCACAAAGGCATGGATCACGAAGTAGTCCATGCCGCCGTGGCCCGCACCTTCCGCCTGGCCGGCGTACTTGCGCCACAGCGGGTGGTCGAACTGGTCCTGGTAGGACTGGAAGTCCTCCCACTGGTGCGGCTTGCTCTTGCCTTCGATGTGGATGGAATGGTTCACGTCCATCCACAAGCCGTTGGTGCCCTGCACCCGGAAGCCCAGCGAGTACGGGCGCGGCAGTGAGGTGTCGTGCTGCAGGATGATGGTCTCGCCGTTTTCGCAGGCCAGCGTCGTGGTCACCACGTCGCCCAGGCTGAACTTCACCTTGCCGCTCGGGTGGTCAGCGCCACCCTGCTTCATGATGTAGTCGTGCAGGCCGCGTGCCTTGGTGGCGAAGGTATTGATGCGGGTGAATCGATTGCCCCGGTTGATGTTGGTGTACATTGCGCAAGGCCCGATGCCATGGCTTGGATACAGTTCGCCGTTGCGCTGCACCGAATGCTGCGTGCGCCATTTCGCTTCCGACCAGCCCTTTTCACCGAACTCGATACCGCTGCCGTACGGCTTGGCCGGGTCGCCGTTGTTGAACTTCACCGCGCGCAGGTCGTGCTGGTAGCCGCCTTGCAGGTGCACCAGTTCGCCGAACAGGCCGGAACGCACCATCTGCAGCACCGCCATCACGTCGCGGCGGTAGCATACGTTCTCCAGCAGCATGTAGGGCGTGCCGGTTTTCAGCTGGGTGTCCAGCACGTCCCAGTGGTCTTTCAGCGTGATGCCGGCCACCACTTCGCAGCCGACTGGAACCTTGGCCTGCATGGCGTCGATCGCCATTTGCGCGTGCCATTCCCACGGCGTGGCGATGATCACGCCATCCAGCGCCTTCGCATCCAGCATGCGGCGGTAGGCGTGCTTGTCGCCGTCTTCGCCAAAGGTACGCGGTTTTGCCTTGCCAGCCTTCTCGAATTGCGCCAGGGCCTTGCCCAGGTTGATCGGTTCGATATCGCACAGCGCGGCCACTTCCACGTCGTCGCGGCGCACCAGCTCTTTCAGCAGCACCTGGCCGCGCATGCCGGTACCGATCATGCCCAGGCGGAGCTTCTCGCGGCCACCGGCTGCAAACGCGGTCGGCAGCAGCAGGCTGCCCGCCAGCGCGGCGCCGGCGGTGAGGAAGTGTCGTCGATTGAATTGCTTGTCCATCTATTCAAAACCTCTCTGTGTTGATGCAGGTTACCAGAACTTATAGCTTGCCGAGAGCGCGAAAGTGCGGCCGAACAGGTTCAATTGGTGGTTGTAGCCTTCCCAGCCATTCGGGTCGTAGTACGGCATCTTGTTCGTCACGTTCTTGATGTTCAGGCCTATGTCCAGGTTCTTGACCGGCTTCCAGTTGAAGCCCAGGTTGACGGTGTAGTACGAAGGCTGGCCGCCGCACAGGTTGTCCGGCATCTGGACGCCGGCCGCCATGCAGTTCTCCGGCGTGTTGTCGGTGTCATAGTCGCCGTATGCCCACTTGGCTTTGCCGGTGTAGTTCACGAACACACTGGTGACGAAGTTCTGGTAGGTCCAATCGGCGTTCAGGGTCGCACGCAGGCGCGGCGAATCGTAGTAGCCGACGTAGTTGCCCGAGAAGCCGCTGCCATCGTCATAGTTGTAGGTTTCGCGCTTGCGGATGGTGAAGGCGGCGCCGGTACCCAGCTTGCCCCACTCGCCCAGCGAGAAGCGTGCGCGCGCATCGATGTCGAAGCCATCCAGCAGGGTGCGGCCGCGGTTCGAATAAGAGTTGATCAAGCCGCCAATATTGCCCACCGAGTACTTCGGCAACGGGCCGGTGCAGGCTGCGGCATTGGCCGGGTTGGCGCACATGGTGGTCACTGCGGCCATATTGGCGCGGTCGGCATCGGTCAGGTCGTTGCGGATCGCCTGGCTGGTGCCGGCCAGGGCTGGTCCGTACTGGTCAACCAATTCGGTGAACAGCTGGTTGAAGTCCTGGCGCACGATCTCATTGCGGCGATAGACGAACCAGTAGTCCAGCGAGATGCTGACGTCCTTGGTCGGCTGCAGCACAAGGCCCAGGGTCGAGATCTTGGCCTTTTCCGGCTGCAGGTTCGGGTTCGGCGGAGTCAGGCCGCCAACCGTGGTCGAGCAGTTGGAATTGAGCAGGGTCTTGCCCAGGTCTTTTTCCGCCGGGTTGACGGATTTCTGCAGCAGCTTGGCGATGGCGTTGGTTTCGTCGCAGCGCACGGTGTCGCGGATGCCGCCCACCTGGGCGAACACGCCCCCGCTGCCCGCTTCGGCCAGGTTAGGCGCGCGGAAGCCTTCCGAGTAGGTACCGCGCAGCATGACTTGCGGCAGGGCGCGCCATTGCACGCCGATCTTCGGCGCCAGGTTGGCCTTGAAGTGCGGGTATTTGTCCAGGCGCGCCGCGGCGTTCACTTCCAGTTTGTCGGTCACCGGCACCACGACTTCGCCGAACAGGGCGCTGATATTGCGCTTGCCGTCAAACCAGGAGCCGCCCTGCTGCGTGATCAGGCCATTGGCGGCATCGGCATTGCCCGGAGTCTCGAAACTTTCACGCATCAGATTCGTACCGACAGCGGCGCGCACTTCGCGGTCGTCCAGCTTGAACAGCGTGCCTTCCACCTTGGCGTCAAAGGTAATCAGCTTGGTCCAGGACTGGATGTCGAAGGTCGGGTAAGCCTCACGGATCAGCGCCGCATTTGCTTCGCTGATTTCTCCAAATTTGAAGGCCGGGTTGTCGGCGATGTAGGTACGGCCGGTGACCGGGTCTTTGGTGGTCGGGCCGAAGGCTTTTTCGAAGCCCTTGGTGTTGATATTGGTGGTCTGGTATAGCGTGGAGTGGCTGCCTGCCACGCCCAGCGCAGTTTCAAAGTCCCAGCTGCCGCTCAAGTTGCCTTTCAGGCCGGCCAGCACGCGGTAGTTGTCGTCCAGGTTCTTTTGGCCGAAATGGCCGACCGCATCCTGCATGATGTAGTTCAGTCCAGCCGCACCGCCCATCATGGCTGCCATATCGGGGTCGAGCTTGCCCTTCAGGTAGACGTTGTTCGGGCCAAGGAAGGGCTGTGTGAAGGTATTCAGCGTGGTGCCGGTATTGCGCGAGAACCAGTTGTTGACCGAGCCGCTGTTGAAGCTGCGCGGGCCGTTCTCGCCGCGCATCTTGATGTGGGTGTAGGACGCCTCGGCAAACGCTTCCAGGTCGTCGCCGAATTTCTTGCGGCCGGACAGGAAGCCCGTTACGCGGTCGGAGGTCGGGCCGGTGTCCAGCGCGTACGGCAGGTTGTTCCACACGCAGCGCGTGCCGGAAGCTTCGGTGATGGCAGTGGTGCAGCCCGGCACGGCACGCTGGGTGCGGGCATTCTTGTTGGCCGGGTCGAAGACGAAGAACGTGCCCGGATTGGGTTGCCCTGGTTCGCTGCCGACACCGACGCGGAAGTTCGAGATGAAGTTGGGGTTGTTGACGTAGAAGTAGTCCGGGCGCTTGTCGTAGGTATCGGCCAGCGCAATGCGGTCACGCTTGTAGACGTTCAGCGAGGCCATGAAGTTGTAGCCGTCGTTGCCCATGTCGCCCTGGCCGTACACCAGGCTGGCCTGGTGCTCGCCGTAGGCCGAGACTTTCTGCGAATGGTCGGTGCTGACTTTCGCTTCCAGGCCCTGGTAGTTCTTCTTGGTGATGACGTTGATCACGCCGGCCACCGCGTCGGAACCATAGACTGCGGATGCGCCGTCGGTCAGGATCTCCATGCGCTCGATCGCTGCCGCGGGAATGGCGTCGATGTTGACGAACATGGTCTGGAAGCCGGCCGGTGCGCCGTAGAACGACAGGCGGCGGCCGTTTAAAAGCACCAGCGTTCCTTGCGCGCCCAGGCCGCGCAGGTTGGCCTGCGAGCCGCCGTCGGAACCGGTGAACATGGAGCGGAAATCCTGCTGCGCCGGGCGCGCGGCAGGCAGGTTGTCCAGCACCTGCATCAGGGTGCGGGCGCCCATGTTTTCAATTTCCTTGGCATCGATCACCTGCACCGGCGATGCGGTTTCGGCGTTGATGCGTTTCAGGCTGGAGCCGGTCACTTCAACGCGCTGCAGCTTTTCGCCATCGCCGTCACCATCGGCAGCGATCGCGCCGCCGGCCAGTCCTGCAGCCATCAACGCTGCGATCAATCGTTTCAGTTCCATTTCTCTCTCTCCTTTTTAGAAGTTATATTCGGCAGTCAGGCGCACGGAGCGCGGCGCATTTCGCGAGCTCACTTCGAGGTAGTGGCGGGCGACAAAGCCGGCGTCTTCGTGGGTTTCGTTGTAGCGGGTCACCGTCTGGCGATCCAGCACGTTGAACACGTCCAGTTTCAGGCTCAGGCCTTTGGCGAAGGACGGTGTGTAGACCACGTTCAGGTCCAACTGGGTCTGCCATGGCATGCGGCCCTGGCTGCCGCGCGGCGCCGGCTTGCCGTCGCAGAAGAAGTAGGCGTCGCCGTAGTCGTTATCGAAGTGCAGGTTGTCGGGCAGCGCGCCGATGCAGTTGCGCGGCGCGCCCGAGATGAGGGCCAGGTTGCCGCCCACCATCCATTCCGGCGTCGCCTGCCAGAAGCCGTAAGCCTTGACCTGGTGGCGGTGGTCGCTTGGCAGGTAGCCGTAGGCGTTGTACATCAGTTCCTTGTGGTCGTCGCTCACCGTCAGCGCTACGTCGCCGCCGCCGATGGTGTCGGTCTGGCCTTCCATATTGCCCTTCAGCGAGGACAGGGTATAAGTCACCTTGCCGTACCAGCCGTCGCTCATTGGGTGCTCGATGGAGAGGTTCAGCGCGCGGTAGGTGCGGTCCGGTTTCGGGTTGCCCCATTCCGCCGCCGATATGTCCACGCGGCGCAAGCCTTTGCCGTCGGCGAAGTCGATCCACAGGCTGTTGTCGCGGCCCGGGTTGATGATGGCGCACTGGAAGCCGCTCCAGTTGCTGGCGTCGACATTGTTGCGCGCCGCCCAGGCGTCGATCGGGCGCTGGTCGCAGGTGTCGTCGTTGGTGTCGTTCAGCTTGCGGTACAGCAGGCCGGCGCCCACCACCAGTTTGCGGCTGAGGGCTTTTTCGAAGCCGAGCGCGAATTCATCCTGCGACAGCGGCTTCAGGCCGATGGCCGTCACTTCGCGCGCATCGCGGCCCACGCCGTAGGCATTGTTGGCCGAATACGGCTTGCTGATGGCGTGCAGGCCGGTCGGTGCGCCAGTGAGCGGATCGACGCCGGTGTAGGTGAAGAATTCGCTGGTATTCAGCGAAGGGCTGGCCATATTGCTGGACAGGTTGGACGGCACCGGCAGGTGATAGCGGCCCGCGTTGGCGTACACCTTCAGCGAGCTGTCGCCGTAGGCATCCCAGGTGGCGCCCAGGCGCGGGGCGATCATATTGCGCTGGGAGATGAAGGCGTCGCCCTCGGTGGTGTAGTTGGTGAACTGCTCGCGGCGCAGGCCCAGGTCCAGCAGCAGGCGTTCGTTGACCTGGTAGTGGTCCTGGATGTATTGCGCCGACTGGGTGCTGGTCGGGCGCGCCAGGCGGTCGGTGATGTCCTTGGTCACATAGTAGCCCTGCGTGCCGTAGCCGCCTCCTTGCGCCGGGGTTTCAAAGGCGCCGTTGATCGGGCGGTTCGGGTCCTTGGCGAAGCGGTAGCTCCAGCGGTAGCCGCCGGCCAGCGTGGTGCCGACCAGGGAATCGATCTTCAGGCGGTCGATACCGGCGCGCAGCGAGTGAGCGCCCAGCTTGTATTCGGCGTCCAGGCGCATGCCCTTCTGGTTGTCGTGCGAATTCGGATCGACCAGGCTGCCCGTGACGGTTTGCGGATTTGTGTAATTCCCCCTGATTTCCGGCACTTGCGTCGTGACGGAGGAGGAAGTCTGCGCCAGCGCCGGGTTGTAGCCTTCCGGAATACGGCGGTGCGAGGTACGCGAATCGCCGTACAGGGCGGTGACGGTCAGCGCGTCGGTCAGGTAGCCGGTGTACTTGAAGATGTTGATATTGGCGCCAGGCGCCGAGGCGGAGGAGCAGCAGTTGATGGTTTCCTGCGACTTTCCGCCCGGGATATCGTTGTGCGTCAGCGTGCCGTAGTCGAAGCCGTAGACCTGGCTCGTTGTGGCGGTACGGTCGTACAGTTTGGTGAATTCGAAGTGATGGTCATCGGTCAGGTTGTAGTCGATCTTGCCGAGATAGCGCTTGACGGTCGTGTCGCTTTTGTTCCAGCCGTTGCTGGTGATTTGCCCCGCGCTGCTGGCGGCGCCGATCGAGCTGGAATTCGTCTTCGTCTGCTCCAGCGCGACAAAGGCAAACAGCTTGTTCTCGATGATCGGGCCGCTGCCGTACAGGCCATACACCTTGCTGGTGGTGCGGTTGTCGCGGTTCCAATACAGCAGCTTGCCGTCGGTGTCCGGATTGGCGCCGGTGTTGGGGTAATAGGTGTTTTCCGGCTTGCTGCGCAGCGCAGCCGGAATGGTGGCAACCTTGCCGCCAAATTCGAACTTGTTGCCGCCGCTGCGGGTGGTGATGTTGATCACACCGCCGGTGGAGCGCCCGAACTCGGCGCCGTAGCCGCCCGACAGCACCTGCATGTTCGAGATCGCGCCGAACGGCAGCTCGGAGGCGCCGACCTGGGTCAGGATATTCGTGATCGGGAAGCCGTTGACGTAAAAAGCGTTTTCCGACTGGCCGGAGCCAGAGATGGAAGGCGCGCTGCCATACTGACTGTTGGTGCCGCGCGAGACACCGGGCGTCAGCTGCACCACCGAGGCCACGTCGTTCGCCACCGGAATCTGCTTCAGCTCCTTCGCCGTAAAGACCACGCCGTTATTGGTGTTGGAGACATCAATGTGGTTGCGCACCGAGCTCACGGTGACCTTCTGCATTTCGGTCCCGCCGAAGTTCGCTTCCACGCCGCTGCCGACGCGCGCTTCCACTTCCTGCGTCGCTTCCACAGCGCCGGAGCGCAGCACCTTCACCGCATAGCGGCCCGGCGGCATCGAGTTGGCCACATAGCGGCCGGCGGCATCGGGCGTCAGCGTACGCTGCACGCCGGTTTCCAGGTTCTGCACCACGACGCTGGCGCCGGATGGCGCTTTCACTTCGCCGAAGATGGTGGTGGTAGCGTTGGACTGGCCCCAGCTTTGGCCTGCCAGCGCCAGGCCGATCATGATGGCAAGGGCCTTCTTACGAGTATGCATGCAGTGTCTCCGTCTTTCGTATGGTTGTAAGCCGCCCGCCCCGGTCCGAAGAGGGGCTGGCGTTTTTATGACGATAAGGGTGCGGTCAGCGCATTCGGACGGTGGCGTCCTCTGTGCCTATCAGTACGGCGTTGGCCCAGTTGCCGCATACCTGGGCGGGTTGGGCGCCGCGTGCGCCCAAGGTCCGCAGGCTGAGTTGTTTCAGCCCGCGTACATCGATTTCCGGCTTGACCACCGCCGGTGCGGCCACCAGGCCGCTGTCGTACAGCAGGCGCTCGCCGCTCCAGACCTGGAACTGCAGGCCGCCCGCGCTGCGGCAGCTGTCGTCTACGCCAAGGTCGGCGCGCAGCAGGTTCCAGTTGCCTTCCAGCTGCAGGTCGATACGGCTGGCGGCTCCGACACCGAGGCCCTTGCGGAACCACAGGCCGTTCATGCGCATCTCCTTGCCCTTGCCGGCTGGGCGGTCGCGTCCGACGCCTTTTGGCAATGCCAGGTCCGACAGGAAGCTCTGCTGCTCCGCGCCTTCTGTGGTACGGGCTTCCAGGATGCGGAAGGTGGACAGCGCAATCGGCCCCACTTCCGCCGGCTGCAAGGCGTTGATCGCCTTGGCCGCTGCCCCAGGCTGCGCCGCCGTCACCATCGGGTCGGTCGCTGCCGCGCCTTCGCCGTCGGGATTCTGCGTGCTCAACACGCGGAAACGCAGCAGGCGGCCTGCGGTGGCAGGGAAGCTGATGGTCTGCGTTTTCTCCTGCAATTTCAGGCGGCCGGTGAAGGTCGGCTTGCCCCACTCGCCGTTGCTGTCGGCAATGTAGATTTCATAGTCGCGCACCTGGCCATGCTGCCAGTGCTCGTCGTTGCGCGGCGCGATCTCGATGCCGTCGATCAGGCGGCGTTCGGTGAAGCCGATGGTCCATTCGTGGGCGCCGGTCCGGATCGACTGGTTGCGCGTGGTGCGGAACCAGGTGCCCGGCTTGTCGTCGAAGGCATTTTCCAGCGGATGGCCTGGTTCTTCAGCAGGGCGGTTGACCACCAGCAGCGCATCCGGCGGCAGTGCGCGGCCCAGTTCCGGCGCCGAAGGGAATGCTCCGTCCTGCGCCGCCAGGGCTTGCGCACCCTGCACGGCGATGTGCAGCGCCTGGCGGATGTCCTGCTTGACGGTCTTTACGTACAGCGTGCCGCTGCGGTCTTGCTGGTCGTAGTACCAGCCCTCCGCAGCCGCATCGAAGGCGGCGCGGTCGGCGAAGGCTTTCAGCGCGCGGCCAGCGGCGTCCACGGCGCTTGGGCCCTGGCGGGACAGCATGCGCAGGGCATATGCACGCTTCGGCTCCTGGTTGGCATAGCTGCCTTCCACAGGTGAGATGTCGACGCTCACGGCGCCGTTGCTCTCGCTCATGCGCAGGATCTGCTGGCTGAAGGCGCCCTTCTGGTACTGGCGGGTATTGCCGTCATCTTCGTACAGCGTGAAGGAGGATTCACCATGCGGGTACAGGTCCAGCGTCAGCACGTCCTTCGGTTTCTCGCCGTCGTACAGCACTTCCGGGTACATCGGCAAGATCGCACCGGCGCGGACAAAGACCGGCAGCTTGTCCAGCGTGACCTGCAGGTCGATGTCGCGGCCAGCGGCGCCTGCGGTGGCCTGGCGGCCGTCCCAGTAGTCGAACCAGGTGCCTTGCGGCAGGTGGATCGCCTTGCGCCAGCCTTGCGACACGGCCTGGCTGCGGTAGACCGGCGCCACCAGCATGTCGCGGCCCAGCAGGAACTGGTATTTGTGCGCTTCGGTGAATGCAGCCGGGTCGGAGGGGTAGTCCCACATCAGGCCACGCACCAGCGGCGCGCCGGTCTGCTCGGTTTCGTGCGCCAGCGTGTACATGTACGGCGTCAGGCGCAGCTTGAGCTTCAGGTAGCGGCGGTTGATGCTGCGGTATGGCTCATCGAACCACCATGGATGCTTGCGCTCGTTGGCCGACCAGCCGGACATGCCCATCAGTACCGGCGTGAAGGCTTTCCACTGCAAGTCGCGGGTATAGGTTTCCGGGCTGCCGCCGAAGATCGCATCGACGTCGCCGGTGGCATAAGCCTGTCCCGACAGGCCGGAACCCACCAGCGTTGGCACGTGCCAGCGGATGTAGTCCCAGCTCGCGCTCTGGTCGCCGGTCCACGCGACAGCGTAGCGCTGCGTGCCGGCCCAGCCCATCACGGTCCAGATGAAAGGACGGCTGTCGGAGTTCTCCAGGATGCCGTCGTAGGCGGATTTGTTGGCGTCCAGCGAAAACTGGTAGCCCTTGCCGGTCCACGCCACGTCCAGCTTCTGCACGCGGGTGCCCGCGGTGCCGACTTCCCACTTGATCTTGTCGACGCCGTTCTCGGTCCACAGGCCGGTGCGGAAGCCGTACTTGGCCAGGCCCTGCACGGTATCCGGCAGGTTCGTATAGCCGCAGCCGTAGCCGTCATTCGGCAGGATCCAGCCGCCCGGCATATCGTTTTCGCGGTACTTGCGCGCCACCGAGTCGACGACATCGGGCGTCTTGCCGGTCGGGCCATCGCTCCAGCCTTTCGGCACGGTGCCCGGCTTCTTCACGTTGTCGCCATCGTTATAGCAATCGGCATCGCCGTATTCCAGCGCCCAGCGCGGCAGCATGCGCGCGCGGCCGGTCCATTCGGTGTAGCGCTCCAGCACGTCGTGCAGATCCTTGCCGACGAAGTAGTAAGCGTCGAAGCGCGGTTCGGCGTGCTGCAGCGCGACCAGGTCCTGCTGGCGCAAGTCATAGCTACCGTCCGCCCAGGTATTGCGCAGCATGCCCCAGCCGCGCGAGCTCATAAGGAAAGGCGCCGGGCTTGGGCGGTCGCCCTCCTCCCAGCCGCCGGAGTAAGAGACGTCCAGCTGGCGGCCCTTGAATTCATAACGGCCGTTCTGCTGGCCGCCTCCGAAGAAGCGCTCCGCCTTGTCGCTGGAAAGGGTTTGCACGCTGGCCTTCTCACCCAGCTCCAGCGGTTGCACTTCGCGCCACAGCGGCTGCGTTTCACCAGCGCGGTACAGCGTGAAGCGCACCGGGTTGCGGTCGATGCGCAAGGTCAGCTTCGCCGTGCGCAGCAAGATGTGGTCGGGCTGCTCGATTACGCTATGCTCGACCTGTGCGGCCGGCTTGCCGACGACGATGGCGGCGGCCTTGTCGCCGGCATCAGTCAGCTTTCCTTTAGGGCCGGCCCAGATGCGAAGCACGTCGTCGCGCACCAGGCTGACACGCACCAGCGCACCGGACTCGGTCGCCAGGTCCCATGACGGGCCGGCGCTTACGGCAGGTGCAGCGGCAGAGATGCTGCGCAATTTGCCCAGCGGGGCTGCGAAAGCGGTGCCGGTGGCCAGGGCGAGGACGGCGGCGGCGATTGCGGTGCGGGTGAGTATCTTCGTTTTCATGGGGCTACTTTAGAAATAAAAGCAAAAAAGGTCAACAAAAAGAAAGGTGAAAGCACAAAACAATCGCTTTTTCGAATATTTTTCTTTCGTATTAACCCTTATTGCGGCGCAATATCTTTCGCTTAGTAGCGCATTCGCAACGTTGTGGACAAAAAAGCGCCCATGGGCGGGCCTTCCGGCGAGAGCCGGCCATCCCCAATTCTTTCGTTTAACTTTCGTATTTGACTTTTCGAAATATGTTATTTATGCTTCGCCTAACTTATAACTTTTCTTTTTTCGATGACTAAGCTCCTCCAGCGTGACCAACAAGCCTGGCGCGACATTCGCGGCCTGGATACCGCAGAAGAGATTGCGCAGCAGCCGGCCCTGTGGCGCGAACTGGGCGCCAGCCTGCAAAGCCGCGCCGCCGATGTTGCCGCCTTCCTCGGCGGCTGCCTGCACAATCCACAGCAGCGCGTGATCCTGACCGGCGCCGGCAGCTCCTGCTACGTGGGCGAGATCGTCGCCGATGAATTGAATGCTGCCTGGCCCGCGCAAGTGCGCGCAGTGGCGACCACCAGCCTGTTGACCCACCCCGAGCTGTATCTTGAACAGGATGCGCCGACGCTGCTGGTCTCTTTCGCCCGCAGCGGCAGCAGCCCGGAAAGCCTGGCCGCCGTTGAACTGGTGCGCGAGCTGGTGGCCGATGCGCGCTTCCTGAACATCACCTGCAATGCGCAAGGCCAGCTGGCGCGCCAGGGCGATACCGATGCGCGCACCTTCAACCTGCTGATGCCTGCCGCCAGCTGCGACCGCGGCTTCGCCATGACCAGCAGCTTCACCTGCATGCTGCTGGCAGCCTTGTGCACGCTGGGCCGCGGTGAATGGCAGGAGCGCCTGGCCGCGTTGGCGCAGGCCGGCGATGCTGCCCTGCGCGACTGGGCCGCTCCGGTTGCCGCGCTGGCCGCAAAGCCGGTGCAGCGCGTGGTTTACCTGGGCAGCGGTCCGCTCGAAGCGCTGGCCAAGGAGTCGGCGCTGAAGATCCTGGAGCTGACCGGCGGCCGCGTGCTCGCCATGTCGAACACCGCGCTCGGGTTCCGCCATGGTCCCAAGTCGGCGTTGAATAAAGAGTCGCTGGTGGTGGTCTTCCGCAGCAGCAAAGCCCTGTCGCACCGCTATGAAGAAGACTTGCTGCAAGAACTGCGGCGCGACGGCGTGGCCGGCAGCGTCGTCACCGTTGGCGCCGATGCCGACATCACCGTGGAAGCGCCCGCCTTGCCAGACGCCTGGCTGGCGCCATTATGGCTGCTGATGGCGCAGCAATATGCGCTGCACCAGTCGGCTGTTCTCGGCCTGGCCCCGGACAATCCTTTCGCCGACGGCACCGTCAACCGTGTGGTGCAAGGCGTTACCATCTACCGTCATGACCAATTCTGAGCAACGCGCCTACCACGGCATCGACATCGGCGGCACCAAGATTGAACTGGTGTCGTGGATCGATGCCGGCGGCGAGTTGCAGGAAGTTTTCCGTGAGCGTGTCCCAACGCCAGGTACCGACTTTAAGGAATTCGTGAGCGCCGTTGTGGCGCTCGTGTCGCGCGGGGACGCGGCGCTGCCCGCGCGCCCCGTTGCCGCCGGCACGGAAACGGCCGCGCCGCCAGCGCCGGTCGGCATCGGCCTCCCGGGTGTTATCGACAGCGCGACTGGCCGCCAGATCAGTTCCAACGTCCCGGCGCTGAACGACCTCAATGTCGCCGCCGCTTTGCAGGAAGCCCTGCAGCGTCCCGTCATCATCGGCAACGACTGCCAGTGCTTCGCCCTGTCGGAAGCGCAAGGCGGCGCAGCAGCCGGCCTGCCCAGCATGTTCGGCGCCATCATCGGCACCGGCGCCGGCGGCGGCTATTGCGTCGATGGCCGCCTGCTGCGCGGCTTCAACGCCATCGCCGGCGAATGGGGCCACTGGACCGTGCCTGCGCCGCTGCTGGAGCAATACCAATTGCCGGTGCTGGACTGCCCATGCGGCAAGAAAGGCTGCATGGAGCGCTACGTCTCAGGCCCTGGCCTGTCGACACTGCACGCCCACATCGGCGGTGACGGCGCCGAGCCGCTTACCATCGTAGCGCGCGCCAACAGCGGCGACGCGCTGGCCGCGCAAGCACTGGCCATCCACCTCGACCTGCTGGGCCACGCCATGGCGGGCCTGGTGCTGGCCTACGATCCGCATGCCATTGTGCTGGGTGGCGGCCTGTCCAAGCTGGACCACCTTTACCAGCAACTGCCGGCCGCCATGCGCCGCCACCTGTTCCGCGGCGTGCATACGCCGCCTGTGCTGCCGCCGCGCTTCGGCGATGCCGGCGGCGCGCGCGGGGCCGCCCTGCTGGCCCGCCAACAAACGAAACAATCGATATGACCGCTTCCGAATCTCCCGTCCTGCAAATCGTCAAGGCGCACCGCCGCGGTGAAAAGGTCGGCTTGTACAGCGTATGCTGCAGCCACCCCACCGTGCTGCGCGCCGCGCTCAAGGTGGCCGCGCAATATGGCACGCCCCTGCTGGTGGAAGCCACCTCCAACCAGGTGGACCAGTTCGGCGGCTACACCGGCATGAAGCCGGCCGAATTCCGCGACTACGTGCATCGCCTGGCGCAGGAGCAGGGCTTTCCCTCCGAACGATTGGTGCTGGGCGGCGACCACCTGGGCCCGAACGCCTGGCAATCGCAGGACGCCGCCACCGCCATGGCGCACGCTGAAGTGCTGATCGATGCCTACGCCTCCGCCGGCTTCCACAAAATTCACCTCGATTGCAGCATGCGCTGCGCCGACGATGCACCGGTCCTGAGTGATGAAACCGTGGCTGAACGCGCAGTGCGCCTGGCCGCCATCGCCGAACAATCGGCAGCGCGCGCCGGCCTGCCGCCGCCGGTCTACGTGATCGGCACCGAAGTGCCGGTGCCGGGCGGCGAAGCCTCGCTGGAGCAGGCGCTGGCCGTCACCGCGCCGCAAGCGGCCGCCCGCACGCTGGAAGTACACCGCCGCGCCTTTGCCGGCGCCGGCCTGCACGATGCATGGCAGCGCGTCATCGCCATGGTGGTGCAGCCCGGCGTCGACTTCGACCAGTCGAATGTGCAGCACTACAATGCCGCTGCCGCCGCCGAACTGTCCGCCTTCGTCGCGGGCCAGCCAGGCCTGGTGTTCGAAGCCCACTCCACCGACTACCAGCGCGAATCGGGCCTGCACGACATGGTGCGCGACCACTACGCCATCCTCAAGGTAGGCCCCGCCGCCACCTTCGCCCTGCGTGAAGGCCTCATGGCGCTGTGCCTGATCGAAGAGGCCCTGCTCGGAAAGGAAAGCGCTTCGCGCCTGATGGATGTGCTGGACGAAGCCATGCTGGCCAAGCCAAAGCACTGGCAGAAACACTACCAGGGCAGCCCGCAAGAACAGCGCCTGATGCGCCGCTACGGACTGTCCGACCGCTGCCGCTACTACTGGGGCGAACCGGAAGTCGCGGCCGCCGTCAGCCGCCTGTTTGCCAACCTGGCCGGTCGCAGCATCCCCCTGCCATTATTGAGCCAATACCTGCCGCAGCAATTCCTCGCCGTGCTGCAGGGCGACCTGGCCGCCGAGCCGCAGGCTCTGGTGGAGCACAAGATTGGCCAGCTTTTGGGCCAATATGCGCGGGCCTGCAGCGCCAACAGCGCCGTCATCTGTTAAGCTCGACGTTTTCGAATTACCTCGTCAGAAGATATGCGAAATACCAGCCAGCGCCGCGAAACCATCCTGCAGGCGATCGTACAACATGGTTCGGTCCAGGTATCCGACCTGGTGGAAAAGCTCGGCGTGTCCGCCGTCACCATCCGCAGCGACCTGAGTGTGCTCGAATCGCAAGGCCTGGTGCAGCGCAGCCACGGCGGCGCCCTGCTGGCGCGCACCCCGCCCACCGAACACACCATCCGCCAGAAGGATTCCCTGAACCAGGCGCAGAAAGAGCAAATCGGCCTGCTGGCCGCGCGCATGGTGCAGCCGGGCGACAACATCATCATCGACTCCGGTACCACCACCATCTACCTGGCGCGCCACCTGCGCGAAGCCGGCGACATCACGGTGCTGACCAATGGCCTGAACATCGCCTGGGAACTGGCCGATGCGCCAGGCGTGGACCTGATCCTGACCGGCGGCCGCCTGCGCAAGCAGTCGCTGTCGCTGCAAGGCGCGCAGGCCGAAGCCTGCCTGTCGGCCTACAACTTCGACACCCTGTTCCTGGGCGTCGACGGTTTCGACCTGCAGTTCGGCATCACCACCCACCACGAAGCGGAAGCGAACCTGAACCACAAGATGGTGGAACGCGCCAAGAAAGTGGTGGTACTGACCGACGCCTCCAAGTTTGGCCGCGTGTCGCTGCACCGCATCGTGCAGCTGGACCGCGTGCACACCGTGATCACCGACGCCAGCATCAGCGCCGAGTACCGCGACGGGCTGGAAAAGCGCGGTATCGAAGTCATCATCGCGGAGTAAGAATGCTGCAAGGCCGTATCTTCACACCCGGCGGCTGGATCAACGGCAGCATTGCCTTTGACCAGCGCATCACCAGCATCACCGAAGGACCGTCCGGTGAAGGCCTGACCATCATCCCCGGTTTCGTCGACCTGCACGTGCACGGCGCCTCCGGCGTCGACATCATGGAAGGCGGCGAGGCCGGCGCCGTGGTGGCGCGCAGCCACGCCCGCCATGGCACGACCGCGCTGCTCGGCACCACGCTGACCGCCAAGGAAGATTCGATCCGCCACGCCCTGCAAGGCCTGGCCGGCGTCATCGCCCACCGTCCACAGCACGGCGCGCGCATGCTGGGCGTGCACCTGGAAGGGCCATTCCTGAACCGCCGCCGCCTGGGTGCACAGCCGCCCGACGTGGTGACCGGCAGCCGCGCCCTGGTGGAAAGCTATCACGCCATTGCCCCGATCCGCGTGCTGACCATGGCTCCCGAAGTGACCGGCCACCTGGAACTGATACCGCACCTGAAGGACATGGGCATCCGCGTCCAGATCGGCCACAGCGCCGGCAGCTACGATGACGGCGTGGCCGCCATGCGCGCCGGCGCCGCCGGCTTCACCCACCTGTTCAACGGCATGAGCGGCATGAGCCACAAGGAGCCGGGCATGGTGGATGTGGCCATGGCGCACGCCGAATACGCCGAGATCATCCCCGACCTGCTGCATGTGCATCCGGGCGCCATGCGCGCCGCGCTGCGCGCCATCCCGCGCCTGTACGGCGTAACGGACGCCACCTCGGCCACCGGCATGCCGGACGGCGAATACGCGCTCGGCACCCAGCGCGTATTCAAGTGCATGGGCTGCGTGCGCCTGGCCACCGGCTCGCTGGCAGGTTCGGTGCTGACCATGGACCAGGCCCTGCGCAACTTCGTCGGCCTCGGCATGGACCTCGCCGAAGCGTCGCAGCGCCTGTCGCTGTTCCCTGCCGACTACCTGGGCGAGTCGCAGCGCGGCCGCCTGGCGCTCGGCGCATGGGCCGACATCGTCGTTCTGGATAAATCGTTACACCCCGTGGCTGTCTTCGTCGAAGGCGAGCCGGTTCCACTCTCATAATAATCAAGGAGATCCAATGCAGGCCTTATCCATGCGCTACTTACTGTTTATCGCCGGGATGGGCGGCCTGCTTTACGGGATCGACGTCGGCATCATTGCCGGCGCCCTGCCTTACCTCGAATCGACTGCCTCCGCCGCCTGGAAGCTGAGCGCCCAGCAACTGAGCTTCATCGTCGCCGCCGTGCTGCTTGGCTCCGTGCTCTCGTCCCTGTTTGCCGGCGCCATCGCCGACGCCATCGGCCGCCGCTGGGCCATGGTGCTGGCCGGCGCCCTGTTCACCGCCAGCATTCCCATCATCGCCCTGTCGGACGGCTACACCCCGCTGCTGCTGGGACGCCTGCTGCAAGGCATCAGCGGCGGCCTGATTGGCGTCGTGGTGCCGCTCTACCTGGCTGAATGCCTGCGCGCCGACAAGCGCGGCCGCGGCGCCGCCCTGTTCCAGCTGCTGCTCACCATCGGCCTGGTCGCCGCGGCCCTGATCGGCCTGGTGCAGGCGCAGCACGTGGAAGGCGCAACGCAAGCCGCGCAAGCCCTGCCCGAAGCCGCGCGCGCCGCCGCCGTCTTCGACGCCAAGGACCACGCCTGGCGCAGCATTTTCTGGATGTGCCTGACCCCCGGCCTGGTGTTCACTTTCGGCAGCCTGCTGCTGGCCGAATCGCCGCGCTGGCTGGTACAGCGCGGCCGCCATGAACAGGCGCGCGCCGCCCTGCTGCGCACCCGCGACGCGGCCGATGTCGACAGCGAGCTGCACGACATGCAGGCCGCCGCCGGCGCACGCCTGGCCGCAGCAGCCGCACGCACCGCCGCA
>NZ_WNKX01000099.1 GCF_009720745.1 Massilia eburnea | reverse complement strand
TAAAACAGTCAGGATGTTGGCTTAGAAGCAGCCATCATTTAAAGAAAGCGTAATAGCTCACTGATCGAGTCGTCCTGCGCGGAAGATGTAACGGGGCTAAGCCAGTCACCGAAGCTGCGGATATCCGTAAGGATATGGTAGGAGAGCGTTCTGTAAGCCTGCGAAGGTGTCTTGTAAAGGATGCTGGAGGTATCAGAAGTGCGAATGCTGACATGAGTAGCGATAATGCGGGTGAAAAGCCCGCACGCCGTAAGC
>NZ_WNKX01000098.1 GCF_009720745.1 Massilia eburnea | reverse complement strand
GCTTACGGCGTGCGGGCTTTTCACCCGCATTATCGCTACTCATGTCAGCATTCGCACTTCTGATACCTCCAGCATCCTTTACAAGACACCTTCGCAGGCTTACAGAACGCTCTCCTACCATATCCTTGCGGATATCCGCAGCTTCGGTGACTGGCTTAGCCCCGTTACATCTTCCGCGCAGGACGACTCGATCAGTGAGCTATTACGCTTTCTTTAAATGATGGCTGCTTCTAAGCCAACATCCTGACTGTTTTA
>NZ_WNKX01000097.1 GCF_009720745.1 Massilia eburnea | reverse complement strand
TACGGTCGCAAGATTAAAACTCAAAGGAATTGACGGGGACCCGCACAAGCGGTGGATGATGTGGATTAATTCGATGCAACGCGAAAAACCTTACCTACCCTTGACATGGCAGGAATCCCGGAGAGATTTGGGAGTGCTCGAAAGAGAACCTGCACACAGGTGCTGCATGGCTGTCGTCAGCTCGTGTCGTGAGATGTTGGGTTAAGTCCCGCAACGAGCGCAACCCTTGTCATTAGTTGCTACGCAAGAGCACTC
>NZ_WNKX01000096.1 GCF_009720745.1 Massilia eburnea | reverse complement strand
TACGGTCGCAAGATTAAAACTCAAAGGAATTGACGGGGACCCGCACAAGCGGTGGATGATGTGGATTAATTCGATGCAACGCGAAAAACCTTACCTACCCTTGACATGGCAGGAATCCCGGAGAGATCTGGGAGTGCTCGAAAGAGAACCTGCACACAGGTGCTGCATGGCTGTCGTCAGCTCGTGTCGTGAGATGTTGGGTTAAGTCCCGCAACGAGCGCAACCCTTGTCATTAGTTGCTACGCAAGAGCACTC
>NZ_WNKX01000095.1 GCF_009720745.1 Massilia eburnea | reverse complement strand
GATGCGATGGGGGGACGGATCGCGGAAGGTTGTCTGCCTGTTGGAATAGGCAGTTCCTGGTTCATAGAAGGCGCTTAGGCAAATCCGGGCGCGTAATTCAAGGGACTGGGACGAGGCACTTAGGTGCTGAAGCAATCGGAAGTGGTTCCAAGAAAAGCCTCTAAGCTTCAGTCATACGAGACCGTACCGCAAACCGACACAGGTGGGCGAGATGAGTATTCTAAGGCGCTTGAGAGAACTCGGGAGAAGGAACTC
>NZ_WNKX01000094.1 GCF_009720745.1 Massilia eburnea | reverse complement strand
GCACGCCTGAACAGATAGCGGCGGCGAACAATGCAATCGCAGAGGCCCAAAAAGTCCAGGCTGAATGGGGCGTGGGCGGCAACAAGAGCCGCGCGCTGAATGTGGTCACCGGCATTCTGGTCGGCGGGGTCGCCGGTCAAGCAGGAACGCAGATCGCGGCCAATGCGGCGGCACCGTATGCAGCTGCTGAAATTGGTGATTACTTCAAAACGAAGGGAAATGAAAACCAGACACTGCAGGATTTGAGCCATGCGGTCC
>NZ_WNKX01000093.1 GCF_009720745.1 Massilia eburnea | reverse complement strand
CGGGCTTCGGCCTGGCGGCGAGTGGCGAACGGGTGAGTAATATATCGGAACGTACCCAAGAGTGGGGGATAACGTAGCGAAAGTTACGCTAATACCGCATACGATCTAAGGATGAAAGCAGGGGATCGCAAGACCTTGTGCTCCTGGAGCGGCCGATATCTGATTAGCTAGTTGGTGAGGTAAAGGCTCACCAAGGCAACGATCAGTAGCTGGTCTGAGAGGACGACCAGCCACACTGGAACTGAGACACGGTCCAGA
>NZ_WNKX01000092.1 GCF_009720745.1 Massilia eburnea | reverse complement strand
CGCGGGCTTCGGCCTGGCGGCGAGTGGCGAACGGGTGAGTAATATATCGGAACGTACCCAAGAGTGGGGGATAACGTAGCGAAAGTTACGCTAATACCGCATACGATCTAAGGATGAAAGCAGGGGACCGCAAGGCCTTGTGCTCCTGGAGCGGCCGATATCTGATTAGCTAGTTGGTGAGGTAAAGGCTCACCAAGGCAACGATCAGTAGCTGGTCTGAGAGGACGACCAGCCACACTGGAACTGAGACACGGTCCAGACT
>NZ_WNKX01000091.1 GCF_009720745.1 Massilia eburnea | reverse complement strand
TCGTCGCCCATGTACAAGCCCATATTGTGTGGCTGAATCAGCAAATCGCGCAGATCGAGAAGGATATCGACGATCACATCGACCGTCATCCAGGTCTCAAGCATGATGCTGAGCTGATCGAAACGATCCCAGGGCTTGGACGCACGACTGCCGCCAAAATTCTGGGCCATGTGGGTGATGTGCGGCGCTTTGAGAACGCCAAGGCACTAGCGGCATACATTGGCGTAACACCCAGACAACGCCAGTCTGGCAGCACAATACGGGGGCGAA
>NZ_WNKX01000090.1 GCF_009720745.1 Massilia eburnea | reverse complement strand
TCATGAGCTTTTTCAGGTCTGGCAGCTTGTCCAGTGCCACGTTGGCTTTGCTCGCGTCGGTGTTGATGCCCAGGTCTTTCACCGAATTGCTCGTCACACCGCCAATGGTGATCTTGCCGTCGGTGACGGTGGCGTAGGTAGTGGAGCTGTCGCTGCCCCTTTGATACATTGGCAGGCCTGGCGTCGCGTTACCGTCCTTGGCACTGCCGAACGCGTTACTATTTGAGGTATAGGGTATGGTTTTGCCCTGATCATCCTTCTTGCCGAAGTCACTGCCGCCGCTAAT
>NZ_WNKX01000008.1 GCF_009720745.1 Massilia eburnea | reverse complement strand
GCCGATGCATACCGGCCAACTGGAGGGAATCAATAACCGGATTAAGGTGATGAAGCGGATGGCTTACGGATACCGCGACTCCGAATTCTTCTTCATGAAGATCAAAGCCGCGTTTCCCGGAAATCCGGGATGAACCAAAAAAAAGCGAGCCGAAGCTCGCTTTCTCTGATGCCGGCAAGAATTACTTGCGGTCTTTCAGCGGAGGGACGTCGCGCTGTGCCGAGCCAACGAACAGCTGGCGTGGGCGGCCGATCTTCTGCTCTGGGTCGGCGATCATTTCGTTCCACTGGGCGATCCAGCCGATGGTACGGGCCATGGCGAAGATACCGGTGAACAGCGACACTGGGATGCCCAGGGCCGACTGCACGATGCCGGAGTAGAAGTCCACGTTCGGATACAGCTTGCGGGAGACGAAGTACTCGTCGTTCAGCGCAATCTTTTCCAGTTCCATGGCCAGCTTGAACAGTGGGTCGTCTTGCAGGCCCAGTTCGTTCAGCACTTCGTAGCAGGTCTCGCGCATCAGCTTCGCACGTGGGTCGAAGTTCTTGTACACGCGGTGGCCGAAGCCCATCAGCTTGACGCCGGAATTCTTGTCTTTCACCTGGGCGATGAAAGCAGGAATCTTGTCGACCGAGCCGATTTCCTTCAGCATGTTCAGTGCAGCTTCGTTCGCGCCGCCGTGGGCAGGGCCCCACAGGCAAGCGATACCGGCAGCGATACAGGCGAACGGGTTGGCGCCCGAGGAACCGGCCAGACGGACGGTCGAAGTCGAAGCGTTCTGCTCGTGGTCTGCGTGCAGGATCAGGATGCGGTCCAGTGCGCGCACCAGCACGTCGTTGACTTTGTACTCCTCGCATGGATTGCCGAACATCATGCGCATGAAGTTGGCCGAGTACGACAGGTCGTTGCGTGGGTACACGAACGGCTGGCCGATCGAGTACTTGTATGCCATGGCGACCAGGGTCGGCAGCTTGGCGATCAGGCGGATTGCCGAGATCTCACGCTGCTTGGCGTCGTTGATGTCCAGCGAGTCGTGGTAGAACGATGCCAGCGCGCCGACGGTACCGACCAGTACCGACATCGGGTGCGCGTCGCGGCGGAAGCCACGGAAGAAGAATTGCATCTGCTCGTGGACCATGGTGTGCTTGGTCACGGTGTCGACGAACTGCTTCTTATCCACTGCGTTCGGCAGTTCGCCGTTCAGCAGCAGGTAGCAGGTTTCCATGAAGTCGGCGTTCACGGCCAGTTGCTCGATCGGGTAGCCGCGGTATTGCAGCTCGCCCTTGTCACCGTCGATGTAGGTGATGGAGGAGTTGCACGACGCGGTCGACATGAAGCCTGGGTCGTAGGTGAACTTGCCGGTGGTGCCGTACAGCTTGCGGATGTCGATGACGTCCGGGCCTACGGTGCCCTTGTAGATCGGCATTTCTACCGATGGGCTGCCGTCGGAAAACGATAGGGTAGCTTTGGTTTCAGAGATGTTCATGGGCTCTTCCTCTAGGAGAGATGCAGCAAATAAAAAAACTTAACTCAGGCTTGGCGCAGGCGTGCCAGTAGCGCATGTACATGCGGCAGGTCTATTTCGCCTTCCGGCTCCTTTCGGGCCAAGACCAGATCCATCAGTGCATTGTCCGACAAATCGAGGAGTCGCGTGAAAGCGTCCACTTCCTCGTCGGTCAATTCAGCCTCGTGCGCATCAAGGAAACGAGTCAGGATAATGTCGTTTTCCAGCAAGCCCCGTCGTGCGCGCCAGCGTAGGCGCGCACGGTTGGTCGGATCGGCCTGGTGCGCTCGTTTTTCGAGTTCCGCCATTTTTTGGTATTAAATCGCGCGGCGAACCATCAGTTCCTTGATCTTGCCGATTGCCTTGTTTGGATTCAGGCCTTTCGGGCACACGTCGACGCAGTTCATGATCGAGTGGCAGCGGAACAGACGGTATGGGTCTTCCAGGTTGTCCAGGCGCTCGCCGGTGGCTTCGTCGCGCGAGTCGGCGATGAAGCGGTAGGCTTGCAGCAGGCCGGCTGGGCCGACGAACTTGTCCGGGTTCCACCAGAACGACGGGCAGGAGGTCGAGCAGCAGGCGCACAGGATGCACTCGTACAGGCCGTCCAGTTCTTCGCGTTCTGCAGGCGACTGCAGGCGCTCTTTCTCCGGAGGGATCGAGTCGTTGATCAGGAACGGCTTGATCGAGTGGTACTGCTTGAAGAACTGGGTCATGTCGACGATCAGGTCGCGCACCACCGGCAGGCCTGGCAGCGGACGCAGCACGATAGGCTCGGTCAGCTCGTTCAGGTTGGTGGTGCAGGCCAGGCCGTTCTTGCCGTTGATGTTCATCGCGTCGGAACCGCACACGCCTTCGCGGCAGGAGCGACGCAGCGACAGCGAGTCATCCACGTCGGACTTGATGCGCTGCAGTGCGTCCAGCAGCATCTTGTCGGTGTCTTTCAGTTCGACCGTCAGGTCTTGCATGTAAGGCTTGGCGTCCTTGTCCGGATCGTAGCGGTAAATCTTGAATTTGAGAGTGCGTGCCATGTTGTGAGGCCCTTGCTTAGAAAGTACGTGCTTTTGGCTTGAAGGTTTCGACCGTCAGCGGCTTGGTGACGACTGCCTTGTATTCCAGGCGGTTGCCTTCGGAGAACCACAGGGTGTGCTTCATCCAGTTTTCGTCGTCGCGCTTCGGATGGTCGTCCTGGGCGTGGGCGCCGCGGGATTCCTTGCGTGCGTTGGCCGAAACGATGGTCGCTTTTGCGGTTTCGATCAGGTTGTCCAGTTCCAGCGCTTCCACGCGGGCGGTGTTGAACACCTTGGACTTGTCCTTGTACGAAACGTGCTTGCGGCGCTCGTCGAGCTTCAGGATTTCTTCCACACCCTTGGCCAGCATTTCGTCGGTACGGAACACGCCGCAGTACTTCTGCATGGTGGCGCGGATATCGTTGGCAACGTCTTGCACGCGCTCGCCACCGGTGGAGGTTTCCAGGTGGTTCAGGCGGTTCATTGCGAAATCGGATGCATCCTTCGGCAGCGGCTTGTTTTCCTTCTGCTTCAGGTTCTGTGCGACCACGTGGTTGCCGGCTGCGCGGCCGAACACCACCAGGTCCAGCAGGGAGTTGGTGCCCAGGCGGTTTGCGCCGTGTACAGAGACGCAAGCGCATTCGCCGATCGCGTACAGGCCGTTCACGACCTTCTGGCTGCCGTCGCCGTTAGGCACGACCACCTGGCCGTGGATATTGGTCGGGATGCCGCCCATCTGGTAGTGGATGGTCGGAACGACAGGGATCGGTTCCTTGGTCGCGTCGACGTTGGCGAACTTGTGGCCGATTTCCAGGATCGATGGCAGGCGCTTCTGGATGGTCTCGGAGCCGATGTGGCGCAGGTCCAGCAGAACGTGGTCTTTGTTAGGACCGCAGCCGCGGCCTTCCTTGATTTCCTGGTCCATCGAGCGGGACACGAAGTCGCGTGGCGCCAGGTCTTTCAGGGTCGGAGCGTAGCGCTCCATGAAGCGTTCGCCGTTCGAGTTGATCAGGATGCCGCCTTCGCCGCGCACGCCCTCGGTGATCAGCACGCCCGCGCCGGACACGCCGGTCGGGTGGAACTGCCAGAATTCCATGTCCTGCAGCGGCAGGCCGGCACGCGCCGCCATGCCCATGCCGTCACCGGTGTTGATGAAGGCGTTGGTCGACGCTGCGAAGATACGGCCTGCGCCGCCGGTTGCGAAGATGGTGGTCTTGGCTTCCAGGATCATGCATTCGCCGGTTTCCATTTCCAGGGCAACCACGCCAACGACGTCGCCGTCGGCATCGCGCACCAGGTCCAGGGCCATCCACTCAACGAAGAAGTGGGTGCGGGCGCGCACGTTGCGCTGGTACAGGGTGTGCAGCAGTGCGTGGCCGGTACGGTCGGCCGCGGCGCAAGCGCGCTGCACTGGCTTCTCGCCCAGGTTCGCGGTGTGGCCGCCGAACGGGCGCTGGTAAATGGTGCCGTCCGGGTTACGGTCGAAAGGCATGCCGAAGTGTTCCAGTTCGTAGACGACTTTCGGTGCTTCGCGGCACATGAATTCAATCGCATCCTGGTCGCCGAGGTAGTCGCCACCTTTGACGGTGTCGAACATGTGCCAGTACCAGTTGTCTTCCGACATATTGCCCAGCGAGGCGCCGATGCCGCCCTGCGCAGCCACGGTGTGGGAACGGGTCGGGAACACCTTGGACAGCACGGCCACGTTCAGGCCGGCTTCCGCCAGTTGCAGGGAGGCGCGCATGCCGGAACCGCCGGCGCCAACGATGACCGCGTCAAAACGACGGGTTGGGATTGCAGATTTAATAGCTGCCACGATTTACACACTCCACAGAATTTGCAGCGACCAGGCGGCGCAGGCGATCAGCCAACCAATGGTTGCGATTTGCAGGAACAGGCGCAGGCCGACCGGCTTGATGTAGTCCATCCAGATGTCACGGATGCCCACCCAGGCGTGGTAGAACAGCGCGAGCAAGGTCACTGCGCTGAACAGCTTGAACCACTGCTGCGCGAACAGGCTTGCCCAACCTTCGTACGATGGGTTCGACGAAGTGAAGATCAGGTAGAACAGGACGGCGGTGTAGACCACCATCAGCACGGCGGTCACACGCTGGACCAGCCAATCCTTGACGCCGTAGTGGGCGCCGACAACCAGGCGTTTCGGGCCGATGTTATTGTTAGCCATTTAGAACACTCCAAACAATTTCAGTGCGACCAGCACGGTCACGACAGCGGTGATCACAACCACGGTGGTGGCGGACTTGCGTGCGGAATCCTTGTCCAGGCCGACGTGGGTATCCATGATCAGGTGGCGTACGCCGGCGCAGAAGTGCTGGGTGTAGCCCCAGCACAGGGCCAGCATGACCAGCTTGGCGATCGGGTGGGAGGCGATGATCATGAAGTGCGCGAAGGTGTACTCGGAGCGCAGCGATTCCTGCAGCAGGTACAGCACGAACGGCAACAGCAGGAACATCAGTGCGCCGCTGATGCGGTGCAGGATGGAGACGATGCCGGCCATCGGCAGTCGGTAGTTCATCAGATCCGTAACGTGGATGTTACGGAATTCTGGCCGCTCTTTTTTTGGGGTTTCCCGCACGGCTTCAGTCATATACAACCTCCCTATGCTTTATTACAAATGATTTGCCAAACTTGGCGAAACTGCGATTTTCGCCGATTTTTGCTGTTCAGACCAATATGTATTCTTACATATCACCAAAATATTATTGCGCTGCACCTTAACTGAGATCATTTTGATAATGATGACGCTCGGTCAAGTACAAGCCCCTGCGTAATTCGACCGGCTTGTCGCCGTAAGTGAAGGAAACGCGCTCGGCGCACAGCAACGGCGTGCCTGCCGCAATTTTCAGCAGGCCGGCATCGCCCTCCTCGGCGCAGACGGCGCGGATCTTTTCTTCCGCACGGATCATGCGGGTGCCGAATTCGGATTCGAACAGGCCGTACATCGGGCCCTTGTATTCATTCAGGCGCTCCGCCGTCAGGCCTTTGAAGATCAGGCCTGGCAGCCATAGTTCTTCGACAATGGTCGGCACGTTGTCGAAACTTTGCACGCGCTTGATATAGACCACAGCGTCGCCGGATTTCAGATCCAGCAGGCGCGCCACTTCGGCCGGCGCGCGCAGGCGCTTGACTTCAATAAACCGGGATTCCGGATAATGCGGCACACCTTCGTCCGGCACCAGGCGCAGGAAGCGGAAATGGGCGCGCGCCTCGTGGTGGGTCGAGACGAAAGTGCCCTTGCCCTGCTTGCGCACCACCAGGTTTTCCGCCGCCAGCTCGTCGATCGCCTTGCGCACGGTGCCCTGGCTGACCTTGAAGCGGTTGGCCAATTCAACTTCGCTGGGGATCATCTCGCCCGGCTTCCATTCGCCGGACTGCAGGCTCTGGGTAATCAGGCCTTTGATCTGCTGGTAGAGGGGAGAAAAAGTGGGAGACGGAGCGCCGGCCGCGCCTAGGGCGTCAGAAGTGGTCTGGTTGGGCGTGACGGGATTCATAGCCCGCTATTCCACCACATCCAACCCTCTACGTCCAGAAAAATCCTATAACTTATATGTCTTATATAAGACATAAGATAGGATTGACAGCCAGTCACCGGAAGCCTACACTCGCCCGAATTGTCGTATCATTACGAGCTTAAACCGTTTTCACGTCCACTTTGGAGATTCACCATGGCTAAAACCCCAATGCGTGTTGCCGTTACCGGCGCCGCCGGCCAGATCGGCTATTCCCTGCTGTTCCGTATCGCCAACGGCGACATGCTGGGCAAAGACCAGCCAGTCATCCTGCAACTGCTGGAAATCCCTGACGAGAAGGCCCAGAAAGCGCTGAAAGGCGTGATGATGGAAATCGACGACTGCGCATTCCCGCTGCTGGCCGGCATGACCGCCCACTCCGACCCGATGACCGCCTTCAAGGATGCCGACGTGGCCCTGCTGGTTGGCGCCCGTCCTCGCGGCCCAGGCATGGAGCGCAAAGACCTGCTGGAAGCCAACGCGCAGATCTTCACCGTGCAAGGCAAGGCGCTGGACGCCGTCGCTTCGCGCAATGTGAAAGTCCTGGTGGTCGGCAACCCAGCCAACACCAATGCCTACATCGCCATGAAGTCCGCTCCATCCCTGCCAGCGAAGAACTTCACCGCCATGCTGCGCCTGGACCACAACCGCGCCCTGTCGCAAGTCGCTGCCAAGACCGGCAAGGCTGTCAAGGACATCGAAAAGCTGTGCGTGTGGGGCAACCACTCCCCAACCATGTACGCCGACTACCGCTTCGCCACCATCGACGGCGCATCGGTCAAGGACATGATCAACGACCAGGAATGGAACGCCAACGTGTTCCTGCCAACCGTGGGCAAGCGCGGTGCAGCGATCATCGAAGCACGCGGCCTGTCTTCCGCAGCTTCCGCAGCCAACGCTGCGATCGACCACGTGCATGACTGGGTGCTGGGCACCAACGGCAAGTGGACCACCATGGGCATCCCATCCGACGGTTCCTACGGCATCCCTGAAGGCACCATCTTCGGCTTCCCGGTGACCTGCGAAAACGGCGAATACAAAATCGTCCAGGGCCTGGACATCGACGCATTCTCGCAAGAGCGCATCAACATCACGCTGAAGGAACTGACCGAAGAGCGTGAAGGCGTCAAGCACCTGCTGCCGTAATATCGCCTGATAAGCCAGAAATACTGTGGACCCGGTAAAACCACCGATCCGCCGTACCCGCCGCGCTGCCGATGGCAGCGCGGCTGCTGTTTCACCTAACGTACCAATGCATCCATCCGAGGTTTTATTCCAGGGCACACGCCAGCCGCTGCTGCTTCCTGCTTGCGACCACTACGCGGGCAGTGAGAAGCTGATGCGCAAATCCATGGCCCTGCAACAAGAGCTTGGTCCCCTGTTCGACATCACCTTCGATTGCGAGGACGGCGCCGCCGCCGGCAACGAAGAATCGCACGCCAAGCTGGTCGCCCTGCTGCTGCTGGACGAGGCCAACCAGTTCAACCGCATCGGCGCCCGCGTCCATGACGTGAACAGCCCGTTCTTCGAGCGCGACGTCGAGATCATCTGCACCGAAGCGGGCCACAAGCTGGCCTATATCGTGGTGCCCAAGCCGGAAAGCGTGCAGGAAGTCGCGCGCGCCATCGACCTGGTGAACAAATACGCCGCCAAATCCGGCCGCAAGTCGCCGGTGCCGGTGCACGTGCTGATCGAAACCCACGGCGCCCTGCGCGACGTGCACGATATCGCCGCCCTGCCCCAGGTCGAATGCCTGTCCTTCGGCATCATGGATTTCGTTTCCGCCCACTACGGCGCCGTGCCGGGCAGCGCCATGCGCACGCCGGGCCAGTTCACCCACCCGCTGGTGGTGCGCGCCAAGCTGGAGATCGCCGCCGCCTGCCACGCGCATGGCAAAGTCCCTTCGCATAACGTGACCACCGAGATCAAGGATTCGGCCGTGGTGGCCACCGATGCCCAGCGCGCCGCAGCCGAATTCGGCTTTACGCGCATGTGGAGCATCCATCCGAGCCAGATAAAACCTGTCATAAAGGCATTTACGCCGCGTGCATCCGAAGTCAATGAGGCCGCCACCATCCTGCATGAGGCAGAGAAGGTACAGTGGGGTCCCATTAGCCAGCATGGACGCTTGCATGACAGAGCTAGCTATCGCTATTATTGGACGGTTCTGCAGCGAGCCAAGCTCGCAGGCCTGCCGCTGCCGGACTCCGTTGCCGCCCTGCTCGGGGCGGTTGAATCCAAAGGAGACCAATAATGTCGTTTATGAAACTGTTCACTGCCTGCGCCATGGCGCTTGCCATTGCCGCCCCATCCGCTCACGCCGCCCCGAAGAAAGCCGCTGCCAAGCCTGCCGTCACCAAAGAGCAGGAGCCAAGCGTCGCCGGGCAAACGGCCACCAACTATTCCTGTGAGCTGGGCAACAAGATCACCATTTACAGCAGCGCCGACGACGGCAACAGCATCGTCATGCGCTGGAAGAACCGCCTGACCCGCCTGACCCGCGAAGCCACCACCACCGGTGCGCAGCGCTTCGAGAACAAGCTGGCAGGCCTGATCTGGATCGGCATCCCTGCCAAGGGCATGCTGCTGGATTCCAAGGTGAACCGCCAACTGGCGAACGAATGCAAGACATCTGATCAAGCGCTCGGACTTTAATCAATAAGGAGAGGACATGTCCCGCAACACACTGAATACGCTTAAGGATTTCCCGATCGGGGCAAAGAAGGGTAAGTTCTACTCCCTGCCAGCCCTGGAAAAGGAACTGGGCGCCAAGATTTCCCGCCTGCCAGTATCGATTCGCGTCGTGCTGGAATCCGTTCTGCGTAACTGCGACGGTAAGAAAGTGACCGAAGAGCACGTCAAGCAGTTGGCTAACTGGGGCGCTACCGCTGCCCGCACCGACGAGATCCCATTCGTCGTAGCCCGCGTTGTGCTGCAGGACTTCACCGGCGTTCCGCTGCTGGCCGACCTGGCCGCGATGCGTAACGTCGCCTCCAAAATGGGCGTGAACCCTAAGAAGATCGAGCCTCTGGTCCCAGTGGACCTGGTGGTTGACCACTCCGTCACCATCGACCACTTCCGCGAGCCTAAGGCCCTGGACCTGAACATGAAGCTGGAATTCTCGCGCAACAACGAGCGCTACCAGTTCATGAAGTGGGGCATGCAAGCCTTCGACACCTTCGGCGTGGTGCCACCAGGCTTCGGTATCGTTCACCAGGTGAACCTGGAATACCTGGCACGCGGCGTGCACAATGCATCGGGCGTGTACTACCCTGACTCGCTGGTGGGCACCGACTCCCATACCACCATGATCAACGGTATCGGCGTAGTGGGCTGGGGCGTGGGCGGCATCGAGGCGGAAGCCGGCATGCTGGGCCAGCCAGTGTACTTCCTGACCCCGGACGTGATCGGCGTGAACCTGACCGGCGCCCTGCGCGAAGGCTGCACCGCGACCGACCTGGTGCTGACCATCACCGAAATGCTGCGTAAGGAAAAAGTCGTGGGCAAGTTCGTCGAATTCTTCGGCGAAGGCACCGAGTCCCTGTCCGTGACCGACCGCGCAACCATCGCCAACATGGCGCCTGAATACGGCGCGACCATGGGCTTCTTCCCAGTCGACGACGCGACCATCGAATACTTCGAAGGCACCGGCCGCACCAAGGACGAAATCGCTGCATTCCAGTCCTACTTCAAGGCACAGGGCATGTACGGCGTGCCGAAGAAAGGCGACATCGACTACACCCGCGAACTGCACCTGGACCTGTCCACCGTTGCACCGTCGCTGGCCGGTCCTAAGCGTCCGCAAGACCGTATCGAAATCGGCAACGTCAAGTCCACCTTCACCGAACTGTTCTCGAAGCCAACCACCGAGAACGGCTTCAACAAGAAGGCCGACGAACTGACCAAGACCTACACCACCAGCAATGGCGTGAACGTGAAGAACGGCGACGTGCTGATCGCTGCCATCACCTCCTGCACCAACACCTCGAACCCGAGCGTGCTGCTGGCAGCCGGCCTGCTGGCCAAGAAAGCCGTGGAAGCCGGCCTGACCGTTGCTCCGCACATCAAGTCGTCCCTGGCTCCTGGCTCGCGCGTTGTGACCGAGTACCTGACCGCTGCCGGCCTGCTGCCATACCTGGAAAAACTGGGCTTCGGCGTGACCGCTTACGGTTGCACCACCTGCATCGGTAACGCTGGCGACCTGACCCCGGAACTGAACGCCACCATCACCGGCAACGACATCGTTGCGGCTGCGGTGCTGTCCGGTAACCGTAACTTTGAAGCGCGTATTCACCCGAACATCCGCTCCAACTTCCTGGCATCGCCACCGCTGGTCGTCGCTTACGCGATCGCCGGCAACGTGACCCGCGACCTGATGACCGAACCAGTCGGCCAGGGCAAGGATGGCAAGGACGTGTACCTGGGCGACATCTGGCCGACCTCGAAAGAGATCGCTGCCCTGATGAAGTTCGCGATGAACTCCAAGGTCTTCAAGTCCAACTACGCCGACGTCAAGGGCAACCCAGGCAAGCTGTGGGAAGCCGTCTCCTCGACCGAAGGCCAAGTGTACAACTGGCCTGATTCGACCTACATCGCCGAGCCTCCGTTCTTCGACGGCTTCGAGATGAAGCCGAAGGCAGCGGAAGCCGGCATCACCGGCGCACGTGCACTGGGCGTGTTCGGTGACTCCATCACCACCGACCACATCTCGCCAGCAGGCTCGATCAAGGAAGACGGCCCAGCCGGCAAGTGGCTGAAGGAAAACGGCGTGATGAAGGCCGACTTCAACTCCTACGGCTCGCGCCGCGGCAACCACGAGATCATGATGCGCGGCACCTTCGCCAACGTGCGTATCAAGAACAAGATGATTCCTCCTAAGGCCGACGGTTCCGCGGTGGAAGGCGGCATCACCCTGCACCAGCCATCGGGCGAACAACTGTCGATCTACGACGCGGCAATGCGCTACGTTGAAGAAGGCACCCCGACCATGATCTTCGGCGGCGAAGAATACGGCACCGGCTCCTCCCGTGACTGGGCGGCCAAGGGCACCCAGCTGCTGGGCGTGAAGGCTGTGATCTGCCGTTCCTTCGAGCGTATCCACCGTTCCAACCTGGTGGGCATGGGCGTGCTGCCGCTGCAGTTCATCGGCAACGATTCGGTGGAATCGCTGGGCATCACCGGCAAGGGCGAAACCTACGACCTGAAGGGCCTGGAAGGCGACATCAAGCCTCAACAGCAAGCTACCCTGGTGATCCACCGCGCTGACGGCTCGAAGAAGGAAGTGCAAGTCCTGCTGCGTATCGATACCCCGATCGAAGTGGACTACTACAAGCACGGCGGTATTCTGCCATTCGTGCTGCGCCAGCTGCTGGCTGCCTAAAACCGGTACCCCGGTGTCTGCCCCGCAGGGTCAGACACCGATGCTCTACCGTCAACGAACGCCGGGCTTGCCCGGCGTTTTGCTTTCAGGGTGTCTGACCCTGCGGGTCTGACGGGGCGGCCATCCGACCGAAGTACCGGTTTTAAACGCCGAGTCTTGCCGAATCCACTACAATAAGAATAACCAGGTTCCTTATTGACAAAGAAAAGCGCTATGCGTCGCCCATCCAAAGATTCAACCCACAAATTATCCGCCGACAGCCAGCGCCTTATCACCCTCGCCCAGGCCCTGGGCCAGGCCGCCAGCCGCATTGAAGAGCGTAACTGGGAACGGGTGCTGGACGCCCAGCTGCACAAACTGCTGCGTACCGGCCACCAGGAAACTGTCGACTCAGCCCTGAACTCCCTGTTCAGCGTGGACTTGCCGGCCTACGACATCCTGATGGACAGCGTGGAAGCCGTCAGCGAATCCGATTCCATCGTGGTGGAGGTCGACGGCGAGTCGCGCGAGTACGACATCCTGCTGGTCGCCGCCCCGGTATTGGCCTGGACGCGCTTCTCGATCGCTTCCGGCCAGATCCCGGCCGACATCCTGAACACGCTGTCCGCGCACTTCTCCGCCCACCTGCTGGCGGATGGCACGCACATGGCGATGTCCTCCACCCTGTACTCCATCGACCAGCTGCCACGCACCCATGCCGAAGCCTATTCGAAGGTGCACAAGCTGGCGCAGGCCGCCCTGAAAGGCCAGGCGCTGAAATCCGAGGCCAAAGTGGCCGAAACCGCGCCCTTCCTGGCCGACACCCGCTACCTGATGGTGGCTGTGGTGGCGCCGCACAACGGCCCGATGTTCCGCTGGCAGATGCCTGCCCATCACGCCGCCCAGGCCGAAGCGCGCCGCGATGCCTTGGCCGCATGGACCACGCAAGCCACGCCGACCGTAGCGCGCCTGCTGCCGGGCTGCGGCATCGAACTGCTGCTGCCGGAAGCCTATTACACCGGCTGCCGCGAAGCCGACAAGCTGATCCGCCCGGTCTCGATCCGCGCCGCCGTGCATTACCTGACCCATTCGCTCGATTGCGAGCCTTCCGACCTGCGCGCGGTCATCGCCGGCTTCGGCGACGAATCCGCACCGGACGGCCAGATCGACGAATACCGCGTCGCCTTCACCCGCCGTTCCGACAGCGACGTGATGTATGGCGTCGTGTGGCCGCTGTACGGCCAGGAGGACGAGGAAGGCACGCCGGCCGAAGGCCTGTCCGGCACCACGCTGGCCGATCTGCTCAAGCCGCGCACTCCAGTGGAAGAAATCGTCGAACACCTGAACGCCGCCGGCGTATCGCAGGTGAAGAAACTCGGTGAAAAGTACGTCGCCGAATACTGCGACGACTGCGGCGCTCCTCTCTTCGCCGATCCGTCAGGCGAGCTGGTCCACGCAGAAATGCCGGAAGACGCCGCCACCGGCACCGAGCACTTCCATTAAGCTGAAAAGCCCGCGGTCAACGCGGGCTTTTTTCTTGGGGCATCGGCTGTAGGACCTCTTGCTGGCATTGCGCCGGAGGAGCCTGCTGGACGACCGTTTGCGGAGGCATCTTCCAGAACAAGTTGCCCATCGCCATAATCAGCCCCGAGAAACCGATAAAGAGGCCGATGACTGTCGCCAACGTCCATCGAGCAATGTCGGCGCGCAGCGCCTCCATATCGGCTTTAGTCGCCAACGTCGGCAGAATCGCCTCGAAACGGACGAGGCGAAAATGGTGGTCTTCGTCCATACGTCCAGCATACGCCGGACGCACATCACTTCCAAGTGGAATACGGCTGCTTGATGAGGCGGGAATTGAGGTAGCGCAAATCGTGCGTGACGTCCTCGCCAGCCCAGTCCGGCTTGTCGAATTGAGCATCCTCAGCTGGCAATTCGATCTCGGCGACGACGAGGCCGGCGTTCTCGCCGAGGAACTCGTCCACTTCCCACACAAAGCCGCCGAAGGGAATGCGGCGCCGGTACTTCTCAATCAGCGGCCGTTCGCACAGCCGGTCAAGCAGTTCGGCGGCGTCGGCAAGCGGCACGGGATATTCCCACTCGCCGCGCGCCGCGCCTACGTTCTTGCTCTTGATGGTCAAGACCGCCTGCTCGCCCTCGATCCGCACGCGCACCGTGCGCTCGGGATGCGAAGACAGGTAGCCCTGGCGCAGCAGCACCGGCTCGCCTTGCGTGCGCCAGCCATCGCCCTTCACCAGGAACTTGCGTTCGATCTCGACGCCCATCGACTTACTCGTCCAGCGACAGCAGGATAGGCTGCAGGATCGCAGCACCCAGCGCCGCACTGCGCGCGCCGTTCCAGCCCACGGCCGGCACTGGCAGGTCCGCGTTGTCCTTGAACGGCATTTCCAGCGTCAGCGACAGCACCTGGAAGTGATGGCCGATGTACTTGGACGCCAGCGTCAGCATGTCTTCCTTGTACTTGGACGGCGCATAGCCCACCGCATCCTGGAAGTCCGGCGACGCATTCTTGTAGCGGTCAATGAAGTTCTTCTGGCGCGCCATCTGCGCCGGCGTGAAGTTCTCCAGCATTTCATTACCGGCCACGAAGTTGTAAGGCAGCGCCTCGTCACCGTGGATGTCGAAGAACATGTCAACGCCGGTTTCGTGGATCTTCTGTTTCACGCACAGCACTTCCGGCGAACGTTCCAGCGACGGGGTCATCCATTCGCGGTTCAGGTTCGCGCCAGCGGCGTTGGTACGCAGGTTGCCGCGGATCGAGCCGTCCGGGTTCATGTTCGGCACGATGTAGAAGCAGCAGCGTTGCAGCAGCTTGCGCGCGATCGGGTTGGCATCGTCCAGCAGGGAATCGATCAAGCCTTCGATGAACCATTCGGCCATCGATTCGCCCGGGTGCTGGCGGGCGATGAACCAGATTTTCTTTTCAGCTTCCGGCTCGCCGATGACGACCAGGTTCATGTCGCGGCCATCGACGGAGGAGCCGATGTCCAGCACGCGGGCGATCGGATTCTCGGCCACTTCGCCCAGCAGGCGCAGGTGGCGTTCCCACGAATACGGCTCGAAGTATGCGTAGTAGACGCTGTCGTTGTGCGGCGTGTGCTTGATGGTCATGACCTGGCCATCGAAGGAGGTCGGGACGCGGAACCAGTTTTCGCCGTCGTAGCAGGCAGCGGCGTTGTAGTCTTCAAAGCCTTTGGCGTAGGTGGCGTCGCCGGCGTTCAGGAATTTCATGGTCAACGCTTCGCCGCGCGCGCCCTGCACGCGGAAGTGGAACCACTGGTGGATGTCGGCGGCGTTGTCCTTGCGGAGGTTCAGTTCGATGTTCGCGGCATTGTCGGCGCGGACTACTTCGATGGCGCCAGAGTCGAAATTCTGGCTGATTTTGATGGTCATTGCGATCCCGTTCAGAGGCTTGGGTTGATCGGAACCGATATTGTACACACCAACCCGCTAATTCTGGGTCAGACCCAAGGGTCAGCCCCTCGAAACGCGACTGCCGCAGGCCAGGGTCAGACCCTTGGGTCTGACCCAGGTTTACCGGGTTTCAGTCGACGTTCCGCCCACGCGCCTTCAACGCCGCACGCACGCCGGCGCCATAAGCTGCATCCGCCTTATCAAAATGCCCCAGCTGCCGCTGGATAATCTCATCACTAACCTGGCTCAAAGGCCCGGCAATATTCTCGAACAGGTTCAACTTTTCCTGCTCTGGCAAAAGCCGGAACAAGTTACCCGCCTGCGTGTAATCATCCTCCTTGCCACGGCCGTCATAGCGCCCTGCCCCGCCATTCAGCGCCAGCGCCGGCTCCCCATGCCCCATGCCCTGCGGATTGGAGCCCGCCGCCTCGGTCGCCGCATAGTTCTGCTCCGCGCCACCGGCACCAACCGCCATCGCCCCATCCCGCTGCTGGTGATGAAAAGGACAACGCGGCGCATTCACCGGCAGTTGCTGGTGATTGGTACCCACCCGGTACAACTGCGCATCGTGATAAGCGAACAAGCGCGCCTGCAGCATCTTGTCCGGCGAATAACCCATGCCCGGAACGATATTGGCCGGCGACAGCGCCGCCTGCTCCACCTCCGCGTGATAGTTCACCGGATTGCGGTTCAGCTCCAGCACGCCGACAGGAATCAGCGGGAAGTCCGCATGCGGCCACACCTTGGTCAGGTCAAACGGATTCCAGCCCGTACGCTGTTCCCACGCCGCCAGCTGGGCGTCGGTCGCCACCTGCAGTTTCACTTCCCACTGCGGGAAATCGCCGTTGGCAATCGCGTTGTACAGGTCCCGCTGGGCATGGTCCGGGTCCGAACCCGCCAGGCGCACCGCATCGGCCGCGCTCAGGTTCCTGATGCCTTGTTTGGTCTTGAGGTGCCACTTGACGTAGACACGCTCCCCCGCCGCGTTCACCAGGCTGAAAGTATGGCTGCCGAAACCGTCCATGTGGCGATAACCGTCCGGCGTGCCGCGGTCGCTGAACAGCATGGTGACCTGGTGCAGCGACTCGGGCGTCTTGCTCCAGAAGTCGAACATCATGGTCGGGGATTTGAGGTTGGTCTGCGGGTCGCGCTTCTGGGTGTGGATGAAGTCCGGGAACTTGATGCCGTCCTTGATGAAGAACATCGGCGTGTTATTGCCCACCAGGTCCCAATTGCCTTCCTCGGTATAGAAACGCACCGCGAAACCGCGCGGATCGCGTTCAGTATCGGCGCTGCCACGCTCGCCGCCAACGGTGGAGAAGCGCACGAAGGTCTCGGTCTGCTTGCCCACGGCAGCGAACAGCTTGGCCTTGGTGAATTTGCTGATGTCGTGCGTCACGGTGAAAGTACCGTAAGCGCCGGAACCCTTGGCGTGCACCACACGTTCCGGGATACGTTCGCGGTTGAAATGCTGGAGCTTTTCAATCAGGTGGAAGTCCTGCAGCAGGACGGGGCCACGCGGCCCGGCGGTCAGCGAATTCTGGTTATCGGCGACCGGAATGCCGGAGGCGGTGGTAATCGGGGTCTGGCTCATTGGTTAGCTCCTTCATGTGATCAGTGAAATCATTCTAAAGAGGCACGAGTAATTAATAAATTTGATTAAATCTATGAAATCGATAGTCAAAATTGTTCATGGATGGCAATTCCCTCGAAGGTATCCGCTCCTGCGGCCCACGGCTTTGCCTTGAAAGCCCGCTGCGCATCCGCGTAGCCGGCCTGCCAGCGCTGGCTGATGCCCGCGCTCGAGAAATCAATATCCTTGGTATGGTCTTCGCAGCTCAAATGCGGGGCCTTCAGCAGCACCACGTGCATTGAAGTGCCGCAGCCCCACAGCGCCAGATCCCGCACCTCCGGCGAGCTGCGCAGGTCTTCCGGCATCTTCATCGCCAGCTCGCGGATCACGCGCCGCAGGCGGTGCAGCTTGCGTTGCTGCTCGATGTGGCTGGCGCGGCTGGCATACTGGATCTCCTTGTGCTTCTCCAGCACATCGAGCACGCTTAGCGGCTCGCTCCCGTCAGGGTTCCACACCTGGACCGAGAAAATCACCGAGTCGCGGCGCGGCTCATCATCCAATACCGCCTCGATCGGCGTGTTGGAGTAGATGCCGCCATCCCAATAAGGCTCGGTGCCGATGCGCACCGCAGGGAAAGCCGGCGGGATCGCGCCGGACGCAATCACATGCGACAGCTCCAGCGCTTCCTTGCGCGTGTCGAAGTAGCGCATGACGCCGTTGCGGGCGTTCACCGCTCCTACCGTCAGGCGCGTGTGACGCTCGTTCAGGTAATTCAAGTCCACCAGCCCGGCCAGCGTGTCGCGCAGCGCATTGGTGCGATAAAAGGAAGCGTTCTCCACGCCGAGCGGCGCGGCAGGATTCCACCAGGCGATTGGGTTCGGGTCGAAAAAGGCGGGAATCCCCTGCGCCAGCGTCAGCGCGTTGGCAAAGGCTGGCGGCAGGCTGCCGAAGATATCGTGCCGTTCCATCGCTTCCCAGAACGCACGCAGTCTCGGCAAGCGCTGTTCGGGCGGATTGCCGGCGATGATGGCGCCGTTCAGCGCACCGATCGAGGTGCCGATCACCCAGTCCGGCTCCACGCCCGCTTCGTGCATGGCCTGGTAGACGCCGAGCTGGTAGGCGCCGAGCGCCCCGCCGCCCTGCAGCACCAGTACTGCCTGTCCTGGCATGGCTTTCTTCACATCCGCACCGACAAGCCTACCGTGAACGCCAGGTCCGGCGTGCGGTGGTTCAAGCCGACCATGAAGGCGGTGTCGACGCGCACGTCGCGCGTCAGCGAATAGCCGCCTCCAAAATCGAAACTGGCCTGGGTGCCGCCGTCGCGCGCGCGGGCAATGCGCGGCGTGGATACTTCGACGAAGACGTCGGCACGCTCGCTCAGGCCCTTGCCCAGCGTGACGCCGAACATGCCGGTCGTGAAATGGCGGCCGTTCTCATCGCGGTCGCGGTAAAGGCCTGGCATCACGCCCAGGCTCATGTCGTGCGGCAGTTCCCACTCCAGCGGCATGCGAATCGAGGGGCGTGTGCCATTGCCCCTGAAATCGCGCGAGCCGGTCGCAAAATCCAGCTGCGGAATCAGGCCGGCTGTTGGGGTGCCGTCCTTGCCTTCGTTGATTTGCCATTTGATGCTCAAACCTGTGTCGCCCCAGCCTTTCGGGTGGCTTGGGTCGCTGCGGTCGGTCACGCGTCCATCCGTATCCAGCCGCAGTTCAAGGTTGTCCGACACGCCCAGGCGCAGCAGCAAGGGCGTGCTGCGGTCTTCCTTCGATTGCTGGAAACCGGTTTCCAGCTGCACGCGCCCTTTGCCAAGAACTTCGGGAGAGTCCACGAAATCGGGACGGTCGGTCGAAATCCAGCTATCAGGTTCCGCAGCCGCGCAGCACAAAGGCAGCGCCAGCGCGCACAGTACTATTTTCCTCATTCCGTTCTCCGGCGATTTCTGGCTCAGGATAGGAATATGCCATTAATACCGGAGATCAACAATGAGGTTAAACCATATGGATTTACCCGTACCGGACCTGCAAGCGAAGTTTAGCCACCGGCCAGGTTAAGGCATGCGCCCTGTCGTGAGCGCGAACGCCCAGTCCGGGCGGCCGTGGCGCTGCGCCACGCCTGCCGCCGCGTTCCAGTCATAAGCGATTGCATACTGCTCCACCGTCCAGCCGGGTCCGCTCTGTTCCACGATCGCGTAGCGCGCATGGGGCGTACCATTTTCAGCCTTGTGCGGATGCGGCAGGTCGCCGTGATAGGCCTGCAAGCCCACGCTGCCAGGATTGACGACCAGGCGTCCGTCACCCAGCAGCACCGAGCGCGGTACATGGGTATGCCCGCAAAGAATCAGCGAGGCCTGCGCATCGCCAGCGCGCTGCAGAACTTCATCGTAGGTGGCGACACGTTGCCCAGCCGGGTCGACACTCTCCATCCAGTACACGAGGTCCGAGCCCGGCGTGCCATGCACCAGCAGCACATCCTTTTGCAAGTGCATCGACGGCGGCAGCGACGCAATCCATTTCCGATGACCGGGCGCAATATGATCATGCGCCCAACGGTCCGATGCGCCCATGATTGCCGGGTCGTGTTGCAGCAGTTGCCGTTCGTGGTTGCCGCGGATGGTCGGCAAGTCCAATTGCATCAGGCGGTCCGCAGTTTCAGCCGGCTGCAAGGGCCCGGACAGGATGTCGCCCAGGTTGACTGTCACATCCACCTGGCGCCGCGCGATGTCGGACAGCACCGCGTCCAGGGCCCACAGGTTCCCATGAATGTCCGACATCACAGCAATACGCATCGCTGACGCTCCTAAGTGGCCAAAGCGGCGACCTGCGCCGCACTCAGGGCCCCATTATAGATGCGGAAATCGTCTATTTTCCCCTTGAAGTATGGATCGCGCGGGTATTGCGAACGGCCTATCCAGTTCTGCGTCGTACTGCGCATGCGGAACGGCGCATGGGTCATCGCGGTATTGGTCGCCACCGCGCTGCCGTTCACGTACATGGTGCCAGTGGTGCCAGACAGAGTCACCGCCACATGCACCCATTGTCCGGTGGGCAAAGCCGCGGTCGTCAACGCCTGGTCACCCCAGCCATTCATCAGATTGATGGCGAAGCGCATGCTGCCGTCTTCAGCTTTTGGCGTCAGGAACATGTAATGGGTGGGGCCGGATCCTAAATCGAAAATACGCGACCAATTGCTGCCGCCGTCCCAGAAGACCCACAGCGCGATCGTAAAGTCGGCCAGGTCGCTCACCAGTTTTGCCGGCAGCGCGATGTAGTCGTCGACACCATCAAGCAAGACGGCATTGCCTTGCCTGCCTTGCGTCCATTGGGCTCCGTTCATCAAGGTGCCGTCGTGGGCATTGCCGCTGGAATCGGACACCGTCGTGCCCTGGGACTCGCTGAATTGAAGAACCGTATGCGGTACCACCGCCGTCGCGACGCGCGCCTCTTTTGATGGTGCGCTATTGCCCGTGGGCGTCTGCGCCGTGACCGCGTAATAATAGGGACCGGGTTCCATGCCGCTGTCGGTGTAGGTGAGCAGGCCGCTGATGCCGGCGGCAACGGTAGTGTAAGGCCCGCCCGCCACAGGCGAGCGCAACACCGTGTAGCTGCTGGCCGTCGCCGTTCCCCACCAGGACAGTTCGACGTTGCCGCCCACCAGCCGAGCCGTCAGGCCGCTCGGCGCCGCATTCGCAGTGAGCGGATCACGGCTGAACGTCAGCGTTCCCACGCCAAGCTGGTCGCCGCCGCCGCCGTCGCCTTCCGGACGCATCATGGCCGTCATCTGCGCGCAGAACGGCGCTGCCAGCCCAAGCCGGTTGACGTAGTGGTGATAAATCATTTCCCAGACCGGACGTAAATGCGGCAAGGGGCCTCCCGCGATGGCAGTACCCGTGCCCTGCCTGTTGACAAGGGTATCGAAAGGCATCGAGAGATAGTACCGATTGCCGCTGGCATCGGACAGATTGGCCTTGGCTACGTATTCAGCACCTGCAAGAAAGCGGTTGTTGTCGTAGCCGTAGAAATCGTCGCCCTGGTTCCAGGCCATTTCGCAAAACGCGCCGGCGAGTCCGATGCCGAGCGTGGAGTGCCCCTGGTCGCGCGAACTTTCCTGCCATTGGCCCAGATAGCCGGGGTGGACAAAGGGTACCATCTGGCTAGAGGCGCCGTTGCCGCGGCCTGTCAGGAAATAGGATGCCGCCTCGTCATAGACGTCCTGGCGGTCGCACAGCACGCCGATCGCCAGCATGCAGGCCATGTTGCACAGGTCCCAGTTGGCCCAGAAATTGGTGATCTCGGAACCGTTATGCGTAATCAGGAACTCATGGTTCAGGGGATAGAACACAGTCAGCATCATGTTCTGGAAACGCGCAAAGTCTGCGGCGGCCCAGCCGGAGTATGTCCGCATGATTTCTGCAGCATTGGCGAACTGGTAGCCGTAGATGCCTGCGGCCAGGAAGCGGTCGGAATTACCGGTGACTGTGGTCAGCGTGGACGACCAGGCGTCCAGGAATTCCACCGCCTTATCGGCGAATGCCGTGTCGCCGGTCACCTTCCAGCGCACCGCCAGCTGGTAGCTGCGGGCCACGTCGATAAACAGCTGGCCGAAATTGCTGCCATCGCCACCGCGGATCACGGTTTGCAATGGGCGCGGGCTGGCATCCAGGTTCGAGTGGCCTGTGCGCAGCAGCTTGTTCCAGCCGTCCAGCCAGGGCTGCGCGCCCGCCGCCACCTTGGCGCGCATGCGTGCGAAGTCCGCTTCAGTATGCAGCAAGCCGGGATGGGTGAAGGTGCGGGCCTGGGTGACAGGCGCGGGTGGCGGCGTACTGGCGGAACCTTGGGGCGACTGCGCTGACGGCGATCCGCCCCCGCAGGCGGTGATCCCGAGCGGGCCAAGCGCCGCGAGGCTGACGGAGCCGGCACAAAAGGTCCTGCGGGAGAGGGACACATCCCTATGTTGTTTGCTCATGGTTACCTTTCGAACGATCCGCGGCAGGACGACGCGGGCGCTCGATAGTAACTTACCTCAGAGCAACAATTTTATGAGTACCTGATGAAATTTCTCGGGCGGCTGGACGGAATAAAGCGGCTTTTGGAATCAGTGACCTTCCAGCGCATCGGCCACCTTGTCCATTTGCGACGCCTTGGCAACGGCATTGGCCGGCTTTTTTTCGTTCGCCTTGGCTTCCTTTGGCTGGATGGGCGGCGGCACAGGCAACGTGGAAGCCACCCGCACCGTGTCCATGGCATACATGGACGCAGACAGCCCTACCGTTGCAATCAATAACCAGCGTACCCACCAGGAAAGCACGATGACCTCCAGCGAATTATTCTATTAATCAGTCTAGTTTCGAAATTTGCTGGGATTCTATTAAATTGTCACCGTGACCAAGAGTTTTGTCACTGTTGGGATTGCTGCGCCATATGGACCAGCTCCCAGGTATGCCCATCCAGGTCTTCAAAGCCATGGGCGTACATAAAGCCATGGTCCTGCGGTTCGCGCGGGGTCTTGCCCCCGGCCGCTACGGCCTTGCGCACCAGTTCATCAACCTCTTCACGGCTCTCGCAGGATAAGCAAACCAGGACTTCGGTCGCCTCATGAGCGTTGACGATAGGCTTGCCGGTAAAGTTGCGGAAGAAGTCTTCGGCCAGCAGCATCGCGTAAATGCTGTCTTCATGGATCACCATGCTGGCAGCATTTTCGTTAGTGAACTGGGGGTTGAAGGTGTAGCCCAGGGCGGCGAAGAAAGCCTTCGACTTTTCCAGGTTCTTGACGGGCAGGTTGACGAAGATTTGCTTGTTCATGTTGATCTCTCAAAAAGGATTTGCAGGAGGTTTGCAATCCTACGACGCGCCAGCTTTCCCGAAATCGACATCAAACGCCGTCGCGAATATAGCACTTCATTTCAAGCAAGAAGCTCGCAGATTGTCACAAACATAAATATTATAAAAAAATACAAAAATGTGACAAATGACATGCTAAATTGGTCAGTGCACCTTGAGCGTGAGCGCTCCGGGTTTTCCTAATCCATAAAAGTCAGGGAGATGTATGAAGAAAATGATCTTTGCCGCGGCATGCGTGGCACTCGTGTCCGGCTGCTCAGACCTGCCTCAAAAGGACAGTGCCGTTCACGAAGAGACGTACGTGATGACCGGATCCCATATTGCACGTAAGGCGGGCACCCCAGCCTACGGCGATGCAAAGGTGGTCTCCAAAGAGGAATTGGAACGTCAAGTGCAGAACCAGTCGGCCAACCTCGGGTCTGGCCCTAATCGCTGACTCGCGCCACCTGAACCAGAAAGTACAAAGGCCAATCCGAGGATTGGCCTTTTTCTTTGATACTGTTGGTCGGGGCGAGAAGATTCGAACTTCCGACCCCCTGCACCCCATGCAGGTACGCTACCAGGCTGCGCTACGCCCCGACTCGAGCCACAGATTATATCAGAGCAATTTGTGGTTTTGTCAAAGTTACCTCAAACTACAGGAATGGCTATCGATCGACTCCAGGCTGCGCGCGCGGCCGAACTCATTGCGCAATCGGATGGGCTGGTGATCGCGGCCGGCGCGGGCATTGGCGTGGATTCAGGCTTGCCGGATTTCCGTGGCAACGAGGGATTCTGGAAGGCCTACCCTGCCCTCGGCCGGGCGCAGATGGCGTTCACCAGTATCGCGTCGCCGCGCACTTTCCATGATGATCCGGCTTTGGCCTGGGGGTTTTACGGCCACCGTTTGGCACTGTATCGCGAGACTATGCCGCATGAAGGATTTGCGCTGCTGCGGGAATGGGGCGCGGCGATGGATCATGGCTGCTTTGTCTTTACCAGTAATGTGGATGGGCAGTTCCAGAAGGCGGGGTTCGATCCGCGTGCGGTGTATGAATGCCATGGGTCGATTCATCATCTGCAGTGCCTGGAGCCTTGCTGCAGCAAGATCTGGGCGGCGGATACATTTGTGCCTGATGTCGACGCTGACGCTTGCCGACTGCGTAATGAACCGCCCCGCTGCCCCGGCTGCGGCGGCTTGGCGCGGCCAAATATCCTGATGTTCGGGGATTGGGGCTGGATTGAGCGGCGCAGTGAGATGCAGGCGGCTCGGTTGGAGGCTTGGCTGGAGAAGGTGCGGCGTCCGCTGGTGATTGAGTTAGTGGCGGGGACGGCGATTCCTTCGGTACGCCATTTTGGGCAGGGCGTGGTGCAGCGGGGTGGGAGGATGGTGCGGATTAATCCGCGCGAGTTTGCGGTAGGGAGCGCGGAAGACGTTGCGATCGAAGCTGGTGCGCTGGATGGGACGCGGGCGGTTGCCGTCGCCCGTCTGACCCGCGCGGGTCAGACGCGTCCTGCTCACTGGCCGTGATTAGATGAACTTTACGGAGAGGCTGGCCAGGCCTTCGATGCTGCCGGTCAGGGATTGGCCGCGCGTGACCGCGCCGACGCCTTCGGGGGTGCCGGTGAATATCAGGTCGCCGGGTTCGAGGCGGAACAGCGTGGAGAGGTTGGCGATGGTTTCGGAAACCGACCAGATCATGTGGTCGGTACTGCTGGATTGGCGCACTGCTCCGTCCAGCGCCAGCGCGATCGCGGCGCTTTCGACGCCTGGCGCTTCTGACGCGCGGCGCAATTCGCCTACTGGGGCGGAATAGTCGAAGGCTTTGCCGATTTCCCACGGGCGGCCTGCGTCCTTCATTTTTCCTTGCAGGTCGCGGCGGGTCATGTCCAGCCCTACTGCGTAGCCGAAGATGTGCTTTGGCGCGTCCGCCACGGAGATGTCGCTGCCGCCGGCGCCGATCGCCACCACCAGTTCGCACTCGTAATGATAATTGCTGGTCTGCGGCGGGTATGGCAGTTCAGCCACCGCGCCCGGCGCAACCGGCACGACAGCCGATGCGTCGCCCGGTTTGCAGAAGAAGAATGGCGGCTCGCGGTCCGGGTCGGAACCCATCTCGCGCGCGTGGCCGGCGTAGTTGCGCCCCACGCAGTAGACGCGGCGCACCGGAAAGCGTTCTTCGGTGCCGTGGATGTGCAGTGCCGCGACCTGGTGCGGCGGGAAGATGAAATTGGTCATTTCTATTGGCCTCAAGTGAATAGGAGCGCCTGCATGGCGATGCGGAAGGATTTCACCAGCTCGGCGACCGGCAGTTCAGGATAATTCAACACCCTCAGTTGCAGCCCCTGGTGCAGGCAGATCACAGCCTGCATGCGCCCTTCGACGGTGATGTCGTCGGCAGCCAGGCCGTGTTTTTCGCGGCCGGACTTCAGCAACGCGAGAAGGCTCTCGCACATGCGGCGGTCGGCTTGCTGGCTCAAGGCTGCTATGGCGGGATTGCGGGCGCTTTCGGCGGCGATTTCCAGCGGCAGTGCCCAGTGGTCGGGGTCGAGGTTGTTGTGGACGCTCTGCTCGACGTCGTCGATGATCGCTTGCAGCGGGTCCGGCTGGCTGCCGATCTTGCTGATGATTTCATGCACCCGCGTTTCGTTTTCTTCCACGAAGGCGGCGATGATCGCGTCTTTGCTGGCGAAGTAGTTATAAATGTGGCCGGCGCTCATGCCGGCCGCCTTGGAAATCTCGGACATGCTGGCGCCGTGGAATCCGCTGCGGCGGAAACAGGTGGCGGCGGCGTCCAGTACCTGGCGGCGGCGGTTGGCCGCGCGTTCAGGGTCGATGTGGCGTTTTTCTGTCATAAGGCGTAACAATGGCCAAGGGATTGAGCTTTGTCAAATTACAACGTGCTATGATTGAACGGCAGTTACTTCATTCTTAAAGGAAAAGTGATATGCCCTCCCGTACCTCTCGCTCGATTGAGATGCGGCCTGCCGAAGCAGGCGATATGGCGTTCATGCAGCAGTTGTACGCTTGTACGCGCAACACCGAAGTTCGTATGGGAGGCTGCGACCTCGCCACGGAGACACTTCTTCAAGGCGTGCAGTTCAGGGCGCAGCAGTCCTGGTTCGAATCCCAATACCCGAATGCCGACCTGGCCGTGATCATGGATCGTGAGCGTCCGGTTGGGCGGCTGTTCGTTGATTATGGGCCGGGCGAATTGCGCATCCTCGATATCTGCCTCCTGCCGGAATACCGAAACCGTGGGATCGGGCTTGGGTTGTTGCGCAGCTTGCAGGCACAAGGGGAGCGTCTGCGCCTGCCGGTGCGGTTGAATGTCGCGCTGGGCAGCCCGGCGTTGCGGCTGCTGCAGCGTTGCGGGTTCGAGATCCTGGCGGTGGATGGCGTCTACAACTTGATGGAGTGGATGCCGCCGGCGGGGATTGATCTGGACTGAAAACCGGTAAGCCGGTGTCAGACCCACAGGGTCTGACACCCTCCTGTTCCACGGCCGCCGGTTTCGTCAGGCCCAGCCTCCCAGCACTTTGTACAGGGTTACCTGGTTGGCGGCTTTCGCCAGGCGCACGCTGATCAGGCCTTGCTGGGCGGCGTATAACGCTCGCTGCGACACCAGGGCGTTCAGGTAGGATTCGGCGCCTTTCTGGTAGCGCGCTTCGTGGATGCGGTAGCTGCGGCTGGCGGCTTCCGTCAGCGCGGCTTGCGATTCCACCCGTTCATCCAGCGTGCCACGCTGTGCCAGGGCGTCGGCCACCTCGCGGAAGGCAGACTGGATCGCTTTTTCGTAGCGCGCCACGGCGATGCCATTGTCCGCCCTGGCGATGTCCAGCCTTGCGCTGTTGGCGCCGGCGTCGAACAGCGGCAGCGTCAGTTGCGGCAGGAAGGTCCAGGCGCCGGTGCCGGCCTTGAACAAGTTACCCAGGCTATTGCTTGCGCTGCCTGCGGTGCCGGTCAGCGTAATGCTCGGGAAGAAAGCGGCGCGCGCCACGCCGATATTGGCGTTGGCCGCTTTCAGCGCATGCTCCGCTTCCAGCACGTCGGGACGTTGCAGCAGCACGGTGGACGGCGCGCCTTCCGGCAGTTCGGCCAGCGTGGTCACTGCGGTCGGCAATGCCTGCGGCAGCAGGCTTGCCGGCACTTGGGTGCCGACCAGCAGGGCCAGCGCGTTCTCGCCGGCCGCTACCTGGGCGGTGTACAGGGCCATGTCGTTGCGCGCGGCTTCGACACTGGTTTGTGCTTCGTACGTGTCGAGCCCCGAAGTTGCGCCCGATTCGAAGCGGCGCTTGCTCAGCTCAAATGTAATTTGCTGGCTCTTCAGCGTGTCCTGCGCCAGGCGCAGGCGCTCCTTGTCGGCAGCCAGGCCAAGCCAGGTAGTAGCGATTTCGGATACCAGGCTTAAACGCTGGGCGCGTTGCGCTTCCTGCGTGCCAAGGTAGGACTGCAAGCCGGCTTCCGAGGAGTTGCGCAGTTTGCCGAACAGGTCGAGTTCATAGGCCGCAAGCGCCAGGCCGCCGGTATATTGGCGGCTGATGTCACCGCCCGGCGCACGTGCGGCGCTCTGACCCACCTGGGCATTCACTTTCGGCAGCTGGGCGGCACGGTCGATGCCGTACTGCGCCCTCGCCTTTTCGATGTTCAGCGCCGAGACACGCAGGTCGCGGTTGTTTTTCAGCGCCAGTTCCACGACGTCGCGCAGTTGCTGGTCGCCGATGAAGTCCTGCCAGGCGATTTCGCTGGCTGGCTTGGCATCCGCGCCGGCGTTGGCGGGCTTGTAGGCCTCGCCTTGCGGCCAGGCCGCAGCGACCGGCGAGACCGGGCGCTCATAGGTCGGCGCCAGGCTGCAGCCGGCCAGCAAGGCCGCCGCTGCAAGGGTAAGGATCGTCTTTTTCATATCAGTTCGCCTCCGAAGCAATGACCGGTGCGGCTGGCGCAGCAGGCGCCTTGCGGGCTACCCACGCACGCACCACCACGAAGAACACCGGCACGAAGAAAATGCCGAGGAAAGTAGCCGTCAGCATGCCGCCCAGCACGCCCACGCCGATGGCGTTCTGGCTGCCGGAACCGGCGCCGCTTGCCATGGCCAGCGGCAGCACGCCGAGGCCGAAGGCGATGGACGTCATCAGGATCGGGCGCAAGCGCAGCTTGGCCGCCTGCAGCGTGGCTTCACGCAGTTCGATGCCCTTCTCTTGCAGTTCCTTGGCAAATTCCACGATCAGGATCGCGTTCTTGGCCGACAGGCCGACCACGGTCAGCAAGCCGACCTGGAAGTACACGTCGTTCGCCAGGTGGAAGCCCCAGGTGGCAAGCACGGTACCGATCACACCCAGCGGCACCACCAGCAGCACCGAGAACGGCACCGACCAGCTTTCATACAATGCGGCCAGGCACAGGAACACGATCAACACCGAAATGGTGTACAGGATCGTCGTTTGCGAGCCTGAGTCGCGCTCTTCCAGCGACAGGCCGGTCCACTCGAAGCCGATGCCCGGCGGCAGTTGCGCCACCAGCTTTTCCATTTCGGCCATGGCGACGCCGGAGCTGACGCCTGGCGCGGGCATGCCCTGCACGTTCATCGAAGGAATGCCGTTATAGCGTTCCAGGCGCGGCGAGGCGTAGATCCAGCGGCCGGTGGCGAAAGCGGAGAATGGCACCATTTCGCCCTGCGCATTGCGCACGAACCACTTGTTCAGGTCTTCGGGCGCCATGCGCGATTCCGGCGTGCCTTGCAGGTAGACGCGCTTGACGCGGCCCCGGTCTACGAAGTCGTTCACGTAGGAAGAGCCCCAGCCCACGCTCAGCACACGGTTCACGTCCGCGACGGACAAGCCGAGTGCAGTGGCTTTCTGCTGGTCGATATCGAGCTTGAATTGCGGCGTATCTTCCTGGCCGTTGGGACGCACGGCCATCAGCAGCGGATTCTTGGCGGCCATGCCGAGCAGCTGGTTACGTGCGGCCATCAGCGCATCGTGGCCGACGCCGCCCTGGTCTTGCAGCTGCAGGTCGAAACCGGTGGCGTTACCCAGTTCCATCACGGCTGGCGGAGCAAAGGCAAACACCATCGCTTCGCGGATTTGCGAGAAGGCGCCCATGGCGCGGCCGGCGATCGCTTTCACTTTCTGGTCCGGGTTCTTGCGTTCGGACCAGTCCTTCAGGCGCACGAAGGCCAGGCCGGCATTCTGGCCGTTACCGGCGAAGCTGAAGCCCGCCACCGTGAAGACGGAAGCGACGTTCGCTTTTTCATCTTCCATGAAGTGATGTTCCAGCTTTTCCAGCACTTTCAAGGTGCGTTGCTGGGTAGCGCCGGTCGGCAGCTGCACCATCGAGAACAGCACGCCCTGGTCTTCTTCCGGCAGGAAGGAAGTCGGCAGGCGCATGAAGGATACCGCCAGCACGGCCAGCAGTGCACCGTAGACCAGCAGCGAGCGGCCGCTGCGCGCCAGCATCTTGCCGACCAGGCCCTGGTACTTGGTGCTGTTGCGGTCAAACGCACGGTTGAACCAGCCGAAGAAACCCTTCTCCGAAACGTGTGAGCCAGGCTTCAGGAAGGTGGCGCACAGCGCAGGGGTGAACACCATCGCCACCAGCACGGACAGCACCATCGCGGACACGATGGTGACGGAGAACTGGCGGTAAATCACGCCGGTGGAACCACCGAAAAAGGCCATCGGCACGAACACGGCGGACAGCACCATCGCAATACCCACCAGAGCGCCCGAGATCTGGCCCATGGACTTGATGGTTGCTTCTTTCGGCGACAGGCCCTCCTCCGTCATCACGCGCTCGACGTTTTCCACCACGACGATGGCATCGTCCACCAGCAGGCCGATGGCCAGCACCATGGCGAACATGGTCAGCGTGTTGATCGAGTAGCCCAGCGAAAACAGCACGCCGAAAGTACCCAGCAGCACCACAGGCACCGCAAAGGTCGGGATCAGGGTGGCGCGGAAATTCTGCAGGAAGACGTACATCACGATGAAGACCAGGACCACCGCTTCCAGCAGGGTCTTGACCACTTCTTCAATCGACAGCTTGACGAAAGGCGTGGTGTCGAAGGCCACCTGGGCCTTCATCCCTTGCGGGAACTGCTTGCCTAGCGTTTCGACCTTTTTCTTGACCAGGTCCGCGGTTTCCAGCGCATTGGCGCCGGTGGCCAGCTTGATCGCCACGCCGACCGCAGGCGCACCGTTGTAGCGCGCCACAGTGTTGTAGTTTTCGTTGCCCAGCTCAATGCGGGCCACATCGCGCAGGTGCACGGTGGCGCCGCTGGCGGTGGTCTTCAGCAGGATGGCGCCGAATTGTTCCGGCGTCTGCAGGCGGCTTTGCGCCGTCACGGTGGCGTTCAGCTGCTGGTCCGGCACGGCAGGCGCGCCACCCAGTTCACCGGCCGATACTTCGGCGTTCTGCGCCTGGATGGCGGTCGTCACGTCGGCGGGCGTCAGCTGGAAGCCTTGCAGCTTCTGCGGGTCGAGCCAGATGCGCATCGCGTACTGGGAACCGAACAGCGTGACGTCGCCCACGCCCTGCACACGGCTGAGCGGATCGATCACGTTGGCGGCCACATAGTCGCCCAGGTCCGACTGCTTCATCTTGCCGTCTTCGGAGATGAAGCCGAACACCATCAGGAAGTTGCGGGTCGCCTTCGACACCACCAGGCCTTGCTGGGTCACGGCGGCAGGCAGCAACGGCGTCGCCAGCTGCAGCTTGTTCTGCACCTGCACCTGAGCAATGTCAGGATTGGTGCCGCTCTTGAAGTTCAGCGTGATATTGATGCCGCCGGTCGAATCGCTGGTCGACGACATGTAGCGCAGGCCATCGATACCCTTCATCTTCTGTTCGATGATCTGGGTGACGGCGTCTTCCACCGTCTTGGCCGATGCGCCCGGATAGGAGCCGGCGATCGAGATCGATGGCGGCGCAATGCTTGGGTACTGCGCAATTGGCAGGCCCTTGATCGCCATCACGCCTGCCAGCATCACTACGATGGCGAGCACCCAGGCGAAAATGGGGCGATTGATAAAGAAGCGGGACATGATTCAGGCTCCTCGCTTAGCGTGCCGCGGACCGGCGCTGCGCATCGCCGCCGCTGGTGTTCTTCGCCACGACTGCCGGCGCACCAGGCTTCACTTTCTGCAGGCCCTCGACAATGACGCGGTCGCCGGACTCCAGGCCGGATTTCACCAGCCATTTGTCGCCGATGGTGCCGCCGGTCTGCAGCACGCGCTGTTCGACCTTGCCTTCCTTGTTCAGCACCAGGGCAGTGGCCTCGCCTTTCGGGTTGCGGGTCACGCCCATTTGCGGCACGGCGATCGCTTGTTCGCTGACGCCAGTTTCCAGTACCGCGCGCACGAACATGCCCGGCAGCAGGTCATGCTTCGGATTCGGGAACAGCGCGCGCAGGGTCACGTTGCCTGTGCCCGGATCCACGCTCACGTCGGAGAACTGCAGCTTGCCTGGCAGCGCGTACTTGCTGCCGTCGGACAGCAGCAGCGTCACGGCAGCTTGCCCGTTGACTTTCTTGATCGAGCCGCTGTCCATCTCGCGCTTCAGGCGCAGCAGCTCTTCGCTGGACTGGGTTACGTCGACATAGATTGGATCCAGCTGCTGCACAGTGGTCAGCGCGCTCGCCTGGCCGGCAGTCACCAGCGCACCCGGTGTCACATTGGAACGGCTGATGCGGCCCGAAATCGGCGCCGCCACTTTGGTGTAATCCACATTGATGCGCGCCGAATCCAGCGCGGCTTGCGCGGCTTCCACTTCGGCCTTCGCCTGTTCGCGGGCGGCGACTGCATCGTCATAATCCTGGCGGCTTACGCCCTCGATCGCGACAAGCTCCTTGTAGCGGGCGACTTTGGGAGCGGCGGCGGCCAGGTTGGCCTTGGCCTTGGCCAGGCTGGCCTTGGCGGAGTTGAAGGCGGCCAGGTAGGTCGCGGAATCGATCTGGTACAGCTGCGCGCCGGCTTTGACGTCGGCGCCCTCGGTGAACAGACGCTTCTGGATCAGGCCACCGACTTGCGGGCGCACTTCAGCCACCTGGTAGGCGGCGGTGCGGCCCGGCAGTTCGGTGCTCATGGCCAGCGCCTGGGGCGTCACGGTAAATACGGCAACTTCCGGCGCCTGCTTGGCGCCGCCCTGGGCTGCGCTGGCCTGTTTTTCGCCGCAACCGGCAACCATTGCTGCCACCGCGGCAACAGCGCCCAGCAGCACAAATTTCTTTTGCATATTATTCATCTTTTTTCCCGAAAGACTTAGAATGAACGATCATTCTAACATGATTTGCGAAGCTGACCACAGGGTCAGTAATTCTACGCAGTGACATTTAGGCAGAATAAAAAGTTGCCAGATTGATATACTGTTCGAATGAGAACAGTTCAATGGCTTTCTGCACTGCTTGTGCAGATCACATGCATTCTTTCCTTCACTAGGGCGGCCCATGCGGAGAATCTGATAGATCGGCAAAGCAGGGTCTGGCAGCCGCCTGCAGAAGCACTCGAGATCCCGCTGTGGCCGAAGGGCCCACCTTCTCCGTCCACGCTCAAGGCGGGCCGGGAGTCTTACGGATTTGGCAGCAAGCAGATCGCTGGCCGTCCCTATGTGGCAGTCGAATTCGTTTCGCGTCCGACCATGTCGATCTTTCGGCCGCACGGCAAGGACAGCGGCGCGACGGTCGTCGTCTTCCCCGGCGGCGGTTACAGGATATTGGCGATCGACCTGGAAGGCACAGAAATCTGCGATTGGCTTACGTCCAAGGGCATCACATGCGTCTTGTTGAAATATCGCGTGCCGGGTTCGGGACCGTACTGGAACGAAGAGTGCAATTGCCGGCGCATTCCTGACCAGCCTTATGCGCTACAGGACGCGCAGCGCGCGATTGGCCTGCTGCGTGCGCGAGCGGAGGAATTTGGAATCGATCCCCGCAAGATTGGCGTGATCGGTTTTTCCGCTGGCGGGCATATGGCGGCGGAAATCAGCAATCACACCAAGCGCAGCTACAAGGCCATCGACAAAGCCGACCAGCAAAGTAGCCGGCCGGATTTCGCCATCGCGCTTTATCCAGGCCATCTCTGGAAAAAGCCCGGACTTACGCTTGAGCCGTCGATCAGGATTGCAGCCGACTGCCCGCCGACGCTGATTGTCGCTGCAAGCGATGACCCGACCGACGACCCACGCCATTCCCTCACCTATTATCTCGCGCTTCAACAGGCGAAAATCCCGGTCGAGATGCATTTGTACGCCCACGGCGGACACGCCTTTGCAGTACGCAAGACGTCAGATCCTGTCTCCCATTGGCCTGAGCTGGCGGAGAAATGGATGAAATCCATCGGGATGCTCGTAGAATAGCGCCTTTGAAAAGGATCACGGCATGAAAAAGACAGATCTGGCAAAGAACGACGCCAAAAAGCTGATGAACAAAATGGCGGCGCCAGGCGCTGCTGCATTCGGCAACGCTGGCGGACCGGCCATCGATAAACGTGAGCAGCGCAAGCGCGATCAGGCGCTTGGCCTGGTGCCGTTTGCGGTCAAGCTTAATGGTGATCTGGTGAAGCGGCTGCACACAATGGCAAATGAACGCGGCGTCGACATGAATAGCCTTGTCGCCGAAGTGCTGTCCAAGGGCCTCGAGGACTAAGTTGACTCGCCGCGAGCGCGTCTACGCGCGAGTTCGCGGTCAAGCGCGTTGGCAAAGTTCTGGCGGTCACCCTGATTGAATGCAGAAGGACCGCCGGTATCAACGCCGGCGCCGCGCAGTTCCTCCATGAAGGCCCGCATCGTCAATTGCTGCGCAATGGTGTCCTTGGTGTACCACTCGCCGCGCGGATTAAGCGGCATTCCGCCCTTCTCCAATACGAGGGAGGCCAACGGAATGTCGCCGGTGATGACAATGTCACCTGCGCTGAGGCGCTCCACGATTTCCGCATCGGCGGCGTCCGCGCCTGAAGGAACCTGCAGCGCCTTGATGAAGCGCGAACCCGGCACCCGGATCAACTGGTTTGCCACCAGCGTGACGTTGATCTGCGTACGTTCGGCAACGCGAAACAGGATGTCTTTGATAACCGAGGGACAGGCGTCCGCGTCGACCCAGATGTGCATGAATTGCATTCAAATTGGTTAGTTGAGCCGCACATTGTAGCTGCGGCGCCAACTAACCGGACAAATCAAAGCTTACGGGGTGGACGGCGTTGCATCGATTTGCACACTTTGCAGCGTTACCGACGAATAGGCCTCAAAGCCGGAGTCGATGCCGAGGATGATCCAAACATCGCCGTTGGCATCCGTGGTCACCTTCTGCACCTTGTTATTCTTGACCGTCTTGCTGACGTATGCGGTGCTGCCGCATGCGAGGCCGTTGGCGATATTGCCGATCACCTGGGCATCCTTGCCGCCTTGCGCCTGGTTGCCGCGGTCGATGTTCATGCGGGTGTCGTTGTTGACGGTGACGGCCTTCGGCTCCGCGGCTGTGGCGCCGGCGTAGATCCATACCGATTCGCCGGGCGCGCCGCCCACACCCTGGCAGCCGGAAGGTGTGTTGCTCGCAAACTTGAGCGAGAAGTCCAGGTTGTAGGTAACGTTCTTTTTGAGGCCGGAGAATTGCCTCTTCACGAACAGGAACAGGTCGTCGCTGCGGTTGGTGCCGCCGATGAAATAGCCTTTACCGTTAATCGGCGCCGGCAGCCCGCGCTGTTCGAAGGTGACGTTGGTCGGCGCGGTCTCCGGCGTGTAATCGGAAGTACTGCCCGTCCAGCCGGTAACGCCATCCCTGTCGAAGTCCACCAGCATGGAGGCTTTCTCCGGCCGGTCATCACCGCCGCCGCCACCGCCGCCACCGCATGCAGCCAGCGCGGACAACATGGTAATGGCGAGGCCGGCTTCGAGGACTTTTTTCATCATCTACCCTTCTTACAAAAGTTATTAGAGAAACCAATTGTAAGAAGCGGAAAAGGCGCCGCGAGGGCGCCTTTGTATGTAGAAGTATGTAGTCCGAAACTACACTTCTTTACTTCCAGTCGCCTCGCAATTCTGCTACCTGGCGGTACAGCATTTCGGGGGTGACATCGGTTGGATCGACCGGCTGGCCAACGGCCAGCGACAGCTGCGAGCGGAAGCCTTTGCAGAAGGCGCGTTCGAGCAGGCTGTCCTTGCTGCGGCTGAACAAGTGGCCCCACAGGCCGCGCAGCGCCATCGGAATGACGGGCACTTTGGTGCGTTCGATGATCTTGCTGATGCCGCCTTTGAACTCATTCATCTCGCCCGTGCTGGTCAGCTTACCTTCGGGGAAAATGCAAACCAGCTCGCCTTCATGCAGGGCTTGCGCAATATCGACGAAGGCTTTCTCCATCAGCCACGGGTCTTCCTTCGCAGGTGCGATCGGTATCGCCTTGGCGGTGCGGAAGATCCAGCCGAAGAATGGCGTTTTGAAAATGCGGTGGTCCATCACGAAGCGGATCGGGCGCGGGCTGGCGGCCACGATCACGATCGCGTCGACGTAGCTCACGTGATTGCATACCAGGACTGCGCCGCCTTCGGCTGGAATGCGGTCGGCATCGACCGTCTTCACTTTATGCACGGTGTGGATCAGGATCCAGGCCAGGAAACGCATCAGGAATTCGGGCACCAGCGAGAAGATGTACGCCGCCACCAGGCCATTCAGGATGGCTGTGACCAGGAACAGTTCCGGAATCGTGAAGCCCTCTTTCAGCAGCAGGATCGCCACGCCGGTCGCCACCACCATGAACAGCGCGTTCAGGATGTTCATGCCGGCGATGGTGCGCGACAGGTGCTGCGGGTCGGCGCGCAACTGGATCAGCGCGAACAAGGGCACGATGAAGAAGCCGCCGAATACGCCGATCAGGATCACGTCCAGGATGATGCGCCAGGCTCCCGGCTGCATCGCCATGGCGAAGGCATCCACCGTGCCGCTTGCGCTGTAGCCAAGGCTGGCCAGGTAGAGGTCAATGCCGAACAGCGACAGGCCGATGGAGCCGAACGGCACCAGGCCGATTTCCACCTTGCGGCCGGAAAGCTTTTCGCACAGCAGCGAGCCGGCGCCGATCCCCAGCGAGAACATCGTCAGCAGCAGCACGAAGACGCTGTTGTCGCCCTTCAGGAAATCCTTGGCGTAGACCGGGAACTGGGCCAGCACGATCGCGCCATAGAACCAGAACCAGGAATTGCCCAGCATCGACAGGAACACCGTGCGGTTGGAGGCGGAGAAGCGGATGTTGCGGACCGATTCGGTCAAGGGATTCAGGTTGACCTTGAGGTCCGGCTGCGGCGCCGGCGTATTTGGAATGCCGTGCGCAGCAACCAGGCCGAGTACCGCGAAGCCGACGGTCGCTGCCGCCAGCCAGGCAATGCCATCCGGCTTGAAGTTGACGATGATCGCGCCGAACACCTGGCCAAGCAGGATGCCGACAAAGGTTCCCATTTCAACGATGCCGTTGCCGCCAGTGAGTTCTTCCGGCTTCAGGTGCTGCGGCATGTAAGCGTATTTGACTGGGCCGAACAGGGTGGAGTGGGTGCCCATGCCCAGGACCGCAAGCAGCAGCAGCGGCAGCGTGTGCGTGAACCAGCCGACTGCCGCAACGGACATGATGCCGATCTCCAGCCATTTGATCATGCGGGCCAGCCTGCCCTTCTCCACCTTTTCAGCGATCTGTCCGGATGTCGCGGAGAACAGCACATAGGGCAGGATGAACAGGCCCGGCACCAGGTTGGTGATCAGCGATGCCGGCAGGTCGGTCCAGCTGGCGGCGTCGAACGCCAGCGCCACCACCAGCGCCGTCTTGAACAGGTTGTCGTTGAACGCGCCGAGGAACTGCGTCCAGAAAAATGGTGCAAAGCGGCGCTGCTTCAGCAGGTCGAATTGGCTGGGATGGCTCATGTTGCGGCACAGAAAAGTGAAAGTGCTGTCAACATACAGTACATCGGCCTACTGCTCAACCCACCTTGTCAAAGTATCGCAATTTAATACTTTCGCGCCACCTCATCACATACGTACCAGGCGACGAAATGCCGGGCCAACGGCCAGTACCAGCACCACCATGCGGCAGACGTGGAAGGCCGTGACCACCGGGACTTCCACATGCAGGGCGCGGGCAGTCAGCGCCATCTCCGCGATGCCGCCGGGGCTGGTAGCCAGCATTGCAGTTGCAGGGTGCAGCGCGCCGACTTTCGCCAGCGCCAGGCCGAATATAGCGGCCAGGCCCAGCGCGGTTGCGGTGCAAGCGACGACTGCCGCCATATAGCGCGGCGCCGTGTGCAGGAAGCCCGGCGTGAAGCGGGTGCCGAGCGACAGGCCGATACACAACTGGCCGGTACGCACCATCCACTCCGGCACGCCGCCGACCGGGATCTGGGCCGCTGCCAATGCTCCGGCTGCAAACAAGGGTCCGAGCACCCAGGCATTGGGTACGCCGCGCCGCCACAACAGCCATCCGGCCGCGCACGTAAAAGCGGCAAGCAGGCCGAATGCCAGCAAAGGCGCGGCGCCGCTTGGCGCCAGCGCAAGCAGGTGCGCCACCGCAGCCGGCACGCCCGAGCCGGCTGCGGTGAATGCCGCCGACGTCGAAGCCAGTGCAGGAGCATCAGCGAGCGGCGGCATGCCGTGGCTGCTCCAATAGCGCAGCACAAACGGCAGGAAGCTCACCACGAACATCAGCCGCACGCCCTGCGCCGCCGCAACGTGCTGTGCCGCCGCGCCATGCCTCTCCCCCTGCACCGCCATTTCGGATGCGCCGCCCAAGGCCATGCCGAAGAAGGCAGTGGCAATGCTGACGTCAGCAAGCCGCTTCAGCATCCATGCGCACAGGCAGCCCAGCGCCAGCGCAAACGCCACCGCCCCCAGAATATAGCCGGCATGCGCCGCCACCACCGCCAGCACGGCGGGCGTGAAGTACAGCCCAAGCACGGTGCCGATGGCCCACTGCCCTGCTGCGCGTGCGGCGACGGGACAACGCAGGTCGGCGCCGGCAATGCGCAGCGCGGCGCTGGCGAACAAAGGTCCGATCAGCCAAGGCAGCGGCGTGTCGATCCAGCGGCAAAAAAAAGCGGCCAGCAAGCCGGCCGCCAAAGCTTGGAGGAAGAAGCGTTGGTTTGTCAGAATACCCACAGTTTGTCGGCCGGCAGTTGCAGCCAGTACTGGCCATCCTGCAGGCGGTATTTGGAATGGGCGCGGACGCTGATGTCGCCGCGCTTGAACAGGCACTCCCAGCGGTCGCCCAGGTACATGCAGGTGACCAGGGCCAGTTGCAGCGAGTTGTCGGCCTGCTCGCTGCTCACGCGCACCTCTTCCACGCGGATCAGCGGAGCAATCGTATCGCCGCCCTGGCCGCGCGCGGTGGCCTGCAGCTTGGTGCCGGCAACGTCGATCACCACCTTGTTGCCATCGCGCGAGATCAGGCTGCCAGGCAGGCGGTTGTTGCTGCCCATGAATTCGGCGGTGAACAGGGTCTCCGGGGTTTCGTACATGGACTGCGGCGTGCCTTGCTGTTCGATCTTGCCGTTATTGAGCAGCAGGATACGGTCGGAAATCGCCATCGCCTCGTCCTGGTCGTGGGTCACCATCAGTGCCGACAGGCCAAGGCGCACAATCAGCTCACGCAGGAAGGCGCGCGCTTCTTCGCGCAGCTTGGCGTCGAGGTTGGACAGCGGTTCGTCCAGCAGGATGACCGGCGGGTTGTACACCAGCGCACGGGCAATCGCCACGCGCTGCTGCTGGCCGCCCGACAGCTGGTGCGGGAAGCGCTCGCCCAGGTGGCCCAGGCCCAGCTGCTTCAGCACCTCGGTCACGCGGCGGCCGATTTCTTCCTTGTTCATCTTGCGCAGCTTCAGGCCGTAGGCGACGTTGTCGGCCACGGTCTTGTGCGGCCACAGTGCGTAGGACTGGAACACCAGGCCCAGGTTGCGCTGTTCGGCCGGCATTTCAAAGCCCTTGCTGCCGTCAAACACGCGGCGGTCGCCGATGTTGATGGCGCCCAGGTGCGGGCTTTCCAGGCCGGCCACTGCGCGCAGCAGCGTGGTCTTGCCGCTGCCCGATGGACCCAGCAGGGCGACCACTTCGCCCTTTTGCAGGTGCATGGACACGCCCTTCAGGATCGGGTTGGCGTGGGCGCCGGTGCCGTATTGCAGGTGCAGGTCTTCGACAGACAGTTCGTTCATTTTCAGGTCTCGTTTCATGATGTGTGTCTCAGTTGTGCAGCTTGACGCCAAAGCGCAGCGCGATACCCAGGCCAATGCCGACTAGGGTGATGTTAATAAAGGACAGTGCCGCCACCAGGTCGGTAGAACCACCCGCCCACAGCGACACGATCAGCGCGCCAATCACCTCGGTCCCCGGCGACAGCAGGTACACGCCTGTCGAATATTCGCGTTCGAAGATCAGGAAAATCATCAGCCAGGCGCCCAGCAAGCCGAATTTGATCAGCGGCAGGGTCACGTCGCGGGTCACCTGGCCGCGGCGGGCGCCGACTGCACGCGCCGCTTCTTCCAGCTCAGGACCCACTTGCAGCAGCGCGGTGGAAATCAGGCGCATGCCGTAGGCCATCCACACTACTGAGTAAGCCAGCCACACCGCGAAGATGGTGGTGCGCAGGCTGCGCAGCGCAGGAATCAGGTTTTCCACCAGCCACACGGCGACGCCGCTGTCGGAACCTTTGAGCATGCCATCGAGCCAGCTAGGCACGAACAGGAACACCCACAGGAAGGCCAGGCCGGCCAGCAGGCCAGGGATGGCGCGCGGCACCAGCACGCTGTAGTCCAGGATGCGGGTCAGCAGGTCCGGCTTGCGGTGCATGGCCAGCGCGATAAAGCTGTAGCAGAAGATCGCCAGGCCGCCGCCGATCACGCCGATCAGCACCGTGTTGATGATGCCGCGGATCAGTGCAGGCTGTTCGAAGATGTCGCGGAAGTGCTGCAAGGTCAGCACGTCGGCCAGCTTGACGCCCTCGCCCCAGTACTGAACAAAGGAGCGCAGCGCGATGCCGGAAATCGGCATGAACACGGTCACCAGCAGCCAGGCGCCCAGCACGGCGAAAGCCAGCCACTTCCAGCGGCCCAGCGGCAGCGCCTTGCTGCGTGCGCCCTTGCCTTTGATCGACACGTATTTGTTGGCCGACTTGAGCAGCCAGCGTTGCAGCATCACCAGCGGCATGGTCACCGCCACCAGGCAGACGGCCACGGCGGCCATCAGGTGGTAGGACGGGGTGCCCAGCTTGTTGGTCAGTTTGTACAGGTAGGTCGGCAACACCAGGTGGCCTTCCGGATCGCCCAGCACCAGCACCAGGCCGAATACTTCGAAGCCGAGGAAGAACACCAGCACGCCTGCATAAGCCAGCGCCGGCATGATCATCGGCAGCGACACGTTGAACATCACCTGCAGCGGCGAAGCGCCGGAGACGCGGGCCGCTTCCTCCACGTCCGAGCCAAGGCTCTTCAGCGCCGAAGAAGCGTACAGGTAGACGTGCGGAACGTGGGTCAGGCCTGCAATCACCACGATGCTGGTAAAGGAATACACGTTCCATGGGATGAAACCGATCAGGTCTTTCACCCAGGTGGAGTAGAAGCCCACTGGGCCCATCGACACCACATAGCCGAAGCCCATCACCATTGGCGAAACGAAGATCGGCACCAGCAGCAGCGGGGAAATCCAGCCGCGACCCGGCAGGTCGGTACGCACCATCAGGAAGGCCAGCATGCCGCCCAAAGGCACGGCAATCGCAGCCAGGCCAGCCGCCAGCAGCAGGCCGTTCTTGAATGCCACGATGAAGTCCGGATCATCGAAGATGAAGCGGAAGGCATCCAGCCCTACTTCCTTGCCGGGCATGAAGAACGGCGCCGACAGGAAGCTCTGGTAGAAGATCAGGAACAAGGGCAGGAAGATGGCAACGCAAGTCAGCGTCGCCACGATCCAACGCGGCCAGTTGATGCTGGCGCGGCCCGTTCCCTGCAAAGTCGCGGTGGTCATGTACAACTCCTTATTTCTTGCCGGCGGTTTCTTTCCACTGCTTCAGGAAGGCCATGCGTTTTTGCGGGCCGAGGAACTGCAGCAGGATTGGGTGTACCGGCACCGGCTTGATCTTGTCCTGGCCGATCTGCTTGACCAGGTCGGACGAGGTGGTTTCGCCGGTGACGTCGGCGCGGATCGCGAACAGCTTGGATTCGTTGGCGATGATGGTCTGGCCGCGATGGGACAGGGTGTAGTCCAGCCACAGCTTGGCGGCGTTGACGTTCTTGGCGCCCTTGTTGATGAACATCACGCGCGACAGCACCAGGGTGTAGTCCTTAGGCAGCTGCACGCCGATCGACGGGTCGGTCTTGGCGCGCACCAGGGCGTAGGAACCGAGCACGTTGTAGCCGATCAGGTTTTCGCCCGAGGAGATGCGCTCCATCATGGTACCGGTGGAGGACTGCACGCGCACCTTGGCTTCGCCGAAGGCGTTTTCCAGTTCCAGGAATTTCGGGAATTCCTTGGCGTCCTGGGTCATGAACATGAAGCCGACGCCGGATTTTTCGATGTCGTAAGTGGTGACCTTGTCCTTGAACTTCGGCTGCTGGATCAGCTTCGCGAAGTCGGCGTGGGTCTGCGGTACTTCTTTCGCATCGACCAGGCGCTTGTTGTAGACGATGGCGGCCGGCTCGAAGGTAGTGCCGTAGGCCTGGTCGTCCCATACTGCCCAGCCAGGGATCTTGGAAGCTTCCACCGATTTGTATTTCAGGGCGTAGCCGTCGGAGGCCAGGCGCATCTGCAGGTCCATGGCGGAGGACCACATCACGTCGGCGGTATTGCCGCCTGCCGCCATCTCGGAGATGAAGCGGTTGTAGACCTCGGTCGAATTCATGTCGTTGTATTCGACGGTAATGCCAGGGTACAGCGCGTTGAAGTCGCGGATCAATGGCTGCGCGGCCTTGCTGTCGGTGGCGCCATACACCACCAGCTTGCCTTCTTTCTTGGCCGCGTCGATCACCTTCTGGTAATCGGCAGGATAGCCGGCAGGCGATTGTGCGAATGCGGTGCACGCGAACAGGCCGGTAGCGGCGGCCACCAGGGTCGTCTTGATCATGTTTGTCTCCTAGATTTTTGAGGGATGTTTCAGCGCACCAGGCCTAGCTGGCTGGCGCGTTTTCCGTAGTCGTCCACGGCTTTATGCACATACTCGTTGAGTGCCTGTCCTGTCAGGCTGAAGGGGTAGAATCCCGCTTCCGTTCGCAGCTTGGCATATTCGGGGGTCGCCATCAGGTGTTCGAAGGTCTTCACCCATTTGTGGTAGTCGGCATCGCTTACCTTTGGCCCCATCCACAAACCGCGAATCACCGGCCAGACGATGTCGTAGCCCTGCTCGCGCGCGGTCGGAACTGCTGAAAGCTTGCCCGGCAGGCGTTCTTCCGACAGCACCGCCAGCACGCGGATCGAGTCGCCGGCCAGATGAACTTCCGACGCATCGCCCGACACGACCTGCACGTAGTTGGCCTGCATTGCGGTGAACGATTCACCGCCGCCTTCCAGCGCCACAAAGCGCAGCACTTTCGGATCCAGGCCAGCCTGGCGCACCAGCATCGCCACCTTCAGCCAGTCCTGGCTGCCGACGGTGCCGCTGACGCCGATCAGGACTTTGGAAGGATCGCGCTTGAGTGCCGCCACCAGGTCGGCCAGCGACTTGTAGGGAGAATCGGCACGCACTGCGATCATGCCGTAGTCCGCACCCAGCGCAGCAACCCAGCGCACGTCATCGGCTTTGACCTTGCCGAACTTGCCTTGCGCGAGGTTCAGCAGCGAGCCGCCGGAGAACGCCACCAGGGTATCCGGCGTGGCGCTGCGCTGCGACACCAGGGAATGCCAGGCTACGGCACCGATCCCGCCCGGACGGTAGACCAGCTTCATGGGCTGGCCGCCCGGCATCGTCGCCAGGCTCTCGCGAGCCAGTTTGCACGTCAGGTCCATCGCGCCGCCCGGCTTGGACGGCACGATGCACTCTGCTGCGTGCACCTGCCCTGCCAGGAGCAGGACAGCGGCGAAGATAGAGGACAGGATCTTCATGGCTTCATTATTATCAGAAGCGGTGCTGCATGCCAACCATCAGGCCTTTTTGGCTGTCGCCAAAGCCGGCATCGTCGCGCGACAGGCCGACCAGCTGGTCATGCTTGCCGTTCGTGTAACCGAAAGTCGCGTACAAGTCGGTGCGCTTGGAGGCGGCGTAACGGTAACGTACCACGTACAGGGTAGGATCGGCGTCCTTGCCCGCGGCCAGGTTGCGCTGGTCGATGTGGTAGACAGCGCCGGTCAGGGTCACGTTAGGCTGCAGCTTGTACGCCACACCAGCCCAGAAAGTGTTGCCTTTTACATCAGCCACATTGGCTTTGCCGGCCACCAGCTTGTAGGTGCGGCCGCCCAGGTAAATCTTCGCCGGGCCGACGGCGTAGTAGCCGCCGAAGTGGAAGGCAGTGGTTTCATCGCGGTTGCCGGTGGCGGCGACCACGTTGCCGTTGATGCGCTCCACGGTGAACATGCCGCCCAGGGATTCGCCCTGGTAGCTGACAGCGCCGGCGTACTTGGCGCTGTCGGCCGAACTGGCGCCGGCGCCCTGCTGCTCGCCCATGCCGTAGCTGAAGCCGTAGTTCCAGTCGCCGGTCTTGCCGGAGTACTTGATCAGGTTATCGAAACCGGTGGTCATGCCGTATTTGCTAGGCAAGGTGGCGCTGCCGCCGGTGGCCCACGAATAGTAAGGCGCAAAACCCATCGGGTCGAAGCGGATCACGGTGTCGTACACGCTGGTGAAGGAGCGGCCCAGCACGACGCGGCCCCAGTTGCCTTCCAGGCCGACGTTGGCCTGGCGCTTGAACAGGTTGCCGTCTTGCGCGCCGGTGTCCATCAGGATGCCGCTTTCGAGCTGGAACACGGCTTTCAGGCCGCCCCCCAGGTCTTCGGAGCCCTTGATGCCCCAACGCGAAGTGTTCATGCCGCCGGAGCTGACGTGGGCAACGCTGCCGCCGCCTTGTTTTGCATCGGAAGTAATGTCGACGCCCATGTCGAGCAGGCCATATACCTGCACATTGGATTGGGCGTGGGCGGAAGAAAGGGCGGCAAACATCATTGCGACGGCCGCTGCCATCGAAGTTCTTTTCACAATCAGTCTCCTGGGTTTATAGTTATTTCAGTCATGCCTCGCTCTGGCACGGTTCAACTATAAAATCGCCAACCTTTCAATCGCCTTTCAGGCAAATGCCATGCGAATATTGTTAGTGGAAGACCACACAGAATTACAACACTGGCTTTCCAAAGCCCTTCGTGACGCCAACCTTTCCGTCGAATGCGCCGATAACGGCGCCGACGCTGATTCACTTTTGCTAACACAGGAATACGCCCTGGTGATCCTGGACCTGACCCTGCCCCGCATGGACGGACTGGAAGTGCTCAAGCGCCTGCGCGCACGCGGCGGCAAGACCCCGGTATTGATCCTCACCGCGCGCGGCGGGCTGGAAGACCGCGTGCAAGGCCTTAATCTCGGTGCCGACGATTACCTCGCCAAGCCTTTCGAGCTGATGGAACTGGAAGCGCGCGTGAAAGCCCTGCTGCGCCGCAGCGTCGGCAACGAGGCGGTGGTGTACGAATGCGGCTCGCTGCGCTTCGACACCGTTAGCCGCATGTTTTCCTATTTCGGCGAGAACCTGCAATTGACGCCGCGCGAACACGCCGTGCTGGAGGCGCTGATCACCAAAGGCGGCAAGCCACTGGCGAAAGAAAAACTCTTCGACCAGGTGTTCACATTGGCCGATGACGCCAACCTCGACGCCATCGATCTCTACATCCATCGCGTGCGCAAGAAGCTTGACCGCAAAGAGCCTGGCGCCGCGGCCATCACCACCTTGCGCGGCATCGGCTACCTCCTGCAGCCGGCCGAAGCGAAGGCCTGATGAAAGCCATGCTCGCCATGGGCAGCCTGCGCGGCCAGTTGCTGCGCTGGCTGCTCCTGCCCTTGGTGCTGCTGGAAATTTTCAACACCATTTCGGTCTACTACAACGCGGTCGACGCGGCGGACATGGCTTACGACCGCTCCCTGCTCGCGTCCACACGCGCGCTGGCGGAACGGGTCTCGGTGGAAGACGGCAAGGTGGTGGCGGACGTGCCTTACGTGGCGCTGGACAGCTTTGAGACCGATACCCTGGGCCGCATCTACTACAAGGTCACAGGCATCAATGGCGAAACGGTATCCGGTTACGACGATCTGCCCGCGGTGCCAGCCAATGTGCCGCGCTCGGAAAACTACCCTGCCCTGGTGCGTTTCTACCACGCCAACTACAACGGCCAGCCGATCCGCATCGCCGCCTTGCTGCAGCCGGTGTACGACAACAATATGCGCGGCATCGCCCTGATCCAGGTTGGCGAAACGCTCGATGCGCGCAAGGGCCTGACGCGCAAGATCCTGTACGACACCATCGCATGGCAAGCAAGCGTAGTGCTGGTGGCGGGCCTGCTGGTGTGGTTCGCGGTGAAACTGGTCTTGCGCCCGCTGATGCAATTGAAGCAGGAGGTTGAGGCGCGCGACGTGTCCGACCTGTCCGACCTGGACCCGGCCCTGGTGCACAAGGAAGTACGTCCGCTGGTGCAGGCCATGAATGCGTCGACCACACGTGTTGCGGGGCTGATCGCAAGCCAGCGGCGCTTTATTGCCGATGCTTCGCACCAGCTTCGTACCCCCCTGACCGTGCTCAAGACCCAGGCCGAACTGGCGCAGCGCGAACTGGAACGCACACCGTCCACCGCGCAGGAACTGCGCAACGTCGTGGCCAGCATGGCGGCCACCACCGACTCCACGGTGCACCTGGCCAATCGGCTGCTGATGCTGGCACGTATCGAGCATAACGAAAACCGCGAGCTGGTTGCCGTGCCGCTGCGCGAGACGGTGCAGCAAGTGGCGCTGGAACTGGCCTTGTCGGCAGTCGGGCGCGGCATCGATCTGGCGCTGGAAGGCGATGGCGAAGCTGAAGTCAACGGCCAGGCCTTGCTGCTGCATGAACTGGTCTCCAACCTGGTGGACAACGCCCTGCACTACACCCCGCGCGGCGGCAATGTGGTGCTGCGCGTGCTGCCAGGCGAGTCGGAAGTGCTCCTGGAAGTGGAAGACAGCGGCCCAGGCATTCCGCCGGAAGACCGCGAACGGGTATTCTCCCCTTTCTATCGCGCATCCGCCACGATGCAGGCCAATCCGGGCGGCTCGGGCCTCGGCCTGGCCATCGTACGCGATATCGCTGCCATGCACCACGCCATCCTGGAACTCGGCAACGGTTCCGATGGTCGCGGTTTGCTGGTGCGGGTCAGGTTCCCGCGCGCCACGCCTCCACCGGCAGCGTGATCGCGATGCGCGTGCCGGACACGCAATCCATCGCGAAGCCGCCGCCCAAAGCCTGCACCCTTTCGCGCATGCCGGCCAGGCCGACACCGGCTGCGGTACGGGCCGGGTCGAAGCCGATGCCGTCATCCGCTACGGTGATGTGCAACGCGTGGCCGCGCCGCGCAACCTCCACGCTTGCCGTGCCGGCACGCGCGTGCTTGACAACATTCGACAAGGACTCCTGCACGATGCGGTAAGCGGAGATAGCGGCATCGCCATCGAGTCCGGTGAAGTCGCCCTCAGTGTGCAGCGAGAAGCGGCATGAAGGATGGCTGCTGCCGACCTGCCGCACCATTTCCTCCAGCGCGCCTTGCAGGCCAAGCATGTCCAGCATTTCCGGCCGCAAACGGCGCACCAGCGTGCGGCCGCTGTTGTACAGGCCCAGCGCCAGCTTGACGATGGCTTGCGCCTTGTCGCGAATCTGCGCCGCCGTATCGCCGCCGGGCGCCCCCGCACCCTCACCATCCATGACTGCCGCGCCGGAGGCCAGGGCCGCAATCAGCTGGGCTTCGAGCCGCACTGCGATCAGCGTAGCGTTCAGTTCATCGTGGATTTCCAGCGCAATCGCCTTGCGTTCATCCTCCACCGCCGTGGTCACGCGCTGCAGCAGGCGGCGCTTCTCGGCGTCCGCCGCGCGCACCGCCTGCATCGAGGCCTGCAGCGAATCGGCGAACCCGCTGGTCATCCGCCACGCCAGTCCGGCGCATACCAGCAGGCCCGCCAGCGCCACCGCCAGTTCGAGCTGGAAGCGTGCGCGGGCCTTGCTCAGCATGGCGGTAGGCGACATGCGCACCTGCACATACCCCATGGTGCCAACGTTGCGGTTGCCGCCGCCGGTAATGTACAGCAGCCGCTTATGTATCGCCGCCTCGTAGTAGCGTGCTTCCGGCTGCGCATCGCCACGGCCCTCCACGTCCAGAAGCGGCTTGCGCGAAGCGTCGAGCAGGCTCACGCGATGAACGGCGCTGTCGGTTTGCAGCATGCCGTTGATGGTCGCGCGCAGTTCGTCGAACTGGCCTTGCACCAGGCTGATTTCGCTGCTTGCGACCAAAGCCGTGGCAAGCAACCGCCCGCGCTCGGCCAGTTCCGCATGGACTTCCGATTGGCGCGACTGGTAGTTGTACCAGGTGAGCGTAACGAACAAGGCGAGCACCGGCAGCAAGGTGATGGCCAACAGTCGGCCGCGCGTGCCGATGCGCCAGCTTGCGCGCATCAAGCTTGCAGCACGCCGTGGCGCACGGCCAGGCGCGTGATGTCGGCAGCGCGTTCAACGCCAAGCTTGTCCTTGATGGCCTGGCTCGAATTGCTGATCGTCTTGCTGGATACGCCCAGGCGGTCGGCGATTTCGGCATTGGTCAGCCCTTCCGCCATCAGCTTGAAAATCTCCAGCGAACGCTCATCGAGCAGCGCCTGCGGCGATTGCTCGCCCAGCACCGACAGGCTGGCCAGGCGCTCCGCAATGGCGGGCATGAAATACAGCTTGCCCTGCGCCGCCTGCTGCACCGCAGTGGCCAGTTCCGCCGGGTCGCAATCCTTGGTCACCAGCGCCCGCGCGCCGATGCGGTAAGCCTCTTTGACCAATGCGTCCTGGTCGAACTGGGTCAGGAAGATGATGTTGGCCTTGGGCGCTTTGGCAAGAATCTCGCGTGCGGCATCCATGCCCGTCATTTGCTCGCCAAAGCGTATATCGAGGATAGCAACGTCCGGTGTCAGGTCCTGGCAAGCCTCTACCGCCTCGGCCGGCGTTCGTGCCTGGCCGACTACATCGATGCCAAATCCGCCCAGCGCCATCGCAAAGCCACCCATCACTACCGGGTGATCGTCCGCCAGTAACACCTTGATCTTATTCATGGAATTTCCTATTTCTAGATGATGGAAGGATATCACGCTTGAGCCTAGCAATAAAAATTGCTTGCATATTTCCACGGAATGGAAGAATATCTTGCCATGGCCGCGCAATGCAGACTGCCAGCAAGAAGAAAGGAACATTTCCATGAACTTCGATACCTCCAACAAGAACTACTCTGGCCTGGCCTTCGTCGCTGTCTTGCACCTTGCTGTCGCAGGCTATATCGCGACGCATTCGAAGATCTCGATCTTCCACCCGGATCCGGCGGAAATCATTCTGGTGCCGAACAAGGATGTTCCACCGCCGCCACCGCAGGTAGATCCGGTCGACCCGCCCGAACTCCCGGCCACGAAACTGCCGGTGGTCATCCCGCCGATGATCGAAGCGCCGACGCTCATCGAACCGACGATCACCACCAGGCCCGCCGACCCGCATGTGATCAGCGATCCTGGCCCATCGGACCCAGGCAAGTTGCCGGTCGCATTGGAGCCCCCGCGCAAGGCAGCGCCGGTGAATGTCGCAGCGGTCATCGATGCCGCCAGCTGCGCCAAGCCTGCCTACCCGGCATCGGCGCTGCGCAATGGTGACGAGGGCACGGTCACCCTCGCCTTTCTGGTCGGTAAAGACGGCCGCGTGGCGAGCGCCAAGGTGGAACACACCAGCGGCAACCGCGACCTCGATCGCGCCGCCTTGCAAGGCCTGTCGATGTGCGCCTTCAAGCCCGGTACCATTGACGGGGTGGCGCAAGAATCGTGGGCCCGCATGCAATATGCCTGGCGCCTCGACTAGTATGTAAGCGCCCAGGCAAGCGAACGCGGCGGAAAAACGAATTCCCCTATCATGCGCCGGTTAACCATGTGGTTTCCGGCGCATGTCCTATGTTCATTAAGCTTTCCTTCCGCCAACTACTGCTGGGCGTCTTCCTGCTGATTGCCCTGCTTCTCAGCGCGACATCGATCCAGGCGCTGTTCACGCTGGACCAACTGGCCGCAGAAAGCCGCGCCGTCGGCCAGCACGCCGTGGCGCTGACCGCCAATGTGCAGCGCCTCGCCGAGCGCAGCGTTGCCATGGAGCGCAGCGCGCGCCAGTTCCTGGTGCTGGACGATCCGGCCTTCCGCGACCGTTATGATGCGGCGCGCCGCGATGGAGAGGATGCACTGGCAGCGTTGTCCAACGGTCTGCCCTCGGTGCCGAAAGCCAGCTTCGCTGCCTGGCGCGAGCAGGGCGAACAAGCCTGGAATGCGCTGCAGGCGCCGCGCTCCCAACGCAAGAAAATGTTGAACGTCGCGCTGGCCGGCCTGCCCGCCATCAACGACGAACTGGCGGAAGAAGTGAAGCGGGAGGTCGACCAGCGCAACCAGCGCATCCTGCTCGGGCTGGAGCACCGGCGCAGCGTGCTGGCCGGACAGCTGCTCGCCACCATCAGCCTGGCCGCCGCGCTGGCCGTGGGCTGCGGCTTCTGGCTCTCCCGTCCCCTGGCGCAGATTGAAGGCGCCATCGGCCGCCTGGGCGGCAACCGCTACGACCAGCCGATCGAAGTGGAAGGGCCGGACGACCTGCGCCGCCTGGGCCAGCAACTGAACTGGCTGCGCCAGCGCCTGGCCAGCCTGGAGGCCGACAAGTCGCGCTTCCTGCGCCATATTTCACACGAACTGAAAACCCCGCTGGCCGCCCTGGTGGAAGGCGTGGCCCTGCTGGAAGATGAAGTGGCCGGAACATTGACCGCCAACCAGCGCGAGGTGGCCGGCATCCTGCGCCAGAACACCGCGTCGCTGCAGAACCAGATCGAAGACCTGCTGCGCTACAACACCGCCACCTTCGCCGCCCAGCACCTGCAGCGCCAGCCGACCGATATCGCAGCCCTGCTGCGCGATGCGGTCGACGCACAACGCCTGCAATGGCAGGCGCGCCGCCTTGAGGTGACGGTGGAAGGCAATGCGCCGGCTATCGCCATCGATCCCGGCAAGCTGGCGATCGCCGCCAGCAACCTGCTTTCCAACGCCTTGCGCTACAGCCCGGAAGGCGGCGCGATACGCTTCATCATCGGCGAGCAGGCGGGTACGCTCGCCATCGACTGCATCGACCAGGGTCCCGGCGTCGCCGCCGAAGACGCGGCCCATATTTTCGAACCCTTCTACCAAGGCGAGCGCCAGCCGCCGGGCGCACGGCGCGGCAACGGCGTCGGCTTGTCCATCGTGCTGGAATACGTCAATGCGCACGGCGGTTCCCTGCAATTGCTGCCGGCCGGCGCCGGCGCCCATTTCCGGATCGAGCTACCTTATGACTATTAAGTTCCTTCCCCTGCTGCTGCCGCTATTGCTGCTTGGCGCCTGCGCGCAGCGCCAGCCGGTGACGGCGCCGCTGCCGCCCCTGCCGCCGCCACCTTCGCCCGCGCAGTTGACACTGGTGGTCGCGCCGCAGGACGAAGTAACGCCGCTGCTGGCCTATCACCAGTCGCTGCGCCGCATGACGCAGGGCGAACTGCTGAAGGAATTGAGCAACCTGGCGCAGCTGCCCAAGACGCCCAAGGCGCAGCTGCAATCGGCCATGGTGCTGTCGCTTACACGTGGCAACGGCGACCTGGCGCGCGCGCAGGCGCAGTTCGAGGTCGTCGCCAGCGCGCCCGAACCGGAAGCACAGGGCTTGCGCCAACTGGCGCAGATGCTGTCCGCGCAATGCGCCGATACGCGCCGCCTGCTGGACGACAGCGAACGCCTGCGGGCGCAGTTGAAAGACAACCAGCGCAAGAATGAGCAATTGAACGAAACCCTGGAAGCGCTGAAGGAAATCGAGCGCGGCCTGCCTGCCAGAGCGAGCAAATAATGAGCGATATGCGTACCCCTATCCCACCGCGCCTCCTGCTGGTCGACGACGACGCCGACCTGCTGCGCCTTCTCTCCATGCGCCTGAGCGCCAACGGCTACCAGGTCACCGCCGTCGGCAGCGCCGAGGCGGCCCTGGCCAGCCTGTCGATCGCCCTGCCCGCGCTGGTGATCAGCGACGTGCGGCTGCCGGAACGCGACGGCATGTCCCTGTTCCAGCAAATCCGCAGCCAGCATCCCGCCCTGCCCGTCATCCTGCTCACTGCGCACGGCACCATTCCAGACGCGGTGGAATCGACTTCGCTCGGCGCCTTCGCCTACCTGACCAAACCCTTCGACGCGCGCGTACTGCTTGAGCGCATTGCCATGGCGCTCAGCGTGGCCGCGCCCGAAGCTGCGCCGGAAGCCGGCAACGGCGCCTGGCGCGCCGACATCATCAGCCGCAGCCGCGCCATGGAAGAAGTGCTGCACGAGGCGCAACTGGTGGCGGCATCCGATGCCAGCGTGCTGCTGCGCGGCGAAAGCGGCACCGGCAAGGAATTGCTGGCGCGCGCCATCCACCGCGCCAGCCGCCGCGCAGCCGCGCCCTTCATTGCCGTCAACTGCGGCGCAATTCCCGAGCAGCTGCTGGAGTCCGAACTGTTCGGCCACGTGAAAGGCGCCTTTACCGGCGCCGTCGCCAGCCGGGAGGGCTTGCTGCAGGCAGCCGATGGCGGCACCCTGTTCCTCGACGAGATCGGCGATATGCCGCTGCTGCTGCAAGTCAAACTGCTGCGGGTGCTGCAGGAGCGCGTGGTGCGCCAGGTCGGTTCCGACAGCGGCCGTCCGATCGACGTGCGCGTGCTCTCCGCCACCCATCGCGACCTGGAAGCGGCCATGCTGGAAGGCCAGTTCCGCGAAGACCTGTACTACCGCCTGAATGTAATCACGCTCACGCTGCCCTCGCTGGCCGAACGCCGCGAAGACATCGGCCTGCTGGCAACGCGCTTCCTGCAGATGCTGGCCGCGAAATACGGGAAGACAGTGAACGGTTTCGCGCCCGAGGCGCTGGAAGCTTTATCGCGCGCCTCCTGGCCCGGCAATGTACGCCAGCTGTACAACGTGGTCGAACATGCCTGTGCGCTGGCCACGGCGCCGCTGCTGCCGCTGTCCCTGGTCCAGCGCGCCCTGCGCGTGCCGTCGCTGGAAGTCCTGAGCTACACGGAAGCCAAGCAGCGCTTCGAGCGCAATTACCTGGTGCAGCTGCTCAAGCTCACCGACGGCAACGTGGCCGACGCCGCGCGCCTCGCGGAGCGCAACCGCACCGAGTTCTACCGCCTGCTGCAGAAGCACGAACTCAATGCCGCGCAGTTCCGCAACGAGCCTGTCGCCGAGGAGCGACAGGCATAAAGCCCGTCAAATCAGGCGCTTACGGCATGCCGCCCCAATCCTGTCGCCGTGCAGCGACAAACATGCTGTTGCCGCACAGCTAAGTCATTGATTTCTCTACATGGCACGCCCTTTGCAAAGGTATGGACAACGCACCAGCGTTAAATTGCCAACCTAAAAATGGAGAGATAGACCATGAAGGATTCCAAACTGATCGCAGGCCTGTTCGCCGCCGCAGCATTCGCCCTCGCCTCGCTGTCCGCCCACGCACAGCAGGAAGCTGCCATGGCCGGCGCCGCCGTTGCCACCAACGACGCAACGCTGCTGGCCAAGGTCAAGTCAGCCCTGTCGGACCAGAAAGAGATCACCGTCTCCGCCAACCAGGGCGTCATTGTATTGAGCGGAACCGTGTCAAGCTCCGACGCCGGCGCTAAAGCGATCCAGGCAGCATCCTCCGTGGCGGGAGTAAAGGAAGTGAAGAGTGAACTGACTGTCGCCGGCAAATAGTGCCCTCGCTGCAGTAGTACCTCCCTTGGCGGGTGGTCCGTTTGGGTCACCCGACTTTTTTTATGCGTCGCGCACCAGCAGTTCGAGATCCTCGCTGCTGGCAATGGCGATCGTGAGCTGGGCGTGTTCCGGCTGCAGCCAGTGTTGCGCGGGCTGTCCCAGCTTGAATTCGGCCTCCAGCCTGCACCACGCGCGATAAAAGGCGGTGGCGCGCTCGCCGTCCGGCAGGCGGGCAATGCGCTGCGCAGTCGCGGCATCAAAACTGTGCTCGGCCAGTGCCGGAAAATCGCGCTTGCGGCCATGCAGCTCAATGTCCAGGCCAAGCGGCGCTGCCATGCTGGCGGCGCAGGCGATCCAGTGGCCGGCATGCGAAATACTGAAGAATGGTGCCGCGCCGGGCATGCATACTTGCGGAGCGGCGCCAGGACGCTCAATGAACTGAATCTCGGATGCCGCCACGTCCGGTCTGGCGAAGGCCAGTGCACGGCGCAGCAGGAGACGGCCGGCGACGAACTGGCGTTGCCTTTCGGTCCGGCGAAAACGACGGTAACGCTGCTGCACGCTGGCGCCAAGGCCTTCGAGGCCCTGTGCCAGCGTGGCATCGTCGATTGCGGCCAGGTCAAGCAGCCAAAGGGTCGCTTGCGGCCGCATGGCGATTACTTTTTCAGGCGGACGAAATCAGCCTTCAGCGCAACGCCGGTCATGATGGCGCCGTCGTGGCACTCAAACTCGGTATCCGAGGAGTGTGGCTGGTTGTTGTAGTTGCTCTGGATATTGATGATGGCGTCTGCGCCCAGGGCGTTGGCGCGCTTCTTCAGCTGCAGCATGGCCGACAGGAAGGCCCAGTTGCAGGAAGTCTGGGGAGTCTTGCCGACCGAGTTGGTCTTCTGGCTGGTCTTGTCGCTGCCCAGGTTTTCCATCTTGCCGGCTGGCTTCTGGTCGCCGAAGAAGAACTGTACGTCGTCGCCAAGGCGGCTCTTGGCATCATTTTCAGCCATCGCACCGGCGATCGGGAACAGCAGCTTGGTGTCGCGCGCCTGTGCAGGGACGACGGTGGAGATCAGGGCTGCTGCAGCGGCAGCTGCCGCGAACATCTTTTTCATTCTTATTTCTCCTTACGGTTGTGGGATTACTGCTTTACTGCTTTACTGCCTTGCTGTCGGCGCCGGTTGGGCCGCCGTGCGCTACTTCGTAATTACCGATCAAATAGTCGGTCGCCAGGTTCGATACGCGAGTCAGCATCATGCCGTCGCCCATACCCATGGTGAACCCGGCGGCCATGGCGTCAGCGCGCTGGAAGAATTCAGGCGTTGCGATCACATTGCCTTTGCTGTCGCGGATGTTCATGCGCATCAGAACACCCGAGCTGCCTGCCAATGGGCCAAACATCACGCGCGTGGCGGTACCGGTCAGTTGGAGCTGTTCAATGACAGGCTCCACCACCAGGGTGCGGCCGTTCTCAGGGCGGCTATTCCACTCCACCAGCTTTTGCGCCAGGTCTTTCTTGATGTTGGCATCGATACGCTCAACGCCCAGGTGCTTGCCCTTCACTCCCGGCGCAAACGCCACAGGCTTCACTTCAATGCGGCCAAAATTCTTGAACGCCTCGGCTGGCGGAGGATTGGTCTCGCTGGTGGACTTGACGCGTGTCGCGCAGCCTTGAACCAGGGCAAGGGCAGCCAGGCCGGCGACCATGAGGAGGGTACGGCGAGTAGTCTTCATTTGCTTCCTTTCTTGAAAATCAGGGATGTATTGATGCCGCCAAAGGCGAAGTTATTCGACATGACATAGTCGCACTGCATATGACGCCCTTCGCCAGCAATATAGTCGAGGGGTGCGCATTCCGGGTCGATATCCGTCAAACTTACGGTCGGCGCGTACCAGCCTTCATTCATCATCTGGATACTGATCCACGCTTCCAGCGCGCCGCATGCGCCCAGCGTGTGGCCCATATAGCTCTTGAGCGAGCTGATTGGCATGCTGCTGCCGAAGATCGAATGGGTAGCGTGCGATTCGGCGATGTCGCCGTGCTGGGTGGCCGTGCCGTGCGCGTTCACGTAGCCGATCGCCGAAGGCGGCAAATCCGCGTCCTCCAGCGCCAGCTGCATGGCCTGGGCCATGGTCGCCGAGTTTGGCTGGGTGACGTGGCAGCCGTCGCTGTTGGTGCCAAAGCCCACGATTTCGGCGTAGATATGGGCGCCGCGCGCCTGCGCATGCTCCATGTCCTCGAGGATCAGGCAGCCCGCCCCTTCGCCGATCACCAGGCCGTCGCGCGCCTTGTCGAACGGGCGCGGCGTGGTGTGCGGCGCGTCGTTGCGGGTGCTGGTGGCAAACAGGGTGTCGAATACGGCCGCCTCGGTAGCGCACAATTCCTCCGCGCCGCCCGCAATCATCGCGGTCTGCTTGCCGCTGCGGATTGCCTCGTAGGCGTAGCCGATGCCCTGGCTGCCGGAGGTGCAGGCGCTGGAGGTGGTGATCACGCGGCCGGTGGCGCCGAAGAACACACCGATATTCACCGGCGCGGTATGCGACATCATCTTGATGTAGGTAGTGGCATTGATGCCGCGCGTGCTGCGCTCCTCCATCATGCGGCCAAAATCTCCGATCGCGCTTGGCGTGCCTGCGGAGGAACCGAAGGACACCCCCATGCGCCCGCTCTTCAGCAGTTCGGAATCGATCAGTCCAGCGTCTTCCAGCGCCAGTTCGGTGGCGCGGGTCGCCATCAGGGCCACGCGGCCCATGCTGCGCATGGTCTTGCGGTTGAAGCGCGGGCTCAACTCGAATTCCGCCGCCGGCGCGCCGAGGCGGGTGTTCAGGCCCTCATAGTCTTCCCAGTCGGCCATGCGTACGATGGCGTTGCGGTATTCACCCAGGCGGCCGCGGATGGTCGCCCAGTCGTTGCCCAGCGGGCTGATGCCGGCCATGCCGGTGACGACGACACGGCGGTTCATGCCAGCCCTCCGTTCACGGAAATCACCTGGCGGGTAATGTAGCCCGATTCCTCGCCCACCAGGAAGCTGACGGCGGCCGCCACTTCATCGGCCGTGCCGACGCGGCGCGCCGGAATCATCTTCAGCACTTCGTCCATCGGCAGGTCTTCGGTCATGTCGGTATCGATCAGGCCCGGCGCCACGCAGTTGACGGTGATATTGCGCTTGGCCAGCTCCAGCGCCAGCGCCTTGGTGGCGCCGATAATACCGGCTTTGGCTGCGCTGTAATTGACCTGGCCGCGGTTGCCCACCAGGCCCGAAACCGAAGCCATGGTCACGATGCGGCCCGGCTTGCGGCGCTGGACCATCGGCATCACCAGCGGGTTGACCACGTTGTAGAAGCCATCGAGGTTGGTGCGCAGCACGATATCCCAATCTTCGCCGCTCATGGCCGGAAAGGCGTTGTCGCGCGCCACGCCGGCGTTACACACCACCCCGTAGTAGCAGCCATGCTCGGCGATGTCCGCTTCCAGAGCGGCTGCCGCAGCTGCGCGGTCGCCGATATCGAACTGCAGCACGCGTGCAGTTCGGCCCATTTCCGCAATCTGCTGCGCCACGGCCTCCGCTTCGGCGCGCTGGCTGCGGCAATGCACTACCACGTCGAAGCCATCGCGCGCCAGGCGCAGCGCAACCGCTTTACCGATGCCGCGCGACGATCCCGTCACCAAGACAGACTTATTCATTTCATACCCCATGCAAGAACTTATTGACATCATCGGGCTGGAACACAGTCAGCGTGGCGCTGGCCAGTTCCTGCCCTGCTTTGCCTGTATCGGCAATTGAACACTCGTAAGCGCCGAGGCCATTATCCCCGCGCATTTCCATCTTCACTTTTACCTGCAGCACCTGGCCATTGGCAAACAAGGGGCTATGGGTGCTGTAGCGGCGCGAACCAAGCAGGAACCCCGGCTTGACGGTACCGCCATCGCGCTTGGCCAGCCAGCCGGCATGCGCCGCCACTGCCTGCGCCATGTATTCGATGCCGACCCAGCTGCCCACGCCCTGCGCTTCCGGCGAATAGAACATGCTTGCCTCGTGGATCGCCACTTCGGCGGTCAGGGTTTCGGCGTCCGATGCCAGCACGCGATCGAGCAGGCACATTGCCCCGCCATGCGGAACCAGGGTGCGAATATCGGGCATCGTCATGCCAGCCTCCCCAGCACCAGGGCGGCATTGGAACCGCCAAAGGCAAACGAATTGCTCAAGGCATAGCGCAGCGGCCGGCCAAGCCTGGCGCCGGGCGCTGCCACATGCAACGGCGGCAGCGCCGGGTCAGCTGCACCGTCCCACAGCTGCGGCGGCAGGTAGCCTTCCGGATTATCGTCCTGCATCAGCAGCCAGCACAGCGCCGCTTCCAGCGCCGCTGCCGCGCCCAGCGCATGGCCGGTGAACGGCTTGGTGGAGCTGACCGGCACTTCGCTGCCGAACAGGGAGGCCACGACGCGCGATTCCATCGCATCGTTCTGCAGCGTGGCGGTGCCGTGCAGGTTGATGTAGTCGACTTGCTGCGGCGTGATACCGGCCCGCTGCAGCGCCTGGCCGATCGCCAGCCGCGCGCCGCCGCCTTCCGGATCCGGCGCAGACATATGGTGGCCATCGGACGACTCGCCCCAGCCGCACAGCGCTACCGCAGCAGGTTCGCGGCTCATGAGGAACAGGCCGGCGCCCTCGCCGATATTGATGCCGTTGCGGTTTGCGCTCAACGGGTTGCAGCGCGCCGCGCTGACCGACTCAAGCGCCGAAAAACCCGCCACGGTGAAAGCGCACAGCGTATCCACACCGCCCGCCACCACCGCGTCGCATGCGCCCATGGCGATCAGGCGCGCCGCGCTGGCCATGGCCTTGGCGCCGGAGGAACAGGCGCTCGAGTGCACCATGGCCGGGCCGCTGATGCCCAGCGCCTGCGCCAACAGCATTGCCGGCGCCCCCATTTCCTGCTGGCCGTAGTGGAAGTCGCCGGGCAACTCGCCGCCGGCTGCACGGACAGCCAAGGCCGCCTCCGCCTCGCCGACGCCGGAAGTGCTGGTGCCGATCACCACGCCGACGCGATGCGCGCCATAGCGCGCGATGGCTGCGTCGACCGCAGGCCGAATCTGGGCCAGCGCCGCCAGCGCGAACTGGTTATTGCGGCTGCGCTGCGCCAGCGGCAAGTGATCCACGGAGGGCAGCACTGCGCCGGCGGCGAGGCCCAGCGGCAGAACGCGGCCGGGGGAGCAAGCCTCGGTCGGCTGCACGCCGCTTTCGCCGCGCAGCAGCGCTTCGCGCACGGCCGCTTTGCCGTCGCCCATGGCGCATACGATGCCGCAGTCGTTCAGGAAAAAGGCCATTACTGCAACTCCGATTCAATGGTCAGGCGGTATTTGTAACGCAGGTTGTCCAGTACCAGCTTGCCGCTCCAGCGTGGCATGCCGCTGTAATTGATCACCATGATGGTCTCGCCATCCAGCGACAGCGTGCGGCGCAGGCCCTGCTCTTCCACCTGCCAGCCCGCCGGCAGCGCAGCGCGTACTGCGTCTACGGGCCACAGTGTGAGCTGCATGTCTTCCAGCACGTCTTCCGCCTTCACTTGCGAAGGCAGCATGGCGTGGCGCCACGACTTCAGGTCCTTGCCGTCATAGCTCAGGGACAGCACGCGCTGGCCCAGCGCCAGGCCGACAAGCTCCAGTTTTTGCGGTTCCACTTCCAGCGCCACATCCAGTTCGTCGTTGCGGCCATTGCGCTCCACGCGCAAATGCTGCTGAACGCTGATCGACTCGCCCAGCGTGGACGGCGCCAGCTTGAGTCCCAGGCGCGCGGCCGGCGGCGGCGTGCTCGTCGCGCAGGCCGACAGCAGCAGCGCCGCAATCGCAATCGTCTTAAGCCGCTTCCACATGCTTCTTATCCTCATTCATTACAAAGCAAGGCACCAATAGCCACACCAGCGCCGTGCCAGCCAGCATGGTCAGGCCGAATGCCTGCAGCGCAGGCGTGCTGCTCAAGCCCAGCAGGCCAAAGCCCAGGATCGCGTTGGCCGCGGCCATGCCGACTGCCAGCCATGGCGCCACCGGGCCGCGGCTCGCGCGCTCCGCCATGAAGACGCCATAATCCACCCCCACGCCGAGCAGCAGCATCAGGCCGAGCACATGGAACAGCTGCAGCGGCATGCCGCTCCAGCCGAGCAGCGCAAGCGTGGCCGTACTTGCCAGCAGGGTCGGCGCCAGCACGCGCCAGGCGCCGCCACGATAGCGCGGCAGAAGGAGCAGGAAAACCAGTGCATACGCCGCAGCGAGCACCCAGCCCATCATCACGCGGTAGCGTCCCAGCACGGCGGAGATTTCACCCACCTTGTCGACCCACTGCACGCCATGCATGCCTCCGGCGGCAGCACGCAGGCGCGGCAAGCCGCTGTACTGCAAACCGCGTACCGCGACAATACTGGCGAACTCCTTGCCATGCTGGCCAAGCCACAAGTGGCGCCAGGGTGCGCTCGCCGGCGCCGCCAGGAAGTCTTGAGGCAACAGCACCGCGGCGCCCTCCGCCGCCTTGGCGCGCGCGGCGGCGATCCAGTCCTTGTCTTCGCCTGCCTGCCGCGCCACGGCAGCCAGCGGGCCATCGTCCGCGAACAGCTTGTCCCTTACCAGCGCCCGGCGCTGCGCCTGCAGCATTTGCGACGGCACCCAGTTCGACAGCGCCTGGTAGCCGCCGATCACGCGATCCGCAATCAAAGGATCGAGGCTGCGTTTCAGCGCTTCCTCGCGCTGCAGCACTTCTTCTTCATTGGCGCCGCGCACCAGGAAATACTGGACCGGCGATGCGGAATCGAGCAGTTTTCCCAGCCGCTGCTGGCTGTCGATCAGGGCCTTCGGCGAGTTTTGCAAGAGGCGGATATCGTCGTTCGCACCAAGGCGAGCAATACCGGCCGCCAGCGCGGCGCCGCCCACGCAGGCCGCCGCGGCCAGGAGCAGGCGGCCGCGTGGTCCTGCGCCGGGACGCAGGAACGGCCAGCGCGGCCAATGCGCCAGCAGGCCAACGTATGGCGCTACCACCGGCCCCTGGCGCAGCACACCACCGCGCACAAACAGGGGGAACCAGGCCATCACCGTCAGCCAGGCGAATATCAGGCCAAGCGCCGAGAACACTGCCATCGCGCGCAAGCCAGGAAACGGCGTGAACGCCAGGCCGGCATACCCGATCACCGCTGCCAACAGCGTCAGGACCAGCGCCGGCAGCAGGCGGCGCAGCAGCGCATGGGAATCGAGCGCCGGGCTGGCCTCCATCCGGTTGCACAGGAAGTCGATGCCGTAATCCTGCGCCACCCCGATCAGGCTGGCGCCAAAAACCAACGTCATCAGGTGCACCTGCCCAAACAGCAGCCAGCATACGGAGAATGCGCCCAGAATGCCAACCGTAATCGACAGCAGCACCATCACGATAGGCCGTACGGTGCGGAACACCAGCCAGGTTAGCAGGACGATGCCAAGCAGCGAACCGGCGCCAATGGTATGCATTTCGCGCTGGGCCTGCGCGCTGGCAGCTGCCGCATGCAGGACCACGCCGGCCGGAATCAGGTCAACTTCCGGCACCGCCGCACGGGCGGCAGCGGCGGCACGCTCCAGCAGCGGCAGCACCTTGTCCTGCGCCGTGATCGAGAATGCCGGCACTTTCAACTCGAACGGCAGCAGCACGTACTGCAACTTGTCGTCGCCGACGAACAGGTAGCCGTCGCGCGGACGCACCGGGGTCTCCAGCGCGCGCTCCTGCACCCACCCTGAGAACAGGCCGAAAGGATCTTCCTGCCAGCTGCCCACTTTCGGACCGCCGAATGAGTTATACAGGCCGCCTAGCGCGGTTTCCGACCATGCTTGCGCGCCCTGCTCTTTCAGCTGCTGCTCCTGCTTCTCCGTCATCAGCACACTACGGTGCTTGCGGAAAAGCTGCAGCCAGTCGTCCTGGGTCTTTTCGTTCAGTGGCGTCGCGCCCACCACGCCTGGCTGCTCGCCGATGACCTTGCGGTAGGCGTCAGCCGCCTCCTTCGCCTTGTCCCAGTCCGCCGCCCCCACCAGAATGACCAGGCGCTGCTGCGCCGAATCGACCATATGCTGGAAGGAGTGCTGCAGCACCGGGTCGCGCTCCTGCACTGGCAACAGGGCCAGGATGTCGGTATCAGGCACCACGCGCTGCACCAACCACAGCCACGCGTTATGCCCGGCCACCAGGGTCGCGACGAGGAGCCACAACAGGGCGAAGCGGTTTGCCTTCATATCAGAATTGCGCCGCCTCTTCCGCCGTCATCGCAGATTCTCCCGTTTGCATGGCGGAGAACACGATGGCAGTTTTGTCGCCGGAAGCCTCGTTCATCTCGATACGCTTCACGTAGGAGCCGCCTTCCAGGTTGATCGTGCCGATCGCCTTCGCGAGCGCCGGTTCGCGCGCCTTCAGCGCTACCTGCCAGCTCTCCTTTTCCGCCGTGCCTTCGACTTCGAACATCTTGTCCAGCTGCGCCAGGTCGCCGCCCAGCAGCGAGAACAGCACGCTGTTAATCATGCGCACCACCGGTTCGGTCCTGGCATCCATGCGCATGGCCACGCGGTCGCCCTGCAGGTGGACGATCTCGTCGCGCGTCAGGCGCAGCGTGTTCGGGAAAGGCTTCAGGGTACGCCACAGCACGCCCTTGCCCTTGACCACGCAAAAGCGGCCATTCGACAGCAGCGGTTTCTTCATGCCGGCCAGGTTCTTGGTCTGGTCAAAGCGGCCGCACAGAACGTCCGGCTTGGCCAGCATCGACTGGATCTTCGCCGCCGGCGCGGCGGCGTGGGCGCCGGCGCCCGCAAGCAGCAGCACAGCGCATGCAGTGATCTTCTTCAGCATGGCAATGGCACTCCCAGCTTTTCAAACAGGATGGGCGGCGACACGAAGCACATTTCCTTGGTCGCCATATCGACGGCGACCTGGGTGGTGCTGGCCTTGTTCAGGCGACGGCCGGTGGCGGCATCGCTGATCAGGTACTCGATCTTCAGGCGGTTTTCCCACTCGACGATTTCGGCGCGCAGCTTGATTACCTGGCCGAATGTCGCCGGCGCCGCATAGCGCAGGTGCATGTCGATGATAGGCCAGCCGTAGCCGGACGCCTTCATCTCGACGTAGTTGTAGCCGATCTTGTCCAGCAGCGCGCAGCGCACCACTTCCAGGTATTTGACGTAGTTGCCGTGCCAGACGATATCCATCGGGTCCAGGTCGAAGAACTGGACTTGCATTTCAACTTCGGCGAACCAGCGCGATTCCGTCTTCTTACGCATACAGTTCCCACGCCTTGCTGCGGATGCGCTGCACCAGCATGCGCAGCTCAGGATCCAGGCGGCGGTCTTCCGCCACCACGGCGATATCGTCGGCCAGCAGCTGCTGCATCTGCGCCAGCGCGGCATGCGGGGCCATGTCAGGATTTTCGCGGCAGCGCAGGTGCACGCCCTGGCGCACGGTGACCAGGAGTGCAGCGGCGCACTGCTCCACCAGCTCCAGCACGCGCAGGCAATCGCGCGCCGCGATGGTGCCCATGCTGACCTTGTCCTGGTTGTGGCATTCGGTCGAGCGCGAGAACACCGAGGCCGGCATGGTCAGCTTCAGCGCTTCGGCGGTCCATGCCGAAACGCTGATCTGCAGCGCCTTCAGGCCATGGTTGATGGCCGCGCGCGGGCCGGTGGCGCCGGACAGGTTGCTTGGCAGGCCGTGGTTGTAGCGTGTGTCCACCATCAGCGCCATCTGGCGGTCCATCAGGTCGGCCAGGTTGGCGACCGCGTTCTTCATGCCGTCCATGGCGAAGGCAATGTGCCCGCCGTAGAAGTGGCCGCCGTGCAGTACGGTTTCGCCGTCCGGATCGATGATCGGGTTGTCGTTGGCGCTATTCAGCTCGTTTTCAATGGAAGTGCGGAAGAACGGCAGCGCATCCGCCAGCACGCCGATCACGTGCGGCGCGCAGCGGATCGAGTAGCGGTCCTGCAGGCGCTTGCCGTTGCGCTCCAGCAGTTCGGTCGGCAGGTCGCTGCGCAGCCATGCCGCCACTTGCTGCATGCCGCCGTGCGGCTTGACCGAAAACAGTACCTCATTGAAGTGGTGGGCGTTGCCGTCCAGCGTGAAGGACGCCATGGCCGTGATGCGGGTGCACAGGCGCATCAGGTATTCGGCGCGGTCGTAGGCCAGGCATGCCAGTGCGGTCATGACGGCGGTGCCGTTCATGATCGCCAGGCCTTCTTTCGGGCGCAGGCGCAACGGCGTGATACCGGCTTCGGCCAGCGCCTGCGCGGCAGGTACGGTCTCGCCGTCGCGCCAGACTTCGCGTTCGCCGCACAGTACCGCGGCCAGGTAGGATAGCGGGGTCAGGTCGCCGCTCGCGCCAACCGAGCCTTCGCTCGGGATCAGCGGCAGCAGGCCGGCGTCCAGCAGGCGCGCGATCTGCTCCAGCAAATCCAGGCTGACGCCGGAGTACCCTTTCGACAGCGACGCCAGGCGCGAAGCCAGGATGGCGCGCGTCTGCGCCGGCGAGAAATGCTCGCCCAGGCCGCAGCCGTGGTAGGTGTACAGGTGGTGCGGCAGCTCGGCTACCAGCTCCGCCGGCACGTTCACGGTGCAGGAATCGCCATAGCCGGTGGTCACGCCGTAGATATTGCCGTCCTCGCGCAGCAGGCGGTCGAGGAAATCGGCGCCGCGCTGGATCATGGCGCGGTAAGCCGGGTCGCCGGACAGCACGGCTTGCGCGCGGCCAGCGGCGATATCGACGATGTCCTCGATCGTCAGTCGGTTGCGGTCAAAGCGCACTTCGCGCTTCGCATTGGTCAGGTCAGCCAGGTGCATCGCTAGTATCCAGTTTCGGTAAATGCCAGAAGTCGTAAAAATTGAACCATTGCAGCGGGGCTTGCAGGCAGTAGTGCTGCAGGCGAGCGCTGTAGCGCTGCACGCAGTCCTGCAACGCCGCTTCGCGCGCTTTACGCGGCAGGCGCAGTCCTTCACTGAATAGTTCGAAATGCAGTTCGCTGCCGCCGTCGCGCTGCAGCGGGAAAATCAGGTAGACCGGGCATTGCAGCACGCCGGCCAGGATATAAGGCCCGACCGGGAACGGCGCCGGGGAGCCCAGGAAATCGGCCATCGCTACGCGCGGCTGGTCGCTTACCGGCACGCGGTCGCCGGCAATTACCACCAGCTCGCCGCGCGAAACGCGTTCGGACAACTGCATGGCCATTGCCGCATCCATATCGGTCACCTGCATCAGGTTCAAGGCGCTGGCTGGATTCAAGCGCGCCAGCATGCGGTTGAAAGCTTGCGCATGGCGGGTATGCACCAGCACCGTGATCTTCACGTCGGGCCGGTCGAGCGACAGCACGCGCGACAATTCCAGGTTGCCGAAGTGAGAGCACACAAGGAGGCCGCCCTGCCCGCGCGCGAGCATGGCATTGACAGAATCGACGCCGTGCAGCGTAACGCTGCGCGTATCGAACAGGCCGCCCCACAGCAGCATCTTGTCGAGGATGCTCTCAGCGAAGGCGGCAAAGTGGCGCAGCACGCCCAGGCGCGGCACCGGCGCGAACGCTGACACGCGGCGCAGGTATGCGCCGGAGACGCGCCGAGCGCGCGGCGCGGCCAGCAGGTACCAGCACAGCACCGGGTACAGCATGACGCGGAAAGGCCAGCGGCCCAGCACGCGGAAAATCCAGAACAGCAGGCGCATGCCCGCCACGAAGCTCACTTCGTTGATAGCGGCCCAGTGGCGTGGAGCGGCCTGGCTCATGCAGCGCTCCAGCGGCGCGCCAGCAGGCGCGGTGCGCGCCACAGCATGCCGAAGAACAGGCGTGCGTGCATGCACGAGATCAGCACGTTGTCGCGCCAGACCTGGAAGTGCGACACGCCATCGGCTGGATAGCCGACGCGGGTAGCGCGATTCACCATCGGCACGCCTTCCCAGAACAGGCGCACCAGGATTTCGATGTCGAAGTTCATGCGCAGGCCGAGGCGTTGGCGCGCCATCAATGCCAGCACCGGCTGCAGCGGATAGACACGGAAGCCGCACATCGAATCCTTGATCTGCAGCGACAGCGTGTTGATCCAGACCCAGATATGGGTGGCGTAGCGGCCGTACAGGCGGCCCTTCGGCACCGACTGGTCGTAGATCGGATAGCCCACCACCAGCGCATCCGGGCGTTCCGCGGCACTGGCCAGGAACCCTGCCACGTCGTCCAGGTTATGCTGGCCATCGGCATCCACCTGCAGGGCATGGGTATAGCCCAGGCGCGCGGCGGAGTGGAAGCCGGTCATCACGGCGCCGCCCTTGCCCTGGTTGACTTCATGCGTGACCAGCGTCACCTGCTGCGGGTGCGCCGCCGCCAGGCGCGCCAGTTCGGCCGCGCATTCACGGCGGCTGCCGTCATCCACCAGCACGCAGTGCAAACCGTGCGGCAACAGTCCCGCCACCACGCCCGCGATGGCGTGTTCGTGGTTGTAGACGGGGATGACGAAACAGGGTTTAAACACCAGCATCTCCGGCGCGGGTGAAGCGCAGCAGGGAATGGCAGTAGCCGATGTTGTCGCGCGTGGTCAGCAGGCGCAGGCCGGCCGCTTCCGCCAGGCGCACATAGTCCGCAGCCTGGTAAATCTTGGAGTTGCCGCTCGCCATGGCGGTGAAGTACGGCGAGGTGTTAATCAGGCAGTAGGCGGCGATATCGTATTGCTGGCGGTCCCAGAACGTGTCCATGATGATCAGCTGGCCGCGCTCGGACAGCGCCTCCGCCGCACGGCGCAGGATGCTGGCGATGGCCGCTTCGCTGAAGCAGCTGAGGAATTGGCTCATCCAGATCACGTCCATGCCGGCCGGCAGCGCGATTGAATCATCGAGCAGGTCGACCGGATGCAACTGCGCGCGTTCGCGCACGCCTGCCGCCTGCAGGTTCTGCTCCGCCACCGCCAGCTGGCGCGGCAGGTCGACCAGGTGCATTTGCACGTCGGCGTTGTAGGCCAGCGTGGCCAGGCTGAATTTACCCGTGTTGGCGCCGATGTCCATCACTTTGCGCGGCGCGGTGGCGAAGACGTCCGGCAGGATGTCCGGGAACGAGGTGTCCGAGTAGTAGTGGTCGAAGGCGAACCAGCTGGTCTTGGCCGGCTCCGGCAGCTGCGACAGGCCCTGGTACAAGGTTGGCCATTCACCCAGCGCTTTCAGGCCGTGCGGCTTTTCTTCATCGAGCGAACGCTCCAGGTCGAACAGGCCCTTGTAGTTAACGTCGTGGTTGAAATCCAGGTTGATCTGGGTGATCTTGTCGGTCAGGATGCAAAAGCCGACTTTATCGAGCACGTAGCGGCCTTCCTTGATCGCCACAGCGCCTGCGGACAGGCACGTCTCCAGCACCACTTTCAGCGCGTATTCGCTCCACTTGCCGTCGGCCGCCATCTGCTCAACGCTCAGGCCTGCACCGCCGGCATCGGCCAGCGCCTGCAGCATGCCGCGCTTCCATGCATAACGCACGCACTGGAATACAACGGGGCCGAAGGCGATCTTCTGCGCTTCGTAACGGGCGGCGAAAGCGGACTGGCGCGGCGGGGAAAACGATTTGTCTTGCATGGGCACTCGATCAAGGGTTGAAGGTCAGTCGGCGGCGAACAGTACGCGGCCGCTTGCGTGTTGTCCTGCATCGGACAGGTATTTGAATTGCATGCTGGACTTGGCGCTATCCCAGGCCAATTCCAATTGAACCGTTGCGCCAGGCGCGATGACCTGCTGGAATTTCAGCATGGCGATGTCACGGAATACCGGCGGCATCTCGAAGTAATGGCGTCCGCGTGCGATAGCCCAGTCCACTTGCACCACGCCGGGCAGGATCGGGCTTCCCGGAAAGTGGCCTTCGAAATACAGCAGGTCTTTCGGCACGGTCAGCGACAGCTTGACGCTGGCGTCTTCACGCTCAAGCTCGCGCCATTCCGGCTCGGTCGGACGACCCGCATCGGCGGGAACAGGAGCTGCCTGCTCCACCAGTAGCGCGGCCAGTGCAGCGTGCGTGGTTTTGCCCTGGGCGTTGACCGGCAACTGGTCCAGGTAGCGCCAGCGGCGCGGCAAGGCGACGGTCTCCGCGCTTGCGGCCAGCAGTACACGCAAGCTGCGGTTCAAGGCGAGCTTGCCTTCCGCCTGCAATCGGGCCCGACCTTCGGCGGAGAGCACCACGAAAGCGGCCAGGCAGGAGCGCGCGGCGCTGTCATCCAGCATCAGGCGGGCTTCGTCGACCAGCGGGCTGGCGCGCAAGGCTGCCTCCAGCGCGTCGAGTGAAATACGCTTTTCTTCCAGTTTGACGATACGGTCGGCGCGGCCCCGCAGCTCGAACCGGCCATCATCGGTCGCTTCGGCGCGGTCGGCCAGATGAAGCCAAGTGTCGTCAGCCAGGTGCGCCGAACGGACGGCGAGCGCGCCCTCCTCGTCCAGGCGCCATTCGACGTTCGGGAAGGCAGTCCATGCCGCGCTGTCCGCGCGTGTGCGCTGGCGCCAGGCTATGCCGCCCGTCTCCGAACTACCGTAGACTTCAATCGGGGCCTTGCCGAGCAAATCGGCGCAGGCAAATGCTGCTTCTTCCGGCAGCGGGCCGCCGGACGAGAACACGGCGCGCAGCTGGGCGCGCGCGTCCTGCCAGCCGGCCAGCTGCGGCAAGCGCTTCAGGTGGGCCGGGCTGCTGACCAGCAGCGACGGACGTTCCGCCAGCAGCGCCGCCAGTTCTTCAGGATACGCAACGCTGTCCGCCACCACAGGACGCCCAGCGCACAATGGCCACAGAACCTTGAATAGTAGTCCATAAATATGCTGGTGCGAGACGGTGGCGAGCACCGCCGCGTCCGCCCCAAGCATGTCGCCGAACATCGCCTCCAGCACATCCACTTCGCTGGACATCTGCGACAGCCGTTTAGGGATCGCTTGCGGAGCGCCCGTGCTGCCGGACGTATGCACGACCAGAGCCTCAAACGCGCCATCGAGCACCTGCATTGCTGGCGTGGCGCCACTGCGCGTGGCGGTTACGGCGCGGGCTGGCGCCGCGAGCGGAGCGCAGTCCGCGGGAAACTCGCCAAGGAAGCCGTCGACCCGGGTGCGCAGCGCTGCGCAAGAAGCGGGCAACGCGTCGGCCGTCAGCCAGACAGTCTTCCCGGCCTGCCACGCACCCAGCAGCGCCGCTGCAAATTCAAGGCTATCCTCAAAGTACAGCGCAAACTGGCAGCCCGGCTGCGCGGCGAGCATCACGCTCCAATCCTGCACACGCTGTACAAGGGAGGCGCAGCTGACGGCCTGTGAACCGCGCCATCCGGCTACGGCATGGGCTGGCCACGCCGCCAGCGACACCGGCAACTGAAGCAAGGCATCACGCATGCGACACCGCCTTGCGCATGCGCCGGCGCAGCAGGAACTCTCCACCGAACATCAGCCCCATCAAACCATAAGAGATCACCCCGTTGTACAGCGACCATACAGCCTCGCTGGCCCACAGCGCCGTCGCCAGCGCGATCGAACCATTCACCACGAAGAACAGGCACCAGGCCTGGGTCACGCGGCGCGTGTAGGCAACGCCTTCCGGCGGCAAATCCGGCTCGCGCAGGCGCGCCAGCCGTTCAATCATTGAAACAGGCGTCGTCAGGCTATAGCCGAACGCCGCCAGGAAAGCCATGTTGACCAGCACCGGATAGAGCTTCAACGGCAGCAGCACGTTGCTCCAGACGGCCAGTGCGGCAAGCACCATCGCGCCCGCCACCGACCAGCGCGCCGCCGCGCTGATGCGCAGGGCCGGCAGGCGGCTCGCAGCCGCCAGCAGCAGCACGCACGCCAGCCAGCGCGGCTCCAGCTGGCCGTGGCCAAGCCAGATCGCCAGCGGATAGAGCAGCGTCAACGCCGCGGTCAACACGTTCCAGAGCATCAGGCTGCCTCGGCGGTCGCCAGTCCTTGCAATGCCGCCACCACGTCATCGATGGTGCGGATCGTCTTGAAGGTTTCGGGGCCCATGCGCTTGCCGGTCAGCTGCTTCAGCTTCACGGCCAGGTCGACGGCGTCGATGCTGTCGATGTCCAGGTCTTCGTACAGGTTGGTGGCCGGCGTCACTTCCGACACATCCAGTTCGAACATTTCCGCCAGCAGGGTCACCACCCACTGGTACAGTTCATCCTTGCTCATTGCATTCAGATCAACCACGCTGCTCTCCTTATTGCTTGCGTTGGGTTTCAACCAGGGCAGCCAACGCACGCACGGAAGCGAAGTGGCGGCGCGTATCTTCCGAATCGGCCGACAGCGAAATGCCGTAGCGCTTTTGCAGCGCCACGCCCAGTTCCAGCGCGTCGATCGAGTCAAGGCCCAGGCCTTCGACGAACAGCGGCTCTTCCGCGTTGATGTCGTCCGGGCTGATGTCCTCCAGCTGGAGCACATCGATGATCATTTCTTTGACTTCCTGCTCAAACATGATGTTGGTATTTCCCCGCAAAGTAATGTTGTAAATAATCGGTCAGGCGGCGCGCAGCCAGCACTTCGCTGGCGCCCTCGCTTGTAAAGTGGCTGATCGCCACGTCATCCTGCACCGTGATGCTGAAGTGCACCCGGCGCGGCGGCACGCGCCACCACTTCTCCCCTTTGCCAAGGGTGGCTGGCGCGCATTGGATTACGACGGGCGTGATATCGCGTTCGCCACGCACGGCGATGTTTGCGGCGCCGCGCTTCAGCGCAATCACGCCGTCGGCACCGGTACGCGTCCCCTCAGGGAACACGATCAGGTTGTTGCCACGCTCAAGCGAAGCAATGCAATCGTCCACCAGTTCTGCCCCGCCGCTGTTGGCGATATACGAAGCAGCGCGCACCGGTCCGCGGGTAAACGGGTTGTCGCGCAGGCTGGCCTTGACAATGCAATCAGCCTTTTTGACAAAGGCCATCAGGAACACGGTATCGATCAAGGTTGGATGGTTGGCCAGGATCAGCAGGCCGCCCCGCTCCAGTTTATCCAGGCCACTTAATTCGTAGCGCAGCACGCCCAGCACGCGCATCATCTCGATGTAGACGCGGAAGCTGTGGCGAATCAGGTCGCGCGACAGGCGCACACGGGTTGCCTCGTTGCGCACCAATAGATTCAGCAGCGGGAACACCGCCACGCGCAGCAGCACGCCGCCCATGCCGAACAATGCGAAACTCAAGCCGGTGGCAAGCACCCGCCAATACATGAACGCCTTCTCAAACATGTCTTTGCCATTGCCATTGTCGCTGGTCCGCCAGGCGCACCAATTGCCGTTCGCCGGACAGGAAGAAGCGCAGCACCTGCAGCGCGCCCGGCATGGATTCCTGCGGCGCTTCGGCGCCGGCCTGCCAGCCAAGCGACAGCTCCGCGCCCGGCTGCAGCAGCCAGGCGAAAGCGAATGCCTGCTCGTCGCAATCTTCGAAATGGGAATACAGTTCCGGCAAGGCGGTATCCGCCATCACCAGCAGTACCTGGGGCGCGCCGTCGGCAAGCAGCCCGCAGGCTTCGATCACCGCATGTTCCAGCGAGCTCGGACCGGCTGCCAGCGCGATGTGATTGGCCTGTTCCTTGCGGGCGATGGTGAACAGCCCGGGATTGGCGTTGTGGACGGACATGCCGAAAGCCGTCGGCGACAGGGCTTCGCCGCGCGCCATGGCATCGAGCAGCTCCACCGAACGGCCAACCTCGCCGTGGCGCGAGCAATAAACAATAGGGATGCCGGACTCTCCGCCCAGGCATTCATAGGCCACTTCCAGCGCCATCTTGCCGAGTTGGCCGGCGCGGCGACGCAGCATCGGCGGCATGGCCTTGACGCCAGGCTCCCCCTCCGTACCAGGCAAAAAAGGTGCGCGCGACCACTCCAGCCACGCCTCCGGCGCGGCCAAAGACGGTGCCCATGCCGCCTGCCTGACGATAGAAAAACTCACCCCGCTCATTTACTTATTCTCGTGCAACTTGCTTTTTTATATACCCTTTTCAGGGAAGCACGAATTATAAACGAAGGGATTTACACTGATGCCCAAATATTAATCAATGTACAAAAATAAATTGCTATTGAGCATCAAAACTATCGAATTGTCACGAAATTCGTGTCAATTGACAACAGTTATGGAAGTCGGGGTCAGCTCTGGCAATCGGACATTTGTGTCTCGGCGCTTGCGCCGCGACACAAATGTCCGATTGCCAGAGCTGACCCCGACTTTTATTACGCGAGGTTCTCGAGGCGGATCTTGGTGACGCTGCCGACCACGCTGGCCAGCTTTTCGATCTTCTCGATTGCTGCGACCACGTTCTTTTCCTGCGTCTGGTGCGTCAGCAGGATGATGTCGGCCTGGGTCTCGCCTTCCGCCGGCTCTTTCTGCATCATGGCGTCGATGGAGATGGTGGCGTCGGCCAGGATGCGGGTCAGCTCGGCCAGCACGCCCGGACGGTCAACTACCGTCATGCGCAGGTAGTAGCTGGTGGTGATCTCGGTCATCGGCATGATCTTGATGTCGGTCATCGCGTTCGGCTGGAAGGCCAGGTGCGGCACGCGGTGCTCCGGATCGGCCGTCGCCAGGCGGGTGATGTCGACCAGGTCGGCGATCACGGCGGAAGCGGTCGGCTCCGGGCCTGCGCCTTTGCCGTAGTACATGGTGGCGCCAATGGCGTCGCCCTGCACCAGCACCGCATTCATCGCGCCTTCCACATTGGCGATCAGGCGCTTGGCCGGGATCAGGGTTGGATGCACGCGCAGTTCGATGCCGTCGACGCCGTTCACCTGCGCGCGGCGCGCGATGCCCAGCAGCTTGATGCGGTAGCCCAGTTGTTCGGCGTACTTGATGTCGATCGCCTGCAGCTTGGTGATGCCTTCGATATGCGCTTTGTCGAATTGCACAGGAATGCCGAAGGCAATCGCGGACAGGATGGTCGCCTTGTGCGCCGCGTCCACGCCTTCGATGTCGAAGGTCGGATCGGCTTCGGCATAGCCCAGGCGCTGCGCTTCTTTCAGCACAGTGTCGAAGTCCAGCCCCTTGTCGCGCATTTCGGACAGGATGAAATTGGTGGTGCCGTTGATGATGCCGGCGATCCATTCGATGCGGTTGGCGGTCAGGCCTTCGCGCAGCGCTTTAATAATCGGAATGCCGCCCGCAACGGCCGCCTCGAAGGCCACCATCACGCCCTTGGCCTGGGCCGCGGCGAAGATTTCGGTGCCATGCATGGCCAGCAGCGCCTTGTTGGCGGTGACCACGTGCTTGCCGTTGGCGATGGCCTGCATCACCAGTTCCTTGGCGGTGTCATAGCCGCCAATCAGCTCCACGACGATATCGATTTCCGGATCGTTGACGATCGCGAACGGGTCTGCCACGACTTTGCACTGGCCTTCGGTGCGCTCTTTTGCGCGCTCCAGGTTGCGGGCCGAGACGGCCACAATCTCAATACCGCGGCCGGCGCGGCGGCGGATCTCTTCCTGGTTGCGTCGCAATACGCTGAACGTGCCGGCGCCCACATTGCCTACGCCCAGCAAACCTACTTTAATCGATTTCATCTTTCAAATTCCCTGGTGTTGTTAGCTGTGCCCGTGCCGTTTTCGGTAGCCTTCCATGAAGCGCGCGATACGGCCGAATGCATCTTCCATGTCGTCCGAGTTCGGCAGGAAGACCACGCGGAAGTGGTCCGGGCTATGCCAGTTGAAGCCCGTGCCCTGCACGATGAGGACTTTGGTCTCTTCCAGCAGTTCGTAAGCGAATTGCTGGTCGTCCGCGATCGGGTAGATCTTTGGATCGAGGCGGGGAAACATATACAGTGCAGCTTTTGGCTTGACCACGCTGACACCCGGAATCTCGGACAGCAGCTTGTATGCCAGGTCGCGTTGCTTGAGCAAGCGCCCGCCAGGCGCCACCAGATCGTTGATGCTCTGGTAGCCGCCGAGCGCAGTCTGGATCGCAAACTGGCCCGGCGCATTGGCGCAAAGGCGCATCGAGGCCAGCATGTTCAGGCCCCAGATGTAATCCTTCGCATATTTCTTGTTTTCGCCCGAGAGCACCATCCAGCCGGATCGGTAGCCGCAGGAGCGGTAGCTCTTGGACAAGCCGTTGAAGGTCACGCAGAACACGTCGTCGCACAGTGCGGCGATCGAAGTGTGGGTGACGCCGTCATACAGCACCTTGTCGTAGATTTCGTCGGCGTAGATGATCAGCTGGTGCTGCCGCGCCAGTTCGATAATCTGCAGCAGCACCTCGTCGGGATACAGCGCGCCGGTCGGGTTGTTCGGGTTGATGACCACGATCGCCTTGGTATTGGGCGTGATCTTCTTGCGCATGTCGTCAATGTCCGGGTACCAGTCCTGCTGCTCGTCGCACACGTAGTGCACCGGCTTGCCGCCGGACAGGCTGACGGCCGCGGTCCACAGCGGATAGTCCGGCGCCGGCACCAGCACCTCGTCGCCATTGTTCAGCAGCGCGTTCATCGACATCACGATCAGTTCCGACGCGCCATTGCCCAGGTAAATGTCGTCCATGGTGACATTGGCGACCTTCTTCTGCTGGGTGTAGTGCATCACCGCCTTGCGCGGCGCGAACAAGCCTTTGGAATCGGTATATCCGGCCGCATTCGGCAGGTTCACGATCATGTCGTGGACAATCTCGTCGGGCGGATCAAAACCGAACGGCTGCATATTGCCGATATTCAGCTTGATGATCTTGTGGCCCTCTTCTTCCATCAGGCGGGCCTTCTCCGGCACCGGACCGCGGATTTCGTAGCAAATCTCGTTTAGCTTGTTAGATTTCTGAACCGGACGCAAAATCAATCCCTTACATGAAAATGCTGCAATGCGAAAATATCCATTCTGCCGAATTAAATTGGTTTAATCAACCATCGATATGCGCAAAACGTTACAATAAGATCTCTATTGTATTTAAATATAGCGAAAAGTTATGAAGCTCCACTCCAGCACCACTGGCCAATACCAGACCGTTTCCGGCTATTTCGACGGTGGAGTCGAGATCAACGGCCAGCCTTTCGCCCACAGCCTGCTGGTTTTGCCTGAAAGCGCGCCGCGCGCCTGGCCGGTGGCAAAGTTCGAGGAACTGACCGTCGAACACTTCGAACAACTGCTGGCCGAAAGCCCGGACGTGGTGATCCTCGGCACCGGCGAACGCCAGCGCTTCGTCCACCCGCGCCTGACCGCGCCGCTGATCGGCAAGCAGATCGGCGTCGAATGCATGGACACCAACGCCGCCTGCCGCACCTACAACATCCTGATGGGCGAAGGCCGCAAAGCCCTGCTGGCACTGATCATTGAAAAATAAAACTCTGCCCCCATATACACGCGCATGAGCCAAACCATCCCCGACTTCAGCGCCGCCATGACCAGCGGCCAGACCTTCCAGCTCTCCGGCCGCCCGGCCAAAGCCACCGTGCTGTTCTTCTACCCGAAAGACAACACCCCCGGCTGCACCACCGAGAACATGGCCTTCCGCGATCTGCACGACAAATTCACCGCCGCCGGTGCTGAAATTTACGGCATCAGCCGCGACTCGCTGCGCTCGCACGAAAACTTCAAGGCGAAACTGGGCTTGCCCTTCGAACTGATTTCCGACCCGGACGAAGCGGTTTGCCTGGCCTTCAATGTCATGAAGATGAAAAAAATGTACGGTAAAGATGTACGCGGCATTGAGCGCAGCACGTTTGTGATTGACGCAAAAGGCCAATTGGTGAAAGAATGGAGAGGCGTGAAAGTACCAGGTCACGTCGATGAAGTGCTGGAATTCGTGGCAAACCTGGGCTGATGGCAAGGCCCTCGCTGCGAATGTGTTAGCTCAACGGGAGCTTGTCATTTGAACGTGTCAGCCAGATTTTGAGTCGAGTAAGTCCTTCCACCCACTGTCCCCGGTGGCATGCCCACCGGCTTTCGGGCGACGCAGACGCCCGCCAGGCATCCTTTAGTTTTTCCGATTCACCCCCGCATACGTCCATGCCAGGCATCCGCCTTCGCGTGGGCGCATCCTTTTTGAGATTGAGATCCTGATGCCACTGCCAAAACTGCCTAGCAAGCCAGCGACCCTGCTGCTGGCTAAAGACTACCCGAAGGCGAGCGGAGCAAACCCGGTTCCCTTCCCTACCGAAGAAAAGGCAGCACCAGCGCCGAAGAAAGCGGCGCCAAAAACTGCTGCCAAAGCAGTGAAAGAACCAGCCGTCGTAGCCAAGAAGGCTGCGGCGAAAAAGACACCCGCGCTGAAGTCCGTCAAACTGCCGGACGACGTGCCAGCCCCGCCGCGCACCAAAGCCGCGCCGCAGGCTCGCTCCAAGGTCACGCCGATCAAGGCCGATGCACCGCACCCGGCCAAGCACAAGGCCCACGAAGTGGTGCTCAAGTCCGCCATCAGCCGCAAGGCCGATGTATTGGGCAACACCAAGCTGTTCGTACTCGACACCAACGTGCTGATGCACGACCCGTCCTCGCTGTTCCGCTTTGAAGAACACGACGTCTTCCTGCCGATGATGACGCTGGAAGAATTGGACAACCACAAGAAGGGCATGACCGAAGTCGCCCGCAATGCGCGCCAGGTATCGCGTACCCTCGATGCCCTGATCAGCAACACCGACGACGACGATATGGAAACCGGCATCCCGCTGAACAAGCTGGGTAACAAGGATGCCAAGGGCCACCTGTTCTTCCAGACCAAGGTGCAGGTAGCCGACCTGCCGGAAGGGCTGCCGCAAGGTAAGGCCGACAACCAGATCCTGGCCGTGGTGCGTTCGCTGGAAGCGGAGCAGCCTGGCCGCGCCGTGGTGCTGGTGTCGAAAGACATCAATATGCGCATCAAGGCGCGCGCCCTGGGCCTGCCGGCGGAAGACTACTTCAACGACCACGTTCTGGAAGACACCGACCTGCTGTACTCGGGCATCGTCCAGTTGCCGGACGATTTCTGGAACAAGCATGGCAAGGACATGGAGTCCTGGCAGGAGAACAAGCACGGCCAGTCGAGCACTTTCTACCGCGTGACCGGCCCGTTCATCCCGTCCCTGCTGGTGAACCAGTTCGTGTTCCTGGAACCGAACAACGGCGAGTCGCCGTTCTACGCTCAGGTGAAGCAGATCAACGGCAAGACCGCCGTCCTGCAAACCCTGCGCGACTACTCGCACAACAAGAACAGCGTGTGGGGCGTGACCGCCCGCAACCGCGAGCAGAACTTCGCGCTGAACCTGTTGATGAACCCCGAGTGCGACTTCATCACCCTTTTGGGCCAGGCCGGTACCGGCAAGACCCTGCTCGCCCTGGCCGCCGGCCTGGCGCAAGTGCTGGAAACCAAGCTGTATAACGAGATCATCGTCACCCGCGTCACGGTGCCGGTGGGCGAAGATATCGGCTTCCTGCCGGGTACCGAGGAAGAGAAGATGGGTCCATGGATGGGCGCCTTCGACGACAACCTGGAAGTGCTGAACAAGTCCGACGGCGAAGGCGGCGAATGGGGCCGTGCGGCGACGCAGGACCTGATCCGCTCGCGCATCAAGATCAAGTCCCTGAACTTCATGCGCGGCCGTACCTTCGTCAACAAGTTCCTGATCATCGACGAAGCGCAGAACCTGACGCCGAAGCAGATGAAGACCCTGGTAACGCGTGCCGGCCCCGGCACCAAGATCCTGTGCCTGGGTAATATCGCCCAGATCGACACGCCTTACCTGACCGAAGGCTCGTCTGGCCTGACTTATGTCGTCGACCGCTTCAAGGGCTGGGCGCACAGCGGCCACGTCACGCTGGCGCGCGGCGAGCGTTCCCGCCTGGCGGATCACGCGAGCGACGTGCTTTAACTGGCTGGCAGCAAAAAGCCCCACCTGCGCAGAGCGCGGCCCAGGCCGCGTTCCGGCTGGTGGGTTTTTTTTTAGTCCTTCTGGATGTTCTCTGCCAGGAAATCGATCAGCAAGCGCACGCCAGGCAGCAGTCCGCGCCGCGACGGGAATACAGCGTGGATCACACCGCCCTTCGGCACCCAGCCCGGGATCACGTCGATCAGCGCCCCGCTGGCCAGCGCATCTTCCACCACCATGCAGGGCAACTGCACCACGCCAACGCCCTCCGCCGCTGCCTGGCGCAGCGCCGTCATATCATCCGTGACGTAGCGCGGCTGGTGGCGAACGGTCGCCTGCGCGCCATTCGGGCCGTCGAACTGCCAGGCATGGTCGCGCGGCGGTCCCCAGTCCAGGCTTGGTAAATTCGCCGCCGCCAGCGCCTCCGGGTTCTTGAGCGACTTCCTGGGTCTCAGCAGCGAGGGGCTTGCGACCAGGCGCTGCGGACTGTTCGACAGCACGCGCATCACCAGGTCGCTCGATTCCAACGGCGGGAAGCGCACGCGCAGCGCGATATCGACCCCTTCGCCCAGCACGTCGACGCGACGGTTGGTTGCTTCCAGCATCACCCGTATCTTCGGCCACTGCTTCATGAAGCGCGCGACCAGGGGGCCGATGCGGTATTCCAGCAGGGCAGTTGGACAGCTGATGCGCACTACGCCCTGCGGTTCCGAACGCTGGCGCTCCATCACTTCACGTGCACCCTGTACTTCCGCCAGCACGGCCAGGCATTGCTGGTAAAACTCGCGCCCCGTATCGGTGACGGAAAAGTGCCGCGTGGTCCGCTGCAGCAGGCGCACGTCGTACTGCTGTTCCAGCGCCGCAATGCGCCGGCTCAATTTCGACTTCGGCATTCCGAGCGCCCGGCCAGCCGGCGTGAAGCCGCCATGCTCGACTACCTGTACAAAATAATAGAGGTCGTTCAGGTCATCCATCACAGGCGCCGTGCGATCGGGTGGTCGGGATTCAGCTGCAGCAAGTCCCACAGGTTGCCGTACAAGTCCGCAAAGACGGCGACCATGCCGTAGTCCTGCTGCTTCGGCTCGCGCACGATCCGCACGCCCTTTTCTTTCAGGCGTTCGTAGTCGCGCCAGAAATCATCGGTATTCAGGAACAGGAATACGCGGCCGCCAGCCTGGTTGCCGATAAAGTCCTCCTGCTCCGGCTGGGAAGCGCGCGCCAGCAGGATCGTTGCACCGCTGCCGCCCGGGGGCGCAACAACCACCCAGCGCTTGTCCTGCTCCGGCTGACAGGTGTCGTCCAGCAGTTCGAAGCCGAGCGTGTTGACGTAAAATTCTATCGCCTCGTCATAGTCGCGCACTACCAGGGCGATGTGGGCAATGGATTGCTTCATTTGCGCCGCACCTTGCGCCAGATCTTGCGCGCGATGGCGCCGAGAACAAACAGGATCAGCGCCCATGGCAGCAGGTAGGCCGCGCCGGTAATTGCGCTGGCAATGCCCTCGGACAGATTGCTGCCGAAGTCACGCGTTGCGCGCTGCACCGGCGACCAGAAGCCGCGCTGGCTATGCGACTGGATCGCAATATTCAGCAAGTCCATATTGACCCGTTCCATCAGGCGCGCCTCGACGCCGGCCGCAGCTTCAAGCTCGCTTTGCACGGTTGCCAGTTCCTGCGACAGCTTGATCAATGCTTCGGCGTTGTTGCCCACCTTGCTCTCCAGCGCCAACAGCTTCTCGCGGTAGGAGCGCAGCATATCGAGGCGCTTGGCATTATCGCGGATGGGGCCTTCCAGGTCTTCCGCGGTCGTGTTGCGCGAGGCGACTTCGCCGCCCGATGCCGCCAGCGCGATCAGTTTTTCAACGCCCTCGCGCTTGATGCGGACGCGGACATGTGCGCTCGACTCACGGCCTCCCGTCACGCCCGAGGCAAGCAAGGTGCATTGGTTCGCCACGTCAGCCTGGCATGCCGCCACCAGCTTGTCGAGCAGCGGCTTGATGCCTGCTTCTGACGCGTCGATGGTCACCGAATGCTCATATGCCAGGTATTTGCTGCGCTGGGCCCCTGGCGCCGCAGGACTGCCCGAAGCCCTCGGCTCCGCCATGTGTGCGGCACCTTGGGGGCCCGAAAAGGCCAGTTCCGAGTGCTGCGAACAGCCCTGCAGCAAAAGCAGCGCGAGCACGCTTGACCTTACAATGGTGGAAAGGATTAAAGTACGTTTACCCATATGACGAAAGGACCTCCAAATGTACGAACTGACCGTAGAAAACATGACTTGCGGCCACTGCGTGTCGGCCGTGACCGAAGCCGTGCACACCGTTGACCCAGCAGCATTCGTCGAAGTAGACCTGAAGGGCAGGCACGTGAAGGTCAACTCGACCGCAGCACTGGAACCGATCAAGGCCGCCATCGAGGACGCCGGCTACCCGGTCACCCGCGCAGCGGCTTGACCCGCACGCCGCGCTCGAGCTCGGGGTAATGGCGGAACACGTCATCCTCGTTATTGGCGAGCCGGCGCTTCGACGCCAGGTAGGCCGCGATCCTTGGCCGCGCGGCCACCCGCCCCGATACGCGCATCAAGCCTGGCCAGCGCTCAGCGTAAGCCTCCATCGCCTTGGGAAAGGCGTAACGCAAGCCATCGAGAAGCTGGAACATGGACAGGTCCACGTAGCTCAGGCGCGAGCCCACCATCCAGCCGCCGCGCCCCGGGTTGGCGCGTACCACCGATTCGAAGTAGTCGAGGTATTTGGGGATGCGCTCGACGACAAAATCGCGCGCCCTGGAGCGCGACTCGCGTGCCTGCTCTTCGTAATACAAGTTGACGGAAATCGGGTGATGCGTGTCGTGCGCCTCGCCCACGATGTCGGCAATGGTCAGTTGCAGCTGGTTGCACCACAGCCGTCCCTCTTCCGAGCGCGGCGCCAGCTTGTGGCGCGCGCCAAGGAACATCAGGATATTGGCGGTCTGCCCGATCAGCAGCCCGCCCGCCTGCAATACCGGCGGGGCGAAGGCGGCGCGACCATCGCGGCCGCCGGCGATCACGTCGATCATCGCCTGCATGCCGCCCTTGCCGCGCGCCACATCGATATATGGGACATCGGCCTCCTCCAGCGCCAGCCGCACGAATTCACCGCGGCCCTGGATCGTCGGCCAGTAGTAAAGCTTGTAAGGCTCCATCATTCCACCTCCTGTGCCAGCAGCCACTCCTCGACGGCGCGCACTTCCTCGCGCGGATCGCCGCCCTCGGGCCGCACAACATAAAAGTCAAATCCGCCCAGCACCGGCCCCACCGGTGCTTGCAGCAGCCCCATGCCGATTTCCTCTCGCACCAGGGGCAAGGCAGTGAGCACGACGCCCTGCCCGGCAATGGCTGCCTGCACTGCGTGCGATTCTTCGGAAAAGCGTACACCGGAAGTCGCGTCCAGCGCCACACCTGCCGCCTTGGCCCACTTGTCCCAGGTCTGTGCGCCGCGAAAACCACGCTGCCAGTCGAAATGTATCAACGGATGGCGCGCCACGTCGCTGGCCTTCCGGAGTTTAAGGCGCGGGCTGGCCACCGGAGCGAAGCCGGCCTGCATCAGCCTCCGCGATCGCAAGCCGGGAAAATGCCCGGCCCCGCCGCGCACTGCCAGGTCGGCTGCTCCACCGGCCAGGTCGACCGGCTTGTTGCTGGCCTGGACATTGAGGGCGATATCGGGATAAACCGCGTTGAAGGCCGTCAGCCGCGGCACCAGCCAGCGCGCGGCAAAGGCCGGTGTGGTTGACAGGGTAACGGTGCGGCGCTGCTCCCGCCGCAGCCTGTCGACACCGGCCGCAATGGCGTCAAAACCGTTGCCGGTTGCATGCTGCAGGATGCGTCCCTCGGGCGTCAGTTCGACGGCTCGTGTCTTGCGCAGGAACAGCCGTACTTCCAGCGCTTCCTCCAGCGCACGCACCTGGTGGCTGATAGAGGTTGCGCTGACCGACAGTTCCTCGGCCGCAAGCTTGAAGCTTTGCAGCCGGGCGGCTGCCTCAAAGCTGCGCAGGGCGGAAAGGGATGGCAGGCGGCGTCTCATGTTATTTACTATACATGAATCCTGTTCATCCATCTGCTGAGAAATGATCGTTTGTCCGTGGCCGGCTGCAGGCGCACAGTGTGGCCATCGCAAACACATAGGAGAGAACAAATGACCACCATCCTGCATATCGATTCAAGTGCACGGCCGGGCCGTTCGGGTGAGCAGGCACACGGCTCGCACACCCGGCGCCTGACTGCGCATTTCGTCGCGCGTTACCTCCAGCTCGATAGTGGGACAAAAGTCATCTATCGGGACGTCGGCGCGCAGCCGCCCTCGCCCGTCACCGGCGCATGGGTGCATGCGGCCTTCACTCCGCCGCCGCAACGCGAATCCTGGATGGCGGAAGCGCTTGCGCAAAGCGATGCGCTGGTCGACGAACTGCTGCAGGCAGACATTATCGTCGCCGGTGTGCCCATGTATAACTTTGGACCGCCAGCCCAATTCAAGGCCTGGCTCGACAACATTGTGCGCGTTGGACGGACCTTCGGCTTCGACCGCTCGCGCCCTGGCGAACCGTATTGGCCGCTGCTGGCGGATGCCGGCAAACAGCTGGTGATTCTCTCTTCGCGCGGCGATTACGGCTACGGTCCCGGGCAAAGGCTGGAAGGCATCAATCACGTTGAAGGATCGGTGCGCAGCGTCTTCCGCTATCTGGGCGTGACCGAAACGTACGGCGCCGCCATCGAATATGACGAATTTGCCGACGAGCGCCTGGCACGCTCCATCGCCGACGCGGAACACGCCACCGCACGCATTGCGGAAGGCGTCGCCGCAGGGCGCGTGCCAGCGGAGCGCCGCGTCGCCTGAGCGGCGGGCGGTGGCCGGGGAGGCCCCTACCTTCGGGGCCTCCCCGGCAAGATCCGGGCGGCTTGGCTATAATGGACCGATGCCCGAACTCCACACCATCTTACTGCTTGCCGCAGCAGGACTTTTCGCCGGCACGCAGAATGCGTTGGCTGGCGGCGGCTCCTTCATCACCTTCCCTGCCCTGCTGCTGGCGGGCCTCAATCCGGTCGCCGCCAACATGACGTCCACGGTCGCCATGTTCCCCAGCCAGACCACGTCCGCCGTCGCCGGCCGCAAATTTGCTGAAGGCGTGAGCGGCTTATCGTTCGCACAACTGTTCACGATCAGCATCGTGGGCGGCATTTTCGGCGCCATCCTGCTGTGGATCACGCCGCCGACCTTCTTCGCCAGGCTGGTGCCCTGGCTGGTGCTGTTCGCGACCGCCATGTTTGCCTGGGGCGCCTTCCGCCGCCAGCCGATACACGCGGCATCCAGCATGCCCAAGCCGGTGCTGGCCGTTATCCAGTTCTGTATTTCGATTTATGGCGGGTATTTCGGCGGCGGCATCGGCTTCCTGATGCTGGCCGCGCTGACTATCGCCGGCCAGCAGATCCGCGCCGCCACTGCCACCAAGAATATGCTGGCAATGGCGATGAACGCTTCGGCCACGCTGATCTTCGCCTTCTCCGGCATGATCAGCTGGGCTGCTGCCCTGGCCTTATGCGCTGGTGGTATTGCGGGCGGCCTTCTGGGATCGTGGCTGATCTATCGCCTTCCCCCGCAGCTGATGCGCATCTTTGTCGTGCTGGTGGGCGCAGTGCTCACCGTGTACATGTTCCTGCGCTGATCCCAGGGTCTGCAGGATAGGACAATCGGGGCGCTCGTCTCCGTGGCAAGCCTTCGCCAGGCTTGCCAGCGTGTCGCGCATTTCGGTCAGTTCCACGATGCGCTGGTTCAGTTCATCCACATGCCCCATGGCGATCGACTTGACGTCCGCACTGGCGCGCTTCGTATCCTGCCATAAGGACAACAGCTCGCCGATCTGCTCCAGCGAAAAGCCCAGGTTGCGCGCGCGCTTGATGAAGCGCAGCGCGTGCAGGTCCTTCTCACCGTAGATGCGGTAGCCGCTGTCGGTACGCGCAGTTTCCTTCACCAGGCCGATGCTCTCGTAGTAGCGGATCATTTTGGCGCTTACGCCGGAAGCGGCGGCAGCTTGTCCGATATTCATTGCTTATTCCTTCGATGGTTGCCAGCTGCGCAGCAATAGCGCGTTGCTGATCACGCTGACCGAACTGAATGCCATGGCGGCGCCGGCCAGCAATGGGTTCAGCATGCCGAGTGCGGCCAACGGAATCCCCGCCACATTGTAGATGAAGGCCCAGAACAGGTTCTGGCGGATCTTGCTGAAGGTGCGGTGCGAAATATCGATCGCGTCGGCCACCAGCAGCGGTTCGCCGCGCATCAATGTAATGCCGGCGGCGTTCATGGCAACGTCGGTGCCGGTGGCCATCGCTATGCCGACATGCGCCGCGGCCAGGGCAGGCGCGTCGTTGATGCCGTCGCCGACCATCGCAACGCGCTTGCCTTCTTCCTTGAGTTTCGCGATGACCGTCGTTTTGTCGGCCGGCAGGAGATTCGCCTCGACATGGCCGATGCCAAGCGCTTGCGCCACGGTTTGCGCGCTGCCCGCGTTGTCGCCGGTCAGCATGACGGTTGCGATGCCGCGTGCATGCAGGCGTTCGACTGCCGCGCGGGCATGCGGCTTGGGCTGGTCGGCGAAGGCCAGCAGTGCAAGCAGCCTGGCGCCACCGGCGCCGGCTTCGGCGAGCCATGAGATGGTATGGCCCTGCGCTTCCAATTCTGCGGCGCGCTGCTGAAGTGACGCCAGGTCTACGCCGCGCTCCGCCATCAGGCGCCCGCTGCCAAGGAGCAGGCCCATGCCATCGGCTTGCGCCGCCAATCCGCGTCCGGCCAGCGTCGTCACCGCGCTCGCGGTGAGCTGCGCCGCCCCCCCGGCAGCCGTCTCCGCATCGAGGACGGCACGTGCCAGCGAGTGCTCGCTGCCGCGCTGGATGGCGGCGGCAAGCTGCAGCGCGCGCTCGCGGGCGATACCGTTTGGCAGCAACTGCGCCAGCACCGGCTTGCCCTGCGTGAGCGTGCCGGTCTTGTCGAACACCACCGTATCGACCTGGCGCGCCATTTCCAGCGCTTCAGCATCCTTGATCAGGATTCCGTGGCGGGCAGCGACGCCGGTACCTGCCATGATGGCGGCCGGCGTAGCCAGTCCCAGCGCGCATGGACAGGCAATGACCATCACGACGACCGCGTTGATCAGGGCCTGCTCCGCATTGCCGGACACCATCCACCAGCCAATGAAGGTCAACACCGCAATCACCAGCACCACCGGCACGAAGACCGCCGCGACTTGATCGACCAGCTTCTGCACTGGCGCCTTCGCCGATTGCGCGTCTTCCACCAGGCGGATGATCCGCGACAGCGTGGTCTCGGCCCCGGTCGCGCTGGTGCGAACCAGCAGCAAGCCCTCGCCATTGATCGCGCCGCCGGTCACGCGGTCGCCCGCATGCTTGGCAACCGGCAGGCTCTCGCCGGTGATCAGCGACTCGTCGACGTGGCTCGCGCCATCGACCACCTCGCCGTCCACCGCCACGCGCTCGCCGGCACGGATCACCACAATATCGCCCACCCTCACCTGCTCGATCGGCAGGTCTGCGTCAGACTCCCCCTCGCGCCGCACACGCGCCGTCACTGGCCGCAGATCCTGCAAGGCGCGGATGGCGGAAGCAGTCTGCCGCTTGGCGCGCGCTTCCAGCCACTTGCCTAGCAAGACCAGGGTCAGCACCACCGCCGAAGCTTCGAAATACAGGTGCGCCATGCCCTGCGACGGAGACAGCGCCAGGTAGACGCTCAAGCCGTATGCCGCCGACGTTCCAAGCGCCACCAGCAAATCCATATTGCCTGCGCGCGCTTTCACCGCCTTCCAGCCGGCGCGGTAGAAGCGCGCCCCGAAGATGAATTGGACCGGCGTCGCCAGCAGCCATTGCAGCCATGCCGGCATCATCACGTGCAGGCCGAACCACTCCGCGACCATCGGCACCACCAGCGGCGCCGACAGGATGGCGGACAGGATCACGGCCAAGCCTTCGGAAATGCGCGGTGCGGAATCGGCCGCCGGGGCGGCCAGTTCGCTGGCTGTATAGCCGGCCTTGCCTATAGCCTGCTGCAAGGCGGCAAATGCCACCGGCGCATCGGAATCGACGCGCGCTGTCTCGGTGGCCAGGTTGACGGCGGCATGGGCCACACCCGGCACGGTGGCCAGCGCCTTCTCGACGCGGCGCACGCAGGATGCGCAACTCATGCCTTCAATGCGGACGGTTTGCTGGAACTGACTCATGGGACACTCCTCGCCTGTATTCTGGCGACCAGTATCAAGTATCCCATGATGGGAAGGTCAAGGACTATTTTTTAGAGCCTTTTACCATCGATAACCCATGCGCAGCGTCAGGCGCGAGCGGTCGTCATCCGGCATCTGGTCCGAACGCACCACCCGCCCATAGTCGAGCTGAAGGCTGGAACGCTTGCCCGTCAACATCCGCACGCCAACGCCGATGCTGCCAACGCGGCCGCTGCGCAGCTGCCCGGCGTAATTGCGGTTGTAGCGGATGTAATTGCGGTCATAGAACATCAGGGCGCGGCAATTGCGGAACAGCGAGGCGCACATATTGGGCGAGTACAGCTCGAGATTGCTGCCGATGCCGCCATCGCGCAGCACGTCGCGGTCGCGCATCATGTTGAGCGAGGTGAATACAGGCGGCGCCAGTGCATCCTGCAATGTCAGGTCGCCCGAGTTGTACTGGGTATTCACGCTGGCTTTCACGAACCAATCGCGCGGCAGTAACTGCGTCATGCTCGCAGCCAGGCGCACAGTGACATTATTGGCGTTGGGATTGCCGGGCCAGTCGGACAATCTCGATTGGCTGGCGCTCAGGTCGAACACAGTGGCAGGCGCTCGCTCACGCTCGCGCTCGGCCCGCAGGGGAGCGGCTGCAAGGTTTCCACAGGCGATGGCCAATGCGGCCATGCCGACCAGACGAGGCGCGGGGCTATTCATTTTCGTTCTCCCGGGCAATCACCCTGCTAATTTAGGCGAGATGGCCAAAGTGACAGGTATATTTTACTCCCGCATGGGCACGCACGGTTGAGTGTTGCTTATTTGGCGCTATCATTGACAAACTTGGGAAAACGACAAGAAAAGGGTAGTGCTGTGAGTGATACGGAACCATTGCAGTTGTACCGCAAATTGCAGGAAATCAGCACCCGCGTGCATGCCGCACGCGGTCTTGATGGGCTGATGGCGAGCGTGCCGGCCGACCTGTGCCACCTGTTCGACTGCGACCGCTGCCTGCTGTTCGTGATGGACCAGGAGAAGGATTACCTGGTCGCGCGCGAAACGCGGGTCGCCGTCACGCCGGGCAGCATCCCCGGCTACGTGGCCTTGACCCAGCAAGTGCTGGACATCGGCGACGTCTATGACGAGGCGCAACTGCGCGACATCTCGCCCGAACTGCAATTCCAGCGTGGCCCGGACCAGCGCACTGGCTATCGCACGCGGCAGGTGCTGGCCGCCCCCATCGTCGACGCGCAGGGCAAGGACCTGCTCGGCGTCATCCAGCTGCTGAACCCGCGCAGCGGAGAGCGCTTCAGCGCACTGCAGCGCGAATGCCTGCAAGCCTTGTGCGAAACACTGGCCGTTGCGCTGGCCGCCCGCCAGTCGCCACGCTTCGCCGCCACCGGCGGCGCGAAACCTGCCCGCGTCCACAGTGCTGCCGACGCCGATGCCGCCGCTGCGCTGGCCGACAAGATCATTACCGAGGCGTGCCGCCTCGATGCCTCCGACATCCATATTGAACCGCACACTGCGCGCGGGATATCGGTTCTGCGCCTGCGCCGCGATGGCGCCCTGCTGCCCTATGCCGAGGCTGCGCTGGACCTGCACGGCGCCCTGGTGGCGCGCCTGAAAGCCATGTGCGGCCTGCCCACCGTGGCGGCTGGCCACCCAGTCGAAGGCAAGCTGCTATTCCGCGAATTCAGCCAGCTGGATGTGGAACTGCGTGCCACATTCATTCCTTCCGCCGGCGGCATGGAAGACGTGGTGCTGCACCTGTTAAGCAGCGGCGCGCCGATGCCACTGGAACGCCTGGGCATGGCGCCCGCCGCACAAGACCAGCTGCGCGCCGCCATCGACACCACGCATGGCCTGTTCCTGCTGTGCGGCCCGGCCGGTTCGGGACGCACCACCGCCCTGCACTCGCTGCTGCTGCAGCTGGAGCGACCCGACGCCAAGGTCTGGACCATCGAAGAGCCGGTGGAGATCCTGCAGCCCGCAGCGCGCCAGGTGCCGGTGCAGCGCGAAACCGGTACCGACTTTGCAGCCGCCCTGCGCGCTGTGCTGCACGCCGATCCCGACCAGGTGGCGATTGGCGATATGCGCGACAGCGAAACTGCGGCCCTGGCCATCGAAGCAGCGCTGAACGGCCGCATGGTCCTGGGTTGCCTGCCGACAGCCAGCAGCACCGACACCATCAGCCGCCTGCATGAAATGGGCAGCGAACGCTTTGCCATGGCCGACGCCCTGCTCGGCGTGCTGGCCCTACGCCTGGCCAAGCGCCTGTGCGAGCACTGCAAGCTGGCTTACCAGCCGGGTGAGGCGGAACTGGAATTGCTGCTGGCCGAATACAGCGAGGAATTGCAGAAGACCGACGCCTGGCGCGCCGATCCGCGTGCCGCCAAAGTGCGCATCGTCAACGGCTGGCGCGAGCGCCATGGCGACGCGCGCGGCGGCTTCACGCTGTATCGGCCGGTAGGCTGCAGCGCATGCAGCAAGGGCTATAAAGGCCGCATCGGGCTGCACGAACTTCTCGTGCCCGGAGAGCATACGCGCCAGCTGGTGCGCGAACGCGCCACTGCGCCGCAGCTGCGCAACGCTGCGCTGGCGGAAGGCTTGCGGACTTTGAAAATGGACGGCATCGAAAAAATCCTGGCCGGCCTGACCGACGTGAAAGCTGTAAGGGGGGCACTGTGATTTCCCACCTATTCATCGGCGTCAACGACTTCGCCGCCGCGTACCGCTTCCATGCAGCCGTGATGGCTGCGCTGGGCCATGCACAGCGCTTCCGTGACGACAGCAAGCCCTGGGCCGCATGGCAGCCCGCTGGCGGTGGCCGTCCGCTGTTCATCATCGGCCGGCCCTACAACGGCGCGCCAGCCGCCCCCGGCAACGGACCGATGACCGCCCTGCTGGCGACTTCCCGTGCGGCGGTTGATGCGGCGCATGCGGCAGCGCTGGCGAACGGCGGCTGCTGCGAAGGTGCGCCCGGCCTGCGCCCCCAATATCACGCCAACTACTATGGCGCTTACTTCCGAGACCCGGACGGCAACAAGTTCGGCGTCTGCTGCCACGATCCCGCTTAAAGCGTTTTCTCGAAACAGGCCGCGGCCGGATTACCGGCGTAGCGGCCGAAGTTCTCGATACGCCGGTAGCCGTGCGCAAGATAGAACTGCACGGCGCGCGCGTTCACCAGCCGCGTTTCCAGCCGCAGCGCGCGGTAGCCGATGCGGCGCGCCTCCGCTTCGAGCCATGCCAGTAACGCGCTGCCGATGCCCTTGGTCCCAGGGCGCGCATACATGCGCTTGATCTCCGCGACGTCCGCGCTCTTCATGCCCGGCTCTCCCATTGGTCGCAGAGCGCCGCATCCCAATGCCCGGCCTTGCGCATCGCGCGCCAAGGCAAACCGCCCGCCATCGCCGCGTACATCGCTGGCGGCGAACTGGGTACGCCCGCTGTCGCCGGTGATTGACTGCAGCGTCTCGTCCAGTTCTGCGAGCAGCGCCACCGAATCGGGCGCCTCCGGATCCGCTGCCGCCACCTGCGGCAGCAGCTTGTACATGAAAGTGCTCGCGCCCAGGCGGCCGTCCGGCATGGTGGCGTACTGCGGAATCTCGCCGCAGCGCGCATAGCCAAGCTTGACGTACATGCCCTCGGCCGGTTCGCCAGTGCAGGTATCGAGCACAATCAGCGTGCGCCCAAGCGAGCGCGCAAGTACTTCGGCATGCCGCACCAGCGCCTGCGCCATGCCCCGGCGCCGCGCACGCGGATGCACCAGCATCTTGGACAGTTCCGCGCGATGGCGGCCATTCGGCATCCCCGCCGGCACCAGTTGCAGGGTGCCGTCGATGCGGCCATCGGCGCCGCGCACCACGAACAAGCGACGCTCGCCACGCTCCACCGCAGCGTGCAGGCCAAGCCAGAAGGCGCGCGCCTCCTCGTGCGGGAATGGCAGCTCGAAGCCGACACTGGCGCCGGCCAGCACGCAGGCGCGCAACACTTCCGCCAGTTGATCGGCGCCGGCCAGCAGCCCGGCCGCATCGAGTTCGCTTATGGCTGGCATATCGTCACCAGGTAATGGGCCCCGTGCGGGCCGGGGCAGGAAAAGCGCGTCGCGCCATACAAATGGAAGCGCAGGCAATCGCCTTTATGCAGGCGGTGCGTCACGCCATCGAGCGTGTAGTCCAGAATCCCGCTCAGCATCCAGATGTGCTGCTCCATGCCGCGCACCGGCGGCTGCGGGTAGTCGATCACGGCGCCGGCCGGCAGGTGCCCTTCCACCAGCTCGGCCTGGAAACTGCGCGCCGGCGGCGACACCATGCGGCGCCGGAATCCGCTGTGGGCGTCCTGCCATTCGGCCTGTTCGGCATGGCGCAGCAGCTGCGCCGGCTGCACCTCGACCTCCGCGATCAGGCGCGACATCGGCAAGCCGTACACTGCGCACAGCTTGCCCAGCATCTCCGCGGTCGGACTGGTTTCGCCGCGCTCCAGCCGCGACAAGGTGGCGCGGCTGATGCCGCTCTGCGTGGCCAGTTCTTCCAGCGCTAGGGCACGCTCTTCACGCAGCGCCGCCAGCCGCCGGACCAGCCGGTCTTCAAATGAATTTCCCATATTAGAGACAATATCTCAAATATGAGATGCACACAACAAGAAAAATGCGGCCCCGGAGAGCCGCAGTGTTCAATTGGAGCCCAGCACCCGCCAGCCCAGCAATACCAGCGCCAGCACGACGATGATCATTTTCCGGGTCGAGGCGCGCGCCAGCCACGGCGCCTGCTCCGTATTGCGAAGGCTGGTCGCTTCGCGGTTCATCAGGCGGAACTTGGTGGCGTAGTCTTCATTGGCAAAGCGGACCACCACTACGTCCAGGTCCGGATCAAAGGCCTTGGGCCAGATATTGATGGTCTTGCGCGCCCACAGCACCAGGGCCAGCGGCCCGTTGCGCAGCAGGAAATTAGCCAGGTGATTGCCCGCCGCATGCTGCTCGCAAAAAACGGTACGCTCAAGTGCAGGATGTCGCTCGTCACTGTCATGCCGCCGCCCAGGTTCGGCCGCATCGATTTCACCCGGCCAAGCCGGCTGGCGGCGCCCTGCAAGCGGTCTTTCTTGCCGCAGCGCGGACAGCTGTGCGGCCATTGCAGCGGTGGTATTGGGTCGCCGATGGCAACCCGGATTTCCGTCGACATGCATCATCCCAAAAATCCCAGGCGAAAAAAAGGGAGGCCGCAGCCTCCCTTCTTGACGTCATTTACAACATCACATGATCTTGGTGCCAACCCACCAGCCGATCGCAGCGATGAACGCCGACGCCGGAATGGTGAAGATCCAGGCCCAGACGATGTTGCCGGCCACGCCCCAGCGCACCGCCGACATCTTCTGCGACGAACCCACGCCGACGATCGCGCCGGTGATGGTGTGGGTGGTCGACACGGGCACGCCCAGCCCGGACGCGATCAGCACCGTGATGGCGCCGCCGGTCTCGGCGCAAAAGCCGCCTACAGGCTTCAGCTTGGTGATCTTCTGGCCCATGGTCTTGACGATGCGCCAGCCGCCGAACAGGGTGCCGAAGGAAATCGCGGTATAGCAGGACAGCACGACCCAGAACGGCGGCGATTTGTCGCCTGCCGCCACGTGACCGCTGGCAATCAGCAGCAGCCAGATGATGCCGATGGTCTTTTGCGCGTCGTTGCCGCCATGCGACAGCGAGTAGCCCGCAGCCGATACCAGCTGCAGGCGGCGGAACCAGCCGTCCACCTTGCGCGGGGTCGATTTCACGAACACCCACGACACGATCAGCATGATCAGGGAGCCGAGGAAGAAGCCCATCAGAGGCGAGATCACGATCCATTCCACGGTCTTGAGCAGGCCGTCGCTATTCAGGGTGCTGGTGCCGCCCTTGGCCACGGCCGCGCCCACCAGGCCGCCGATCAGGGCGTGCGAGGACGAAGACGGAATGCCGTAGTACCAGGTGATGATGTTCCACAGGATTGCGCCGGAGAGCGCGCCGAACACCACGTAATGGTCGACAATGTGCATATCGATCGTGCCCTTGCCCACTACGGCGGCAACCTTCAGGCCGACCACCCAGATGGCGACAAAGTTGAACACCGCCGCCATGGCCACTGCCGTCTGCGGCTTGAGCACGCCAGTCGACACCACGGTGGCGATCGCGTTGGCCGCATCGTGGAAGCCGTTCATGAAGTCGAAGGCAAGCGCCATCAGCACCAGCATGCCGACGACGTAAATGCTGATTTGAATGGTGTTCATTTATGCGTTCTCGACGATGATGCCTTCGATGATGTTGGCCACGTCTTCGCAACGGTCGGTCACGGTTTCCAGGATCTCGTAGATTGCCTTCATCTTGATCAGGTTGCGCACGTCCGGTTCGTCGCGGAACAGCTTGGACATGGCGGCGCGCATCACGTGGTCGGCGTCCGATTCCAGGCGGTCGATCTCTTCGCAGATGCCGACGATCTTGGAGGCGTTGTTCATGTTCGACAGCAGGGCCACGGCTTCCTTGACCTTCTCGCAGCAAGCCAGCACCAGTTCGGCCAGGCGCTTGGTTTCCGGGGTCACGGAGTGCAGGTCGTACAGCGACACGGTCTGGGCGCCGTCTTCCATCAGGTCCAGGATGTCGTCCATCTTGGTGATCAGCTTGTGGATGTCGTCGCGGTCCAGCGGGGTGATGAAGGTCTTGTGCAGCAGGTCGACCGCCTGGTAGGTGATCTTGTCAGCCTGCTTTTCGATGCTTTCGATGGCGTGTACGCGGTTTTCGAGGTCGTCGAAGTTAGCCATCAGGCCCAGCATCTCTTTGGCGCCCTTCACGCACAGTTCCGCGTGCTGGTTAAACATGTCAAAGAATTTGCCCTCCGAGGGCATCAAGCGTCCAAACATTTTTGTTCTCCGTTGGTTGATTCGTTGGTACTGCAGCATAGCCACCCAGCGTGGCTTGCCTGGTAATCAGTCGCCTTGGTAGATCGACAGGTTACCGGTGTAATTGCCAAACTTGGTGTACGCACCGATCCAGGTCAGGCGCACCGCGCCGATCGGACCGTTACGCTGCTTGCCGATAATGATCTCGGCGGTACCTTTATCCGGCGAGTCGGGGTTATAGACTTCGTCGCGATACAGGAAAATGATCACGTCCGCGTCCTGCTCGATAGCGCCGGATTCGCGCAGGTCGGACATGACGGGACGTTTATTGGGACGTTGTTCCAGCGATCGGTTCAGCTGGGAGAGTGCAATGACGGGGCAATGCAGCTCCTTGGCCAGGCCCTTGAGGGAACGCGAGATCTCGGAAATCTCGGCCGAGCGGTTGTCGCCCGGCTGGCTGCCCTGCATCAGCTGCAGGTAGTCGACCACGATCAGGCCCAGTTTCCCGCATTGGCGGGCCAGGCGGCGCGCACGGGCGCGCATCTCGATCGGGTTCAGTGCCGGGGTCTCGTCGATGTAGACCTGGGCTTCATTCATTTTCTGGATGGCGTGCGTCAGGCGCGGCCAATCCTCGTCGATCAGTTTGCCGGTACGCAGGCGGTGCTGGTCCAGCAGGCCGACAGAACCAAGCATACGCATGGCCAGCTGCACGCCGCCCATCTCCATCGAGAACACGGCGACCGGCAGGCCGGCCTCCACCGCCACGTTTTCGGCGATGTTCATCGAGAAGGCGGTCTTGCCCATCGACGGACGGCCGGCCACGACCACCATGTCGCCCGGCTGCAGGCCCGATGTCATCTTATCCAGGTCGGTCCAGCCGGTCGGCACGCCGGTGATTTCGGAGCCGGAATCGCGCGAATACAGTTCGTCGATACGCTCCACCACCTGGGTCAGCAGCGGCTGCACCGGCAGCCAGCCGGCGGCGCCGCGCGAACCCGCTTCGGCGATGGCGAAGATCTTCGCTTCCGCCTCGTCCAGGATCTGCTTGACATCCTTGCCTTGCGGGCTGAAGGCGTTGCCGGACACTTCGTCGGCCACGGTGATCAGCTTGCGCAGCACGCCGCGGTCACGCACGATTTCCGCATAACGGCGGATATTGGCCGCCGACGGCGTGTTCTGCGCCATGGCGTTCAGGTAGGCCATGCCGCCCACCTCGTCCGCCTTGCCCAGCATGCTCAGGGCTTCGAACACAGTCACCACGTCGGCCGGCTTGCCCGAGTTAATCAGGCGGATCATCTGCTCGAAGATGATGCGGTGGTCGTAGCGGTAGAAGTCTTCCGCATTCATGAAGTCCGCAATACGGTCCCACGCCGCGTTGTCACGCAACAAACCACCGATGACAGATTGCTCTGCCTCGATCGAGTGCGGCGGGATGCGGAGAGAATCGACTTGTGGGTCGGACTGGGGTGCGGCGTTCATGGCGCGCATTATACCTGCTTCGGCAAGCCGGGAATATCGCCGGAAAATAAAAAAAGCCGGGCGAACCCGGCTTTTTTGATGTAGATACGACGCTGATTAAGCAGCTTCGCCTACGACGGCAACGGTGACTTCCACTACCACGTCGGTGTGCAGGGCAACGGCCACTGGGAACTCGCCGGTGGTCTTCAGAGGACCGGTTGGCAGGCGCACAGCAGCTTTTTCCACTGCGAAGCCAGCTTTCGACAGGGCTTCAGCGATGTCGAAGTTGGTCACGGAACCGAACAGACGGCCGTCAACGCCGGCTTTCTGGGATACGGTCACGGTCATGCCGGCCAGCTTTTCGCCTTGGGCTTGAGCAGCAGCCAGCTTGGCGGCAGCAGCTTTTTCCAGTTCAGCGCGCTTGGCTTCGAATTCAGCAACGGCAGCGGCGGTAGCGCGGCGAGCCAGTTTCTGAGGGATCAGGAAGTTACGGGCGTAGCCGTCTTTCACTTTCACCACGTCGCCCAGGTTGCCGACGTTAACAACTTTTTCCAGCAGGATGATTTGCATAATATTTCTCCAGGATCTCTGATCTGATCGCTAATTAAGCGTGGTGCAGATCGGTGTATGGCAGCAGGGCCAGGTAGCGGGCGCGCTTGATCGCGGTGTCGACTTGGCGCTGGTAGTGCGCTTTGGTACCGGTCAGGCGTGCTGGCATGATCTTGCCGTTTTCCTGGATGAAATCTTTCAGGGTGTCTACGTCTTTGTAGTCCACTTGCTCAACGCCAGCGGCGGTGAAGCGGCAGAACTTCTTGCGCTTGAACAGTGGGTTTTGTTGCTTGCGCTTTTCTTTCAGCTTGAGCTTGTTTTTGTCGAACTTTTTACCGAATGCCATTTTAGGCTCCTGTATTTAAAAATTGCGCTGTCTTAAACAGCACGAAAATCAATGATGTGAAACACCAGGGTTCTGCTATTGCGGTTCTTCTTGGCCAGGAAGCCGGTGAACTCGTACAAGCCTCCAAGGGGCGCCTGACTGAATCGTTTTGACAACTCGCCTGCCGCAACGGCAGGGATCTCAAACTCGGTCAGTCGGGCAATGCCTGCCTCTGTCTGCTGCGAACTGTGCTGCAAGCTTGCATTCACAATCGGCAGGCCGGCCGGGGTGTAACGAATTTCATCCCGTTCGGCGATCAGGGCGGTCACCCGGAGCTGGTTGTACAGACCGTCTCCTGTCAGGAATTAGGCCGCTGCAGGCGCTGCTGGGGCTTCGGCGCGATGGCTCTTGGCCGCGTCTTCACGCTGGACCGACTTCATCATCGGGGAAGGAGCGGTTTCCGCTTTCTTCATCTTGACGGTCAGGTGACGCAGCACGGCATCATTGAATTTGAACGCAGTTTCCAGTTCGACCAGAGTTTCGTTGTCGCACTCGATGTTCATGCAGATGTAGTGTGCCTTGGCCAGTTTCTGGATCGAGTAAGCCATTTGACGGCGGCCCCAATCTTCAACACGGTGCACGTTACCGCCGCGCGAGGTCACGCTGGTCTTGTAACGTTCGATCATCGCGGGCACTTGCTCGCTCTGGTCCGGATGGACGATAAATACGATTTCGTAGTGACGCATTAATAACTCCCTTAAGGACTGTGAATATAGCCCACCCCGGCGTCAAGACGGGTGTGGGAAGAGGTAAGCCCGCAAGCATAGCAGACTTTGCCGCCCGGCTCAAGGTTTACTGACGCCGCGCAAAACGCCCTGCCCTGGGCCTGGCATGCTGGGCCATGGACCGTCCTGACCTCGCCTGGAAGCTCTTGCTGCTGCGCAGCCTGCCTGCTGTGCTGGCGAACCTTTTCCCGGAAATTTACGCCTTGATCGACTGGGCGCTCCGATATTGCATTCCCGACAAGAACCTGCCGCCCTTGGCAGCCGACAGCCGGACGGGTGAACGTGAACCTGATTTTGTTGCCATCGTGTCACTTAAAAGCGGGCAGCAGGCCTGCATTCACATTGAAATCCAATGTACCCGGCAAGCGTGCTTCGCAGAACGCATGGAGCTTTACCATGCCCGGCTGCGCGATCGTTTCGGCATGCAGGTCTTCAGCCTGGCAATCCTTGGCGATCCGAGTCCTACCTGGCGCCCGAACTCCACCTCGCAATTGCTTTACGGTTGCGGCACCACCTTCCGCTTCCCAATCGCCAAATTGCTGGACTTCCGCGACAGGCTGGAGACGCTGCTCGATGCAAGGGAGCCGGCAACCTTGGCACTGGCTTGCCATGTGATCGCCTTGGCTACCCGCCGCCATCCCGAAGTGCGCTACCGTACGAAGCGCCGCTTGTTGTGGTCGCTTCACGAAAATCACATCACAGGCCAGGAACTAATCGAACTGCAAAAGGTCTTAGACTGGATGCTGCCGCTCCCAATGGCTTGGCGAAGGAGGTTAATCATGGATATCGAAGAATTTATCCTGGAGCATGAGAAAGAGGACAAAAACAGCCTCAATTACATTATTCCCGAACTAATTTTGCGACGCTGCAAAAAGCGGGCCGAGGATGAAGGTCGGGCTGAGGGCTTGGCGAAGGGCTTGGCTAAAGGCTTGGCTAAAGGCTTGGCGGAGGGCTTGGCTGAGGGCCGGACTGAAGGCAGGGCTGAAGGAGAAGCGCTCGGCGCAATGCAGGGTCAGCGTCGCACGCTCATGCTTCAGCTGGAAGCGCGGTATGGCAGGCTACCCGGCCGCGCAATGAAAGCCCTGGCGCGCGCGGATCCGGCGCAACTCGACCAGCTGGCTGTCGCCTTGTTTGATGCGGACTCGCTCAAAAATGCTTTAAACGCTGCTGGCTTGCGTATCTGACGATACAGAAGCAATCATGATTCCAACCATGAAAGCAATGCCAGCCGCGACCCAGATAAGCGAAGCAATGACGTCAAACGTCCACATGCGCTCTGGGAACTTATAAAGGTAAGGCACAACCAGCAATCCCCGCAGCAGGCAAACCGCAGCGATGGTGCCCTGCGCCATTTGCGCAAACGGCAGCCAGTGCAAACGGCCTGCACCTGCCAGCGCATACAGACAGCAGACGAACATCAGCGCGCCGATGACTGCCGCGCCGGCTGGCGCGAACCAAGTCCCTGCACGGGCGGACGCCACCACTCCGGGCGGGGCCTGGAGGAAGGCGTACCACTCCGGCCCCAGCAGCGGCGCCGCAAAATGGATCAATGCACCGAAAAGCGAAATCCCCGCCGCCAGCAAGAAAGCAAGCCGTCCCATCCGCACCTCCAATGGTTATCGAATCAACATTAAGCCGAATATTTTCTGTCGATGCAACAAATTTGCTTGCAATTCCTTTCATACTGTACAAAAATACAGACTGTCTATAATCACAGTCCACCATGGCGCCATGATCAAGCTCACAGCACGACAAGAACAGATCCTCGACCTGATCAAGGATGCAATTGAAAACACGGGTTTTCCACCGACCCGCGCAGAAATCGCCGCAGAGCTCGGCTTCAAATCCGCCAACGCAGCGGAAGAACACTTGAAGGCGCTGCAGCGCAAAGGCGCAATTGAAATCACCGCCGGCACTTCGCGCGGCATCCGCCTGACCGGCAACTTCGGCGGCCCGGCAACCGGCACCGCAAAACCAAGTCCAGCTCCGCGCGCCAAAGTCGAATTCGACGACATGCCAGCCGTCCCTGCAGGCTTACTGGTCAGCCTGCCCCTGATCGGCCGTGTGGCCGCCGGCTCGCCCATCCTGGCACAGGAAAACCTGGAAACGACCTACAGCGTCGACCCCAACCTGTTCTCTGCCAAGCCTGACTTCCTGCTGAAAGTGCGCGGCGAATCGATGCGCGACATCGGCATCATGGACGGCGACCTGCTGGCGGTGAAAAAGACCGACAGCGCCCGTAACGGCCAGGTGGTGGTAGCCCGCATCGGCAACGACGTCACGGTCAAGACCTACCGCAAGACCGGCAGCAAGATCGAACTCCTGCCGGAAAACCCGGACTTCAACATCATCACCGTCAACCCGGAAGACGACTTCGCCCTGGAAGGACTGGCAGTCGGCCTGATGCGGACCTGGCACTGATGTTCAAGCTGTACGGCAGCGCCGAATCGGGCCACGCCTTCAAGGTGCGGCTGATGCTGGAAGTGGCGGCGCTGCCATACGAATACGAAGAAGTCGATTTGCGCCTCGACCGCGCGGCGCGTCCCGAACCTTTTCGCAGTCTCGCCAGATACGGCGAAGTCCCGCTGCTGGTGCACGATGGGCAACCCTACGTGCAATCCAACGCTATCCTGCTATTCCTTGCACAGCACACAAAAGCCTTCGGCGGCGAAACAGCCGAACGCTTGGCGCGCTGCCGCGAATGGCTGTTCTGGGAAGCCAACCGCATTGGCACCTCCCTGCCCCATCTGCGCTTCGGCCAGCGCTTCGACCGGCAAGCTTACCCGCCCGGCGTGCTCGATTGGATGCGCACCCGCTTCGATGCCGATATCGCCCGCCTGAACGAGGAGCTGTCCGACGGCCGCAGCTTCCTGCTTGGCGATGCGCCCACCGTCGCCGACTTCTCAACTTGCGGCTATATGTTCTGGCCCGAGCAAGCCCAGGTCGGCTACCCGGCGCACGTGGGTGCCTGGCTGGAGCGGATTCGTGCCCTCCCCGGCTGGCGCCATCCCTACAAAATGGCCGGCGTAGTGCCTTTCTAAGCCGTCCTGGCCGCAGATTCCTGCAGCCCGTCGCACCGGCGTGCCAAGAAGCCGCAGCAAGAGTTATCCTTCTTGCATCAACAAAAAGAGAAGGAGGAGACATGTTTGCCCGCCGTTTCAGCGCCACCCTGTGTGCGCTCGCAATTGCGTCCATCGCCTACGGCGCCGCACCGCAGCAGCAATTCGCCAAAATGGGCGACCTGCAGCTTGAGAGCAAAGCCACCATCAACGACTGCGCGATCGGCTACCGCACCATCGGCGCCCTGAATGCGGACAAGTCCAACGCCATCCTGTTCACCACCTGGCACACCGGCACCAGCCGCGACGCCATCGGCATGCTGCAAAGCGGCGCCTTGTTCGATCCCGCGCCATGGTATGTGATCGTCGTCGATGCGCTGGGCAACGGCGTTTCCTGCTCCCCCTCCAACAGCAAGACCCAGCCCGGCACTGCCTTCCCGCAATTTTCCGTGCGCGACATGGTGGAAAGCCAGCACAAGCTGCTGACGGAAAAACTGGGCATCAACCACCTGCACGCCGTCATGGGCTACTCGATGGGCGGCATGCAGACGTTCCAGTGGGCGGCAAGCTACCCAGGCTTCATGGACGTCGCCATCCCGATTGCTGGCACGCCGCGACTGACGTCTTCCGACATGCTGTTCCTGCGCATCGTCGAGAAGTCCGTGGTCGACGAGCCGGCCTATGCAGGCGGCCGATACACAAAGAATCCGCCCCTGCCGATGTATAACCTGCTGTTCGCCATGAACTTCGACAGTCCCGCACACCGCAGCGCACGCACCGCACCAAAGGACTTCGAGAAGTTCTACCGCGAGAGCATGGCCTCCGATCCAGACGGCACGGACGCCAACAACTCCCTCTGGCAGATCCGCGCCATCCTCGGCCACGACATTGCCCAAGGCGGCAAGATAGAAGACGCTGCAGCCCGCATCAAGGCACACGTTTATCCAATCAATGCCGCGCAAGACCACCTGGTCAATCCCGCGCCAAGCATCACCTTCGCCAGGCTGCGCAAGGAAGAAGCCACCATCCTCGACACCGACTGCGGCCACGGGGCACTGCGCTGCGCCATGCCCGCCATGAAAGCCGTGGTGGAAAAAGCGCTGCGCTAACGGCTGAGCCCGTGTCCCACCTTGGGGTCACACCCGTTTCGGGACACGGGCTCGGCCGATAAACAGCTGAACTCGTGTCCCATTTCGGGTGTGACCCCATGGTGGGACACGGGCTGGAGTGTATTAGTCGAGGGCGCTCTTGAAGTCGGCGATCAGGTCGGCGGTGTCTTCGATGCCGACGGAGACGCGGATCAGGCTGTCGGCAATGCCCATCGAGGCGCGGCGCTCTGGGCCCATCTCGTAGAAGATGGTGTGCGAGACGGGAATCACCAGGGTGCGGGTGTCGCCCAGGTTGGAGGTTGGGATCGCGAGCTTCAGCTTGTTCAGGTAGTCGAAGCAGTCGATACCTTCCTTCAGTTCAAAGCTCAACAGCGAGCCGAAATCCTTGAACAGCTCAGCTGCGATGCCATGCTGCGGGTGCGATTCCAGGCCGGGGTAGTAGACGGCAGCCACGCGTTCATCCGCTTCCAGCATTTCCGCCAGCGCGCGGGCATTGGCGGAAGTGCGGTCCATGCGCAGCGCCAGCGTTTCAGCGCCAACGGCGATATGGTGGGCAGCTTCCGGCGCCAGCGACGCGCCGAAATCGCGCAGCGCCTTGGCGCGGATCTGCACCAGGCCCCATTGGACCGAAGGGTTCTTTTTGTAGTTCTCGAAGATATTCGGGAACCTGGTCCAGTCATATGCGCCGGTATCGGTCAGCGCGCCGCCCAAGGCGTTGCCATGGCCGCCAATCGATTTGGTCAGGGCATTCACCACCAGGCCCGCGCCGACGTCTTTCGGGCGGAACAGGTAGGGCGAGGTCATCGTGTTGTCGACGATGTACAGGATGCCGCGCTCCGCGCACAGTTCGCCGATGCGTTTCAGGTCGGCGATCTGGGTGCGCGGGTTGGCGATCGTTTCCACGAACACCATGCGGGTTTCAGGCTTGAGCGCGGCCGCCACATTGGCCACGTCGGTGGCGTCGACAAAGTCCACGCCCACGCCCTGCCCGGCCACGGTTTGCCACAGCGAGTTGGTATTCCCGAACAGGAAAGACGACGACACGACATGGTCGCCGGCACGCAGCAGCGCCTGGAACACGGCGCCGATGGCGCCCATGCCCGTAGCGAAGCAGATCGTGCCCACGCCCTGCTCCATCTTGCTGACCTTATCCTCCAGCGCGGCAACGGTAGGGTTGCCCTGGCGGCCGTAGCGGAAGCCCGGCTCCTTGCCCTGGAAGACCGACGCCAGCTGGCGAGCGTCGGCATAGCCGAAAGTCACCGAGGTGTGGATCGGCTTGTGCAGCGAGCCGTGTTCGATGCCTTTCTGGCGGTCGTTGTGCAGGATGGTGGTCGTGAAGCCGTAGTTCTTCATCAGGATTCCGTCGTAGCTGTATTCAGGTTCAGTTGCGTGCGTGCCGCGTCTTCAGCAACCTTGGCCTTCTTTGGGTTGTGGCGCGCCTGCTCGATGCGGTCCAGGTACTCTGCCGACACGTCGCCGGTGATGTACTTGCCGTCGAAGCAGGACGCTTCGAATTCCGTCAGCGCAGGGTTGACGTCGGCGATGGATTTCTTCAAGTCTTCCAGGTCCTGGTAGACCAGCGCGTCGGCGGTGATTTCTTCACAAATCTGCTGTACGGTGCGGCCGTGGGCGATCAGTTCGTCGCGGGTCGGCATGTCGATGCCGTACACGTTCGGGTACAGCACCGGCGGCGCGGCGGAGGCGAAGATCACTTTCTTGGCGCCGGCTTCGCGCGCCATCTGCACGATTTCGCGCGACGTGGTGCCGCGCACGATGGAGTCGTCCACCAGCAGCACGACCTTGTCCTTGAACTCGTCGCCGATGGCGTTCAGCTTCTGGCGCACGGATTTCTTGCGCATCGCCTGGCCAGGCATGATGAAGGTGCGCCCGATGTAACGGTTCTTGATGAAGCCTTCGCGGTAATCCACCCCCAGGCGCATCGCCAGCTGGATCGCAGCAGGACGCGAGGAATCAGGGATCGGCATCACAACGTCCACCCCTTCGGCCAGGCCTTCGCGCTTGATCTTGTCTGCCAGGTACTCGCCCATTTTCAGGCGGGTGTTGTAGACGGAGGCGCCGTCGATCACGGAGTCAGGACGCGCCAGGTACACGTACTCGAACACGCAAGGATTCAGTTTCGGCGCGGCGGCGCAGATCTGCGCATGCAGGTTGTTGTCGTTGTCGATGAAGATCGCTTCGCCCGGCAGCACGTCGCGCACGAAACGGAAGCCCATGCCTTCCAGCGCCACGGATTCGGACGCAATCATGTATTCCTTGCCATCGGCGGTCTCGTTTTCGCCCAGGCACAGCGGACGAATGCCGTTCGGGTCGCGGAAAGCCAGCATGCCGCTGCCCGCGATCTGCGCCACCGCAGCATAGCCGCCGCGCACGCGCTTGATCAGCACCGTCACCGCCTGGAAGATGTTGGCCGGCGTCAGGTGAACGTCGGTGGAGGCTTTCTGGATCTCGTGCGCCAGCACGTTCAGCAACACTTCCGAGTCGGAATCGGTGTTGATGTGACGGCGGTCATTCTTGAACATCTCGTCCTTGAGCTGTTCCCAGTTGGTCAGGTTGCCGTTGTGCGCCAGCGTGATGCCGAACGGCGCGTTGACGTAGAACGGCTGCGCTTCTTCTTCGCTGGAAGAACCGGCGGTCGGGTAGCGGCAATGGCCGATACCGGAATTGCCGTTCAGCGAACGCATATTCCGGGTGCGGAACACGTCGCGCACCAGGCCATTGGCTTTGTGCATGGAGAACGTGTTGCTTTGGTTGGTTGCGATGCCTGCCGCATCCTGGCCGCGATGCTGCAACAGCAGCAGCGCGTCATACAGCATCTGGTTGACTGGTTGGTGGGATACGACGCCGACGATGCCACACATGGTGTGCTCCTAAACTTGGTACTGCGGATTTAACGAATTCTAAAAATGGACATGCTGCGCCACATCGGCGGGCAGGAATGGTTTTACGCTTCGCACGCCGGATTCCGCCATGGGACTCAACAGCGCGTTCTTCCAGAAATCCTGCTTCGGCATGGAAGTCATCCCTGCCAATATGACGCCGGCCAGCACAATCACAATGCCTCGCGCCAGTCCAAACAAGCTTCCCAGGCCGCGATCGGCCAGCGACAGGCCGCCGGCCTCGATCAGCGCCTCGATCGCCATGGTCACCAGGGCAATCAGGATGCGCGCAACGATAAACAGTGCAATGAAGGCAACAATCAGGCGCACCACGACGCCCGGGATGGCCTCCGGCAGCATGGCCGCGAGCCACGGGCCGTAAGCGTTGGCGACGACAAAGGCAATGATCCAGCCGGCCAGCGAGAGTATTTCTTTGACCAGGCCGCGCAGGGTGCCGATGATGACGGAGGAGACAAGCACGAAAATAACCAGGTAATCAAAAATCGTCACGTCAGTGCAGCCTCAGATCATCCTGTCAGGCCGGGGTCAGGCTGCCGTTCAGGCCCAGTTTGACCAGCTTGGCTTTGACCTTTTCGGCTTCTTCCTTGTTCGGGAATGGACCGACTCGCACGCTGGTCAATTCGCCACTGGCGGTAGTGACCTTTTGCGCATAGGACTTGATGCCGGCATCACCCAGCTTGCGCTGCAGCTCTTCCACTTTTTCTTTCGCGGCGAAGGCGCCGACCTTGATCACAAACTTGGTCGATGGCGCAGCTTCGGCGGGCTTGCCTTCCAGGATAGCCATGGCGCGCGCATCGTCGGACGGGGCGGGCTTGGCTTCCGGTTTCTTCGGCTCCGGCTTCGGTTCGGTGTGCTTTACTTCGGCCTTGGCGACTTTAGGCTCGGTCGCTTTTGGTTCGGCCGCTTTTGGCGGCTTTACAGGTTCGGTCACCGCCGGCTTGCTCGGCAAGTGGACAATCTCTTCGCCCTTGTCGAGGGCGGCGCCGGCTGCGGCGACCGGCGCCACTGTGCGCGAAGACGTCGCGGCGGCCGGCTTGGCGGAAGCAGGCGTTGTGGCTGGAGCCTGGCTTGGCGCGGCTGGCTGTTCGATTGCTGGAACCGGCGCAGGTGCGGTCGCAGGACCGCCATTCAGCGGCTCGCCCGGCTTGTCCTTGGACGGCATATTGATGGCGATATCCGACACCGACGATTTAGGTTCGGAATCGAGCAGCATCGGCAGGCCGATGGCAACAGCGAGGGCCAGCGCAATGGCGCCGACCAGGCGGCGGCGGGCGCGCTTTTTCTCTGGCAGTACAGGATCTGGAGTATTTTTACCGGCGCCGCGGCGCGGTGCCGCGTCGGCGCCGGCACTGGATGCGCGCTTGGAACGGGCTTTTTCGCTCAGGTCCCGGTCGTCCTGGGCGCGATAGTAGCCGCTGTCTTCACCAGCGGCATCTTGCTTGTCTTTGCCAAATTTCGATAACAAGCCCATGCGTGATTTTCTCAGTGGAGTGAGGATTTTTTCGCCGCCATGACGCCGGCGACGGTCAGGAATGATCCAAAGACCACAATTCTATCATTCTCGCCCGCCCTGCTCATCGCATTTGCGAATGCCTGGCCTGGATCATCGAAAATATTGGCGGTTTTCTCACCCATTTTCGGTTCAATCGACTGCACCTTGGCGGCCAGCTCGGAAGCGGTGGCCGCGCGCGGCGATGGCAGATTGGTAAGGCACCAATGGTCGACGCACGGCGCCATGGCCTTGATCACGCCATCGATATCCTTGTCGTGCATGGATCCGAACACCGCGAAGGTGTACGGGCTGTAGCCCATATTGCCCACGTTCTGCGCCAGCGCGGCAGCAGCGTGCGGGTTGTGCGCCACGTCGTAAATCACGGTCGGACGGCCCGGCAGCACCTGGAAGCGGCCCGGCAGTTCCACCATCACCAGGCCGGTGCGGACTTCCTGCGCGCCGACTGGCAGTTCCATCTTCAGCGCTTCCAGTGCAGCCAGCGCCGCGCAGGCGTTGAGCAGCTGGTTGGCGCCGCGCAAGCCAGGATAAGCCAGCGAATTGCGGCGCTGCGAACGGCCGCCATAGTTCCACTGCTGCTTGTCGCCCGCATAATTAAAGTCACGGCCCATCAGCCACAGGTCGGCGCCGATTTCCACGGCATGGTCGATCAGTGCCTGCGGCGGCACCGGGTCGCTGCAGATCGCCGCCTTGCCGGTGCGGAAAATGCCGGCTTTCTCGAAGCCGATCTGTTCGCGCGTGCCGCCCAGGTAATCCACGTGGTCGATGTCGACGCTGGTCACGATGGAAACATCGGCGTCGATCACATTGACCGCATCCAGGCGTCCGCCCAGCCCCACCTCCAGGATGACCACATCCAGGGGCGCTTGCGACATCAGGTGCATGATCGCCAGCGTGGTGAATTCAAAATACGTCAGCGAGATGTCGCCGCGCGCCCGTTCCACGAAATTGAATGCCTCCACCAGCTGCTCGTCGCTCGCCATGTCCCCATTCAGGCGCGCACGCTCGTTGAAGTGCAGGAAGTGCGGCTTGATGTACAGGCCAACGCGGTAGCCGCCCTGCAGCAGGATCGACTCCAGCATAGCGCAGGTCGAGCCTTTGCCGTTGGTGCCGGCCACCATGATGACCGGGCACTTGAACTGCAGGCCCATGCGTTCCTTGACCGCGCGTACGCGCTCCAGGCCCATATTGATGACGGTTTCGGCGTGGCGCGACTCGATCAGCGCAAGCCATTCGGGGAGGGTATTCGGGAGATTGGACATTATCGCCAGGGAGGGAGTCTGGGCGCGCAGCGCAGGAGGCTGCGCGCGCCGGGTAAAACGTAAAGCTTAGGCCAGAACTTCGACGGCCTGGTTCTGCATCAGCGCCAGCAGGCGGGCGATTTCTTCGCGCATCTGGCGGCGGTCCACGATCATGTCGATCGCGCCCTTCTGCAGCAGGAACTCGGAACGCTGGAAGCCTTCCGGCAGCTTTTCACGCACGGTGTTTTCGATCACGCGCGGGCCGGCAAAGCCGATCAGCGCTTTCGGCTCTGCCATCACCACGTCGCCCATGAAGGCGAACGATGCGGACACGCCGCCCATGGTCGGGTCGGTCAGCACCGAGATGAACGGCAGCTTCTTCTCGGCCAGCTTGGTCAGCATGGCGGTGGTTTTCGCCATCTGCATCAGCGACAGCAGGCCTTCCTGCATACGGGCGCCGCCGGTGGCGGTCACGCAGATGAACGGCACCTTCTGTTCCAGCGCAACCTGGGCTGCGCGGGCGAAACGCTCGCCCACCACGGAACCCATGGAACCGCCCATGAATTCGAATTCGAAGCACGCCACGACAACCGGCAGGCTCATGATCGAGCCGCCCATCGCGATCAGGGCGTCGGTTTCGCCGGTGGCTTCCATCGCCTGCTTCAGGCGATCAGGGTATTTCTTGCTGTCTTTGAACTTCAGCGTATCGACCGGCAAGGTTTCCTGGCCGATTTCATAACGGCCGCCGGCGTCCAGCAGTGCGTCCAGGCGCTCACGGGCGCGGATACGCATGTGGTGGTCGCATTTTGGGCAGACGTGCAGGTTCGACTCGAGGTCGGTACGGTACAGCACAGCCTCGCAGGATGGGCATTTCACCCACAGGCCTTCAGGCATTGTCTTGCGAGCGGCAGCGTCCGAGCGCTGGATGCGCGGTGGCAGCAATTTTTCCAACCAGCTCATAAATTTCTCCTCTTGCACTAACTTAGGCCGGAAGTGTAGCCGGTTCTGCCTGTCCTGTCGAACAAAACAGGCAGATTATTGCTTTCAGATCAACGCTTTTCGTCGAGTGCCTGGCGAATGCCGGAAACGAACGATCGTACTGATTTTGCAGCATTTTCCGGGCCTGCCGCCTCGATTTCCTGGATGATGCGGCTGCCGATCACCACGGCATCGGCCACACTGGCCACGGCCCTGGCGGTCGCGCCGTCGCGGATGCCGAAGCCGACGCCCAGCGGCAGCTGGACGTGCTTGCGGATCATGTCCAGGCGGCGCGCCACGTCTTCGGTGTCGATGTGGCCGGCGCCGGTGACGCCTTTCAGTGACACATAGTACGTGAAACCGCTGCCGACGCGCGCCACTTGCTGCACGCGCGCTTCGGTCGAGGTGGGGGCCAGCAGGAAGATCAGGTCCTGCCCTGCCGCGCGCATCTTGGCCGCGAATTCCTCGCACTCTTCCGGCGGGTAGTCGACCACGATGGCGCCGTCGGCGCCGGCGGAGCTGCTGGCGTCAATGTAGGCGTCGGCACCCAGGCGCTCGATCGGGTTGGCGTAGCCCATCAGGACCACCGGGGTGGTGCTGTTCGTTTTGCGGAATTCACGCACGAAGTCGAAGCAGTCGCGGATGCTGACACCATGGGCCAGGGCGCGCTCGCAGGCGCGCTGGATCACGGGGCCTTCGGCCATCGGGTCGGAGAATGGGATGCCGAGTTCGAGGATGTCGGCGCCGCCCTCGACCAGGGCGTGCATCAGTTCCACGGTTTTGCCGGGTTCTGGGTCACCAGCGGTGATGAAGGTGACCAGGGCTTTTTTGTTTTGCGCTTTCAGGGCGGCGAAAGTATTTGCGATACGAGTCATGTTTTTTCCTTTTCAACCCGGTAAACCTGGGTCTGACCCAAGGGTCAGACCCCGTCTACTCGGCAGCCGCGTGCATGGGTGTGCGCTGTTGACTTTCGAAGAAGATCAAAGGCCTGGACCCGCTCCCGCGGCAGGTGATCAGACATGGGTCTGACCCTTGGGTCAGACCCTGGTTTACCGGTTTTAGAACTGCAACCCAGCGCGCTGCGCCACGGTATGCATATCCTTGTCCCCACGGCCCGACAGATTAGCCAGGATGATCTTATCCTTCGGCAGCGTCGCAGCCAGCTTGGCCGCATACGCCAGCGCATGCGACGACTCCAGCGCAGGAATAATCCCCTCGATATGGCAGCAATCGTGGAAAGCCTGCAATGCCTCATCATCGGTAATCGACACGTACTGCGCGCGCCCCGAATCCTTCAGGTACGAGTGTTCCGGCCCCACGCCCGGGTAATCCAGGCCCGCCGAGACCGAATGCGTCTCGATAATCTGCCCGCCCTCATCCTGCAGCAGGTAGGTACGGTTGCCATGCAAAACGCCCGGGTAACCGGCCGTCAGCGAAGCAGCATGCTTGCCCGACTCCAGTCCCTCCCCTGCCGCCTCCACGCCAACCAGAGCCGTCGCAGCCTGGTCGATGTAGGGATAGAAAATCCCCATCGCATTCGAACCGCCGCCGATGCAGGCGACCACATAGTCCGGCTGGCGCCCGGTCATCTCAGGCATCTGCTGCAGGCATTCCTCGCCGATCACCGACTGGAAATCGCGCACCATCATCGGGTACGGGTGCGGACCCGCTACAGTGCCGATGATGTAGAAGGTGTTTTCAATATTGGTCACCCAGTCGCGCATCGCCTCGTTCAGCGCATCCTTCAGGGTCTTGGAACCGGATTCCACCGGCACCACGGTCGCACCCAGGAGCTTCATGCGGTACACGTTCTGCGCCTGGCGCTTCACATCCTCGCTGCCCATGTAGACGACGCATTCCAGCCCAAAACGGGCGCAAATGGTCGCGGTAGCAACGCCGTGCTGACCAGCGCCGGTTTCGGCGATGATGCGCGGCTTGCCCATGCGCTTGGCAAGCAAAGCCTGGCCGATCACGTTATTGATTTTGTGCGCGCCGGTATGGTTCAGGTCTTCGCGCTTGAAGAAAATCTGGGCGCCGCCCAGCTGGTCGGACCAGCGCTTGGCGTGGTACACAGGCGATGGACGGCCGACGAAGTGTTTCAGCTCATAGCGGAACTCTTCGAGAAACAGTTCATCCTTGCTGTAGCGCTCATAGGCTTCGCGCAGCTCGGCCAGCGCGTAGCTCAGGGTTTCGGCAACAAAGGAGCCGCCGTAAGGGCCGAAATGGCCGGTGGCGTCAGGCAGGTGGTAAGACGAGGCGTGGAACAGGTGCGCTGGAGGCGCATCAACCGGGGTTTTCATGGTGCGGATCTTTCTCAAACGTGGCATCTGCTGCCCGCACGCCGCGGATGAACTCCGCGATCAGGCGAGCATCTTTGATGCCCTTGGCGCGCTCGACGCCACTTGAGACGTCAACCGCGTAAGGGCGAACGCTGGCCACTGCGCCAGTCACATTTTGCACGCTCAAGCCACCACTCAAAACGGCCCGATGCGCGAGATCTTTTGGGATTAGAGACCAATCGAAAACCTTTCCTGCGCCGCCATATGCATCCACGAAGGTGTCGAGCAGGAGGCCCGAGAACAAGCCACTGGATGCGCGGCAAAGTCGCTCATATTCTAGCAGCTCAGCGCCGCTTGTGTCGGGTTTGACGCGGAAGACCCGCACAAACGCCCTGCCAGCCGCCCGCGCCGCCTCGGCGCACTGCTGCGCCGTCTCGTCGCCGTGGAATTGCAAAAGTGATATTGGCGCCACCGCCACGGTATCGGCCACCTGCTGCGCCGTATGGTTCACGAACAGGCCGACCGGGGTCACGTAAGGCGGCAGCAGCGCAATCAGTTCCGCTGCGCGCGCCGGCGTTACATAGCGCGGGCTCTTTTCATAAAATACAAAACCCACCGCATCGGCGCCCGCCGCCACGGCGGCCTGGACGTCTTCTTCGCGGGTCAGGCCGCAGATCTTGATGCGGGTGCGTGGCATTGCTTGATTCCTCAGAAAGCGGGCAGGATGCTGGGCTCTTCGTACGGCAGGCCCCATTGTTCGTCGTATTCGATTTTTGACAGGTACAGGCCGTCCGGCATGAAGGTCGGCGCCGCCTTGGTGCGATCCTTCCCCGCCAGCAGTTCGCCCAGCCAGTCGGTGCTTTCGCGTCCTTGGCCGACGTAGACCAGGGAACCGACCAGGTTACGTACCATGTGGTGCAGGAAGGCGCTGGCGCGCAGCGTGAACAGTATCATGTCGCCATGGCGCTCGATCTCGATCATCTGCATTTCCTTGACCGGCGTCTTGGCCTGGCACATGGAGGCGCGAAAGGCAGTGAAATCATGGGTGCCGATCAGCGGCTTGACCGCTTCGCGCATGCGTGCAACGTCCAGGTCCCAGTGCGTGAAACCGGCGCGGCCCGCCAGCAGCGGCGAGCGCACCTGGTGGTTGTACAGCAGGTAATGGTAGGTGCGCGAACGGGCGCTGAAACGGGAATGGAATTCCTGCTCCGGCGTCGGCGCCTCGGGCAGGTAGCGCGCCCAGCGCACGCCGATCGAATCGGGCAGGAAGGCGTTGATGCCGCGCACCCAGGCATGTTCGGCACGATCGAGCTCGGTGTCGAAGTGCACCACCTGGTTCAGGGCGTGCACCCCGGCGTCGGTGCGGCCGGCGCAGGTGGTGCCCAGTTTGACGCAGGCGAAGCGCTCAATGGCTTCCTCCAGCTTGTTCTGCACGGTCTGGCCGTGCGGCTGGATCTGGTAGCCAAGCCAGTCGGCGCCGTTGTACTGGATGCCTAATGCGATGCGTTTCAAAATAAAAAATGCCCGGTCAGATTGATCTGTGACCGGGCATTATACGGCGAATTGCTGTTTAGCCGAGCAGTGCGCGCATGGAGTTGGCTCGTGCAACCTGGTCGTCGCTGCCGCCGCGGATCACTTCATCCAGCAACTCGCGGGCGCCTTCCTTGTCGCCGATTTCCTGGTAGGCCACCGCCAGGTCAAGCTTGGTGTCCATTTCCATGTGCATGGCGGACATCTCTTCCTCGCCTTTCGGTGCGGCCGGCGCGCTCGCGCCGCCCAGGTCCAGGTTGATGCTGGACAGGTCGAAGTCGGCAGGCGCCGCAACCGGTGCTGCAGCAGGAGCCGGGGCTTCCATGCCTGGCAGGTCGAGTGCGAAATCAGCAGCCGACAGCGGCGCAGCTTCCGCGGCAGGAACCGGGGCCGCAGCTTCACCGCCCGAAGGCAGCGAGAAGTCCATGCTATCCAGTTCCGCCAGCGGATTGGCAGCTGGTGCAGCAGCAGGCGCTTCAGCCTTGGCGGCTGGCAGGTCCAGGTTGAAGTCCATGCCGATATCGGCCATTGCGTCAGGCGCCGGGGCAGCTTCCACCGCTTCCACCTTGGCTACTGGCGCATCCAGGCCCAGGTCGAAGGACAGGTCGTGCGCTTCTTCCGCAGCAGGAATTGGAGCTGGGGCAGGAATCACTTCAGCAGCGGCTGCAGCAGCAGGCGCTGGTTCATCGAAGCTCAGCCCGCCCAAGTCAAAATCCAGGGTATTGCTCTCCGCTTTGGCAGCCGGCTTGGCTTCTTCGGCCAGGGATGGCAGCGCGGCGGCGTCACGATCGAGGTCGAAGTCCATCAGGTTCGCTTCGGCAGCGACTGGCGACGCTTCGTGGCTCAGGTCCAGGTCCAGGCCGCCCGCATCCGTTGCAGCGGCGGCAGGCGCCGGCTCGGCGAACATGGCGGCGAAGTCGTTCAGCTCATTCGACTGGCTGGCGACAAACGGTGCAGCAGCGGCAGCCCCCGCAGCGGCGGCGCCGCCCAGGCCTGCAGCAGCTTTCGCTTGCGCGGCGCTGACGTACAGAGGATTGTCAGGATCGATGCCCGAACCCAGCGCGGCGGCTTGCGCCCACTCGTCGCCTACACCCTTGGTCATCGAATACAGCTCGCTGGCCTGGGTTTCGAAGGCGCGCGCATCCTTGCGGCCGGCGTAGATTTCCAGCAGCTTCAGGCGCACTGGGTGGCGTTCAGGGTGAACGCGCAGCGCTTCCTTCAGGATTTCCTCAGCCTGAGCATCACGGCCGTAGGCGATGTACACGTCGGCTTCCGCCACCGGATCGACTTCATTGGTATCGAGCTGGCTGGCCGACGGTGCGAAGTTGGAGTTGAACACGCTGTTGCTGGTGTCCACGCTCTGACCGCCGGTTTCGGCGAACAGGGAGTGCGCCGTGGTGCCTGGATCACCCAGGGTGCCGGTGGTTTCGGCGCTCGCCAGCGACATCTCCTCGGCGGCAGCCTTGCGGCGGCGCATGATGAGCAGCGCGGCGCCACCCAGCAGCGCGGCAACGGCGGCACCGATCAGGGTGATGTTTTCCATGATGGTGTCGACCAGGCTTGGGCCCACCGGGGCTGGAGCCGGTGCGGCAACGCTGCGTTTTGGCTTGGCCGGCTTGGCTGGTTCCGGCGCAGGCGCCGGTGCCGCAGGAGCTGCAGCGACAGGCGCCGCTGCGGATGCAGCTGGCGCCGATGCAGCTGGTGCCGGTGCTGGTCCAGGCGCTGGCGAGGCCTTGGCTGGCGCGCTCGCTACCGGGCTGGCAGCAGCTGCAGCGGCAGCGGCGCTGGCCTTCGACTGCGCGCTGGCGCCAGCCTTGTTCTTCACCTCCATCAACTTCTCGAGGTCATTGACGTTCTTTTCCAGCTCCTTCACGCGGGCGCTGGCGTCAGCCATCTGGCGGTCTTTGGCGATCTTGTCTTCCACCGCGCCAGTCTTGCCAGCCTTGCTGGCGGCCTCGCCGGCCTTGGACAGCTTCAGCTGGTCCTTGGACTCGGTGACAGCGGTCGGGCGCTCTTTCACCTGGGCCGTGATCTTGCCGGTCTGGCTCTGCTGGGCTTCCGGCTCCTTGGCCGGAGTGGCGGCAGCAACCTGCCCTGCCAGCTTGTTGCGGTAAGCATTGAAGTCGGCGGCATGCGCCACCACGACGCCGTGCGCTTCGCCCTGGCTGGTGCCCTTGATGGTGCTGGCATCCGGTACCGACAGGATGGTGCCGGATTTCAGGCGGTTCATGTTGTTGCCGTTGAATGCGTCCGGATTGGCGCGGTACAGCGCCACCAGCATCATGTCCAGCGAAACGTCGGCGGGTTTCAGTTGGCCGGCGATCTTGCCCAGCGTGTCGCCCTTGCGGACTGCATAGCTGTCGGCGGAAGCGCCACCCTGTGGCGCGCCATTGCGCGGCTCGCGTGCTGCGGCAGGCGCCGAAGGAGCGGCGCTTGCAGCAGCAGGAGCGGCGGCGGGGGCGGCGGCTGGCGCGGCGGCGACCGGAGCCGCCTTGCGCGGCGCAACCCCTGCCACTTGCGGCGCCTGCGCGGTGCGCAGGTCGGCAGGATCGAGCAGGAAGGTGTATTCACGGACCAGGCGGCCATTGGTCCAGGTCAGCTCCAGCAGCATATCGACGAAAGGCTCGTTGATGGTCTGGCTGGAAGTAATGCGGATGAACTGGCGAGCACCACGTGCCTCCACCTCAAAGCGCAGGCTGAGCAGTGCCGGATTGAATTCGATATTGGCGGCGCGGAAAGCATCCGGCGAGGCCAGTTTGGCCACCAGTTCGGACGCTTCTTCAGGCGAAACGGCCGTCAATTCGATTTCGGCGCGCAGCGGCTGCCCCAATGAGGAGAGAACAGTGAGCTTGCCAAGACCAGCTGCGTTGACGGAAAGAGGTGCGAGCACAGCCCCGCCGAGCACGGCGGCGGTCAGTGTTTTCAACGCGAACGAAGCGACCTTGGAAGGTTTTTGTACAGGCATAGTGGGCGACGAAAGTGGTTAACGTGGAAAGAAAGTTACTTTTCCAGAGGTCCAAACATAACATCATGCTTAGAAGCATGCAAGCATTCTCCCGCTAATACCCCTTCCAAGCCCCTATTCTGTTTCGTTCATGCCGAAAATATTTTGTGATTCAAAGAAAAAAGCCGGAATTCGCTTTGAAATCCGGCCCTTAGAAAATACTTCTTATCTTGATTATTAATCAGCAGGTATTAGCTCATTAATAACTAATTATTTATCGAGAACGATGCGCAGCATGCGGCGCAGCGGCTCGGCAGCACCCCACAGCAGCTGGTCGCCGACGGTGAAGGCGGACAGGTATTCGCCGCCCATCGACATCTTGCGCACGCGGCCGACCGGGATGGTCAGGCTGCCGGTGACGGCGGCCGGGGTCAGCTCCTTCACCGACGCTTCGCGGGTGTTCGGCACGAACTTCACCCACTGGTTGTCCTTGGCGATGATGTCGTTGACTTCATCCAGCGGCACGTCCTTGCGCAGCTTGATGGTCAGCGCCTGGCTGTGGCAGCGCATCGCGCCGATACGCACGCACAGGCCGTCGACATGGATCGGGGACAGGTCGAAGCCTTCGCCGCGGCCCAGGATCTTGTTGGTCTCGGCGCCGCCCTTCCACTCTTCCTTCGACTGGCCGTTGCCCAGGTCCTTGTCGATCCAGGGGATCAGGTTGCCGCCCAGCGGTACGCCGAACTGCTTGGTTTCCTCGGCCGACATGCCGTGCTGGGTGGCCAGCACTTGCCTGTCGATTTCCAGGATGGCCGATGCAGGGTTGTCCAGCAGGTGCTTGACGGAAGCGTTGATGGTGCCGTACTGGGTCAGCAGCTCGCGCATGTGCTGCGCGCCGCCGCCGGAAGCCGCCTGGTAGGTCATGGAGGTCATCCACTCGACCAGGTCTTGCTTGAACAGGCCGCCCAGGCCCATCAGCATGCACGATACGGTGCAGTTACCGCCGATGAAGTTCTTCACGCCCTTGGACATGGCGTCCTTGATCACGTTCAGGTTGACCGGATCGAGCACGATCACGGCGTCCTTGTCCATGCGCAGGGTCGACGCTGCGTCGATCCAGTAGCCGTTCCAGCCGGCTGCGCGCAGCTTAGGGAATACCTCGGTGGTGTAGTCGCCGCCCTGGCAGGAGATGATGATCTCGCAGCGTTTCAGTTCGTCGATGTTGGTGGCGTCTTTCAGGGTAGTCTCATTCTTCGCCATCTTCGGCGCAGCGCCGCCGGTGTTCGAAGTGGAGAAGAAAACCGGCTCGATATGGGCAAAGTCGCCCTCTTCCTGCATGCGCTGCATCAGGACCGAACCGACCATACCGCGCCAACCAACCAGACCTACGAGTTTCATTTTGCTTTCCTTTGGGTGTGAATTCTTTAAAGTGCCGCGACCACAGCATCGCCCATCTGCGAGGTGCCCACCTTGGTGGTGCCCTCTTCGTAGATATCCGGCGTGCGCAAGCCCTGTGCCAGGACCTTCTTGACAGCGTTTTCGATCCGGTCCGCCTGCTCCGCGCGATTCAGCGAATAGCGCAGCATCATGGCGGCCGACAGGATCGTAGCCAACGGGTTGGCAACGCCCTTGCCCGCGATATCAGGAGCCGAGCCGTGCGACGGTTCGTACAGGCCCTTGTTGTTCGCATCCAGCGAAGCAGACGGCAGCATGCCGATGGAACCGGTCAGCATGGCCGCCGCATCGGACAGGATGTCGCCGAACATATTGCCGGTCACGATCACGTCGAACTTCTTCGGCGCGCGCACCAGCTGCATGGCGGCGTTGTCCACGTACATATGGTCCAGCGCTACGTCCGGATATTCCTTGTGCACGTCGGTGACGATGTCCTTCCAGAACTGGAAAGTCTCCAGCACGTTCGCCTTGTCGACGGAAGTGAGGCGCTTGCCGCGCTTTTGCGCCGCCTGGAACGCCACGTGCGCGATGCGGCGGATTTCGCCTTCCGCATAGCGCATGGTATCGAAACCTTCGCGCTGGCCCTTGAAAGGACCATCCGGGCATTCGCGCACGCCGCGCGGCTGGCCGAAGTAGATGTCGCCGGTCAGTTCGCGCACGATCAGGATGTCCAGGCCCGACACCACTTCCGGCTTCAGCGTCGAAGCGCCGGCCAGTTCAGGGTACAGGATGGCAGGACGCAGGTTGCCGAACAGGCCCAGGTGCTTGCGCAGGCCCAGGATGGCCTGTTCCGGACGCAGCGGGCGGTCCAGCGTGTCGTACTTCCAATCGCCCACGGCGCCGAACAGGATGGCGTCGGCCGCCTTGGCCAGCGCCAGGGTTTCTTCCGGCAAGGGGTGTCCCTTGGCCTCATAGCCTGCACCGCCGACGGGCGCGGTTTCCATTTCAAATTTTTCGTCGAGTGCGTTCAGGACCTTCACGGCCTGGCCGACGATTTCCGGGCCGATGCCATCGCCCGGCAGGATTGCGATTTTCATTATTGATCTGTCTGTTCTGTTAGATAACGTTGGCCAGCCAGGGCTGGTTGACCAGGCGGCGCTCTTCAAACGCGCGAATTTCATCAGCGTGACGCAGGGTCAGGCCGATATCGTCCAGGCCATTCATCAGGCAGTATTTGCGGAAGGCGTCGATCTCGAACGGGTAGGAGACGGAGCCGTTGCTGGTGCTGACTCGCTGCTGCTCAAGGTCCACCACCAGGCGGTAACCCGGGAATGCCTTGACTTCATTGAACAGATGATCGATCTGCGCTTCGGTGAGAACGACCGGCAGCAGGCCGTTCTTGAAGCAGTTGTTGAAGAAGATGTCGGCAAAGCTTGGCGCGATCACGGCGCGGAAGCCGTACTGGTCGAGCGCCCAAGGCGCGTGCTCGCGCGAGGAGCCGCAGCCGAAGTTCTTGCGGGTCAGGAGAATCGATGCGCCCTGGTAGCGCGGCTGGTTCAGCACGAAGTCCGGATTGAGCGGACGCTTGCTGTTGTCCATGCCCGGTTCGCCGTGGTCCAGGTAGCGCCATTCGTCGAACAGGTTGGGGCCAAAGCCGGTGCGGTGGATCGACTTCAGGAATTGTTTCGGGATGATCGCGTCGGTATCGACATTGGCGCGGTCCAGCGGTGCAACTAAGCCATCAAGGACAGTAAATTTTTCCATTTGCGTTCTGCTTCGGTGGCAGGCGCGGGGCGCGCAGGCGGCGCGGCCCCAGCCTGCAGGGTGTTATTTCCCGCCAGCGCTAGTCACGACCTGGCCGGCCTTTTGTACGTCCCTGCCGAAACCGGACACAGTATTGCAGCCGGTCAGGACGAGGGCGGTAATCACGATAGCGAATAGGGTTTTCATTTCAGGACATCCTTATAGTATTCAGCGCAGGGCACGCACGTCGACAAAGTGGCCGGCGATACCGGCTGCGGCCGCCATGGCAGGCGATACCAGGTGGGTACGCCCGCCCTGGCCCTGACGGCCTTCGAAATTGCGGTTGGAAGTCGAGGCGCAGCGCTCGCCCGGATCGAGGCGGTCGGCGTTCATGGCCAGGCACATCGAGCAGCCCGGCTCGCGCCACTCAAAGCCGGCGGCCTTGAAGATCGCGTCCAGCCCTTCGCGCTCGGCCTGCTCTTTCACCAGGCCGGAACCCGGCACCACCAGCGCCAGCTTCACGTTGGAAGCGCGCTGCTTGCCGCGCACCACGGCGGCGGCGGCGCGCAAGTCTTCGATGCGCGAATTGGTGCAGGAGCCGATGAAGACCTTGTCGATGCGGATGTCTTCGATGCGGGTATTCGGTGTGAGGTTCATGTACACCAGGGCTTTTTCCATGGCGTCGCGCTTGACCGGGTCTTTTTCCTGGTCGGGATCGGGCACGCGGCCGTCGATCGACGTCACCTGCTCGGGCGAGGTGCCCCAGGTCACTTGCGGCAGGATCTGCGCCGCGTCCAGGGTCACCACGAAGTCGAACTTGGCGCCCGGGTCGGAATGCAGGGTGCGCCAGTAGGCCACCGCCTGCTCCCATTGCGGGCCAACCGGCGAAAAGGGACGGCCCTTGACGTAATTGATGGTGGTGTCGTCGACAGCGATCATGCCGGCGCGCGCGCCGGCTTCGATTGCCATATTGCAGACGGTCATGCGGCCTTCCATCGACAGCGAGCGGATCGCCGAGCCGGCAAATTCGATCGCGTAGCCAGTGCCGCCGGCGGTGCCGATCTTGCCGATAATGGCCAGCACGATGTCCTTGGCGGTCACGCCGGCCGGCAGCACGCCGTCCACCTGCACCAGCATGGACTTGGACTTCTTGGCCAGCAGGGTCTGGGTCGCCAGCACGTGCTCCACTTCCGAGGTGCCGATGCCGTGCGCCAGCGCGCCGAAGGCGCCGTGGGTCGACGTGTGCGAGTCGCCGCATACGACGGTCATGCCGGGCAGGGTCGCGCCCTGCTCCGGGCCGATGACGTGAACGATACCCTGGCGCTTGTCGTTCATATTGAAGTAGGTCATGCCGACCGACTTGGTGTTCTTGTCCAGGGTTTCCACCTGCAGGCGCGAGACCGGGTCTTCGATGCCGTGCGAACGGTCCGTTGTCGGAACGTTATGATCCGCCACCGCCAGGTTGGCCGACAGGCGCCAAGGCTGGCGGCCGGCCGTGCGCAGGCCGTCAAAAGCCTGCGGGCTGGTGACTTCGTGGACCAGGTGGCGGTCGATGTACAGGAGGGCGGTTCCGTCTTCCTCAGTGCGTACTACGTGGGATTCCCAGAGTTTGTCGTAAAGCGTTTTCATGATGCCGTCTGATGTGGTGAGCCTTCTGATTATGCCATATTTTGTGCAATGCAAAACCTAGCCGTTTTCCGCCTCGTGAGCAATTTCGCGTAGTTTTTGAGCGATGGCGCCAAATAAAAAAAGCCTGCAGCCCCTTTTTGGGAGGCTGCAGGCTTGTGTTTTCTGTATCTTCTTTTGAAGGGTGGCCCTTAGGCCGCCATTCTTACACTTCCCCTGCAACCGTCCATTAGGAACGATAGGCCAACTACTAGGACCAGGTCGCCCTCGGCGGAACGTGCGGTGCCGGTAATGCCGTCCACCGACAGCGCAGTCATAGGTTTGATGACCAGGTCGGCAGTACCGTCGACTGCCGACACGGCCAGGATGTATGGTTGCGGCGAGTTCACCACGATGCCCACGCGCTCCGAGCATGGCTCGTAGCCCAGCGCATCGGCCAGCGAACGCACCGGCAGCGGCCGGCCCTGGTCCTTCAGGACCGGCGCGCCACCCACTTCCATGAAGGTTTCCGGCAGTTCGACCACCCGCTCGACCACCGCCATCGGCAGCGCCAGCAGCGCGCCCGAGGTGGACACCAGCATGGTCGGCACGATCGACAGCTCGATCGGCAGGCGGATGGCGAACTTGGTACCCTTGCCCAGTGCGGATTCGATGTGGATCGCGCCGCGGTTCTTTTCCACGGCGGTCTTCACCACGTCCATGCCGACGCCGCGGCCGGACACGGAAGACGCCACTTCCTTGGTCGAGAAACCTGGCAGGAATACCAGCTGGTAGCACTCGTCGTCGCTCAAGTTCGCACTCGGCGAGATCAAGCCCTTTTCGCCGGCCTTGCGCTTCAGCGCGACCGGGTCCATGCCCTTGCCGTCGTCCTGCAGCACGATCATGACCGAGTTGGCCTCCTGCCATGCCTTCAGCGAGATATAGGCCTTCGGCGGCTTGCCCTTGGCCAGGCGCTCGTCCGGCGCCTCGACACCGTGGTCCAGCGCGTTGCGCAGCATGTGCACCAGCGGGTCGTACAGGCTGTCCACCACGACGCGGTCGACTTCGGTCTCCGCCCCCTCGATGGTCAGCTCGACTTCCTTGCCCAGGTCTTTCGCCAGTTCGCGCACCAGGCGCGGGAATTTCTGGAACAGTCGGCCCACCGGCTGCATGCGGGTCGCCAGGGTGGCGCGCTGCAGTTCGGTGGAGTAGCGCGATGCGCGCTCCAGGGTTTCGGTCAGGGCCGACATCAGCGTGGCGGCCTGGCCTTCGAACTTGAATTGCTGCAGGCGCTCCAGCAGCACGGCGGCCTGGTTGGCGGCCTGCACCGATTCGCCGGCCACTTCCAGCAGCGCGTCCAGCTTGACGGCGTCGATTCGGATGGATTCTTCTTTCGCCGGCGCGTTGGCCGGCTTGGCTTCGCCGGCCGGACGCTCTTTGACTTCAGGCGCCGGCGCATGCACGGCGGCCGGAGTGCCTTCGGCGGCGGCATGGGCCGCGGCCACGCCTTCGGCGCGCACTTCAGCGGCCGGGCGCACATAGGTGCCCGGCGGCACCACGGCCTGGTACATCCCTTCCCAGTCCAGGCCATCGGCGGATGGTGCAGGCGCAGCAGCGGCAGGCGCGGCGGCGGTTGCAGGCGCCGGTGCAGCTGCCGCAGGGGCCGGCGCAGCGGCAGGCTTGGCCTTGCCCGCAGCGGAGCTGGCCTTGCCTTCGATCGCCTCCTTCAGGATCGCTTCCAGGTCGGCCGGCATCGGCGCCAGTGCGTCCGGCGCGGTGCCGTTATTCAGGTCGGTCAGCTGGTCGGCGACGAAGCCGGAAGCCTGCAGCGCCGCCTCGATCGACAGCGGCGTGACCGGCGCGGCGCCGGTGCGCAGCGCATCGAACAGGTTTTCAGTCAGGTGGCAGGCCGAAACCAGCGCGCCCAGGTTCATGAAGCCCGCGCCACCCTTGATGGTGTGGAACGAGCGGAAAACTGCATTCAGCGTTTCCTTGTTGTCGGGGTCGCGTTCGAGGCGCAGCAAGTGCTCTTCGACGTTGACGGCCAAATCCATGGCCTCGACAACGAACTCCTTGAGCATATCGTCCATTAGAACCCCAGGTCGGCAAGCAGGTCATCGACGCTGTCCTGATTCAGGGCTTCCGATGGGACGGATGGACCCGACATCAGCGACACCTCTTTCTGCGCAATCTTCTCGCGCACATCCGCTGGAGCGTTATCCTTCAGCAGCTGCGCCAATTCGGTTTCGACCTTCTTGGTGATGGCGACGACTTTCTTGATCAACTGGCCGGTGATGTCCTGGAAGTCCTGCGCCATCATGATTTCCAGCAGGCGGGCTTTTTCCGCCTCGGTGGCTTCCGACACCTTGGCCGCGAACGCACGCGAATCGCCCGCCAGGGATTTGAATTCCTCGATACTCAGCTTGCCGGCGAACAGCGCCGCCCAGCGCTCTTCCATTTCCTTGGCTTGCTTGGACAGCACTTCCTGCGCCGGCATGCCGTCGTCCAGGGTATTCAGCACTTTATTGGCGGCCTGCTCGGTCAGCGAAGCGACGTATTCCAGGCGGTCCTGTGCGTCCACGATCTGGGTCGAGGCTTCAGTCAGCGCTTTGTCGTAGCCCAGTTCGCGCAGCGAGTCGTGCAGCAGGCGTACGATGCCGCCCAGGCGCTCGAACATGCCGTCCGCGTGTTCGCCGCCATCGGCGGCCGCTTCGCCCGCTGGCGCGGCCGGAGCGGCCGCCGGGGCCGGCGTCTTGCTGGCCGCGGCTACGGAATCAAACAGGCTTTCCAGGTCGTCCGAATCGCCTGAATCGGTTGCGGCAGGCGCCGGAGCAGCTGGAGCAGGTGCAGGCGCATTCGCCCGTTGCGCGGATACTTCCTCAAATAATGCATCGAAATCATCAGCGGCGTCGGTCATAATTCCTGCTTCTCCATAAATTTCTGGTTGCCGAAAATTGTCAAATTTGACGCTCGGCAATAAATAAGGCACTCACGCGAGTGTAACAGGCGCGCCCCCCTCAGTTCAATCTCTTAGCCCTACCCTCATAGTCTAACAAGTGTACTGTTGTATTTGCGGATAGTGTGAAATTCCCTCTGCAAGCCCATGAAATCGCGGGATTTTGCGCCTGCCGCAATGTCGCCAAGACAGTTTCTTGATAAATATCAACTCTTTACACCAGAACAATACCAATAAACGGGGCTACAATGAAGGCAGGAACTGGCTCTTTTAATCGTTAAAGGAGGCTGAGGTATGTATCGGAAAATCCTGATTACGACGGACGGCTCGGCCGTATCCAGCAAAACCGCCTGCGCCGGTGTAGAGTTCGCCCAGCAGCTCGGGGCCGAGGTGCTGGCATTGTTTGTGGCGCCGGAATACCAGTACCCGATTTACGTGGAGATCATTCCGCCCAGCTATCCCAGCGAGGAAGAATACCGGGCGGCGATGCAGCGCGCCGGCAATGAGCACGTGCAGTCCATCCTCGAGTCCTGCGCCCAAAAAGGCGTACGGGCCGAAGGCATGACTGCCTTTGCCGAAAGCGCCGCGCTGAAGATCGTCGACGTGGCCAGCCAGAGCAACTGCGACCTGATCTTCATCGGCTCGCATGGCCGCAGCGGCTGGGGCCACCTGCTGCTGGGCAGCGTGACCAACAAGGTACTATCGCACACCAAGATCCCGGTGCTGGTGCACCGCCTGATCAAGGACCCGCGCCCGGCCTGACCAGCCTGGCGTTACCACTCGCTCCCGCCATGCCGGCCGGAGCGGGAAGATTTGTTTTGTTATTTATTTTGAGGAACTATGATTCGTATTGTCATCGCAGACGACCACACCATCATGCGCGAGGGGCTCAAGCGCATTCTCGACGGAGCTCCTGACATCGACATCGTAGGCGAAGCGATCGACGGCTTCGAAGTCCTCAACCACATCCGCCAGGGCGGCTTTGACCTGCTGCTGCTCGACCTGTCCATGCCAGGGCGCAGCGGCGTCGACCTGATCCGCCAGATCCGCGGCGAATCCCCCAAGCTGGCCATCCTCATCCTCACCATGCACGAGGAAGAACAGTACGCCGTGCGCGCCATCCGTGCCGGCGCCCAGGGCTACCTGACCAAGGAAAGCGCGGGCACCCAGCTGGTGGGCGCCATCCGCAAGGTCGCCTCCGGCCGCCCCTACATTTCCACCGAAGTGGCCGAGCAACTGGCGCTGAACATCATGCAGCCGGCGGAAACCCTGCTGCACAAACAGCTGTCCGACCGCGAATTCGAGGTGTTTTCGCTGCTGGTGTCGGGAAAATCCATCACTGAAATCGCCAACGGACTGCATTTGAGCGTCAAAACCGTCAGCACCCACAAGACCCGCATCATGCAGAAGATGGGCATGGCCTCCCTCTCGGAAATGGTCCAGTACGCTGTGGCGCACAAGCTGCTGACGCCGTTCAAGGCATGATTGGCAAGCTTAACTTTAGGATAATTCCTACACCTCCCCTCTGCCCTCCTACGGGCATATTCAGCAACGGCTGATATTTTTCCCACAATCTCGTTGGCATACTGAAACCATTCCGTTTGGGAACCAGGAGAACAGCATGCTCTCAACGCAACCCGTGTCCCATGAGGCCGGCCGACAGCGGCAAGGCCGCCTGTGGTCCAACCTGAAAGAAGTCTGCGAGCTGCTGCACCTGCCACCAGTGTCGCTTAACACTGAGGAGCTCCTGTTCCAGCACGTGCAATTCAAGACCGGCCAGCGCATCCACACGATCGGGCAACCGTTCGACATGCTGTACGTGGTGAACTCCGGCTTCGTGAAGACGGTACTGATTGACGAGTTCGGCAACGAGCAGGTGCTGGCCTTCCCGATGAAGGGCGACCTGATGGGCGTGGACGGCATCCACAGCAAGACCTACGCCTCGGAGGCGGTGGCCCTGTCGGATTGCGACCTGATCCTGCTGCCGTTCAAGAAGCTGACCACGCTGGGCCGCACCCACGTGGAGCTGGAGAACATGATGTACGGCGTGATGAGCCGCGAACTGGTGCGCGAGCAAGCCATGATCGGCATGCTGGGCGCCCTGAGCGCGGAGGCGCGGGTAGCGCGCTTCCTGGTCACGCTGTCGGACAAGTTTTCGCAGATGGGTTATTCGAGCAAGCTGTTCAACCTGCGCATGACGCGGCATGAAATTGGCAGCTATCTCGGATTGACGCTGGAAACGGTCAGCCGCACGCTCTCGGCTTTCAACGAGATCGGGCTGATCAGCGTAGACCAGCGCACCATAGGCATCAAGGACGTCGACGCATTGAAATCCCTGCGTCGCCTGCCGCCCTCGCGCACGCGCAGCAAGCTGCCGTCGCGGGCCAAGGCAGCAGCCGCCGCCAGCGAAGCCACCGTGCCGCTGCTGGCGACTTTGTAAAGAGTAATACTCACCCAGCTTTGGCCCGCTTCGGCGGGCCTCTTTTTTTTGTGTTTAATACCTAATATTTCATTTGACAAATATGAATCACATGCGCATACTGCAAATGCGAATCATTCTTATCTGAGGAACCAATGCAATCATCCCCCGTCGCCGAAGGCCCCAAACCCATCGCTGCTGCCGCCAGTGACGCGCAGCAGCCGAAACCCGCCCCGCGCCGCTTCACCACTGCCGGCCTGATGCAAGATCAGCGCGAAATCGAAATTGAACATGCCGGCCGCATCTACCGTCTTCGCATCACGCAGTTGAACAAGCTGATCCTGACTGCCTGAGGCTACCCGCCCCAACCGCCAGCCAGCCGCAGCCTGCGGCAGCCAGCACCCCTGCTTACCGAGGAGTGAACCATGGCTATCGACCGCAACGACCCCATCTTCCAGAACCAGGGAGCCGCCACGCAGCACCCGGAACTGATGTTGTCCGCTGTGCTGCACCTGATGTCCCATTACACGGCCAGTGCGGCTGGCGACGGCGGCTGCGTCAAGCTCGCCTCCGTCATCGAACGCCACCTGAAAGCCCTGTCCGGCCTGCCCGGCCTGGCGCCCGTCCTGCGCGCCACCTGCCAGCAACTGAGCGAGCAGTGGGCCGCCGTGGTCGAGCAAGCCCGGCCACCGCAGGAACGCGCCAGCCTGCTCGCCCGCCTGATCGGACGCCCCCGCCATCGCCCTTCCCCGCTCGCAATCTAAAAGTCGGGGTCAGCTCTGGCAATCGGACATTCATTGCGCTATGCGCAATGAATGTCCGATTGCCAGAGCTGACCCCGACTTTCAATATTCAATAAACGTCGCGGCGGTAACGGCCTGAGCGGGAGAGCTCGGCGATGTGGTCGATGCCGAGGATCTGCGTCAGCGCTTGGTCGACGCCGGAGGCCATTCCTTCCAGGCTGCCGCAGACGTAGAGGGCGGCGCCGTCGGCGATCCAGCTGCGCACGGTTTCGGCGTGGCGCAGCAGCAGGTCTTGCACATACTCTTTGCCATCCGGGCCGCGCGACCAGGCCCGGTCGAGGCGCGGCAGCAGGCCTTGCCGCTGCCAGGCTTCCAGCTCTTCGTGGTAGAAGGCGTCGTGCCCTGGATCGCGCTCGCCGAACAGCAGCCAGTTGCGGGCCTGGCCGGCAGCGGCGCGCGCTTTCAAATGGCCGCGCAGTCCGGCGATGCCACTGCCGTTGCCGATCAGGATCAGCGGGCGTTCCGCATTCGCTTCCAGGCGGAAGCGGCGGTGCTCACGCAGGCGCAGGCGCACGGGGGCGCCTTGCCTTGCCTGCTGCGTGAGCCAGCCGGAGGCCAGTCCGTGGCTGCCGTCACCGTGGCGGTGCAGGCGCACCAGCAGGTGCACGCGGCCATCGGCGGGGATCGATGCGATCGAGTATTCGCGCGGACGCTCGGGATCGGCCGGTGCGGCGATTTGTACCAGGTCGCCCGACTGCCAATGCGGCAGCGCCCCGCCGTCCGCCGGCTCGAGTTCGATGTGGTAGATGGGCGCTCCGACACTGCCCGGGTTCAGTTGGCGCCGTTCGGCCAGGCGCCATGCGTCGAACGCCGGCGCGTCCCAGTCCGGTGCGTCGCTGGTGCCGGCCAGGTGGCTCAGTTGCTGGCGCCAGGCGGCGATGGCTGGCGGCGCGCTGCGGTCCACTTCGACGCGGGGGAACAAGGGCTGGGCGCCGCGGGCGGCCAGCCAGGCGTCGAGCGTACGGCCAAAGCCACAGAAGCTGCTGTAGGCACTGTCGCCCAGCGCCAGCACAGCGTAGTGCAACTGGCCCAGTGCAAGGTCGCTGCGGGCCATCAGGCGCTGCGCAAAGCGTGCGCCGGCATCGGGTGCGTCGCCTTCACCGTAGGTGGAGGCCAGGAACAGGATGCGTTCGGCCGATTGCAGCGTGGCCGCGTCGATCTCGTCGAATTCGCACAGGTGGTTGGCGATGCCGGCCACGCGCAGGGTTTCACTGGTCTGGCGCGCCAGCAGTTCGGCATTGCCGGTCTGGCTGGCGTAGGCCACCAGCCATGGTGAGTCTCCCGCTGCGGCGCGCGCGGCCTTTGCGTCGGCGCGGGCGCGGCGTGCGCGCAGCCAGGGCTGCAGGCATACGGCGCCGTAGGCGGCCAGCATGGCGACTGTGAGGACTAGGCGGGTTGGGTCGTTGGTGAGGATCATTCGTCTTCGAGCATCTTCTGGAACCGGCTGCTGGCGATTTCGCGCAGCGCCCCCTCGTTTTCCCGCAGCAGGAAGCGTACAGCGAGCCGCTTGCGCTCGGCCAGCGCCAGGCCTTCCTCGTGGCCCAGCACCGTCAGGGCGGTGGACCAGGCATCGGCTGCCATGGCGCTTTCATGCACCACCGTCACCGAGGCCAGCGCATTCGCGATCGGCATGCCGGTGCGGGGATCAATCGTGTGCGGCCGACGGGTGGCGTCCTGCATGAAATATTTGCGGTAGTCGCCGGAGGTCGCAACGGCCAGGCCGTGCAAGGCGACAGCAATTTCTTCGCGCCCGCCAAACGGCTCTTCCAGCGCGACCCACCATGGCTGGCCATCGGGCTTGAAACCCGCGCCGCGCAATTCGCCGCCCACTTCCACCAGGTAGTTCGCACAGCCCTGCCCTTCGAGGTATTGCGCCAGCTTGTCCACGCCGAAGCCTTTGGCCACAGCGGACAAGTCGAGCTGCACGCCGCCGGGCTGGCAGGCGCGCTTGCGGGGGATGTCCAGTTCCACCACCCGGCCTGCCATGGCGGCGCAGATTGCGGCGACATCGCGCTCGCCTGGCGCTGCGAAGCCGGCTTCGTCGTGGCGGCCGGTCGGGCCGAAGCCCCACAGGTTGACCAGCGCGCCGGCACAGGGATCGCAGGCGCCGCCAGTATCGCGCGCGATGCCGAGCGCATAGCGCAGGACTTCGAAGAAATCGTCCGGCAACGTGTGCCAGGTGCCTGCGGCCGCGCGGTTGAAGCGGCCAAGGTCAGAGCGCGGCTCCCAGTGGCTCATCTCGGCCACTACCTGGTCCAGTTGCATTTGCAGGCCGGCCTGAAAGGCCGCCCGCTGCTGCACATCGGGCGGAGCAAGCGCCAGGCGCGCCGACCAGCGCGTCCCCATCGACTCGCCGCCGAAATCGGCGATCACCATCCCCGCCGGCGGAGGCTCGGCGGAGATCGCGGGCGGCAGCAGGACGCGGCGCACCAGCTTACTGCGGCAGGACTTCCACCGTCGCCGCGTATGTCACGCGGCGCGGCGGCATCGGGCGCGGGCCAGCCTGCTGGCCAGCTTGCGCGGCAGGCGGCGCAGGCCAGCTGCTCGACACCAGGTACATGCCAGCTTGCGGGATCTTGAAAGTCACCTCGCCCTTGGCATCGGTCGACAAACGGATCTCCCCCAGGGTGCCGCGATAACGCACGCCGCCCGGAATCAGGCTGAACGCCTGCTCGGCCGCAGGCTTGCCGTCCAACAGGAACTTCCACTTGGCTTCCTCGCCCGCACGCATATCGTTCGGATGCGTCACCGGCACCAGCTCCAGGCCAACGCCGGTTGGCTTGAACACAGCTTCGTCGGTCTTGTTGGCGCTGACGAAAGTCTCCAGGCGGCCGAAGGTACGCGACACGTTCAGTTCTTCCGCATGTGCCGGCACATTGGCCGCCATCTCGGCTTCGGTGCCGCGCCAGCGCTTCACTTCACCGTTCGCCTTCCAGCTCGCCATCACGGACTGGCTCACCAGCGCAATCTTGTAGGTACCTGGCTTGGCCATCTTCACGTCGAAGGTCGAACGCAGGCGGCCGGTGGTGGCGTTCTGCATATCCACCTTGGCGCCGTCAGGTCCGGTGATGGTGATGCCATCCAGCTTCAAAGGCATGTGGTCGATATCGAACAAGCCTTCCGAAATGGCCGCATCCACGGTCACCCAGGCATCCTTGGAATCGACCAGCGAAGACGAAGGCAGCAGCCAGGGCTTATGCGCCTGTGCGCTGAACGCTGCGCCGGCCAATGCCAGCGCGATCAGGGTTTTGCTCAACTTCATGGCGATCCTTATGGTTTGACTTGCACCGTGACTTCGCCCAGTTCTTCCTTGCCCTTGGCAGAGAAAGACTGCGCGGACTTCGGCGGCCATGCCATCGGCACTTTGACCAGTTCACGGCCGCCCGCTTCGCGCGCGGCCTCAATCACCAGCTGGTAATTGCCGGCCGGGAGCTTGTTCAGGGCATCCTTTGCGACCGGGAAGTTCAGCGTGTGTTCGCCGGGGCCGCGAGTGGCGCCGCTCACGCCGTCCATCGGCATCTCGACGTCGCGGCCGGATTTGCGCCACCACTGGCGCATGTCCTTCAGCCATTTGGCGCCGCCGTTGTCCTTCTTCTTCACGTCGTACAGCACGGCCAGGTTGGCGACGACTTTCTGGTCGGCGTTTTCCAGCCAGGCAGCCAGGTATGGACGATGGTATTCGGCCACGTTCAGCTGCGGGACGTCGAATTTCAGCGTCAGGTCGGCCGCCATCGCGGACACGCTCACCAGCGGCAAGCCGACGGCGATGGAATAACGAAGTTTCATACAGAAGTCCTTAATGAATGTAGAGCAAAGCAATGACGCATGGGATGACCACGCCCAGGCCCACCATCGGCCAGGTAAAGGGCCGCTTGGCCGCGTGGAATTTCAGGATCAGCAGGCCGGTGATGCAGAACACCAGGCAGGCCGCCGCAAAGATATCGATAAACCAGTTCCAGGCCGCGCCGGTATTGCGTCCCTTATGCACATCATTGAGCCAGGAAATCCAGCCGCGGTCCGTGTTCTCGTATTCCGCTGCGCCGTCTTCCAGGCCGATGCGCACCCAGGCGTCGCCCCCCGCTTTCGGCATCGGCAAATACACTTCATCGACCGACCATTCGGCTTCGCGCCCGCCCGCCTTGATGGACCAGGTCTCGCGCAGCCAGCGCTCGCCCGTTTCCGGCAGCGGCGCCTTGGCGCCGTCATGCTTTTCGGCGAAGGCGTGCAGCTCGTTCACCAGCGGCGACGGCGCCGTGGCCTGCTTGCGCTGCACTGCGGGCTTGGCTTCGATCTGGCTCGCGTGGTTCAGTGTAATGCCGGTAATCGCGAACAGGAACATGCCGAGCAGGCACATGGCCGAACTGACCCAATGCCATTCATGCAGGAGCTTGAGCCATACGGCCCGTTTCGCTTGAATTTCTGGACTGCTCAAGTTGTCGCTTTCGATGAGGGAATTTCAGGATGATAATGCACAGCGCTTGCCAATGCAATTGAGAATCGTTATCATTTACACGCTTTTACTCACCCCGCACTGCCAGCCAGCTCCAGTTCAAGGATGCCGCCAGCTTCAAACGCATCCATCTGGAGAACATTTTGACCATCCGTAGCCGCAAGCACACGCTGGCAACCCAGCCGCTGCTGAACCAATCCCTGCTCGCCATGGCCGCCATCGGCCTGCCCCTTGCAGTCCACGCCCAGGCCCAGGAAAAGACCATGGCCGAAGTCAAGGTCGAAGCCGGCGCCGACGTGCCATACAAAGCCGACCGCGCTTCCTCGCCTAAATTGACCGCCCCACTGCTCAATACGCCGCAATCCATTTCAGTGATCCGCAAAGAGATGATCCAGGAACAGGGCGCCACATCGATCGTGGAAGCGCTGCGCAACACGCCCGGCATCACGCTGCAACTTGGAGAGAACGGCAACACCAGCGCCGGCGATACCTTCCAGATGCGCGGCTTCGCAGCCCAATCTTCGATTTTCGTCGATGGCATTCGCGACCTGGGCGCGGTAACGCGGGAGGCTTTTAACATCGAGCAGGTGGAGGTGGCCAAGGGCCCTGCCGGCGCCGATATCGGGCGCGGCGCAGCGGGCGGCTACATCAACCTGGTGTCGAAAATGCCCGTACGTGAAGATTCGATCGCCGCTTCACTCGGCCTCACACAGGGCGGCGTCAAGCGCGGAACGGCCGACGTCACGCGCAGCTTCGGCAGCAGCGGCGCCTTTCGCATCAACGCGATGGCGCAGGATGGCAGCGCCAAAGGCAGCAACGCGCTGGACCGCGAAAGCAAGGGCTTCGCGCCTTCGATCGCCTGGGGACTGAGCACGCCAACACGCCTCTACCTGTTCTCGCAGCACGTACGCCAGGACAATGTACCGGACGGCGGCAACCCGAGCGTGGGCATGGAAGGCTTCTACAACGCTGGCGAGGCGCTGCGCAAGGCGCCGCGCGTGGACCGCAACAACTGGTATGGCATCAAGGGCGATATTGAAAAAGTCGATGCAGATATGTTCACCGCAAAGATCGAACACGAGCTGGCGCCCAAAGCCACGCTGACCAACACCACGCGCTGGGGCAAGTCGAAGATGGACCGCATCATGACCGGCATCTACACGGTGGCCATGCCGAGTGCTGCCCCTTCCACCTGGACCGTGAGCCGTATTCGCCAGAGCGTCCTGCAGGAAAACAAAATCCTGGCCAACACCACCAACATTTTCAGCGAGTTCACGCTGGGCGGCCTGCAGCATACGCTGTCGACCGGCATCGAGCTTCTGAATGAGGAACAGTTCTCGCCGTCCCGGCTGGCATCCAGCCTTGGCGCCGCGCCCGCCGCCAAGCTGTACCAGCCTGACCAGAACGACGCGCTGACCGGCTTCAAGCCGGTTCTGAGCGGCGCCTTCAGCAACGGCAAAACGAACACCGTCGGCGCCTACGCCTTCGACACGGTCAAGCTGAACGAACAGTGGCAGTTGAACGGCGGCCTGCGGGTCGAGCGCTACACGACCAGCACCGACAGCGCCACGCTCAACACCGCCACCAACGCGCTGACCGGCAGCCACCTTGAGAAGTCGGGCAACTTGGCAAGCATCAAGGCCGGTGTGCTGTACAAGCCGGCCGCCGACGGCAGCATCTACCTGGCATATGCCAATTCCAAGACGCCGCCGGGCAGCGCCAACCTGTCGCTGGCGGCGCAGAACGCGTCAAACGCCAACAACCCTGCGCTGAAGCCGCAAAAGACCAGCAACCTTGAACTGGGTACAAAGTGGGACGTGATCCAGAAACAGCTGGCACTGACGGCGGCGCTTTACCGCACCACCAACAAGGATGAATTCCCGCAGCTGGTTGATGCGGTGAGCAACACCTGGGCGCAGCTGGGCGAGCGCCGCGTGGAGGGCGTGGAGCTGGGCGCCGTCGGCCAGCTGACCAGGGCCTGGAGCGTGAGCGCAGGCCTCGCTACGATGCATACCGAAATCAAGGAAGGCACGAGCGGCAATAACGCTGCCGGCGCGGCCTCGCGCTGGTCGCCGAAGGTGTCGGCAACGATGTGGACCGCGTACAAGTTCGACGACCGGCTGACGCTTGGCGGCGGTGTGCGTTATATGGGGGAGCAGAAGCGCCTTGTCGACCCGTCGCAGGCAGCGGCGTCCACCAATATGCCGGCGATCCCGCACTACACGGTGGTCGATGCGATGGCGTCCTACAAGGTGAGCAAGCATGTTTCGCTGCAGCTTAACCTGTACAACCTGTTCGACAAGTTCTACATCAATACGCTGAATAACAGCGGAGCACGTGCGACGCTTGGCGCGCCACGCTACGCGCAGCTGACTGCGAACTTCATCTTCTAGGGCTCAAGCGAAAAAAAAGGCGGGCCATCAGCCCGCCTGATTCATACACCAGAACTTGCGTCCGGACCTGGCGCACCGCCTTCGGTGCCCAGTCCACTGCCGCCCTGCCGCGAACCGCTTTCCGTAGCGCTTTGCCGGTTGCCCGGCAAAGGTCGGTCGACGCGGCGGATCTGGCCTTCCGGAATCGTCGTGTTGCCGATCTCCGGATGCTCTGTATCGACCAGCACAAAGTTTTGCTGGTTCTCCGTGTCCTTACTGGGTTTGTCAGGCCTTCCCATGCTGGCCTCCTTGCTGCAAATAAAACCTTAATACTTATCGCCACCCTGCTTATTGCCCTGGTAGTCCTTTTGGTAGTCCTGCTGGTATTCCTGGCCTACCTGTTGGCCTTGGCTGGGTTGCTGCTCGGTACGGCTGGCATTGCCACGCGAACCGCTCTGGCGGTTGCCGTCGTTCTTGTGGCTCATGCTGCCTGCCTTGCGTGCTTCCTCGGAAGTGAACTCATGCGCCGTGCCCTTCTGGTGGGCGGCGCGTCCGCCCTCGGAAGCGATTTCGCGCTGACGCTGCGGGTCCATGGAGGCAAAGCCACGTGCACTTTGCTTGCTGCCGGCCGGACTGTCCTGCCGGTTGCCGCGTTTGTCGCCTGGATTGTTCGAAGCCATGATTCGTCCCCCTGCTCGGTTCGGATGGAAAAGACCCCCGCCCCCTTTTAGTAGGCGCGGGAGAACTCATGTTAGTGCAAGCACTGTACAGGTAATATAGGACGTTCAGCGCGACAAATGTAGGATATCGCCTACTTATTTTCGATCGGGAAATCTGATTCCTCCACTGTTGGCGGGGCGATACAGTTGTCGCAGCTACCGCAATGCTCTATGCCAGCGGACTCATCGCCGAAATAATTTAGCAATAGTTTCCACCGGCAATATCCTGACTGTGCGTAGGACACCATCTGGGCCAGCGCTTCGCGGTCATGCTCCTGTTTTTCCCGATAGCGTTCTGCCAGCCGTTCCATATCGAGCGGACGCGGCGCCTTGTCAGCCAGGCGGTATTGCAATTTGCGGTCCTGCAGTAGCCAGCCGCCTTCTTTCAGCAATTTCAAAGCCACCTGGCTGCGCTTGTCGCGTGGCCGCTCGCCATGGCCTATCGCTTCATAAGCGGCGTGCAACAGGCCCACGTCGGGATAGCTGCGCGCTAGAAAGAACTGTTGCACGCGCTTGTCTTCATGAAAGTACAACAGTGTGCAGGCTGCGGTATGTGCGTCGCGCCCCGCGCGGCCGGCTTCCTGATAATAAGCCTCGAGGCTGGCCGGCACCTGCAGGTGAATGACAAACCGGATGTCGGGCTTGTCGATGCCCATGCCGAAGGCGTTGGTCGCCACCATCACGCGGCGTGCGCCGGACATGAACATTTCCTGGTTCTGGTGGCGTTCCGCGGCGTGCAATTTGCCGTGGTAGAGCACCACGCTTTCACCAGCTTCTTCCAGCACCGCCAGCATATCCTGGGCGGCCTTCACGGTAGCGGCGTAGAGGATGCCGCTCCCTTCCGTTTCGCGCACCAGGCGCAGCGCCTCGGCCGCGCGCTCGTCGGCATTGGTGACCTGGCGCACCGCCAGGCGCAGGTTGGGACGGTAGATGCCGGTGTTCACCACGCGCATCTTTGGCGCGCCCAGCTGCTGGCGGATGTCGTCGATCACCTCCTCGGTAGCGGTGGCAGTGAGCGCCAGCACCGGCGGACGGCCCAGCGCGTCAAGCGCCGCGCCGATGTCGAGGTAGGCGGGCCGGAAATCATGGCCCCAGCGCGAAATGCAATGCGCCTCATCCACCACGACCAGGCCGATATCGGCCTGGTGCAGCAGGGACATGAATTCAGGCGTCGCCAGCCGCTCCGGGGTGCAGAACACAATCCGTTCTTCATTGTCGCGCAAGCCCTGCAGGGCGTCTTCCTGCTCTTCGGTTGGAACCTTGCTGTTGATCTGGGCGGCATCAATGCCGATATCGTCCAGCTTTTCCGCCTGGTCCTTCATCAGCGAGATCAGCGGCGACACAACCACGGTGCTGCCCTTCAGGATAGAAGCCGGAATCTGGTAGCACAGCGACTTGCCGCTGCCCGTCGGCATGATGGCGAGCGTGTCATGCCCTGCCAGAACACTGTCGATCACTTGTTTCTGGCCGGCACGCAGTCGTTCGACGCCGAATACTTCGCGCAGCAAATGGTTGATTTGATGATGAGTAGTCATGTCCGCAAGGTATCGCCATTGCTGGTAACATGTCGGCCACCTAAGTAACATAGCGGATTGCAAGATGTCCTTTTCCCTCAGCGAAACTATTTACAGCACCGATACCCCGGAAGCCAAGCGCACCATGTATGAAGACCTGCGCTCCCAGCTGGGCGGCCTGGTGCACGGCGAACACGACTGGATCGCCAACACGGCGAATGCCAGCGCGCTGGTGTTCAACAGCATGCCTGGCCTGAACTGGGCCGGCTTCTATTTCATGCAAGGTCCGGATGAACTGGTGCTGGGTCCGTTCCAGGGCAAGCCGGCCTGCATCCGCATCAAGAAGGGCCGTGGCGTGTGTGGCAGCACCGTTGAAAAACGCGCCACCAGCGTGGTGGCGGACGTCCATGCCTTCCCTGGCCATATTGCCTGCGACGCAGCCTCGCGCTCGGAACTGGTGGTGCCGGTCTTCGGCAAGGATGGCGAAGTGATCGGCGTGTTCGACCTCGACAGCCCGCTGCCGGGCCGCTTCGATGCAGTCGACGCCGAAGGCATCGAGTCGCTGGTCCGCATCCTCGAACAAACCCGCCTCTGATCCGCCTCAATATTTGCCCCGGTCGCGCTTGACTGGGGCAAGTTCCGTCGCCTAGCCTGTCTTTAGGGAGGGCTAGCCATGAACCACACTGCCTACGAAGAAGATTTCATCCCCTGGGTCGAAACCCAGGCCGCCTTGCTGCGCGACCGCAAGTTCGAGTTGCTCGACATTCCAAACCTCTACGAGGAGTTGACCAGCATGGCGTCCCATATCCGGCACCAACTTGCCAGCCGCTTGTGCGTGTTGGAAGTGCACTTGCTCAAATGCCGTTACCAGCCACTGCGCAAATCGCGCAGTTGGCGAGGAACAATCCTTGAGCAACGCTCGCGGATCGAAATGCTGATCCGGCGCTATCCCAGCCTGCAGCACGACCTCCCTGACGAGGCGACGGGCGCCTACCCAACGGCAGTCCGTAAGGCCGCGCGCGAAACGGGCTTGGCACAGGCCATCCTACCTACTGCGCTGCCCTTCACTGTCGACGAGTTGCTTGACTTTGCTTTTGAGCCTTAGGCCAGCACGCCACGATCTTCATCACGACGCTGGCCAGGACACCCAGCGTACCGATTGTTTCCAGCAAAGCGTTGAGCATGGGTTCCTCCTTTGAAGTAGCTTTCGCCTGAACCAGTGGCACAACCACCATCTCAGCGATCTTAGCCGCCTGACATAAGCGGCACAATCTGGCAATTCCGGTGCTACACTTCGGAAATTCCGAATGCTGGAGGCGTCATGCGTTTTGACCTGACCGATTTGCGGCTGTTCCTGTCCGTGGTGGAATGTGGCAGCCTGACGCAAGGTGCGTGCGCCATGCACCTGGCGCTGGCCTCGGTCAGCGAACGCATCGCCGGCATGGAGGAAGTGCTCGGCGCCGCCCTGCTCGAACGCAACCGGCGCGGCGTGCGCACCACCGCCGCCGGCGAAGCCCTGGTGCGCCATGCGCGCTCGATCCTGGGCCAGGTGGAGCAGATGCGAGGCGAACTGCGCACCTACGCAACCGGGCTGAAAGGCCGTATTCGCGTGATGAGCAATACCGCCGCGATGGCGGCCTTCCTGCCGCCGCACCTGTGCCGCTTCCTCGCGGCGCACCGCGACCTGTCAATCGATTTGCTGGAACGCCCGAGCGCGGAAATTGTGCATTCCATGGTGGACCGCCGCGCCGACCTTGGCATCGTGGCCGACATCACCGATTTCGGCCCTCTGCAAACGCATCTGATCGCCAGCGACAAGCTGGTGGTGGCAGCCAGCCATGTGCATCCCCTGGCACGGGAATCGTCGGTGACATTTGCCGATATCATCGGCGAGCCAATCGTGGGCATCGCGGATACCGCGCTCGAAGTGCACCTTGCGGAACGCGCATCGCGGCTGGGCCGCCAGCTCGACTACCGCATTCAGTTGCGCAATATCGAGAACGTGGCGATGCACGTGGAGGCCGGCATCGGCATCTCCATCCTCTCCAGCGCCCTGGCCCGGCAGTTGCGGCGCGACCTTGCCATCGTGCCCCTGGCGGAGCCCTGGGCTACGCGCCGCCTGTTTCTTTGCGCACGCGAGTTTTCCGAGTTGACGCCGCACGCCAGGCTGCTGGCGCAGCAACTGCTGCAGGACGCGCCATCCGCTACTTCAGGCAAGTAGCGCAGCCCCCATCGAGCGCGCTTCGACAGCGGCAATATCGAGCAGTTCGGCCAGGCCGGGGAAAGTCTCCAGGCATTGCACCATGTCGGCGCGCCGCACCAGGTAATCGTCCTGCGGCGCTGGCAATGGCGAGAGCACCGGGCACAAATGGCGCGCCAGCAACAGCGTATCGCGCAGGCCGGCTGGCGGCAGGCTGATGGCGCCATCGCGCAAGGTAATGATGGCGGCAGCCACCGCATCCGGCACCTCGAGCTTGCGCAGCACTTCGCGCGCGACAATCTCCTGCACCGGGCCCAGGCGCCGGCCCATTTCATCAAGCAAGCCAGGCACCTGGTCGGCTTGCGACAGCAGGTAGAAATTGCCCGCCTCATGGACGATGCCGGCAAATAGCGCGGTGTCGGGATCCGTGCGCGTGATGTGCTGCGCCACCTGGTAAGAGATAGCCGCCACATGGGCCGAAAACTTCCACAGCTGCTCGGCGCGCTCACGCAAGGCACGGTCGCGGATGCGCGCGCCAAACTGCCGCACCACCATGGATGCAGCCAGCGAATACAGGTTGCGGTAGCCAAGCCGCTGCACGGCAGCGCGTGCGCTGGTGACCGGCGGCGCGCCATTGCGCCGGAACACCGTGGCATTGGCCAGCGCCACGGCGCGCGCCGCCAGCACGGGCTCGCCCAGCACCCGGCGCAACACCTCGTCGTCGTGGCAATCGGGGTCGGCCAAGGCCAGCTGCAATGACAGCGCGGCATTGACGCTGGTGGGGAACACCAGTTCCCCACGCTGCATTTCCGAAATGATGGTGGCTAGATCCCTGAGCTTTTCCATGAAGGAAATTATACCGAGGCTGCCCTCAGCGCGCGCACATTGCCCGGCATGCGCCGCTTGCCGGCCGCCGGCGCCAGGCGTGAAGCCAGCACCGCCGTGCCGCCATCCTCATTCCCCAGCGTGAAGATGCTGATTGCTTTCACCAGCGTCTGCGCCTGGTCTTGCAGGCTGGCTGAAGCAGCCGCGGTCTGTTCCACCAGCGCCGCGTTTTGCTGCGTGGTGTCATCCATCTGCGTCACCGCCATATTGATTTGCTCAATGCCGTTGCCCTGTTCCGCCGAGGCGGTGGCGATGTCCTGCATGATGGCGGTGATGCTTTGCACGCTCTTCAGGACTTCCTCCATCGCGTGGCCGGCTTCGCCCACCAGGCGGTTGCCGGTCTCGACCCGATCGACGCTGTGATTGATCAGGTCCTTGATCTCCTTGGCCGCCGAGGCCGAACGCTGCGCCAGGTTGCGCACTTCGGAGGCGACGACCGCAAAGCCGCGCCCTTGCTCGCCGGCGCGCGCCGCTTCCACTGCCGCATTCAAGGCCAGGATATTGGTCTGGAAGGCGATGCCATCGATCACACCGATGATGTCGACGATCTTGCGCGAGCTGTCGTTGATTTCGCCCATGGTCGTCACCACTTGCGATACCACGGCGCCGCCTTTGCCGGCAACGTCCGCGGCACTGTGCACCAGCTGGTTGGCCTGGCGCGCATTGTCGGCGTTCTGCTTGACGGTGGAGGTCAGTTCCTCCATCGAGGAAGCCGTTTCCTCCAGGTTGGAAGCCTGCGATTCCAGTCGCGAAGAGACGTCGGCATTTCCGGTGGCGATGTCGCGGCTCGCAGCGTTGATCTGGTCGACGCTGGCGCGCACGTCGGTCACGATGCAGCGCAGGCTCTCGCTCATGGTCCTGAGGGAGCGCAGCAACTGTCCGACTTCATTGGGTGGGCCGACGTCGATATCGTTATCGAGCTTCCCCTTCGCCACCTCGTCCGCCACGGCGATGGCGTTTTGCAGCGGCACCGTCACCGAACGGGCGATCAGCACGCAGATCCAGCCTGCCAGCGCGAACAGGCCGACCATGGAAACGATCATGATCCAGCGCTGCTTGGTAAAGCCGGCGATTTTCTCCGCCAGCATGGAGTCGATTTCCTTGGCTGCAGCTTCGTTGACGGCGAACTGCATATCGATGGCGGCCGTGCATTTTGCCACCCACTCCTCGCCGGAATAAGTCAGCGGGTCGGCCTTGACGATCTGCTCCGTACCCAGTTCGACGATGTTGCGCGCCGCGGCGGCAGCTTCGCGCAGTTTGGCGCCAAGCTTGGCGTCGATATCGGGATTTGCGGAAGCAGCCTTGCTGAAGGCCGTCATGGTCTGGTCCAGACGGTCGGACACGCGCGACATGATGGCAGCCTCGGTCATACGGTCTTCCGCCGTGGCCTCTTTTTTAGCCAGCAGGCCGGCGCCTTTGGCGCGCGTCTTGCCGGTCTCCTCAGTCAGCCAGGGCAGCTGGTAAAACATGGACTGGATCAGCTGGTAGCTATCCTTGTCCGGATCGAGGCTCAGCCCGTAGGAGTCGCCAATCAGCTCATTCACCTTGAGCAGCTTGGGAATCAGTCCCGTGTGGCCTGCATAGCTTTGCGGCACCGTGATCTTTCCCTCCGTCACGTTGTTACGCAGCGTTTCCCATTCCTGTTTGGCGGCCGCGAAGGCATCGATGATGGCCTTGTCGCCAATCGCCGCGGCAGCTTTCTCCAGGCGGGCGTAGGCAGCGTCGGCTTCGGCTTGTTTGGCGCGGCGCTTTTCCTCCATGCCTTTGACACCGCCCAGCACCAGCGCCGCCAGGCCGCGGTGCTGCTGCGTGGTTTGCACGACCTTCAGGCCATCCACCACCACCGGCAGACCAGTGTGCTCATCTTCATAGGCTTGCAGCACTTTGCCCGCTTCGCGCATGTACAGGTAGGCGGGGATGATCGCCAGCAGCGCCGCAATCAAACCAAGGATCATGAACTTGTGACCGAGCTTGAGCTGGCCGAGAAGGGAGGAAGGATTCATGGCAGTTTCCCAGTGAAAAGATTGGCAAAAGGTGCGTTGCAGCATCGCGATACCTCTTGCTTTGATCATATGCCGAATTGTGTCGCGGCGTTACAATCCGTGAGAATTAACCACAAAAATCTCTTACTTCAACACTACTTCTGTTGCAGCTGCGCGAAACAATTGCCAATGAAGAATTTAACTTTCATGCTGCAAGCGCAAAGCCCTTGCTATAGTGCACACATGAGATTGTTAAAGCCGTTATTGACGCTGATCGTGTCGCTGCTGTTGCCCGCCGCGCAGGCCGACACAGTGACTGTCTATACCAGCGCCAACTTCGCGCCCCTCGTCATCGATGGCAGCCGCGGTATCTATCATGAAGCAATTGACTACCTGAACAAGCAGGCCAGCGACGGCACCAATTACCGCCTGGCTTACCTGCCGCGCAAGCGGCTGCAGATGCGATTGGAAGATGGCTCGCTGGACGGCATCGTTATCGGCATGATGCCGCAATGGTTTGACGACGTCGCACAAAAGAAATACCTGTGGACCACGGCCTTCGCCATTGACCGCTTCGTGCTGGTGTCGCGCACCGACCATCCGGTGCAGCTGGGCCCTCAGGGCGCCTTGGCCGGCAAGTCGATCGGCCTTACCCTGGGCTATATCTACCCCGGCATCGATGAATGGATCAGAAGTCACGGCCTGCTGCGCCAGGATGCCATGAGCGAAGAAATCAACCTGGAAAAGCTGCGCCGCGGCCGCATTGATTGCGTGGCGGTGTCCGAATCGGTGGCGCGCTATTTCGTGCGCCTGCATGGACTGGGCGCCAGCCTGACCTTCGTCGACCTGCCAGGCCGCGCGACGGAACGCCGCTTCCTGGTGCCTTTGGGCCGCAACGACCTGTTCGAGAAGGTTGCGCCTATCGTCAAGCGCATGCGCGATGATCCGCAGTGGCAGCGCATGACATCCCGGTATCAGTAAGCGCCTCCCAGCATGGCATAATGATAGTTTCCATTTGAACCATTCCGGCCATGCCTTCGCTGCTGCGGTCCTTTTTGTTCGCCTGCCTGCTGGCCGCAGGCACTATCGCATCCGCGCAGCAGCGCCCGGGCGTGGTGTCATTCCAGCGCATCGCCATGCCGGACCAGGTGCCGGCGCATCTCGGCACGGCCATGGTGCAGGACGCGCAAGGTTTGCTGTGGATCGGCACCCAGGATGGCCTGGTGCGCTACGACGGCTACGGCTACAAGGTGTTCCGCCCGCATGCCGGCGACGCCACTTCCCTCGGTGGCAGCTATATCCGCTCCCTGCACGCGGCACGCGATGGCCGCCTGTGGATCGGCACCTTCAGCAGCGGCTTGTCCGTGTTCGATCCGCGCACCGAGCGCTTCACCCAATACCGGCATGACCCGAGGCGCGCCGGCAGCCTGGCCAACGACCGCGTGGACAGCATTGCCGAACTGGCGGGCGGCGTCATGTGGCTGGCCACCGACGACGGCTTGTCGCTCTTCGATCCGGCCAGCGGCCAGTTCCGCCATTACCGCCATATCGAGGGCGACCAGGGCAGCCTTGCCAACAACCAGGTGCGTGCGATCCTGCTCGACCGCGAAGGCAGGCTGTGGGTGGCCAGCGAAGCCGGCGTCCAGCGCTGGCTGGGCGACGGCCATTTCTCGCCGCCGACCGGTCCCGCCAATGCAATCCGCCTGTTCCAGGACAGCCAGGGCCGCATCTGGATCTGCAGTGCGCGCGAAGGCGCTGCCGTCCTTGATCCGGCCAGCGGCGCCGTACGTACCCTGACGGGCCTGAACCACTTCTGGATCTACAGCATTGCCGAGCCTGTGCCGGGCGAGCTCTGGCTGGGCACTTTCGGCAAAGGCATCGACGTGGTGGACGGCGCCAGCCTGGCCGTCGTGGACCACCTGCAGTACGACAGCGCCAGCACTTCCAGCATCGGCAACGACCGCATCGGCGCCCTGCTGGTGGACCGCTCAGGCCTGACATGGGCCGCGACCTGGGGCGGCGGCATCGCCCTGCATGATCCGGCCAGCCGCGCCTTCCTCAAGCTACGCTACAGTCCATCGAATCCGCAAGGTCCCAGCCATCCCGCCATCGTGCGCGCGCTGGAGGCGCACGACGGCAAGCTGTGGCTGGGCACCAATGGCAACGGGGTCGATGTGCTCGATGCCGGCGGCAAGCTGGTGGCCGGCTTCCGCCCCGATTCCAAGCGCAGCGATGCGCTGGCCGACGGCGCCGTCACCTGCCTCGCGCAAGGCCCGGATGGCAGCATGTGGGTCGCCACCCTGGACGGCACGCTGCACCGGCAGCGTCCCGGCCAGCAAGGCTTCCAGCGTTTCGGCAGCGCGCAAGGCTTGCCTGGCGGACCAATCCGCAGCATGGTGTTCGGGGCCGACGGCGCGCTGTGGACGGGCGCCCAGCAAGGCATGGCGCGCATCGGCAAGGATGGCGAAGTGCGCGCCTGGCGCCACCAGGCCGATGATCCGGACAGCCTGTCCGGACGCGAAGTGGAGTCGCTCGCCTTCACGCCCGATGGCACGCTGTGGGTCGGCACCAACGACGGTCTGAACGCCTTCGACATCAGGACCGGCAAGGCCCGGCGCATCCAGCGCGACCCGGCGCGCGCCGACAGCCTGCCGGATAACTGGGTGCCCGACCTGATGGTCGCCAGGGATGGCCAGCTGTGGCTCGCCACCCAATCCGGCGCCGCCATCCTGCGCTCCTTTGACGGCAAGACCGCTCACTTCGACGTGCTCGCCACGCGCCTGAAACTGCCGCCGCATCCGCCGGAATCGCTGCTGCAGGACGCGCAGGGCCAGGTCTGGCTGGGCAGCCGCGTGCGCATCGACCCGCTGACCTGGCGCTGGCGCAGCTTCGACCGCGCCGATGGCAACGAATTCCGCACCCTCTACTACGCCAGCCGCGAACGCATGCGCAACGGCGACCTGCTGTTTGGCTCGCCGGAAGGCTTGCTGCGCGTGCGGCCGCAAATGGTGCGCAACTGGGCCTACAAGCCGCAGGTGACGGCGACCGCGCTGAGTATCGACGGGGTCGAACAGCCCGGCGCCGGGACGATCACCGAGCGCACGCTGTCGCCCAGCCAGCGCGACCTGCGCCTGGAATTCGCAGCGCCCGATTTCAGCGCCCCCGAACAGCAGCAATTCCGCTACCGCCTGGATGGCTACGATGCCGGCTGGGTCAACGTCGATGCGCGCCAGCGCGTGGCCGCCTACTCCCACCTGCCGCCCGGGGAATACCAGTTGCGGGTGCAAGCCAGCAACCGCGCCGGCCAATGGAGCCCCCAGGAATGGTCGCTTACCCTGCACGTGCAACCGGCCTTCTACCAGACCTGGTGGTTCCGCATCGCCATGTGGCTGCTCGGCACAGTGGGCGTCGCCTTCCTGTTCCGCTTGCGCCTGCACGCCTTGCGCCGCCGCGGCGAACGCCTCGAGCGCCTGGTGGCCGAACGTACCGCCGAACTGGAAGCGGCCTCGCGCCGCCTGGAGCAAGCCAGCCTGACCGATCCGTTGACCGGACTGCATAACCGCCGCTATCTCGAACAAACCATCCAGGGCGATTTCGACCTGGCCGCGCGCCGCCACCGCAGCGTGCCGCCGGAACCGCATTCCGACCTGGTGCTGTTCATGCTCGACCTCGACCACTTCAAGCGCGTCAACGACGAGTACGGTCACGCCGCCGGCGACGCAGTACTGCAGCAGACCGCCAGGCTGCTGACCGAGTGCATGCGCAGCTCCGACCACATTGTGCGCTGGGGCGGCGAAGAATTCCTGCTGGTGGCGCGCTTCATCGACCGCAACGACGCGCCGGCGCTGGCCGAAAAAATCCGCACGGCCGTGGCCGCGCACGAATTCCACATTCCTGGCGGGCAGGCGCTGCGCAAGACCGTCTCGATCGGTTTCGCCTCCTTCCCCGGCATGCCGGGCCGCCCGAGCGCACTGACGCCGGAGTCGCTGCAGCGCCTGGCCGACGCCGCCCTCTACGCCGCCAAGCACACCTGGCGCGACGCCTGGGTCGGCGTGCAGGCGCGCAGCGGCGAAGGCGGCCTGTCGCGCTTCCTGGCCAACCCTTCAAGCGCTATCGAAGCCGGCGACGTCGAGCTGCTGGTCCCCGAGCAGCGCGGCCGCGTCGTCAATTGGCATTAACCCGGGTTAATTACAGCGCGCCGCCGCGCCGCTACGCTGTCTTCTTTTGTGGAGGAAGACATGTTCTTGCAAGCTAATGCCCGCCTGGTCGAACGCTACTTCGAAGAAGTCTGGAATCAAGGCAAAGTTGAGGTGCTCGACGAGCTGCTGACCGGCGACTACCAGAACCACAGTCCCGGCCTGCCCGATCCGCAGCCCGGCCCCGAAGGCCTGAAACCCATCGTGCTCATGATGCGAGAAGGAATTCCGGATCTGCATTACACGATTGAAGACATGGTAGTCGCTGCGGACCGCGTGGCGGCCTTTGTGCGCATGACCGGCACGCATACCGGCTGCTTCTTCGGCATCGAGGCGACCGGCAGAGCCATCGACGTACGGCAAATGCAGATCGAGTGGATCAGGGATGGCCGCATCTGCCGGCACTGGCGCGTGACGGAAGACTTGAAGCTCATGCGGCAGCTTGCTGTCATCCTATAATCGGCGGCATGGAGCATTTGACGCTGGTGCGCGCACTGCGCCGCCTTGAACAATCCGCCGGCCTGCAGTTACCCGATGTGGAGCAACTGGCCGCCTCCGTGCAGGTGATGCAGCTGCACGAGCGGGAATTCGCCTTTCACGAAGGCGACCAGTGCCCGAGGCTGTTCGCGGTCCGTACCGGCCTGCTCAAGCAGTTCTACACCACCCCCGACGGCAAGGAATGGATCAAGAGCTTCACGGCGGAAGATGAATTATTCGGCTGCCCGATCGGTTTCCTGCCGGGCGGACGCACCAGCTTCGGGGCAGCCGCGCTGGAAGCGAGCGCCGTCGAAGCGATCGACTGGCAACTGATCGACGCACTTGGAGAACGCCACCTGGCCTGGCAAAAAGCCATCCGCTTCGCCTTTCAGTCCCTGACGCGGCTGAAAATGGTCCGCGAGCGCGACCTGCTCATGTACACGCCGGAACAGTTGTACCAACAGCTACAGGGCAACCGCCCGGAAATGGTCGCCCGCATTCCGCAAAAAGAGCTGGCAGCCTATCTCGGCGTTACCCCCGTCGGATTGAATCGGATTGCTCGCCGGCAGACCTAAGGCATTTGGTAAAATGTAAGGTTTACGCGTGCATGACGCGCTGCAAAACCGATTTTCCGAAAAATGACCACCCTGCCATCCGAAATCAACCCCGAAGCAGTCAAGAACAGCCCGGCCGAAAAAATCACGCCGATGATGCAGCAGAGTGTTCTCCCTATGAAATGATCTGTGTAATTTAAGAAGTTACGCCAAAAGCTACGCCACCAGAATCGCTCAAATCTTCCCGGCTCGACTCACTGCCCCAACGCCGGACATCGTCATAAAATCCCCTACATCGCCGCGCTCGGGACGCTCCTTGAGCAAGGTGACATGCCACTCCTGCAGATAGGTCGGCGCCTTGTCATGCTCTCGCTGGTAGCCGCGCCATAGCATCAGCATTCCCTGCCAAGAGACGCAATGAGCATCGAATAGGCTTGGCAATAGGCTATTCGCCTGGGATTGGTCGCCCCAGCGTTCGATGCTTAGACGTGGGTGAGCCCCAAGGTAGATCAGATTGAGCATGCCGGAAGCGCCGGGATCGCTGGCAAAGTCACGGTCGTGACGGCGGACTCCGTTCTTGCGGAGTTGGCGAACTATGCTGTACATGCATACAGTATAAATACCTGAAAAGCGGCGCGCAAGCAGGCCGCTATGGCAATCAAAAATGATGATAAACATAAGCAATTTTGCTTGCGAAACTAAACAAAATTGCTTATACTGACCTCACTTAAGAAAGGAGGTCTAGTTGAAACAAAGCGAATTCGTTCGATGGCTGCTAGAGCGCGGTGTACGGATTGAAAACGCCAAGAAGCACTTGAAGTTGTATGCGAATGGCGAACAAACAATCCTCCCAAGACACCCCGCCAAGGAACTAAAGCAGCCGCTAGTGGATGGCGTGAAAAAGAAGTTAAAACTGAAATGAGGAGCAAGCCCCGAAAGGGGTTTGCCACTTACAACTAGATCGAAGCAGTAGAAGTAATAAAGGTAAAAAGTTCGGGCAAAGGCCCATTTTTTGACACAGTCAATTTAGCTATCTAAATATGTAGCACTAGCTACAAGGCCCATTTATCTTAGAATGTATAGAATGCAAGGAGAGTCATATATGCAATATCCAGCCACCTTCGAACCAGATGCGTCGGGCGGCTTTGTCGTAACCTTTAAGGACATCCCCGAAGCGATTACGCAAGGCGATACCGAAGCTGAAGCACTTGAAATGGCGGAGGATGCACTAATCACCGCTATGGATTTTTATTTTGAGGATCGGCGTCCTGTCCCACTGCCATCCAAACCAGAAGCCGGAGATCGAATTATCACCCTGCCTTTGAGCGTTGCCGCGAAGGTGCTGCTGTTAAATGAAATGGTAAGTCAGCGTGTCCGGCCTGCTGACTTGGCTCGTCAAATGAATACGGCACCTCAAGAGGTTTCTCGCATTATTGATCTGCATCACACAACTAAAATTGACAGAGTTGCTGAGGCTCTTGCCTCACTTGGAAAGCGATTAGAACTTGTAGCCGTGTAATCGTTTCCAATAAAAGAAGGCCCGCCAAATGACGGGCCTTCTTTTTTTTCGACTATAGAATAGTCAAGGTCATAACAAGGAACTCTAAACCCATGAACATCATTACTTTGATAAGTCAGATCCCTGCTACTTTCTGGTCAGGACTATTTGCCGCAGTCCTGACCTTGGGGGGCGTCCTAATTGCAAACAAAGACAACACCAAGCGACTCAGGACACAACTCGATCACGATGCCGAACAGAAGACGAAGGAACGCACGACCACACTGCGGCGAGAGGTGTATATGACGGCAGCGGAAGAAATGGTCAAAGCAACACATCACCTGGGAAATCTCCCTTCGGTGGATTTATCAAAGGAAACGCTCGATGGCGGCCTGCTCGGTTTCGCTCGGGCGAGCGCCAAAATGCAACTCGTCGCCGAGCCGAATACCGCCCTACTCATTAACAAATTGTCAGCGGCTTACGCGGAGGCCGTCGTCCACCTCGCTACGTTGGTCACTCCGATACTTCGACATAAGGGCGACATTCAAATGTATGACGATTTTTACAAGACCTCAAATGGCGAAGTGAGACGAGTGCTTAATTTGCAAACGATGTTCCTTGAATCAGCCCAAACTGATCAAGTCAGGTTCCAAGCCCTACAACAATCGTTCGCAGGCTTTCAAGCTCAGGCTGAACACATGGCCGCAGCAAGAAGCGAAGCGTGGAGTCGGCACAATGCCGAACTCGCACAGTTTTACCGAGCAATGCTTGAAGAACTGCGCGCAATCGCACCCTTGCAAATTTCCGTATTGGTCGAGATACGTCGTGACCTCGGTCTTACAACGGACCTCAACGCATATCGCCTGGAAATGGAAAACCAATGGAATCGGGTTGTATCGAATACTGAACACAGCCTACAACTGCTTAGCGAGAGCAACGCGCCAGAGGACGGAAGTTGAAGGCCCGCCAACGCAAACCTTTTCCTTTGTGCAGACGTATGCACTACCTCAACGCGTTGGTAACGACCTTCAGCCGCTGGTAATAGTCACGCCAGCCGAGGGCTTGTTCCCGCCAGGCACGGCAGGCCGTAGCGTTGTAGACGTCGGCTTCCGCAATTTCAGAGAGCGGAATTCCGGCGGGTTCTCGGTCAGACTCGGCGGCGGGTCCGGGATCGTCACCTGACCAGGCGGCGTTGTATGCACGCACGAAGCCAGCATTAACACCAAAAGCGTCGTCGTCGCTAGGCGTGACGAGGATAGGTACTTGTTTTTCAATCGTTTCTCCTTTTAGGTAGACTGTCTTGATACGGTCGCGGTACTTGATTTCGGTCTGCACCACGACCTTCGACTGCGCCTGGGCGATGCGGACCGTGCGCGTCGCTTGCGCCGTGATGTAGCCGGTCATCACTTCTGCGCCATGGCGCGCCTCCTGAAGCCGGCCTATCGCATAAGTCGCGCCGCAAAGGACCGCGATCGCCAACCACTTGACCCAAGCCGGAACAATCGCGCCCCGCAGGCGGTTCAGCGCCCCCATCATGCCGGCATCCTGGACGACGCGTCATAACGCACCAGGTTCCGGCCACGCATGATGGCGATCAGCTTGTCCGCATAGGCCGGGTCCGTCGCATAGCCAGCTGCGGCAACCGCATGCGCCCAGCCCTCCCCGGTTCCCTCCAGGAAGCACTTCTTATAGCGAGGGTTCTGACGGAAGAAATCCGCGTGATCCTCGATGCAAGCCGACCAGTTGCCGTAAGCGCGGAACGCACACTTGACCGGTGTGCGCACACCACTCACGAACTCATGGGTATCAACCAGCACGGTCGCGCCCTTCCACGCCGGACCAGGTTTCACGCCGAACAGATTGAACCCTGGTGCGCGCGCGCCCCAGCTCGACTCTAGTGCCGCCTGGGCCAGGGTAAAGCTGGCTGGGATTCCAGCTGCCCGATGGCATGCCTGCGCTGCCGGCAGCAGCAGTTCAATAAATTCACCAGGCGCCATCAGAACACCCCCTTTACATCTTTGACTGCCGCAGCGGCGTCGTGCGCAATCTCAGCCAGATCCTTGCCACGGCGGCGATCAAACCAAAGCACGAGGCCACCGATGATCCACCAAGCCGGAAGTCCGGCCATGACGAGGAATGGCGCCGCGACGAACAGGACGCCCATTTCAGTAGGCAAGCCGTACATGACCGCCACTTCGCCCGCGGAAGTGAACAGCGTCGGCCACCACGCGTGCGCCGCAATCACCAGGAAAGGACCACCGAGCGCAGAAGCCAGCAACGTACTCGCAAAGCGAATGGCTGCCTCCTTGAGCGACTTGGGCCACATGAATAAAAAGGCCAGGCCGGTCGCGGCGGCGCCGGCCAGCACAGGAACACCGAAAATCTTGATCAGGGTACCGCCTGCAGTTGCTTCGAGTGACATACTCTCTTTCATAGAAGTTCTGGAACGTTGTTGAGGGTTATTCGGGTCACGCGTAGGTGAGCGCCGCTTTGGGGTAGTCGCACATGTGCAGATCAATCGGGCGGACGCGCTTCATAACTGCCGGATCAAACAGGCGCGTGCCGCCGGCCAGCACAATGGCGAACGCGAGGTCGGAGCACCACCAGCAGCTGTCGTCTGACCAAGCCTCGGAATAGGTGAACGGGATCCCGATCGCGCCAAGCCAGTCGTACCCCTTCCCCACCTGGTCCTCGGCGAATTTGATCGCTGCGTGGAGATCCGGGACCCATACCGGCATGTCGCGATAGAGGACGATACCGCCCATCAACGCGTCGATACTGCCTGCACGGCAACCATGCGTCATCGAGGCCTCGTACGCCCTGTTGCCGATGATCGTGATCGCGTGGCTGAACTGGCGGGAACCAGACAGCACGCCAACAGCCAGGCTCACCGGGTTATAGGGCCAGCGGCTGGTCAGTCGAACAGTGACGTAACCGCCCTCACCCGCGAGCGGAATAGGATTCTTCATCAAATCTCCTCAATTTCGATTGTGGTTGCATACGCCACCGCGTACTGGGTAGCTACGTCAGAATCTTTGGCACGTCGGCCATAGATCATGTTGTCTCGCTCGATGGCCAGGTCAGATACCTGAGGGTATAGGCTGACCAGGATCGGATAGGCTCGACTATTTCGAACGACGTTCACAAACGCCGCACGATCGGCTGCAGGCATCAGATCCAAGCTAATTGGCAGCTTGCGGTACGTGTAGCCAGCAGCAGCCATCTGTCCTCCCGCATCATTCCGATAAAGCTCCGTCGTATCAACATTGGTGAACGTAGCCTCCGCAGCGTTGTACTTCGGCGACCAATATGCCCCAGCCACAAAGCACGCTGCCTCGATGTAGCCCTGCAGATTATTTGGATCCGCGATGTCAACGGCCAGACCAAGGGCCAGCTGCGTCGCCGTCATCCAATGCCTGGCATACGCCCCGCCACCGTACCCATAGGCACTCGCAGCTTGTGTAGCAGTCCAACCACGTAGACTGATCGCAGGTGCAGGACAGGCTGCGACGTAGCCACTGTCGTAGTCATAGCTTTGCCACGTATCTATATAGCCTGCGGGCCTAATGCCAGGCGGGCTAACAGCAATGTCCGCAGCGCGCGTCACCGCAGCGCCGGAGGTCTTGATCGGCGACGACGGCGCCCGGCCTTGCTCCAATTGCGGCAAGCCGATACGCAACGTGATGTCGATCGGAACACCGGTTGCATGGTTTAGAGAAATTTGCGGAACGACATACGCTGTTGACGCGTCCGCAAGCGTTCCAACGACCGCTGTCCGCAAAGGAGCAAGGCTCGCTCCCGACAGCTTCCCCAACAAGTTAGGCCCAATAAAATTGTCCGTTGATCCAGCCCCGCCTGATGTAAAGCCATAGAAAGTGCAATAGATAGACGTTATGCCCGTCTCCGCCCCCGCTACGCGACGAACGAATGCAGAGGCCGTCCACGACTGACCAGGTGCAGCTGCAACGCCGTTCCATTGTTCAAGCCCAATGCCACTTGATGAGGTCGTGGGCGTTCCAAACAACCGGAAGTCAATATAGTCGATACCAGATTCAGCACCAGTTCCAACTACCGTTACCGAGAGACCAGCAGCCAATGAAGTAAACCAGTTTGTCGGCTTCGTGCCAGGCGTTCCCGCCACAGCGCCAACCATCGTATTGTTTCGGATGCCGTTCGTTGCAGCGGCCTCTAGAGAGAGCCCCCTACTGACCAGGCTAACCGGATCAAAGTCAAATGCAGCAACATTGGCCGCCACCTGGTTCATCACGCCAGTTGCGTCGAACACCCACTTAACCGATGCCCTGGATGTGAAAGCAGTCGCATCAGGCACTAAAGAAGTCGCCGTAAGCCCGCTCTCAACCTGGGCGCCCCACAAATAGAATTGATCGCCCGCGACGCCTACATCGTCCGACGGATCGATATACAAGGCGACGTTGCCTGTTGCGTTCGCGGGGTAAGTCCCGCTGCAGGTAAAGCGCGTCCAATTCGCGGTAAGCTGGACAAGATTGGAGACCAAGGTCACGCTGGCGCCATCTTTCAGCCAGACCCTCACGCCACCGGTATAGGTCCCGGACTTCAACCAGACCGACGCGGTAAACGGGTTACCAGCTGCCGGTGCGGCGGTATTCTGGTACATGTAATGGTTGCCAACTGCAATCCGAGTCATCGCGTCCGCCGTCATCGTGCCATCAGGCGCCAAGGCGGCGTTCTGGATAATTGCAGCATTGCCCACACCCCACGGCGACCGATCGAAATTCGAGGGATAGCTAAGCAGATTGGTGGCGCTCGCCTCCTTCGAGACGCGCACGCGCATGGTGGCGCTCGGCGACAGGTTGCAGAACGGCAGCGCGACCGCGCCGATACTTTCCGCATTGGCCCAGGTGGCAGTCAGCCTGGCCGCCTTGCCAGTCGCACGCCATACGCTCGCCTTGTCGTCAGCCTGCAGATTCCCCACTGCCAGCACGCCCGCGGTGCTTGACGCTGCCAGCACGGCGCGGCTTACCGCATTGTCGTAGACGATACGCATATTGCTCATGCTGGCCATCCGATCGCATTCACGGCCTCAATCGTTTCAGCCTGGTTGATCTGCACGCGCAGGGCGCGCCCGATGGCGTATACGCCCGAAATGAACTGCCCCAACGCCAAGCCGAGGGCAATCAGCTGGTCAGCGTCAAGCTGGCGCGTCGAATTGTCGGTCAATGTCCAGGTTTCGGTGTGCGCCACATTATTGGCCTTGGCCAGCACCGCCAGCTGGACGGCGCCGTTGATGCGCGTGATGTCCGCCTGATAGCTGCCGCCATCGTAGGTGAAGTTGCCCTGCTCGGCGACAGCGCGAGCGGCCTTAATCGCCGACCATGCCCTGTCCTTCGCCGCCTGCAGCGTACCGCTGCGATCAGCGACCAGGACGCCGCCATAGAACAGGTTCGGAGTTGTAGCGCCCTCCTGACCGACAAGCGCACGCTCAAACGCCGCGACGAGACCTTCCTCGGACAATGCGATCGCACTAATGGGAAACGACAATTCGCTGAATGCGCAGGCGTGCGGCTTCCCCTGCAAACATGCCTCTTCATTCGGATAGCTGCGGACGTGCAGCCTGATCGTGCCCAGCTGAACGTCGATGCTGCCGTTGCTCAAAATGTGGTACGTGACGATGACGCCGTTCGGCGCCTGAATTTCCTTGAGAACTGGCATGAGCCCCTTTCAATCGTAAATGTAGCGGTCGGCAACAAAAATGGTGAAGCTGTTCGATTTCGAGATGTAGAAATTGGAGTAGCTAGTGTCTGGCGGCGCCTCATTGGTGATTTGGTACTCCGTGCGCAACATGACCGCCTGCAGTGCTCCCCCATAAAAGCGGTAGAACAAACGGCATGTGTCCTCGCCGCTGTTTTGAAGCCGGCGCCCCCATGAGGTGAATCTTGTAAATGCTTGCGGGCAGATTGCCGGTGTGGCGGGCATTCCTTTGGCGGGCACGCTGATATTGGTGACGATCGACTTGCTCGCGTGCGCAACGTCGTCATAGTCGACGCTGATATTGAGGGCGCTATAGATGTACCAGAGATTGAGGTGACCGTTCCCGCTGTCGTAAGTCACGCTTCCGTTCGATCGCATTACCCTGATGCCCCAGGATGCGCCGGACCTTGTCACGTAATCCAGAGCGAACACGTACAGCACTGGCGCCGAGAATGTGGCACCAGGCTTATACATCACATTGAATCCATCGGTGTAGACATCCTGCCCATTGGCCGGAAGCGAGAAAAACACCATGACCGGCCTGGACGCAATGGACGCCGGCAATTGAAAACTGTATGAGCGCATGACCCAGCCAGGCTGAGCACCATTCGCGTCTGTCATATCCCCATAGGAGTAATTCGCCATATCGAAACGACCAACCAACTGCGGGACGATATGCTTGGCATCGATCTGGCAGTAGCCGGCGGCCGTGTTGATCCGGACTCCAAAATCGCTCATCGCGCAAACACCCCCACGACCGTATCAAAGCTGCCGGCGGGCCAACCGCCCCACGTCGGCGTCGGATAGCCTTGCGCTTCGATATAGGGGTAGCCACTCGCATCCCGCCCCGTAGTGATCGTGTGATATCCCCCACGCGTCACAATGTAGAAAAGATTCATCGCCCCAAGGTCCGTGAAAGTACGCCGAAAATAATTGGCATTGAACGTCACCAGCTCAATGAACACGCCCCCCTCGCCATCGGGGGTAAGCACGGCCTTTCCGTTCTTGATTGTCTTGATCCCGTATGCCATCAGTCAAAGTCCTATGGATCCAGTCGCCCGATTTGAACGACCAGGTTGTTGCTGTCGTCGTAGATCCGCTGCTGGTTGCTCTCGATCTCCATGCGCCCGCCCCAATTTGCCGTGCGCAGCGTGCCAATCGTGGCGCTCAATGCCGAGAGACTTCCAATGCTCGCCGTGTTGATCTGGGCAAGACCGATGACGGCGCCTTGGATATAGGATGAAACGTTGCCCATTGTGATCGGTGCGACCGCCTGCCCCACCGACCATATGCCAGGCGTCGTTACTCCCGCCGGCACTTCCTCCAACATTACCCTGCCGACAAACATGTACGAATCGCTGTTGCCGGCAATCGTTGCGTATTTGCGCAAGATCACACGGCAATAGACTGTGCCAGCAGGAGCAACGTTGTAACCGTACAGGCGCTTGTAACTGGACAGATTAGTCCCGCCGCCAGCCTCCGCTGCATTGGTCCAAACACCCGACATTGCGCCGGCGCCAGAGGTCACGCCAATCACTTGATCCGCGCTGTTGTAGAAATACAGGAACACGTTCACAACACAGCGGTGCGCGCCAGTGTAGGCGCTCACAACGTATGTCTTACCCGCCTCAATCGGAATTTGATAGCCGATGTACTCGTAGTAATAACTTCCATCACTGACAGAGCTATTCGTGACTGTGTTGCCTTGGCATGACCACATCACGTTGGCGCCTGGCTTGCCCTGGCTATACGAAGGCCACCAACCGCCCAAGTTGATCCCCGATGCGGCGACAGTAGGACCGTTACCTGATGGCCCTGTCCACCCGTCCATTACGAGACTGAAGTCGCCGTTGTATAACAGGTTTGACCCAAAATTGGCGTTGACACGCGACTTATCGAGATTGGTCCCTGCGCCAAAAATGACATTGCCGGCGGCATCCTTCACAGTCAGGTTGCGCGTGTCAATAGCCTCAGGCAAGATCGACCCCTTGACGAAGATGTTGCCGTTGTAGACGTAGTCCACCGTGACCCAGGCCGATCCGCTGTACATCTTCTGCACGCTAAACGTGCGGTCAGCCTTATACAGCGTGACCATGTCGCGCGACTTTGGGGCACCGTACCCGGCTGCGCTCAGCGCCGCAGCGGCCTCCGTATCGGACCAGACGTTTCCGGTCGTGATGGCTGCGATGTCCACGTTGCCTCGCGCTCCCGCTGCGCCAGGGGTTCCTGGTGCGCCGGGTGCGCCATTGGTGCCATTGACGCCATCGGCCACCTTGGACAACGTAGCGGTTTGGGTGAACTGCACGCCATCGACTGTAAGAGTTGCGGTGACCGTTCCGGAGACTGCCGCGAAGTTCGCGTAGGTAACCGTGACCTCGTTGCCATTCGTAGTTAGCGTGATGCCGGCGCTGCAGCTCCAGGCAACTGCGCCGGACATATTCAGCAACGTCGCCTTGAAGGTACATGACCCCGGCGATGCGCTCTGACCGTCTGAAGCCACCTTGAATACAGCCGATGCCGGTGTGAGGAACATTCCGCGATCCGTCGGCGGCGCATAGCGCGGATTGGCGGCCATGATCAACACGGTTCGGTCGTTAACGAATGCCGCCATTAGACGGTTACCTCCAAAGTAGAACGAAGTGTGTCCCAGTCGGCTGTGCGAGAAGTCAGCTGGCCAACCTTGCCTGCAGCCAGTCCAAAACGATTACTGAAGAGCTTCACAGCCTGGCCAAGCTCGAGCATCAAGTGTGCCGGCGTCGCGTCGAATCGGTACGTCGTGCGCGGCACCTTGACGATCGCCAAGCGCCGGTTCGCTTCAGCCTGGCCATCGACCTTGCGCAGCAGGCAGGTATCAATCTGCACCGGCTCCGCGTCAAGTTTGTAAGTCGCTTGCACCCCCGCGTCGACAGCTGTAACCGACAGCCATTGCTGCGCATAGAGCGTCTTGTGCGCATCAGGCAGCGACGTCTGCAGCTTGTCCTGCGGAGTCCAATTCCGGCAGTAGCCCACCTTGACCGACGCGGCGACTTCCGTGCGGCGTACGATCGTGATGCTGCGGTCCAGCTGCTGCGATGGAAGGATCTCCGCCGTAGCAGCAGCAGGGAGGGCAAACTGGATGAGGCGCAGCTTGCCAGTCATCGAAGGAACCAACTGGGCACCGACGCTGCTCGCCAATTGCTGACAGGCGACAAGGACGTTCGTCCGATCGGTCAGGTACAGGCCGACCGGCTGCGGATTTGCTGCATCAAAGGCGGCCAGTTGCACAGCATCGAGATCGGCCGCAGTGAACCTGGTAGCCGCCTTACCGCGTTGCGTCACCAGGTATTGCACCAGTTGCGAGATCGTGTTTACGTAACTGCCGTTGTACTTGACGCCTTGTGCATCGCAGGTAACGACGCCCGGGCCGACGCCCTCGTTGAATACCAATCGGCCAGTGTTCGGCGTCACCGTCACGGCACCGCGCGGCTTGCCTTCCGTGCGCACCTCAGCAACGGCTTCATTGGAGCCATCGCCGAAGGCGTATTCCAACGATACCGGGTTGGTTTGTACCGGGCTGATGTTGTGACATTCGCCCAGGAGTACCGGCACCAGGGCATCAGGATTGGTCGCATTGCCGCCAATCTTGACATCCGTCACCGGGGTATTCAGACGTTCAAGCTTATTGACCAGGCGAAGGCTCAGGCGATCGCGCGACTTGCAGCCGATGTCAACAATGACTCCGCTGAACACCTGGCGGAAGTCCGCCCGGTCCCAGCGCACATCGCCAACATAGGCATTCACCGGCTGATTGACCCAAATGTCGTCCAGCCAGCTGTCACGCGCACCGTCGGCATTGTGAATTTCGATATCGCCCGCCGACAGGCTCGCTGCCGAATCGGGTGATATCGATTCCGTCACCTTCAGACCCACGGCAACGACGGCCTGATACGGTGTGTTGGCCGAAGCGGTGTAGGCCTTGGTCGACAAGTAGCGCACAATGTCGACGCCGGCGCTTTTCACGCCGACTTCGAACAACGTCACACGCTGCGCTCCCGAGTCCGCCAACCAGGCTAAGAATTGTGCATCATTGATCAAGAAATAGTCCTCACCGAATTGGCCTGAGCGTACGCGCTATCAGTCACTGCCTGACGGACGCCCTCCACCACTGTTTCTGCAGCGTGCTGCGCGGCGCCGGCGCCAGCTGTAATCAGATCTCCCGTCTGCTTCTGCTGGTCAGAGCGCAGGCCCTTCAGTTCAGCGGCCATCGCCTCATTCGAAGCGCGCAACGCCTTGATCTCATCGACCAGGGGAATCATGTTGCTCGTTCCCATGGCTGAATAGTTGATAGCGCTGGAAGCTTGTGCAGACGTCTGCACTTCTGCACGGGCATTGAGCACTGACTGGGTAGCTCCGGTCAGTGCGATCTCCTTCAGCATCGCGCTGATGTCGGCGAGGCTAGCCGCCGAGTCGCTGAGCGCGTCCAAGCTGGCTTTCGCCACGTCGACCGATTCGTTTGCCCATTGGGAAAACTCATCGTTAGTGCGCATCACCGCAGCCAGATCTGACGAGTACTGCGCATCGCTGCCGTTGATCTTTTGCGAAAGCTGAAGGAACGCTTGCTCCACAGCCCCCAACTGCCCTTGCGCGTTCGCGTCACCTACAGCAGCCAACTGGCGTGTCCTTTCGAACTGACGCCGCGCCTCGGCATATTGCTGTTCAGGCGTGAGATTCGACAGACCACCCAAAGCGAGACTGTTGTTGAGCCCCGCCGTCGTGGCAGCGAAAGATTCCATCTTGCTGATGAAACTGCCGAGACTTGACTTCGCCTGTTCCTGGGCATCGCGAACGGCCTTGGCCGCCTGAACTTGATCAAACAGCGAACGATTGCTTGCGTCTAACGCATCACGCTGCCGCGCAAGCAACTGCGTGGAGTTCAACGTCAGGTCATCCAGCTGCGATTGCAGATCCGCGCGCTCGTTAGCAATGTCCTTCTCATCGCGAACCAGCACCTTCGTCTGCTCATGCGTCTTTGCAAACGCATCGGCCAGATCCAGTAGGCCGGCATATTGCTTCGCGCCCGCTTCCGTCGCCAACGCACCGGAGTTCGCCAAGTTCAGGACCGTCTGCTTGTACTGCTCCATCGTAGTGACGTTCGCCAGACCCAAGGCAGCCATTTGCTGATCGACCCATTTTTGTACTGGCGCCAGGCGCTCAGCTTCAGTCAGGAACTTTTCAGCGAACGATTTGGTCTTGTCGTTCAGATCCTTAACGCCACCAGTGAGCTGCAGGAATCGCTCACGTGCTACCAGGCTTTCCATCCCCACGGACCCAAAAGTCGCGCCAATCGACGCCAAGACGGAATCCAGGTTCGCGTAGTTTGACGCGACCCGCGCAAGCGTCTGGAGGTAACCTTCCCCAACTTCCTGGAATTGCTCCAGACCGCCCACGCTGAAGCGCGCCATGTCGTCGCCCAATTTGGAGAACACCGCCTCCAGCTGCTTCTGAATCTCCTCTGGCTTTAGATCCTTGATAGAGATCTTGCCGACTTCGACAACGAATGACTTCAAGTGATTGGTAAATGCGTCTCCATCGATACCAAGCAGCTTGCCAGCCTCCTGGATACTTCCCGCCATGCCAGTGATCACTTTAGTGAACTGGTCGTTCGCCTCCTTGCCGAGGGCGGCGGTCGTGGTGCTGTACTTATCGCTGTGGAACCAGCCACCACTTTTCTTCGTTTCGGTGTATTGACGCGCTTTCAGCCCGCCGGCCAGAACGCTTCCCAACGACGCAGAATCGGCAGTCAGGCCCGTATCGAGCGTCGAAACTTTGCCGCCAAAAATCGACCCAAGGATCTTCCCGGTAATATTCCCCACCGCTCCGCCTGTGACCTTGTCAAGCAAGAGCCCGAACGGCCCGCCGGTGTTCAATACACCCATTGTGGAGTTGCCAAAGCTATCTGCGCCGGCCTTTGATCCCGGTGTAACGTCACCCGAAAGCGAACCATTCCGAGCCAGCACATTGACCAGCCCGGCAATGTTGCTCTCGATGCCGCGCAGTGCATCCAGCATTCCGGACGTATGACTCAATTCAATGCCCGAATTGCTGGCAACGATATCGAGGGACTTTGCGATCGAATCCGACTTAGCCTTGCTATCTCCGAGTACAGACCCGGTCCCCTGCGCAGCCTGACGATCCTTCGCCGAGACCTGACCACCACCGCCACCGCCCACTCCGCCGATCGCGACCCCCAGGCCTGCGACGATCGCGGCCATAGCTGCCATACGCCCGAATGCGGTGTATGGGTCACCGGTGCCTTGGTTCAGAACAGCAGCAATGCCCTTTGGCACCAGTTCAGCCATAGTCATGGCCAGTTCGGCAGCGTGGAAGACTTTCGACACCGCCATCAAAACCTGGTAGCCCTTGCTTTGTTCGCCAAAGAACCCTGCCGCAGCCCCTGCCATGTCGCCGTAACCGGCCAGCCGGCTCTTGGTCTCCGCAGCATTCAGCGCAGCAATATCTTTTTGGTATTCCTTCTCGGTCATCAGACCATTCAGGTACGCCTTGGCGGCATTGCCACGTTGCTTCGCAATTGCCGCCTGGCGCTGGCCGTAGTCGTCCATGGCGCCGGTCAACTTCGCGATCTCGCCTCCAGCCGCACCAAATGCGTTCCTCAATGCCTCCCCAAAGCTCTTGGCCTTCGCTGGGTCAAGAAACGCATTCACATCGTCTAGCCCCTTCTTCGCGTCCTTCACCTCATCCACGCGCGATGCGGCAGCACTGCTGCGTCGCTTTGCCGCGATGAGTCGCTCCAGCGCGTCGATCTCGTCTTTGGTCAGGCCAAGCGTAGCGCGTTGGGCCAGCTGCTCCTCCGCACGTGCCAGGCCGGCCGCCTCAATTTCAGCGGTCGTCAGCCCGATCGTTTCGGCGAGCTTTTCGTTGCGCTCAGCCTCATGGATCGCATCGTCCACAGCCTTACGGCTATCGTCCTGCAGCTTCTTGTTCAGGGCTTCGATGTTTTGCCGGCCTGCGATGATCCGCTGGTCGACGTCCAGCGTAGCAATACCAGCCTTCAGCTTGTCGAACTCTGCGTCCGTCAACTTAACGGTCCCCTCCGCACGACCACGCATCAAGGCCGCAAGTTCCTTTTCTGATTCTTTCAGGGCCTTGCCAACTGCGATCTCGCGCTCGGCCAGCGCAATGCGCTGCTGCAAAGACTTGTTCAGATGGTCATAGTCGCTCTTGTCATCGCCACTACCGCCGCCGGCTTGATACTTCAGTTCGCCCTTCTTTTCATCTTGAGCGCCGCCTGCCTCCGCCGCCTTACGATCGGCGAGCTTCTTGAGCATGGCCTGCTCATACTCATTTGCAGGCTTGTTCCAGAGGTCGTCGTATTTTTGGTTTGCGGCTTCCAGCTGGGATTGATGCTCCGCCCACGCCTTACGCACGTCGCCGAGCGGGTCACCGCCCGCAGCGACCTTGCGGGCCACATTGAGTGGACTCAGGTTGTCACCGATTTCCGTGATCAACTTCATGTCTGCCCACACAACTTTAAAGCTTCCACTGATGGCCGAGAGAATGCGTGGGATCAGCAAAGCCACGTCAACCAATCTTGCAAACCCTACCGCAGCATCGTCTGCCCAATCAGCAACTTTCGTGGTGGACAGACCGTCAGCCTTGCTGGCTGATTCAGTGAAAACCTCGACCAAGTCATTCATGGCCGGCAGCATACCGGTCGCAATTTGTGTCACGAAGGCCTCGAACTTCGCGCGCATCATTCCAAACTGGTCCTGGAACTTTGCTGCGTTCGCCGCTGCTTCCGCGCTAAAGCCCTGGAACTTGTCAAGGCTCTCCGAAACATCGTTCATGTACGGCAGAAGATCCGCCCCCGACTTCCCGAGCAGGTCGTTGACCAGGCGCGTCTTGGTTGCACTGTCGCCATAGGTTGCCAGCTTCTTGGAGGCCTCAATGAAGACCTCCGATGGGTCGCGCATCTTGCCGGCAGAATCCTTGGCAGAAATGCCAAGCGCATGCAAGGCCTTGTTGACCTTATTGCTATCATCATCGACACCTGCCATGCCCTTAGCCAGCTTGGACAAGGCAGCGTCGACGCCGCCGAAATCATGGCCGAATGCACTGGCGACCTGCTGCATGCGCGACAGGTTTTCAACCGATGCGCCCGTCTTTTGCGTCAGATCATCCAGAGTGGCGAGTCGGTCAACCGCATGATTAAGCGACTCCATCGCCGCGCCCACAGACGCTAGGGCGGCGACAGCGCCAATCGCCCCCTTGACCAGACCACCCATAAACTCATTGCCAGCCTGCGAAGCCGTGTCAAAGTGCTTTTGCGTACGTTCCGCAAATTGCAATGCGGCCTGGTCAGACTTATCCAGGCCCTTTGTATATTCCGCATATTCCAGCGCGAGCTTAACTACCAACGAACCGAGTGCAGACATGGATACTCCGATGCAAACTGTGCCCATGACGGGCGAGAAGAATAAATCACGAGCGCTCGTTCAGGAGCGGCAACGCTTCGCGCTCCATTAACCGCAGGTCATGGAACAGCGCGCGCCAATCGGCAGCAGGTACCTGCTCGAGGCGGAACACCATTTCGATGGCGCCATAGTCGAGCCCAACGTAGAGGAGATCGGCGGCGCCGGCGACCAGCTTCCACTGAGTAGCCAAGGCGCAGAATGTGCATACCGCCTGCCAGTTGTCCTCGAACACAAGGAAGTCAACATCCTGCGCGGCGGCGGCAGATGCCGACACCTCGGCCTTCGCAACGACGTCATCCGGCGCTCCCAGCGCCTTAAGTTGCGCGACAACGTCGGCATCAACCTGCGGAACGGAAGGCCGCTCGCCCGCCCAATACCGCGCCGCCGCGGTTAGTTTTTTTCTTTCGCCTTGTAGATCGAAGTCCAGAACGCGTCAGCCATAGCGAACAAGGCATGCGGGATCGCCAGCAGCGCGTCAAGGTGCGCCTGGTTGAAGGTGACCTCGCTGCCGGTTTCGTCAAACAGACCGGAGAAGCCAGCGACGACGTCACGCAGCACATCGAGTTGTGGCAGCTTGCGCAGCTCCTCCACGCGGTCCATATTCACGCGTTTGAATTCGACCGTGAAGTCAGACTTCTCGATGCGGCCCGCCTCGTTAGGAATTTCCACGGTGACTTTGGTACGGTAGGTTGGGGTTAGTGCGAGTTTGAATGCCATGGTGTGTAATCCTTGTCTTGATAAATAAAAGGGCCCGCTGCACGGGCCCTGGTAGGGGTACTTGAGGTCGACTTAACGAACAGTGAGCGTGAACTCGTCGTTTCCGGTGTTGGGCTGGATATCCAACTTCGTCGTGAGCATGACAATGCCATCGCTGTCATTGAACGACGGATCCAGCACTTGCACCTTAGGCGCGGCGAGTTCGACGATGTTGCCGGCGGTTTTTCCGTGAATCACCGACAGCACGCCGAGGACGCCATCACGGATCGTGGAGTACCAGTCTTTGGTCGCTACAGTATCGAGCTCCATGACGAACGACCCGCTCGGTTCGCGATCCGTGATTTCAATACTTTCGGAGCCGATCAGGTTGCGGTACACCAGCTGGTTCGCCATGTCCACGCTGATGGTCTGCACGCGGCCAGCAATACCGTGCAACGATGCTGTTGGCGTGTTGGCCTTGTTGACCGCGACCGGATCCTTGAAGCCAGAGTAGTCCACGCCAGCCGGCATCGCCGTATCCGTCGGCGTGCTGTACAAGCCGATGAACTTGAACTTCATTACCGGGATACCTTTGGCGTTCAGCTCGAAGCTGACGGTCCCCTTGGCATCAGTCATCTTGTACAGGATGCCATCCAGGTTGTAGTACAGCGTCACGAATTCCAGGGCAGTGGAGACCGGAGCGTAAATGACGCTTGTGCCGGCAGTGACGGTTTCACTGAAGGCACAACCGCGCAGCAGCGGACCGTATTTTGGCGCGGTACCAGCGGCGCCGGCGCCAGCCAGTTCAACGTCAAAGTTGATCTCGGCGTGGATGGCGACCGGCACGCTGCCCATGTTGCCCAGGTATGGCTTGATGTTGTTGCGCTTGGCAAACTCCGCCGAGACCGGCTGCGCGGAAATGTTCATCGCCATGATGGCGTTCGCCGCGCCTGTCGGCACAGCATCAGTACCTGCTACTGGCTGAAGTTTTACCAGCAGTACAGCATTACGCGACTTCTTGGCCATTGTTGTCCTTTCCGTGGTTTTGGTGATGAATCAAGGTTTCTTCCGACGGCACGCGCAACCCGGTCTGCGGGTCAACCAGATAGGTACCGCCCAGGCCCGCATAGGGATCCGGCAGCACTGCGGCATTCGTCACCGCTTGTGCTGCACGGCCTTGGCCCGCCTCGTCGACGGCTGGGGAAAGTCGTTTGCTCACTTTGTTTCCTTCCAATAAAAAGGGCCCGCGATCGGGCCAGTTCAGTGTTTCGATTTCTAACGCCGCGTTCGTAGCCGGAAATTCTGCACATAGGCATACACGTCAGCCTCCCCCTGATATTCGACGTCACCTTGGTGTTCAAGGCCAAGGTAAGCATCCAGCACTTCCAGGGCAGCTTCGGTTCGCGCTTTCAGGTCGTTGATCTCGCGCTTACTACGCGCGAGAGTACTGACCATGACTTCGTGTTGGTCGTAGCCCCCAGCCATCACCCAGCCGTCTTCTGGCGTCGAGTTGATCTCGAACACCAGAGCGGGCCAAGTCGGGCGCTCGGGAAGCTCTACCGAATGCGTGTTAGGCAGCACCGCCGAGAGCGCGGCGTAGACGATTTCGTCAATGGTCATTTGCTGTTAGCCTTTCTGATCGCAGTCTCGAGGCGCCGCGCCATGGCATCGATCGCCTCCTGCTGGCGGTTGTCCAAAGCAGGCGCAATGAATGGCGTGGCCTCGACGCGGCGCACTACTGCACCACGCTTACGCCTGCCATTTCCCTGGTATACGTTGCGACCTTTCTCAAGGAACCACCAGTAGAACGGATCGTTGACATACACGCTGGTAACCCGGCCATTTTTCCCAATGACCAGCTTCTTCTCCGCCTTCTTCCCCAAAGCACGCCCGTGTCGCACGCCCAGGTTGTACTGCGTTACGCCATCCGGCGATTTGTCGCGCTTGATCACGATGTTCTGGATCAGCGCGCCAGTGAGCCGCAGCCCTTGCGCTTGCGCCAGCGCGCGTGCCTCCTTGCGTAGCACGCCACCGGCTGCAGCGACCATCACCCGAGAAGTTCGCAGCCGCATGTCTTCGCCTACTCCCTGGAAGGCGTTGCGCAGCTCGGCAATCCCCTGGATCCCGCTGGCCATCAGATCGCACCAAGCGGAAGGGATTCGCAGGTCAGGACCAGAACGCGGTTTGCGAACCCTGGGTTCTCGATCTGCTTTACCTCATACGTTGCTCCACGAAACAGAATGCGATCGTCGATCGCGACGTCAACGCCGAAGCGAACCTTGATCGGAATCGAGGTTACGGACTCTTCGCCACCCTGCTTCGTTTGTCGACGCCTGGTCAATGACACCGGAGCTACGCCGGCCCATACGTTCCCCACATTGGTCCAACTTTCCACATTGCCGCCAAAGGAATCCTTCGTATGCGACTTCCGCTGGATCGTGATGCGCTTGTTCAATTCCTTCGCAAGGGTCATCAATTGAACCTCCGGTATGGGTCCAGTAAGCTCTCCACGAACGACGTGTGAACGTTTTCGCGCTCCGATCCCGTTGCAGGATCGAATTGCTCGCCAAGTTTCGCGAGCAGGTAAAGCCTCAGGTCGTCAGGGGTTTTCGACGGATCGTCGCCATAGCCGCACGACACGACAATGTTCACTGCGCCGTCAGCCAGCAGCGACGCGGGCCATTGCCGCCCAATTGCAGGCCGAAGGTAGGTGTCGTACTCGCCCCGCACCAGGCGGTAGTCAGTGGCCGTCAGCTGGCACAGCGTGCCACCAGTATCGACGTACTCGACCTTCTCGACTTCCAGGACTGGATGCGGCAACCGGAATTCAGGCAAGAAGCCGGCAAAGGCGCCCTCCCAGCGCTGGCGCATCAGGCATTGCCCAATGCGACGCTCCAGTGTGGCGGTAATACCCCTCAGCCAACCTTCGATACGCGCATCCAGCTCGGTGCCGTCCACGCCCATATTGTCTGCCGCAGCGCGAACGTCGACGGGCAAAACGGTTGGCGCCGCAGTTCGCACGAACGTCATTTGGCCCCCGCTGGTGCCTTCCGGGCCGAGCGCTTCGGTACTGCCGGCGCTTTGACTTCAGCGCCTGCATTCTCGGGGACAGATTTCTCCTCGTCCCCTTCAGCAATGAGCGCCGTATTGTCCACCTGCGCCTGGACTTCGGCAGCAGCGTCACCGCCCACCGATTTAACCTCGGCTTCCGCTGGCGTTTCACGAGTGCCCTCCGCCACCGCATCGACACCGTCGACCGTTTCCGCGATCTCCGCATCAGCTTCGCTTTCTGCTGGCGTCGGAGTCTTGCCGCCCTCCGCTGCGTCGATGACGTATTCGGCAGCGCCACAGTCATCCACAAGATGCGAAGCAAATTCAGGCGACGTGCGCAATTGCGCCCCTTCGGCCAAAGTGCCGTACTGCGCGGTGACCGTAGTTTTGAGAATCTTTACTTTGACCTGGTTCATTCATCTCTCCTGTGCAGACGTCTGCACAAATGGTCCGGCCCACGACTTCAGGCCGGACCGGTTAGCGATTAGGCCGGTACCAGGTCGCCGTAGCGGCAACCAGCTGGCTTGTCCACGGTTTGCGCCAGGCGGCGCTCGGCGCGGATCGTGACCAGGCCGTTCGTGAAGTTGTCACCGTCCGAATCGGACAGGTCCAGCGCGATGCCTTCGCGGTAGTGCAGGGTCACCGCTTGGCGCAGCGCACCAACCCAGACCTTGCCAGCGGCCATTGCGGTGCTGGCGACGACTGGCAGACCGAACAGCATCGGCACGACGTTGGCGCCAGGGTCGCCCAGCAAGTAGCGGCCAGTGTTGTCTTTGGCCAGGCGCAGGGTCCACCAGTCAGCGGTGTTCAGGATGATCACTTCGGCAGGGTTGTCCGACGCCGCGCAGTCGCCGATCATCTTGCCGATCACGTCAAAGCGGTTGTTCGCCAGACCCAAGGCATTGAGCGACGCAGCGGTATAGCCGTGTGCCACGAAGTTGCCGGCAACGGTCAGGCCCGAGATGTTCGGCGACACGCCGTTGCCCGCGATCAGCTGGTTTTCCACGCGCAGGTTCACGCCGTAGACCATGCGACGGTTGATGTACGCGGCCAGCGCGGCATTGTCCATCGCCAGCTGGCGCGAGATCTTGATCCAGTGCGCTACGGTCGAAACCGGCATGGTGCCAGGCGAGAAGGTGATCGAGGACTGCGGCATTGCGGTGCCTTCGGTCGTTTCCGCCGCGCCGTTGGTAAATACGTTTTCACGCACCCAGTCGATCGCATTGCTGGTCGTCGGGATGCGCGTCATCAGGTCTTCCAGCGTGAACACGCGGAAGGCGCCTTCGATGATCGACGGGCGACGCTCGGAGAACGTGTTGCCGACGGTATTGGTCACGGTATTCTTGACCTCAACGCGGGTCTTGAGACGGCCATCGGCCTTGCAGAAGTGTTCGTAGTTCGCGTGCTTGGTGAACAGGGTGCCATAGCTCTCGTCTGCCGGCGCATCATCCTTGGTTGCAGCCGACTTTTGTTCCAGCTGCAGCAAGCGGTCGGCCAGGGAACGCTGTTCGACACCCAGGTTATCCAGCGCCGTTTTCGTGTCGGTGCTGACCTTACCGAGACTCTTGATCTCCTCCGTCGCCTTCTCGGACAGGTTAGTCATCTTAGCCTCGATGCCATCCAGTGCCTTCATGATGCCTTGCGCGTCGATCTCACCGGTCATCAGCAGGGCGGTCGACATGCCCAGGGCGCCCATCGCATCGTGACCGCCAATCAGCGCCTGCACATCAACACCGCAGGCCTGCGCCAGGCCAGCACAGACAGCCAACGCCAACAGCACCGCTGCGCGCAGCGGGATACCGAATACATTACGTTTCATATTTACCTTTCAGGATAAAAAAATGCCACCCGAAGGTGGCCAAGAGGGATTGTTGAACAGCTACTGCGCCAAGCGCTGAAGACGCTCGAGTACTACACCAGCGGTCTTTGCATCCAGACCATTCGCCGCGGCATCCCGCCCGGTGAAGATCTGTTTTGCACGGGAGGCGACCGCCAACGCCCCCTTCTTGCTCAGCCCTGCATCCCGCAGCAGCCGTTCAAATTCGCGCTCAGTCGCGCATTCGGCGAGCGCCTTGTCAAATTCTTCGCTTTTGACCGATTCCAGATTGATCCGCGCCGCACCATCAGCCGGGAAGACCACCGGCGAGATCTCCATCAGGCTCGACCACTTTCGGATTACACGCCCGTTTTCGGTCTCGTCGTAGTCTCCTTTGTTGACGTAACCACCGATCGACAGGCCGTCCAGCGTGCCATGCCGCATCGCAGCGCGTACATCTGACGACAGCGACAGACCTTCGGTCAGTTCGCCTTCCACATACAAGCCATGGTCGTCCTCCTTGGAAAGCGTCCATTTGCCGATCGGCATGCGCCACTCATGATTGAAGAACATCTTCGGCTTGCCGGCGCGCAGGGTCGATGCGAACGCGCCTTTTACAATGGTGTCGCCGTAGCTGTCGACACCACCGAATACCGATGCATAGCCGGCGAACTTCCAGCTCTCGCCTTCCATTTTCAAATCAACCAGATCCAGGTTGAGCATTTTCCGCAAAAGCATTGATTCTCCTTACTGTGCAATGTTGTCGCCGTTGCCGCCGCTGGCGGGACGCACCCGGCCCAGCATCGACAGTGGAACCAGGTTCGACTGCGCGGTCAAAACGTCGGCCTCGGGTCGAGGTGGCAACCCCTCCAGCTGCCGCACCTCAGAGCGAGACTGAATGCCGTTTTGCACGTGTTTCGCATAGATCTCAGCGCGATCCTTCGGGGATGCGCGTAGCAGGGCATCGAGCGAGAACTCCACGGTGAGTGCCGCGCGCTGCCGGGACGTCAGAACACAGCGGCGGATCGCCTGCGCAAGGCTGACCATCAGCGGCGCCAGGCTGAAGATGTACCAGCCTTCCCGGATCTCCGCGATGCCGGAACCCCACGCGGTCACGTTCGCGTGATGGACCAGTACTGGCGGGACGTCGAACCACCGGCAAAGTTCCTCCACGCCGTAACGCCTGGTCTCCAGCAGCTGCTGTTCGGCTGGCGACATGGTGACCTGTTGGTACTTCATGTTCGCCTCGAGTACATGTAGGCGATTTACGTTGCCTTCGCCCAACCCTTCGAAGTTCCGCCGCACCGCAGCGCGTTGTGCATCATTCAGAACCTTGTCGACCATCAGCACGCCGGTCGGCTTGCCACCGGCGCCAAAGATCTTGCTGGCATCTGTCTGCGCTTTTGCCGCCTCGTCCAGTGTTGGCCGCATGAACTCCAGCTTGCGTAATCCGATCGTTCCGTTGCCCAGGTTCTTCAAGTGCAGCACGTTCTCTGCGGCCAACACCGCGACGTTTGCACCGAGCGTGTATTCGTAGACCACGGTGCCATCCTGAAGGATCTTCTGTTCAACCTGGTCCGCCGGCATTGGCCACAGAGCAAGCGCCTCGCCATTGTTATCCCGGTCGATCCTGGCATAGCCATTACCGCGCAAGTCGTGGTTCATCATCAGCGCCCGCCAGAACTCGAAGGGCGTCATGCGATTGTTGGGCGAATCATGCAGCAGCTGATACAGCCGCTCCGTGCGCGCCAACACCTTTTCACCGTTTGGCATTTGGCGGTATACGAAGCAAGGCAGGCTGGCCACTGTCGACGCGCGGCGATCGACGCATGCCCACACGGTACTGACCTGCAAAGCGCCATCGACGTTGACATGCGATGCATCTGGCACCAGGGAACTGCCCGGCAGCGCATCCTGCAAGCCGATCTTGTCGGCCAACGCGCCGCCGCGCCCCCAAATGGAGCGGAAGGATTTCAAAAGTTTCATGTCCGTATCGGTGAGTTAAGGAAGTCATCCAGGTCGCCCTGCAGCTCGTCGCCAGCAAACGCGCGGCTAAGCGCCATCACAGTTGCTACGATGCCGTCAATTCGGCCGTTGGCGTTCGACTTCTTTTTGTCAGGCCTGAAGTTGCCGTTCGAGTCAAACAACAATGCGGTGTTGCCAGCGCACCAGCGCAACACTGAATTGCCACCATGGCGCAAGCGCCTGCCATACACCAGCTGCTCAAGCGCCTTGCTGCCGGGATACATACCACCTGTGTTCTGCGGCACTTCGACCAACGGCACGCCTGCATCGAGCAGTTCGTTCGCCAGCTGCAGCGCGTTCCAGCGATCGAAGCCGATCTCGGCGATGTCGTAATCGCGCACGGCCTGCAGGATGCGTTCGCGCACAGGCCCGTAGTCGGTCACGTTGCCCTCGGTCGCCGTGAGCCAGCCCGCGCGGCGCCATGCCTCGTAAGGGGCCGCGTCATCGGCGGACTGGGCGGCGATCTTCTCTTCCGGACACCAGAACCACACCAGCACGTGCCACTCACCACCCTCTTCGTCTGGCGGGAAGACCAGCGAGAAGGCAGTAAGATCTCGCGTCGAGCCAAGGTCAAGTCCACCGAAGCAGCGGCGTCCCAACAGCACGCGCGGATCGAACTTCTTGCCACCGACATCCCACACGTTCATGTCGAACCAGCCATCGGCGCTGTTGCACCAGATGTTCAAGTCCTTGGTGAGGAAGTTGACCTTGGCGCCAGGCATCGCCGCGGCCTTCCTCGCCTGGGTACGCAGGTATTCAACCGATTTCGACTTGCCCAGGCCAGGATTCGCCTTGATCCAGTTGCGCTCCTCAAACGGATCGTCCTCCTGGTCCAGCGTGTAGATGTAGCCAAAGAACGTGTCATCGACGCGCTTGCCTTCCAGAATCGAGATCAGGTACGAGCGCTGCTCCGTACAAATTCCGTCCAGGATGAAGCCCGCCGTCGTGATTGCCGAAAGCAGCGGCTGGTCGCGTGCGCCCAAGGCCGACTCCATGACATCCCAAACATCGCGATGCTTCTGCGCGTGCAATTCATCGAACAGGATTGCGGACGGGTTCAGGCCGTCCAGGTTCTCGGCATTCGCCGGCAACGGCAGGAACACCGAGTTGTCGTCCAGTTCCACCTTCTCGTGGTTCATACCCGCGAAGATCTTGAACGACCGTGCCACCCCGGCGGAGCGCTTCACCCAGCGACGGATGTTGTCGAATGCCGGCTTGAACACCGTCATCGCCTGGTTGCGCGTCGTTGCTACCGCATACACTTCGGCGCCGGTCTCCCCGTCCATCGAGAACAGGTAGGCGCCTTGTGGCCCTTTCCAGGTGGACTTGCCGTTCTTACGGGCGACCTCTTCATAAGCGCGACTGAAGCGCCGCATGCCGTCGGACTGTCGCCGCCATCCGTACAGCACTGCTGTCCAGAACTTCTGCCAGGGATCCAGCAGGATCGGCTTACCGGCCAGCGGCCCCTTGATGTGAACAAAGAACCGTTCGATGTAGTGGATGATGTGCCAGCCGTGAGCTGGCACGAACACGAAGCCTCGCTTGTGCGCGTCACGCAGATCCTGGTAGTGACGCAGCACCGCCAGGTACACATATTTCCCGGTGACGATTTCTCCGCGCAGAACCGGCAGGCCGTACTGCTCGTCCCACTCTTCCAGCTGGGCCGGCACCAGCTCATCTAGCTTTTTCTTGGTGAGCTGGTGGCGTGGTTTACGAGACTTGCGAACAGGTCGTCCTGCTGCCCTTGGATGCCGGTGTCCTTGCGGACCCTTGCCAGCGAAGGAATCGTTAAACATGCTTTCGGCAACCATTGGCCCAGCTCCATTTTGAGGCGCTTTTCATCGTCCGCCCATGGCGTCGGCGTCGACCAACCGGTCTTCGAGGTCTGCGATCGGCCCTTCTCGTCGCACTCTTTTGCAGCCTTAATCCAGTCCACGAAGGTGCGGACGATGACTGCGATCGGCATGCCGGCAGTCAGATGCTCAATGCCGGCAGTGCGGAGCGATTCGCAGATGTATTCGTAAATTTCGCGCTCGTCGTCGTTTAGGCCGATGACTGGAGGCGGTTCGGGCGAGGTGACATCACCGCCACCAGGGCGCACGGCCGATGCCCCCACGGCGGGGAGCGCCGTGCCGAGACTCGTTTTCATATCCATGTGTTTGCTTCCTGATGTAGGAGACACTGGCGCCGATGGCCAGCTGCTTAAACCCCCAGGGGGTAGTTTTTGTTCCGCGAAAAAATCTGGCTAGGCTGACGGTTTCCAGCGGGGCGGCCTAGACTTTTGACCCGCCCTGCCCCTTTTGCCAGCGCCCGCGCTTGGACTCAGTCGCGCTCTTGGCGTCGTGGCACAGGTCGCACAGCGCCTGCTCGTTGGTCTCATCATCGGCACCGCCTTCGGCCAATGGAATAATGTGGTCGCGCTGGGTCGCAGCAGTAACTCGGCCCTGACGCTTGCACTCCGCGCACAAAGGCGAACGCTGGAACAATGCTGCTCGCATGGCCTGCAGGCGTCGCCCGGTAATGCGTTTGGTCGGCGTCACCTTCGTCCACGCGGCGCGGGGATGTGCAGGGCATCGGCCACTGCCATCGCGCACCAAGACTGAGCATGTCGGATGGCTACAAGGGCGCGGGGCAGAAACAGGCATAGCGCCTCCAGGAGCTGTGCAGACGTCTGCACGAATAAAAAAACCGGACTAGCCGGGCAAAGAAAGAAACGCTGCTTGTATCCCCCGCTATCGAGCGGATCGAGACAAGCTCACCCACCTTTCGTCGTCGAGAATTCGATGTGATCAGCCCAGCCTACAACGGGACTAACTTACTTCGCGCCAAAACAAGTGAGGCACTCGAGTGGGAACGCCTGGTTCAGGAGCTTTCCATCAACCATCCATTGGCACTGAGCAGCTCCCGTTGCGGTAACGTCGCACACGATCATTTCTGGACCGCCAGAACGGAGCATTACGCGGTTACCCGGCATTACCTCACGCAGGCTAGGCGGCGCATAAGTCGGAAGTAAATCGGCAGCCGAAAATACTGCGCCAACAAACGACATGGGACCTCCCATAAAATTAGCCGCCTTTAGGCGGCTAAATACTTCAACTAGCGACTACGATTCGATCGAGTGCTGGAGCTATACCAATTCCAAGACGGCTGCATCAAATGTTTGCGACTGCAGCTTATTCTTTTCATCGAACCAAGTACATTGCACGCCATCTTCTGGGCCAATTGGACCATAGTCCCCCACGCCGACAACAGTCATCTTTGGACCGCCACTCTTCAGCTTAACTACAACGCCTTTTTCAAACGTCGCCATTGATCTACTCCAAATAAATATAGGGAGAGATAGTATAACCACCTGATAGGGCCATTAAATAAGCTGCCAAAAATTACGGCAATTGCATCTGCTATGATCGTATTTCCATTAACTTATGAGAAATCGAAATGAGCATTTACAACAGTCACGCCGCGCATGACCGAGCCATTGATATCGTCAAAGTTGCGCTTCAATCAGGCGCCTTGAAATTAAACGGCCCGACGATAAAGTCGAATCCCGACGAAGATGCCGCTTACGTTAGCGGTTTGATCAATGCCATCGCAAGGGACTTAACAGCGAAGTGATGGTGAAAAAAATAGGCCCATATATGCGGGCCTGTTTCTCACACTTACTTCAGTCGAACGCACGTCTCCAATGAGGAGACGCCGGTTCGGCTGAAGGCTCGGGACACCCCGGCAGACAAGTTGTAAATCGAATGGTATCCGCAACCCCAGGAAGTTATCAAGAGCCTTAGGCGATATTGTTGCGAATTACCTCAACGCTTCCCAATTTCTCGAGCACCGCCTGCAGGTTCCGCTCGGCCTTGGCAATAACCAGGGGGACGTGCGGCCCGCGCACGCCGCGCAAGAAGCGCCTAACCTGATCCACCGGCCACTGGTAGATGTACAGAGCCTTCAGCGCCTGGCGCTCATTTGCATCGCCCAAGGTACGCCATGCCGCCTCGACTAACCAACCATCCAGTTCATCGCTCGCCACTAGCGGGCTCAACGGCCTGATCTTTTCCGCCAATTGCTCGTCTCCTGGCGCGGCCTCTGACGTACGCAAATGGACATACAGCTTCGCCCAGCCAGCGCAATACTGAGACGCGCCGCCCGCGCCGACTGACCGCTTCACCACTTTGCGCCAGTTTGCTAAGCGCGCCTGGAACTCCTGCTTAGCCTTTGGCACCAGATGCGACGACGCATACTTTTGCGACTGCACTGGCCCCACCAGGCGCAACCCGGATTGCTCCACAAACGTAACTCCATCAACCAACAGCACTGCACCCATTAACGATTCCTTTCCGCCCATTTTCGATGTTGCATGCGTCTACGTCCGCAGACCCAGTGCCTCTTCCGCCATTTCAATCGCCGCGATGCATACCGACTCGCCGCGCCCATACTTTTCCAAAATCGTTTTGGCCCATTCAGTCTGCCCACTAACGCCCGCGCGTTGCGGCATGCCCTTCAACCTCAACTGCGACAGCAGCTCCCGCGCTCGCTCTGGCCGCAGCCTCGCTTTACCCGGAGCCGGCAGCTCTTGACGCTTTTCCGGGACCGCCTCCAGCCCCGGCAGCTCGACGTAGTGCCGCAATGCGTCAACCCAGCGCGGGCGCAGCGCTTCGTATCCCTGGTTCGCAATCGCAAACGCGCCAATCTTTACCCATGCCCAATAGATCGCTGGGTGCGACCACACATCAGGGTCATGAGGGTCTGCGCGTTCCCGCTTGATGCCTTGCGCCAAGGCCTCGTAAAACGCCGGCTCAGGATCAAGGTTTGGCCGACAGAGCTTGATGAACTCTGGTAGCGTAGGAGGCCAATCACGAGACTCCAGCATGCGATAACCCGTCGCCAGCTCAGACCGCGATAACTCCCCGAGGCGCTGGGCCCAGTGCTGCTTCATCTCGTCGGGATTGACTCCTGCCCACATGTCCGCAAAACGCGCCCCGTACGAGAAGTGCATCCGCTTGAACAATGACTCAACCCAGCTGATGGGCAGGGCTTGGTGGGGTAATGTCGATGATATTGTTGGCTCCATCATTGCCGCCTCCAGTCAATCCTGTAATCGTTGCCATGCGCGCCGCCGTGACTCCGCCAGCATGCCCCTGCCTTGGCGCCCGCGCACCCGCCACGGAAACTCCCGCAGCTTCACGTGACCAGCGCGCCAGAATGGCATTCACATAGCCAAGGCTGAGCGATTCACCCTTGCTTCGCTTGCCCTCCTCGCACGCTGCTGCAACTGTCGCAGCAGTTATTCCCTGAGCCGCCATCTCGATCAGGCGTGGGTCGGCAGGCTGAGTGAGCACCCCGTGTTTGCGGAATTCGATGCTGAGCGCTACAGCCCCGCGCGCGCTACCTTCGCTCATAGTTGGCTGGTGCTGGGGGTTAACTTGGTTTTGGTTCTGGTTCTGGTTCTGGTTCTGGTTCTGGTTGGCTTCAGCTTGGTTGAACCGCGGTTGCACCTCGGTTGCACCGCGGTTCGATCGCGGTTGCACCGCGGTTGCACCTCGGTTCGATCGCGGTTGCACCTCGTTTGCATCGCGATCCAACTCAGGACAATCAGCGGCAGTGACTTGTACCTTCTCGCCGGCCAGTGCGCCGAAATCAAAGTCGGCCTGTGGCGGCCTCATTAGACTGGAGATCACGTCGCCTTGAGCTACAGCTTCCGGCGTTTCGCCATACTTCTGGATGAAGTCAGACAGGAGTCGCTCAGCACTTACAATGTCACCAGCCATAATGTCCGCGCGGATGCGCTTCTCTACTGCTGTCCAGGCTTTTGAACGCCCACCAGCATTAGCTGCTCGGAGATTTGCGCGATATGCATCGATCTCACTGGCGCAACGCTTGTTCACCCACCCATCCGCAGTCAGTTCAAAGAAGTCTGCCAACACCTGCTCTGCGGCTGCAATCTCTTCGGGAGTAACGACAAGGAGGCGCCTGAAAAGCAAACGCGGATCGGCCGGCAGCGGCGACTCCTTCTCGTAATACAAATCGAGCATATCGCGATAGATGCTGCGCTCAAGGCGCGTCAAGTGCCGCGTCGCGCTGTTGAAGTCGCCAATGTGATGCGGGTAATAATTCATGCTGCCCCTTTCATGGGCGATATGGAATGCGATGGCCTGCCATTACGGACGGGATATCGCGGTAATCAAAAGCACCCTCTCGAATTACCATGGGACTGCGTGCACGCAACGGCCTGAAGCCAATACCAACTCGGGGCTCGGGCACCTTGCCGACGTATGCCTCCACTGGTTTCGCCACACCAAGATGAACGCGTCCCGCTTCGGTCAACTCCACTTCGCCTTCGATCTTTTTGACCAGTCCGTAGAAGACCAGCTGCTCAATGACGATTACGTCAAAGTTGAGACGCGAAATGGATTTGCCTCCGATTCGGTACAAGGTATGAACAGAAGCCTTGCCGCCGAGAGAGAGGAGAGCTGAAAGCGCGTTGGCCTGGCGGCTGCCACGGCGAGGTAAATCACGATTAGCCATTACGCAACCTCCATGGCTACGGGATTCGGGATTGGGCAGTGCATCAGGAACATCAGCGACATCAGTTCACGGATCGTGGTGTGCATGCGGTTCTCGATAATCTGCAACACCGCGCGTTCACGCGTATCGATCTTGCCGTCTTTTTTCGCCGAGGTGTACTCGCGCGATAGCTCGCCCAGTTCGTCGTACAGCTCATGAAACTTGTCGTGCAGATCGACGTCCGACAGATCGCCCGCCTCTGGCAGAGCATAGAAGACGCCGCCGCTGGCGTGTGCAACCGCCTGCGCAAAGTGTTTTGTTCCGGCGTAATTTTGGATTAGCAGCGCGGTATCTACTCGCATGCCACTGCCCTTCACTTCATATACACGCTGCTCCAGGGCCGACTTGGTCATGCCCAGGGTTGCAGCTGTTCCATTCCAGCCATGGACCTTAATCATTGCTTGGTACGCAGATAACAACTCCACAGTATTGCCCCTTCACTCTTGGGTTTCAGATAACAAATCACTCAACTACTATTTCTCTATGCTCAACTGCTCGGCTCCAGCTCATGTCAATCCAAACGAAACTGGCTCAGGCCTAATCATGGACAATCGGTCCGTCGTATGTAGGCCCAATCAACATCCGGCCTCAGGTCCTCACATCGCACAGCCTGCTTCGACTCGCGCTCGATGTTTATGCAAAGATCGGCGCCCAATCGCTGCTGGATGCTGATAGCCTTTCGAAGGTAGCGTTCGCTGGTCCCGCAAGCCCCGCAGAACAAAGCCCGCTCAACTTTTGCTAGACCATTGAGAAACTTTAGTAATTTTTCCATCACCCAATATTACTAAATGGTAATGCTAAAGGTCAACACCATTTGGTTATTTACTAGAAGGTAATCGCCGTACAGAATTGCAGATATGCAGATACAAGACATTCGCCGCCAGAGGCTCAGCCAGTTGATTCGTGAGCGCTACGACAACTCGCAAGCAAAAATGGTTGAAGATACTGGTGAGAACCAGGGAGAGATCTCGGGCCTATTGCGAACGAAGTCATTCGGCGAAAAAAAGGCGCGAAAACTCGAAACAAAGGCAGGCCTGCCAGTTGGCTGGATGGATTCGCCAGATATGCCTTATCACATGGCAAGCACCAGCGACGCCGGTGTGCGACCTGCGCTAGTGTCGATTCCCACGAAAACCGCAGCAAAGGCTAACGTTTCGTTGGTGTGGGCTGACGAGGACGAATTGAAGCTGCTAACCGCTTATAGACTTGCGACCGAGCTTGGCAAAAGCTCAATTATGACAACAGCTGAGGTTGCGGAAAAAAATCCGTCGCTACTTGGTGGTTACCAGTCGTAGCTCTACGCGTTGCACTGGATGGCGCACTGCCATTGCCTCTACAATCTTAAGCACTTCAGCTCTGGCAGCAGGAGACGTTGCCAAATACGCATCAAGCAGACGCCGCTGGTCCTGCGTCAAAGTAGTCAACATTTTTCTTCGAACGATGTTTGGTGAAGGCAGAAATATAGCCGAAAATTACCAGAACTAGCTTATCGGCAACATAGTTGTCGTTAGGGTAAATGATCGTGTACAGCTTTTTGCGCAAAAAAAGTGCCTCCATAGTGGAGGCATTTGCAACAGCATTGTACACAAACGCGCAAAAATCGCGTGATGACCACGCGAAAAAAAACCATCAAAGCTGGGCTGCGCCTACCCGAAGAACTCCATCAAGAACTGCTCGAAGCCGCAAAGCTGAAGGGACGCTCCTTGAATGCTGAAATGATTGCCAGGCTATCAGCCCCACCAGGCGACCCAATCCTAAACGAAGTTCACAAGCAAACCTCAGCACTTCAAGACATGGCGAAGGAGATTTTGGACGCCGTTCGTAACTTGCAATAACGAACCAACTAACAACACAAACCGGCTTCCTGCCGGTTTTTTTTCGCCCGTTCAAAAAATTTTTACCCAACTCATCACCATTTATTACCATTTAGTATTGACATATCAAATTACCGTTTAGTAATATCCAGCTATCCAATCAACCGGAGAGCGTAAGTGATTTACTCAAATGGTAATGAAGTACACGCGCTGTATAGCGACTTAGCGACCCGTCGCCAAATTCGAATGGTGGAATGCAAGCCAGATCCATTTGCCGGCTTGAAAGGTCATGATTACCTTGCTGCTCGCGCCAATAGCCGCCCGACGGATGTGCAGACGTCTGCACAAAATTCCGCGCATCCCTCCCGCGAGGTGTGCAAATGAGCGCACCGATCACCTTCACGACCATGTCCGCGCCGGAGTCCTCGCTGAGCGATCACGCGACGGCGCTTATCATCAGCATGGCAAAGTTGCGTACTGCCGCGAGCAACGTTACTGAGCTGCTTGAACAAGCTGGCTTCGCGGGCCAGCGAGGCGACACCGCCGACGACCTGCACCAGGCGCTCGCCATTCACGACCACCTGGTGCAAGAGTTCAACGTCAAGGTGCGCACTAGCACCGGCACGACCACATTCTGCACCTGCGCAGCGAATGCCGCCGGCGCAGCCGCTGCAGAACTGGAGCGCCAGGGCGACACGCCTTGCGGCATTACTGTTACGCCAGCCGATCCCGACCAGCGCTCGCTCGCCGCGGCGCACCGTTTCATGCAGGTTGCCGACCCGCTGGAAACTGCACTGAAAGATCCAACCATTGGTCGCGCGCTGCGCACCTTTGCACGCAAGCACCCGGCACGACGCCTACCCACCACCGATTTCAAATCCCTTGCGGCAAACGACCGCGATTAACTGAGAGACCCACGCCATGTGCAAACTTGTTGTTCTTCCACCGCCGGTTGTTCCGGCCCCCGCAGACCAGGTAATCGTCGTTGATGAACTCGTCACCGAGGGCTACCGCGACATTCCTCTACACCTGGTACGCATTTCGTACACCAACCGCACTCGCTTCAACCCGGAGGCGCTGCAACAGCTGGCGGACAACATCGCCGAAGTCGGCATCCTGCAGCCGATCCTGATGCGCCCGGTGACGCCGACCGCTGACGCGCCGCAGATCTTTGAGATCGTGGCCGGCGAGCGCCGCTTCCGCGCTGCCGTCATGGCAGGCCTGCTCAACGCGCCGGCCAGCATCAAAGTCCTCACGGACAAGCAGGCAGCCGAGATTCAGCTCCTGGAAAACATCCAGCGTGAGAACCCTCACCCGCTGGAAGAGGCAATCGGCTTCGAACAGCTAATGCTCAAGCACGGCTACAACGCCGACCAGCTAGCCGCCAAGGTTAAGCAAAGCCGCTCGTACGTGTATGGGCGCCTGAAGCTTTGCGCGCTGTCGCTCAAGGCGCGCGAACTGTTCCTGGACGATATCCAGCGCTTCCCCGCGTCGACCGCCCTGCTGATCGCACGCATTCCAACACCGGAGCTGCAGGACAAAGCCCTGAGCGAGATCATGGCGCCGCAGTACGGCAGCAATGAGCCCATGTCCGTTCGCCAGGCAGCCACACATATCGCGCAGCGCTATACGCTGGACCTCGGCATAGCCGTTTTCGACACCAAGGATGCGAAGCTGATGGCGAATGCCGGCAGCTGTGTGAAATGCCCAAAGCGCACCGGCAACCAACCTGAGATTTACCCGGACGCAAAAAATGCAAACGTGTGCACTGACCCTGATTGCTTCGCTGAGAAGAAGGCGGCGCACTACAAGCGAATCATTGTGGTCGCGAACAAGAAGGGCATCCCGGTTTTGGAAGGCGATGAAGCTGACGAAGCGTACCCATGCAATTGGAACCGCGACGAAGCGTTCGTTACCGAAGATCACCACCTGAGCGCTTTCGATCGCGTGGCGCCGGCGACCGGCATGGGCGGCACGGTCAAGAAGCACATCGAGGCAGAAGGCTGGCCTACGCCGGCGAAGTACCTCAAAGAAGACAATGGCAGTGTCAAAGCGCTCTATCGCCGCGAAGACATTCAAGCAGCCCTGGAAAAGGCAGGCGCCTGCGAAACAGAACAGGCCCGCGCCGATCGCCGCGGCGCGGATGCAGCCGGCGCAGACGCGAAGCTGACCGCACAACAAGAGAGAGCGGCCCGCGAGGCAAAGGAACGCGAGGAACGCCAGAAGCGCTGCAAGACGCAGACGCAAGAACGCGTCGCTCGCTACCGCAAACTGCGCTCCCTTGCAGCCGACGGACTTACGCTGGACATGCTGCGCGAACTGACCAAGGCAATCGTTCTCGATGACCAGGGATTCTGCCTGCCAGACGACTTGATCGGCGACCTGTACCGTTTCGACGACCGCAGCGACGAAGGCCTGTGCGCCTACATCGACCAAGCTGACATGACGACCGTCCAATTGCTGCTGATGGATCTACTCATCGGGGAGAGCCTCACTGTCGACACTTGGAACCTCGATGAGGACCTGACCCCATTCGAGCAAGCGCTTGTGACCATGGCGGAAACGGTAGGCGTCGACGTCACGCCTGCCGACCTGGCTGTCGCCGGCATCGACATTGACGCACTACAGAACCCCGAAGACGTTCTCGCCGCGATTACAGCGAACATCGAACATATGACCGCTGTCATCGCGCATATCATCGACAAGGCTCCGCACCATATCGGCAACGCTGAGGCCGCTGCGAACGCACTCGGCTACTTCTACAAGGATAAGGCTTGGCATAAGAAGGACGTTCAAACCCCAGCTGCAGCTCCTGCCAACCGCACCGATGAGGCAGAAAGCGCACCGGCGCCACGCAAGACGATCACCCTCAAGGGCAAACCGCAGGCACAGGAAGGCGACACGACCGGCCCGGTCATCAAAGTGCGCAAGAACCGCGCGGCCCAGGCCGAAGCGAGTGGCGAACTGGTGCCGGAACCAGAGCAAGCACCGAAGCTGAAGCCAGCGGCGGCGTGGCCCTTCCCGACGCAAACGAGGACCTAAGCAATGCGCAATGAACGGATTCTGGACCTAACCATGTTCGCGATCCTTGCCGCCATCAGTGCGTTGATCACGTTGATGGCGACCACTTAACCTAGTCAATCAGTAGAAACCATATGAACGCATTTAATAACCATACGACTACGGTGGCGCCGGCCAAACCATTGCCAGCGCACCTGGTCATCACCAGCCTGGCGAGCGAACTGCACGCGGCAGGCGAAGTTTTGAACGCGCTGCACCACTTCGCTCCAATGGCGGCACTGCTGCACGCCAAGGCCGACCTCAAGGAGCGCGGCGTGATTGACCAGGATCTCAAGCGCAACGCCGAACGCGCCGCCGTACTGAGCATGTCAAGGCAGTACCTCGCACAGCACCGCACCACCTCGCCGCGCGCCGCGGCCAGCCGCGACCTGGCGCGGCGACTTCGCACCGTTGCCGGCCAAAGCATGATCAAGCCGCCAGATATCGACATTGAAGCCGCCGATCACATCGAAAGGCTTGTGCTTGAGATTGAACGCCTGACTCGCGCTGACCAGTCTTCGCAGGAGATCACTCAATGAGCGCAGCAATGAACCGCCTGTACGTGGACTTGCCCGAGGTGGCCAGTCTGCTGACGTTATCGACCGCGACAATCCAAAAGATGGTTCGTCAGAGTGAGTTCCCACCGCCTCGCAAGCTGTCCGCACAGCGCGTCGGCTGGCTGGTGCGCGAGGTTGAGGCTTGGGCAGAGGAGCGGCCAGTGTCAGATCTTCCACCTCCGCCAAATACTGGTGGCCGCAAAGGGCCTAAGCAATCGGCTGACTGCCAAGGTCAAAATAGTGGGCAGTAATTCAGGTTATCAAAGGCGAGTGAGCGTAAAAAAAGGCCCGCAATTGCGGGCCTTTTTTCTAAATTCCAGCCTATCTATATGCCGCTTGCCGATAGGAGTATTCTTCAACCAAATCTTCGGTTAAAACTGCTGCAGCAATAAAAGCCAGAGTCAGGCGCACAAACGAAGTGCACACTTCCCGCAGCTCAACCATCTTGGTAAATACCGACAAGCCACTTGCCTTGAGGGCGCGAATAAAGCCGCCCAACAACATAACAACCACAACGATTGGGAGGAAGAACACAATCAGCAAGACCATCCAGCCCGAGCTTGTGAGCATATAGCTCATCATTATCTGGCGCGCTTCGTGACGCAGAGCGGCAATGTACTTCGACTGATCCACTGAGTCGCATACGAAGTTTCGCTCGAATCGCTCCTTCATCGCTCGCTGCAAATCTTTGTTGTGCTTAACGGCAGTCTCTATGTAGTTGAATTCGCTATACGAGAATCGCTCGGTATAGCGAAGGTAGCCGTTCAACAAGTCGCGCACGTGTCGATAAATTGGGGAATTCATATCCCAATCATTTTTTCTGAAGGTCGCGCGAAGGTTGTCTCGCAAGTCAAACAACTTATCTCGATGAGTATCCAACAGCGATCGCTTGAGCATCTTTCTCCACATGAGATTGATAAGAAGGATGCCGATTCCAGCAATAATTAGTTCCATTTATACCTCCGCGCTTTCTGGGGTATCCCCAGTGTGAGTTAAACCACTGGAAGGATGGTAAGGGTCATTTGCTTCGCGACGGTGCCTAGCTTTCGCCGCTTTTTCAACAATTCGCTTTTTGCCCTTTCTCTCAAGGTACCACGCGGTGGTTGATCCCGCCGCGAGAACATAACCGAGAATACCGCTTATATTGAGATTCTTGACCAGTACTGCAAGAGCAGAAATCCCCGCTGGGTTTGCGGCCGAAATCTCTTTGAGCCCCGACATTACCAAGTAGATGATTAAAACTGCGCCGGCGATCTTCGCAACGTTATCGAACGTTGCCAACTTTGCCTTTTGCAAGGACGCCGCGATCCGAGCCTGTTCAAGAAGTAGCTCATTCTTATTCATTGTTATTTCCAGCTGGACTTGATAACTGGCAATATTACCACGACCCAGCCGGCCAATATTCACACAATGTAACATTACGTCTCACCTCGTCTCACTGCGTCACGCTGTGCGATGGAGGCTGGCAAGCGCATAATGACACACATCAGCGCATCAGGCTTACGACATAGCAACCCAACGCACGAAAGTATCAGCTCTCCGCAAGACGTTCTAGATGCGGATCAAGCCGCGCGAGCCATTCGCGCCGTTCCTTGTCGTACGCATGGCGGTTGTACACGCCCGTAATACCCTGCTTCATGTGGCCGAGGATTGCCTCGCCCACCTCGTCAGGGCAGCCGAGGGCCGCAAGCAGGGTCCTCGAGCTGCGCCGCAGATCGTGCGGCGCCCAGCGGTCCACCGGCAATCGCGGTCGGTCATATTCCGGCCGCGTCTTCGAATACGGCATATGTAGCCAAACCTGCGATGCAACGTTCTTTTGCTCGACATGCCCCGATGCGCAATGCTTCGAAGGGAACAGGTAGCCACCCTCGGCCACCTCCAGCCGGCGCCGCACGATGCGCTCGGCGCGCCCCAACAGCGGCACCCGAAAGTCCGTCGCATGCTCCCGCCAGCTGTTCTTTGTCTTGTCCTTAGGAACCGTCCACCAAAGGCCGTCGCTTTCTTCCGAAATCTCGCCGGCGTGCATGGCCATGATTTCCGATCCACGGGCGCACGTCCACAGGTACAAGGTCAGCGCATCCTCGACAATACGAGAGAAGTTCGGCAGCCAGGGAATGAGCTTGGCCAGTTCGGCTTCGCTGAGAACGCGCTTCACCACGCCGGCAGCTGCGCCCTGGATCATCCGGCCCTTGCTGCGCAATTTCCCGCGCATGATCAAGCGCCACCAGTTCGGCACCGACTCGGGAAGCCGGCCAGAATCGAGCGCATAGTCCCACGCTGCACCGATTTCCGCCCGCAACTTTGCCGCCTGGACGGGAATGTGGCCGAACGACTCGATCAAGTCGAAGGCCACCGACCTAGTCACGTCCGCTGCGCGCACTTCGCCAGTTTGGCCCAGCATGGTTTCGAACATACGCCGGACTTCAGCCGCACCTTTCTCGCTCCGGTTCTTCTCGATGTACTTGACCAGGTAGTTGTCGCACACATCGGCGACGGTGACCACTTCCATTGCGGCCCGCTCGCGTTCCGCCGCCGCCGCCGCGCGCTTCTCGCCGCGCTCGGCACGCTTCTTTGCGCTCGGATCTGCACCTTCGGCGCGCGCCAGGCGTAGCTTTTCCCATGCGACGGTAGCCGCCGCGAACGATACAACCGGCCATTCGCCAATTTTCGTTTGCTTCATCTTGCCGTCGACCGGGCTCTTGTAGCGGTAGATCCAGGATCGCTTCGTTGCGGTAGCTTCGAAACGCAATCCTGGGCACTCGGAAATGGTAAAGTGTTGGCCTGCCGGCAGCAGCTTGGCGGCGCGCGCATCGAATGACATGATTCTCCTTGCGGTGTAGGTTTGGCGTAGCTTTTCGCGAATACGGGAAGACAGGCCAGAATTTTAGCGTAACTTCAATTTTCAAAAGGAAAAAAGTTACGCTAAAAGCGCAAGTGCGTGCATGTGCGGCGATGCGTTGATACTAAAAGCAAAGTCGATCCAAAAATCGATTTCCCGATATATTTCAAATACTTATTCGTGAACACCCATTCAAATCAAGAGGTTGCAAGCTCCACCGAATCCAAGATGACGCCAATGATGCAGCAATACCTGCGCATCAAGGCCGATTACCCGACCATGCTGGTGTTCTACCGCATGGGAGACTTTTACGAGCTTTTCTTTGATGACGCCGAGAAGGCCTCGCGCGTGCTGGGCATCACGCTGACCGCGCGCGGCACGCAGAACGGTGTGCCGATCAAGATGGCAGGCGTGCCTTTCCACTCGCTGGACGGCTACCTGGCCAAGCTGGTCAAGGTCGGCGAGTCTTGCGCGATTGCGGAGCAGATCGGCGACCCGGCCCTGGCCAAGGGCCCGGTGGAGCGCAAGGTGGTGCGCGTGGTCACGCCGGGCACCCTGACCGATTCGGACCTGCTGCCGGAAAAATCGGAACGGCCGCTGCTGGCGATGACGATGATGAACAACCGCAAGCACGTCACTTGCGGCCTGGCCTGGCTGTCGCTCGCTTCCGGCGCGCTGCGCCTGATGGAATTCTCCGGCGACCAGCGCAGCGTCAACGTGCGCCTGATGCAGGAGCTGGAGCGCATTGCGCCCGCTGAAATCCTGCGCGGCGATGATGCCGACATGTTCGACGACATCTCGATCTGCCACGTCAACAATGTGCCGGCCTGGCACTTCGACGTGGTACACGGCCATAAGGCGCTGCTGGACCAGTTGGCGGTTGCCACCCTGACCGGCTTCGGCGCGGAAGGCCTGGGCGCGGCGTTCGGTGCGGCCGGCGCCCTGCTGCGCTACGCCCAATCGACCCAGGGCCGCGGCCTGCAGCACGTCAAGAGCCTGTCCTGCGAAACGGAAAACGAATACATTGGCCTGGACGCAGCCACCCGCCGCAACCTGGAGCTGACGGAAACCATTCGCGGCCAGGAATCCCCGACCCTGTTCTCGCTGCTGGACCACTGCCGCACCGCCATGGGTTCGCGCCTGCTGCGCCACTGGCTGCACCATGCCAAACGCGACCAGTCGGTAGCCCGCGCGCGCCACGATGCCATCGCCGCGCTGATGCAGCACGACACCACCGGCTCGCTGGCCTACCACCTGGCGCAAGTGCCGGATATCGAACGTATCACCACCCGCGTGGCGCTGCTGTCGGCGCGTCCGCGCGACCTGTCCGCCCTGCGCGACGGCCTGCAGCAGCTGCCGAAGCTGCAGCACGCCATGCAGCGCGCCCTGAGCCACGACAACGCGCAAGGCCTGCTGGCCAAGCTGCACCACGGCCTGAACGAGCCGGAAGAATGCGTCAGCCTGCTGGTGCGCGCCATCATGCCGGAACCGGCCACCATGGTGCGCGACGGCGGCGTGATCGCACGCGGCTACGATGCGGAGCTGGATGAACTGCGCGGCCTGTCCGAAAACGCCGGCCAGTTCCTGGTCGACCTGGAGACGCGCGAGCGCGAACGCACCGGCATCGCCAACCTGCGCGTCGAATACAACCGCGTGCACGGCTTCTACATCGAGGTCACCAACGGCCAGGCCGACAAGGTGCCGGAAGACTACCGCCGCCGCCAGACGCTGAAGAACTGCGAGCGTTACATTACGCCGGAACTGAAAGCCTTCGAAGACAAGGCCCTGTCTGCGCAGGACCGCGCTCTCGCCCGCGAAAAAATGCTGTACGACGAGCTGCTGGCAGCGCTGGCGCCGTTCATCGGCCCGCTGCAGGCGATCGCCCAGGCACTGGCGCAAGTGGACACCTTGTGCGCCCTGGCCGAACACGCCTTGCGCAACAACTGGTGCGCGCCGAACCTGGTGGCCGAGCCGTGCATCAACATCGTGGAAGGCCGCCACCCGGTGGTGGAAAACCAGATCGAACGCTTCATCGCCAACGACTGCAAATTCATGGCCGACCGCCGCCTGCTGCTGATCACCGGCCCGAACATGGGCGGTAAATCGACCTTCATGCGCCAGGTGGCCCTGATTACCCTGCTGGCCTATGTCGGCAGCTATGTGCCTGCCGCCAGCGCGACCATCGGTCCGATCGACCGCGTGTTCACCCGTATCGGCGCGACCGACGACCTGGCAGGCGGCCGCTCCACCTTCATGGTTGAAATGACCGAAGCGGCCACCATCATGAACGGCGCCACCGAGCATTCGCTGGTGCTGATGGATGAAATCGGCCGCGGCACCTCGACCTTCGACGGCCTGGCGCTGGCGTGGGCAATTGCGCGCCACCTGATCGAATCGAGCCGCAGCTTCACCCTGTTCGCGACCCACTACTTCGAGTTGACGCAGTTGCCGGAAGCGCATCCGACCGCCGCCAACGTGCACCTGTCGGCGGTGGAGCACAAGGATTCCATCGTCTTCCTGCACGCCGTGCAGAACGGCCCGGCCTCGCAAAGCTACGGCTTGCAGGTGGCGCAGCTGGCCGGCGTGCCGCAGCCGGTGATCAAGGCCGCGCGCAAGCACCTGGCGCGCCTGGAAGCGCAGGCACTCGACGCAACGCCGCAGCTGGACCTGTTCGCCGCGCCGGTGGCCGACGCCAACGACGACGAGGCGGCGCCGGTGGCAGCCGCCGATCCGCGCGCCAAGGAATTGCTGGCGGCGCTGGACGACATCGACCCGGACGCCATGACCCCACGCGAGGCGCTGGACCGCCTGTACCAGCTCAAGCGCCTGGCACAGGCATGAAGCCGCAAAGCATCCCGCGCCGCAGCGCCGTGCGCTGGCTCGCCGCTCGCCGGCTGGCCGTCGGCGCTGCGCTGCGCGCCGCCGCCAGCGCGGCGATAGTGCCGCTGGTGGCAACCGCGCTGCCTGCGGCAGCCGTGTTGTCCGCGTCCGCCGTCCCCCAGGCGAAGGCCGCGCAAGCCGCATCGGCCGCACAAGCGCACAACGACAAGGCTGCGCCAGGCAAGGGAGAATTCACCTTCGTCCTGCTCGGACACAATTTCGGCAAGGACGGCGGCGACGCCGAAGTGCGCCGCATGCTGGCCGAAGCCGACCGCACCGACCCAGCCTTCATCATCGCCACCGGCATCAAATCCGCCGGCGAGCCGTGCACCGACCGCCTGTACGAAGCGCGCCGCGATTTGATGAACAGCGCCGAACACCCGCTGGTCCTGCTGCCCGCCGGCAGCGACTGGGCCGAGTGCCGCAATTCCAACGGCAAATCGAATGCCACCGAACGCCTGAACCGCATCCGCGAACTGTTCTTCATCGAACCGGATTCGCTCGGCACGTGCAAGCTGGCCCTGAACCGCCAGTCCGCCATCGCAAAATTCCGCGACTACGCCGAAAACACCTACTGGGAGCAGGGCAACATCCTGTTCGTCACCATCAACGTCCCGGCGAAAAACAACCACTATCTCAGCGAGGCAGGCCGCAACAGCGAGTATGAAGACCGCATGGTGGCCAACCGCGCCTGGCTGCACCGCGCCTTCCTGACGGCCAAGCGCAAGAAGCTGCCCGGCATGGTGCTGGTGATGGATGGCGACATCGGCGCCCATGTTGAGCAAGGCTTTTTCGCCCGCCTGTCGCAAAAGCGCGATGGCTTTACCGAGATTCGCCGCATCGTGCGCTCGCAGGCCGACAAGTATTCCGGCCAGCTGCTGCTGGTAGATAACCGCAAACAGGACAAGGCGGCGCCGGCTATCTCATGGAACAAGAACGTGGGCCACCTGTCGCTTGGCGCCGAATGGACGGCGCTGCGGGTGATTCCCGGCAGCGCCTCGCTGTTCACACTGGAACGCGACTAGGCTCCAAAAAAGAATCCCCGCCGAGCGGGGATTGTTCTTAGTGGATCGGGTGGCTGCGGAAGTGATCGCCTTCCTCGCCCTCGTCGCCTTCTTCATCATCGTGGTGGTGGCCATGGGCGCCATGCACGTGCTCGTGGGCGATTTCTTCTTCGGTGGCGGGGCGAACGTCCACCACTTTCAGTTCGAAGCGCAGGGCCATGCCGGCCAGCGGATGGTTGCCGTCCAGGACCACTTTATCTTCGGCGATCTCGGTCACGGTGAAGATCATCGCGTCGTCGTCCTCGCCGCCTTCAGGCAGGCCTTCGAACTGCATGCCGATTTCCAGCGGTTCCGGCAGGCGCGCGCGCTCTTCCACTTTCAGCAGGTTCGGATCGTAATCGCCAAAGGCGTCTTCCGGTTCAATCTGGATCGTGGTGGCGTAGCCGGCGTCTTTGCCGTCCAGTTCTTCCTCGATCTTCGGCAGGGTATTCTCATAGCCACCGTGCAGGTAGACCATAGGCTGGCGACCGTCTTCGATCAGATTGTTCTGTGCGTCGGACAGTTTGTATTCCACCGTCACGACGGTATTCTTGGCGATCTTCATTGAGCTTCCTTTCTTTTCTAAGCTGGGAAGGATTATACCGCTTGCTATAATCGCCCCCATGAAAAAACTCACTCTCCTGGGCGACATCACGCCCGAACAATTCCTGCGCGATTACTGGCACAAGAAGCCGCTGCTGATCCGCCAGGCCGTGCCCGGATTCAAGCCGCTGCTGCCTTTCGACAAGCTGGCCGAGCTGGCCAGCAAGGACTACGTGGAAAGCCGCCTGGTCACCAAGAAAGACGGCAGCTGGGACATGCAGCACGGCCCGTTGAAATCCTTGCCTGCACGCAGCGAGCGCGAGTGGACCATGCTGGTACAGGGCGTCAACCTGCAGGACGACAAGGCCGACGAACTGCTGCGCCAGTTCCGCTTCCTGCCCGATGCCCGCCTGGACGACCTGATGGTGAGCTTTGCCACCGACGGCGGCGGCGTTGGCCCGCACTTCGATTCCTATGACGTTTTCCTGCTGCAGGCGCAAGGCCAGCGCCGCTGGAAGATCAGCGCACAGAAAGACCTGACCCTGATCGAAGGCCTGCCGCTGAAGATCCTGAAGAAGTTCAAGGCCACCGAAGAATTCGTCCTGGAACCCGGCGATATGCTCTACCTGCCGCCGCATTACGCCCACGATGGCGAAGCGATCGGCGATTGCCAGACTTATTCGATCGGTTTCCGCTCGCCGTCCTACCAGGAATTGGGCGAAGCCTTCCTGCAATTCATGGCCGATTCCATCGACCTGCCGGGCCGTTACGCCGATCCGGACCTGGAACCGACCAATAAGCCGGCCGAGATTCCAAAAGCCATGCTGTCCAAATTGGCCGATGAATTGAATAAAGTCAGCTTTACCGAAGACGATTTCGCCATTTTCCTGGGTGAATACCTGTCCGAGCCAAAACATAACGTCTTCTTCCAGCCCCTGGAAAAGCCGCTAACTGCCGGCAAATTCCAGCAAGCCGCTGAGAAAAAGGGCGTAACCCTCTCCCGTAAGACGCAAATGCTGTATCGCGGCAAGAATGTCTTCATCAATGGCGAATCGTTCGCCATGAACAAGTCCGATAAAGCCGCACTGGAAACGCTCGCCAATACCCGCGGCCTGGACGGCGCGGCCGTGGCGGGCGCTTCCGAGGACGTGCTCGAAGCGCTGTTCGCCTGGTATACCGACGGCTGGCTGGAACTCAATAAATAAGCGGAGATCAGCATGGAAAAGCAGCTCTTTGACAGCCGTACCCAATTCCAGGCCCTGCTGCAGGACTGCATTTCCGAGGCCCGCCTGACGCTGCAAATGTTCGACCCCAACTATGAATGGTGGCAACTGGGGCACTCCAGAACGGATGCCCTGCTGCGCCACTTCCTGCAGCATAAGGGCCAGCTGAAGCTGGTCGCCCACAGCAATGCCCACCTCGAGCGCAACGAACCGCGCTTCCTCAAGCTGCTGGAAGATTATTCTCACCAGATCGAATGCCGCCTGACGACGCGCAGCATCGCCACCCTGACCGACTCCTTCTGCGTGGCGGACGGCGTAACGATCGTACGCCGTTTCCATTCCGATCATTTCCGTGGTGAGGCAGATATTAATAATCCTTCGTCAACGCAAACCAGCCTGGAGCGTTATGAGGCCATCTGGGCTGAAACTCAGCCAGGTTTGCGGCCAGGAACTACTGGATTGTGAGCCAGAAAACTGTAAAATGCTGCGGTTCGAGATTGTCCGGTGATCGCTGCAGTTGCAAGCAGAACGGCGCGGTAAAAAAATATTGCGTTTTCGCAAAATAGTTGCGTAAACAATCCGTTTTGCTATTGCGACGCAGCAGAAAACGCTATAATATCCGGTGTGTTTCCGTGTCTGGTCGACCTTTTTCTGAAGGTTGGAAAGGCCGACGAAACGCCGTACGAGCGATAATTACCGGTAATTATTCATCGCAACATTGTTAATATTTTTGTTGTTATTTAAGGAAAACAAATGAAAAAATCCCTGCTGATCGCCTCCCTGCTGGCCGTTGCCCTGGCTGCTTGCTCCAAGAAAGAAGAAGCTCCAGCTCCAGTAGCTACCCCAGAAGCAGCTGCTCCAGCAGCCGCTCCTGCAGCTCCAGCCGCTGACGCAGCTGCTGCTCCTGCCGCTCCAGCCGCTGACGCTGCTGCTGCTGCCGCTTCCGCTGCTTCCGACGCTGCTGCTGCTGCTTCCGCAGCTGCTTCCGCTGCTTCGGCTGCTGCCTCCGCTGCTTCCGCTGCTAAGTAATTCCTTCGCAGGGAAAAGAAACCAGCCTTCGGGCTGGTTTTTTTTTGCTTAAAAAAGGGGCGAAAAAAGGGGACGTAACACATTTTCGTGAAGCTTGAAAATGTGTTACGTCCCCTTTTTCCGCCCCGCCCCTTTTTTAAGCAAAAAAAACCGGCCAAAGGCCGGTTTTCCTATTCAAGGCTTTCGCCTTATTTCAGCTGCTCGTGCAGCAGCGTCAGGATCTTCTCGCCCACCGGCGATTCTTCCGGCTTATTGTCGTTGTTCCACACCGATACCTGGGTGGAATTGACCGAGTCGGCGCGGACGGAGATGCGGTAGCGCTGCGCTTCCTTATCCTTGTCCGAAGAACCGAGGTTGAACAGCTTGCTGAAGAAGCCGCGGGTGTCGGTCGCGTCGTTGACGAAGCGGACGAAGTACACACCGTTCACACGGTCGCGGTCTTCCACGGTGAAGCCGGCACGGTCCAGCGCCAGGCCAACGCGGCGCCAGGTGCGGTCAAAGCCTTCGTCGGTGCGGATGTAGCGGCCGGCGCCCTCGCCCACGATGGCGGCGTGCTGCGCTTGTACGGCGGCGTTATCCACGGCGGTCTTGGCCGTTGCTTCGTCGGCGGTGCCGCCCAGCTTGGTCATCAGCTTGGCCAGGAAGATCGCTTCCAGGTTCGGGTCGCTATTGCGGTTGGTCCACATGGTCGACTCGTTCTGCGAGCCGGTGACTACTTCCTTGGTGCCGCGGTGGCTGATGTAGATCTCGGTGCCGCCGGCAGGATTGCGCTCGAGGCGGGTGCGGTACTTGTCGCGCTCGCCGCTCGAGTACAGACCGTCGAAGACCTTGCCCAGGGTGTTGCGGATGAAGTCCTGCGGGATCTTGGCGCGGTTTTCATTCCATTCGGTTTCCATCACGCCGGCAGTCGCATCGTCCACCGCCAGGGTGAAGCCCGACTCTTCCCAGAACGATTTCAGCTGCGGCCACAGGGCTTCCGGCGTCTGCTGCACCACCAGCCAGCGCTGGTTGCCGGCACGCTCGACGCGCACTGCGCTGTTGCCGGTGCTGGCCACTTCATTGCTGCTCACCTGCGCGGCAGCCGGGGCGCCCGGGCGGGAAGCCTGGTAGCCGGAGGCCGTCGCCACGCCGCGGTCATTGTTCGGCAGCGCGTAGCGGTTGTCCTTGGACAGCTGGGTCAGGTCCGGCGGCACGTCCAGCGTGCTGGCTTTCTTGGCCGACTTGTAATCTACCTTGGTTTCGCCTACTACGGACTGCACCATGCCGCAGCCGGTCAGGCTCAGCATCAGGGCGCCAACGACGAGCCCGCGCTGCGGGGTCTGGGAAACGATCTTGCGAATAGTCATGTGAAGAAGAAGATTAGTTCAGCACGCCGGATTCACGCAGGGCTGCGCGGACGGTCTCATGGTACTGCTCTGCCAGCGGCACCAGCGGCAGGCGGATACCTTTCGGCATCTTGCCCATTTCCGCCAGGGCCCACTTGACTGGCACCGGATTCGGTTCGATGAACAGGTTCTGGTGCAGCGGAAGCAGCTGGTTGTTGATGGCGGTCGCTTTCGCGGCATCGCCTGCCATCGCGGCTTCGCACATTTCGTGCATCTGGCGCGGCGCCACATTGGCGGTCACCGAGATATTGCCCTTGCCGCCAGCCATCATCAGCGCGATGGCGGTCGGATCGTCGCCCGAGTACACGGCGAAGTCGGACGGCGCACGGCGCAGCAGGTCGTAGCCGCGGCCGATATTGCCGGTCGCGTCCTTGACGCCGATGATGTTCTTGATCTGGGCCAGGCGCAGGATGGTGTCGTTGCTCATGTCGGCAACGGTGCGGCCGGGCACGTTGTACAGGATGACCGGCAGGTCCACCGCTTCGGCGATGGCCTTGAAGTGCTGGTACATGCCTTCCTGGGTAGGACGGTTGTAGTAAGGAACCACTTGCAGCGAAGCGTCGGCGCCGGCGCTCTTGGCAAAGCGGGTCAGTTCGATGGCTTCCTGCGTGGAGTTGCCGCCGGAACCGGCGATCACCGGGATACGGCCTGCTACGCGTTCCACGGTCGCCTTGATCAGTGCACAGTGCTCGGCCACGTTGACAGTGGCGGATTCGCCGGTAGTGCCGACGATGACGATGGCGTCCGTGCCTTCGGCGATATGCCAGTCGATCAGCGCGTTCAGGCCTGGATAGTCCAGGGTGCCGTCGGCGTGCATCGGGGTTACGATTGCTACAATGCTACCCTTAATCATAGGAAACCAATTGCAATAAGAATTAAAACGACGATTGTAGAGCATACCCTGCACCCGTGGTGCATTTTGGTCGCTCAAAATGACGGCAACAGCGCCGCCTCCCTTGGAAACTCCGCTTTTACGGCGCAAATCCTCTGCACCATCGCGGGTTTCGGTGTATTAACGACCCCATCTTCGAATGCGATGACACGCAAACCATGCATTCTAGCCAATTCCAACAATTCTCCCGGCTGTAACAAAAAAGCCGGATTTGATGGTTTGCCGAAGGCGGCATTGCCGTCGGCGAAAGTCTCGTAAATCAGCATGCCGTTCGGCGCCAGGCTGCCCAGCATGTCCGCCAGCAGCGGGCGGTGCAGGTAGTTGGTGACGATGATGGCGGCGAAGCGCTCCAGGCCGAAGGGCCAGCAGGCCCCCTCTTCTTCCAGGTCGATCTGGCTGGTGACGATGCCGTCATCGGCGGTGGCGGCCAGGGCTTCAGCATCGCGGTCCACCGCCACCACGGCGTGGCCGAGCGCGGCCATGAGGCGCGAGTGGCGGCCGCTGCCGCAAGCCAGGTCCAGCACTTCGCCGCCCGGCACCAAGGTGGAGAAACGTTCGACCCAGGCCGATGGTGGAGTAAAGACATCAGCCATAACTTAATCCCATCGCTTCGCGCACGTCGCGCATGGTTTCCTGCGCCAGCTTGCGCGCGGCTTCATTGCCGTCGGCGACGATGGCGCGCACCAGGGACGGATCGTCCAGGTAAGGCTGGGCGCGTTCGTGCATCGGCTCCTGCTCTTTGACGATGGCGTCGATCACAGGCTGCTTGCATTCGATGCAGCCGATGCCGGCCGATTTGCAGCCCTTCTGCACCCATTCCTGGGTCGGTCCGTCGGAGTACACGACATGGAATTGCCAGACCGGGCAGCGTTCCGGTTCGCCGGGATCCGTGCGGCGTACGCGTGCGGGATCGGTCGGCATGGTGCGGATCTTTTTCGTGACCGCGTCCTTGTCCTCGCGCAGGGCGATGGCGTTGCCGTAGCTCTTGGACATCTTGCGGCCGTCCAGGCCCGGCAGGCGCGACGCCTCGGTCAGCTTGGCCTGCGGCTCGACCAGGATAAGCTTGCGCGCGCCTTCCAGGTAGCCGAACAGGCGCTCGCGGTCGATCATCGACAGGTTTTGCGCGTCGTCCAGCATGGCCTTGGCTTGTTCGAGGGCGGCGTCATCACCTTCCTGCTGGTAGGCGGTGCGCAATTCGTTGTACAGCTTGGCGCGCTTGCTGCCCAGCTTCTTGACGGCGTCCTGCGCCTTTTCTTCGAAACCCTTCTCTTTGCCGTACAGGTGATTAAAGCGGCGCGCGATTTCGCGCATCATTTCCACATGCGGCACCTGGTCGTCGCCGACCGGCACTTCGCTGGCGCGGTAGATCAGCACGTCGGCCGCCTGCAGCAGCGGGTAGCCGAGGAAGCCGTAGGTTTGCAGGTCCCTGTTGGCCAGGTTTTCGATCTGGTCCTTATAGGTTGGCACGCGCTCCAGCCAGCCCAGCGGTGTGGCCATCGACAGCAGCAGGTGCAGCTCGGCGTGCTCGGGGATCTTAGACTGGATGAACAGCGTGGCCTGGGTTGGGTCGATGCCGGCTGCCAGCCAGTCCACCAGCATGTCCCAGGTCGATTTTTCGATGATCGACGGGTCGTCGTAATGCGTGGTGAGCGCGTGCCAGTCGGCGACAAAGAACAGGCATGGCTGCTCGGACTGCATCTTGATCCAGTTCTTCAAGGCCCCGTGGTAGTGGCCAAGGTGCATGCTGCCCGTGGGGCGCATGCCGGAGACTACGCGGTCAGGATACATAGGGGAGGAATGGTCGGAAAGGCAGTTCGATCGCGGTCATCACCAGGCCAACGAGGCCATTAACGAGGGCGCGGAACGGGCCGGTGTTCAGCAGCAGAATCAGGCCGAGGAAAATAAGGGGGCCAAGCCGTTCAATGCTCGCGAACTTAACTGCCAAGTCGCGGGGAAGCAGCGCGGTGACAATGCGACCACCATCCAGTGGCGGGATCGGGAGCAAGTTGAAGGCGCACATCACCGAGTTGGCGATGACACCGGCCTTGCACATTTCGATCGGGAAACGCTCATAGACGCGCAAATTAAGCAGCACCACCAGCAGAAGCATCCAACCCAGGCCCATGACGAAATTGGCGGCCGGCCCCGCGGCCGCCACAAAGCCCATTTGCTTTTTGGGGTTGCGCAAGCGGCTGAAGTCCACCGGCACTGGCTTAGCATAGCCGAATGGCGGTGCGCCAATGAATTTCAACATCAGCGGCAGCAGGATGGTACCAAACAAGTCGATGTGCTTGAGGGGATTCGGGGACAGACGGCCCAGCCTTTCAGCAGTGTTGTCGCCAAAATAACGGGCCACGTAACCGTGGGCGGCTTCGTGCAGGGAAATGGCAAACAGGACAGGGATCGCGTAGACCGTGATTGTCTGGATTACCTGGTCAAAATTGTTCATATCGGGAATTCTATCAGAGGGGTCCAGCGCGCTTGCCGAGCGCCGGAAGGCATCAGAGGCCGAGCGCGGCGCAGTCGCCGCAGCCGCGCCGGATCAATTCTGGCTCGTCGCCGGTCAGGTCCACCACGGTGGTCGGCTCGAAGCTGCAGGCGCCGCCGTCGATCACGAGTTCGACCTGTTTGCCCAGCCGCTCCAGCACCATGTCCGGGTCGGTCAGCGGCTCGTCGTCGCCAGGCAGGATCAGGGTGGTGCCCAGCAGCGGCTGGCCCAGTTCTGCCATCAGCATCTCAGTGATCGTACTCTTTGGCACACGCAGGCCGATGGTCTTGCGCGAGGGGTGCGACAGGCGGCGCGGCACTTCGCGCGTCGCCTCGAGGATGAAGGTGTAAGGGCCCGGCGTGACAGCCTTCATCAGGCGGAATTGCTTGTTGTCGACCCGGGCGTAGGTGCTGATTTCGCTCAGGTCGCGGCACAGCAGGGTCAAATGGTGCTTTTCGTCGATGCCGCGGATGCGGCGCAGCTTTTCCACCGCCGCCTTATCGTCCAGGTGACACACCAGCGCATAGCAGGAATCGGTCGGCAGCGCGACGATGCCGCCGCCGTGGATGATTTGCGCCGCTTGCTTGATCAGCCGCAGCTGCGGGTTTTCTGGGTGTACCTGGAAGAATTGGGTCATGGTTTAGCGCAGCTGCTGGAGCGCCGCGATGCGTTCTTCAATCGGAGGATGGCTGGAGAACAGTGCAGCCCAGCCGCTCGGCGAGGTAATGCCGGAAGCGGCCATGCCCTGCGGCAGTTCTCCCGGATGCACGCCGCCCAGGCGCGCCAGGGCGTGCTGCATTGGCACGCTGGAACCCAGCAAGCGGGACGAACCGGCGTCGGCGCGGAATTCACGCTGGCGCGAGAACCAGGCCACAATCATGGAGGCGATCAGGCCGAACACGATTTCGCATACGAACACGGTGACCATATAGCCGATGCCCGGACCGCGGCGCTCTTCACCCTTGTTCAGCATATTGTCGACGATGCCGCCGACGATGCGCGCCAGGAACACGACGAAGGTGTTCACCACGCCCTGGATCAGGGTCAGGGTGACCATGTCGCCATTGGCGATGTGGGCGACCTCGTGGCCCAGTACCGCTTCCACTTCCTCCTTGTTCATGGACTGCAGCAGGCCGGTGGAGACGGCAACCAGGGCGTCGTTCTTGAAGGCGCCGGTGGCGAAGGCGTTGGCGTCGCCTTCGTAGACGGCGACTTCAGGACGGCCGATGCCCGCCTTGTCGGCCAGGCCATGCACGGTGGCGACCAGCCATTGCTCGGTGGAGTTCTGCGGCTGCTCGATGACGCGCGCCCCGGTCGACCATTTGGCCATGGGCTTGGACATCAGCAGGGAAATGATGGAGCCGGTGAAGCCGACCACGGCCGAAAATGCCAGCAGGCTGCCCAGGCTGGTGCCGGAGCCGGGCCGGCCAATGCCGAGCAGGGACAGGACGATGGAAAGCACCGCCACAACTGCGAGGTTGGTGGCGATGAAGAGGACGATGCGTTTCATGTGGGGTTCTCCGGACAACTTTGCCGAATCATAATCTATGGTCAGTTGCAGGGGAATTCAAGTGCCAAACCGGTAACCCGGCCGGGTTACCGGCTTACCGGTTGTCAGAACCAGTCATGCCAAACCGGCGTCACATTAGCCGGCAACGGCGGCAGCAGGTGAAAATCAACCCGCGCCTCCCCCGGCGCATGAAAATCCGTCCCGCGCGAAGCCAGGAAACCATAACTATTGGCCAGATTGGCATATTTCGGATACTGGTCAGGCGTATGCGACCCGGTCACCACCTCAATCGCCGTCCCACCCAGCGCTTTGAACTCGTCAAACAGCACGCCTTCCTGCATCGGCGTGAATTTGTAGCGTCCCGGGTGCGCAATTACCGCAATCCCGCCCGCGCCCAGAATCCAGCCCACCGCATCCTGCAGCGAAGCCCAGCGATGCTCGACGAACCCCGGCTTCCCCGGCGACAGGTACTTGCGGAACACCTCCGGCACCGAAGCGCAAATCCCCTGCTCCACCAGGAAGCGCGCAAAGTGCGTGCGCGACATCAGCGAAGGATTGTCGACGTAATTCAACGCACCTTCATAAGCGCCCGGAATGCCCACCATCTCCAGCTGGCGGCCAATCTCGCGCCCACGGTTATCGCGCCCTGAACGGGTATCTTCCAGCCCTTTCAGCAAGGCTGAATTATTTTCATCAATCTGCAGGCCGACGATATGCACCGTCTCATTGGCCCAGGTGATGGAAATCTCCACCCCGGGCACGAACTGCATGCCATGCAGCTGCGCCGCGGCGCGTGCAGTGGCGACGCCGCCCACTTCATCATGGTCAGTCAGCGCCCAGACGTTCACGCCCGCCTTACGGGCATGTTCGGCCACCGCCGCCGGGGGCAGCACACCGTCGGACACATTCGAATGGCAGTGTAAGTCTACGTTCAGCATACGGATTGCAAAATTGCGAAGCTTTCATTGTACGCTGAAAGCTCAAGCCAGGAATTCCTCCAACATTTCGGCCAGCAATTCGGGCTGGTCATGGTGCAGCATATGGCCGGCATCGGGCATCATTTTCGGCGTGACCTTGGCCAGGTGGCCCAGGCGGCGGTCGATTTCGGCGCGCGCCTCGTCCTTGGGGCCCATCCACAGCCACATATTGGTGTCTTCCGCCTCCACCCACAGCACCGGCGCCGTGATTTTCTTCCAGCAGGCCAGCACTTCCTCAACCCGGTAAAGCGAAGGACCCGGGCGCTTGTGCACCGGGTCGCCCAGGATTTCCCAGCGCCCTTCCGCATTCCGGGCCGACCAGTGCGTCGCCAGGAAGGCAGCGCGTTCGTCGGACAAGCGCGGGTTGGTCTTCTGCAAACGGGCGGCGACGGCGGCCTGCGATTCGTAGGTGCGCATTTCCGGCGCGACCAGCAGTTCGTCCAGCCACTTGCGCATGCGCGATGGCGCCTGCTCCGGCACGGTCGCCTTCAGCCCGAAGCCTTCCAGGTTGATCAGGCGGCGGATGCGCTCGGGACGCACGCCTGCGTATAAACTGACAACATTGCCGCCCATGCTATGGCCCAGCAAATTCACCTCGCCGTCCGGCTGGTAATGGCGCAGGATGGCATCCAGGTCGGCAACGTAATCCGGGAACCAGTAAGTATCGGTACCGTTACGCTCGGTCAGGCCGAAGCCGCGCCAATCGGGTGCAATCACGTGCCAATCGCCCTTCAGGCAATCGACCACGAACTGGAAGCTGGCGCCAACGTCCATCCAGCCGTGCACCATGAAGACCTTGGGCGCGCCTTCGCGGCCCCAGTGCAGCACGTGGGTGCGCTTGCCGCGCACGTCGATGAAATCGGAACGGGATGGAATCATGTCGCTTGCCTCAAAATGGTGAAACGAGATATTAGCACGACCGTGCTAAAACCTGCTTGGCGTACAATAGCGCCACTTCCCTTCCCTCGTACCGGACCATCCATGACAATTTACCAGCTTGGCGAGCATTCGCCTGAGATTGATGCTTCCGCTTTCGTGGCGGAGAATGCGACTTTGATCGGCAAGGTCACGTTGCACGCGAACAGCTCCGTCTGGTTCGGCGCAACGATTCGCGGCGATAACGAGCGCATCACAATCGGTGAAAACAGTAATGTGCAGGAAGGTACGGTCATGCACACCGACATGGGCTACCCGCTCACGGTGGGCAAGGACGTGACCATCGGCCACCAGGCCATGCTGCATGGCTGCACCATCGGCGACGGCTCGCTGATCGGCATCCAGGCGGTGGTGCTGAACGGCGCCAGGATCGGCAAAGGTTGCCTGGTCGGCGCCGGCGCCCTGGTCACCGAGGGCAAGGAATTTCCCGACAACTCGCTGATCGTCGGTGCCCCCGCAAAAGTGGTGCGCCAGCTGACAGCGGAGGACGTGGCGCGCCTGATCGGCAGCGCCGACAGCTATGTCAAACGTGGCCAGCTGTTCAAGTCGCAACTGAAAAAGATTGGATAAAAACAATGACGAACACCCCGGATACCCTGCAGAAGTTTGTTTTCGAAGACGCCGCCGTGCGCGGTGAGCTGATCGACATCTCCGCCACCTGGCGCGAGATCGTGGCTCGCCACCACTATCCGACGGCCGTCAAGCGCCTGCTGGGCCAGATGGTGTCGGCGGCCGCCCTGCTGTCGGCCAACCTGAAATTCAACGGCTCGCTGATCATGCAGCTGCATGGCGACGGCCCGGTGCGCCTGCTGGTGGTGGAATGCGATTCCGAACTGCGCATGCGTGCAACGGCCAAGATGAACTCCGAGTTCGCAATCGCGGAAGACGCGGGCCTGCAGGCGCTGGTCAACGCACATGGCCACGGCCGTTTCGTGATCACGCTGGATCCGGCGGAGAAGGTGCCGGGCCAGCAGCCTTACCAGGGCATCGTGCCGCTGGATGGGGAGGACGTGGCGACGGTGATCGAGCATTACATGCTGCGTTCGGAGCAGCTCGATACCAAACTGTGGCTGGCGGCGGATGACCAGGTCTCGCGCGGCTTGCTGCTGCAAAAGCTGCCGCTGCATGGCGGCAAGGCTGAAACCACGGCGCAGGCGGTTGAACATTCGCAGGAAACCTGGAACCGCGTGGTGATGCTGGGCGATACGCTGAAAGAAGCGGAGATGCTGGAGCATGGCATCGATGAACTGCAGAAGCGTTTGTTCTGGGAAGAGACGCTGCGCGTGTTTGAGCCGCTGCATCCGGAATTCCACTGCTCGTGCACGCGCGAGAAGGTGGGAAATATGTTGAAGATGCTGGGGCAGCAGGAAGTTGAAGATGCGCTGTCCGAACAGGGCAAGCTGGGAATCAACTGCGATTTCTGCGGCAAGCATTACGAGTACGATGCGGTCGACTGCGCGCAGCTGTTCGTCACCGACGCGCCGGCCGAAGCGCTGATCCACGGATCGGAAGCCAAACACTAAGACCGGCACACCGGTGTCCGACCCTGCGGGTCTGACACCGGTTTGCCGGTTTAAGGTATCCTGAGCGCCTCATCTTTACCCAGGATACCCAATGCTGCCTACCCGCCTAACCACCGCGGTCCTCACTGCCAGCCTGCTGGCCTCCCCTCTCGCGTTCCCCCCGGCCCTGGCAGCACCGGCCGCCAAGCAACAAGCCACGCAAGCAAGCCGCCAACTGGCGCAACTGGCCAACGACTTCCACGTCTCCCGCGCCAAATACGACCCGCTGCTGTTCGCGACCGCCAACGGCGACCCGCGCTACAACGACCAGATCGGCATGGCCATCTCCCCATCTGTGCGCGCCAAGCAATTCGCCACCTACCGCCAGATGCAAAAGCGCCTGGCAAAAATCCCGCGCACACAACTGGCCGACCAGGACAAGATGACGATGGACCTGCTGGCATATGAACTGGACGCCGCCCTCGCCCTGGCGCCGTTCCCGGAGCACCTGCTGCCGCTGAACCACTTCGACAACATCCCCAGCACCCTGGCAAACTACGCCGGCGGCACCGGTTCGCAGCCGCTGGGCACCGTCAAGCAATACGAGGACTACCTTAGCCGCGTACGCCAGCTGGCGCCGTGGATCGACCAGGCCATCGCCAATATGCGCGAAGGCATCAAGCAAGGCGTCGTCCAGCCGAAGACCATCACCCAGGCCATGCTGCCGCAGATGGCCGCCCTGCGCAGCGCGACGCCGGAGGCCAGCGTCTACTACTCGCCAATCACACGCATGCCTGCATCGTTCAGCGACGCCGACAAACAGCGCCTGAGCCGCGACTACCGCGCCGCCGTGGCGAAGCTGAATCCAGCGCTGCAACGGCTGGTGAAATTCCTGGAATCCGATTACCTGGCAGCCAGCCGTGACAGCAGCGGCTGGAGCGCCCTGCCAAACGGCGCCGCCTGGTACAAGGCACGCATCAACGACAGCACCAACCTGCCGCTGACGCCGCAGGAAGTGCACGACCTTGGCCTGAAAGAAGTCGCCCGCATCAGCGGCCAGATGCAAGGCCTGATGGGCAAGCTCGGTTACGAAGGCCCGGCGCAAGGTTTCCCGCAATGGGTCAGCAACCAGCAGAAGTTCAAGCCCTTCACCACCGAAGCTGAAGTGCTGAACGAATACCGCAAGATCTACGACATCGTGCAGGCCAAACTGCCCGCCTATTTCAGCCTGGTGCCGAAATCAAAACTGGTGGTCGACCTGGAGCCCGAACTGACCCGCGCCACCGCCTCCGACCATTACACCCCGCCAGCGGCCGATGGCTCGCATCCGGGCGTGTTCTGGGCCGTGGTCAACGATCCAAAAGACTACAGCCGCACCGGCATGGCCAGCCTGTTGTTGCACGAAGGCGTGCCGGGCCACCACTTCCACGCCGCGCTGCTGAAGGAAATGCCGCTGCCCGACTTCCGCATGTTCAGCACCGAGAACCAGAACAACGCCGCCTACACCGAAGGCTGGGCGCTGTATTCGGAAACGCTGGGCAAGGACTTCGGCCTGTACGACGACCCGGTCTGGTACTACGGCCACCTGAATGCGGAAATGCTGCGCGCCGTGCGCCTGGTGGTGGACACCGGCGTGCACGCGCTGGGCTGGAGCCGCGAGAAGGCCATCGCCTACATGGTGGAAACCCTGGGCGTCTCGGAAGCACGCGCCAAGAACCAGATCGAGCGCTATATGGTCTGGCCGGCACAAGCCCTGAGCTACAAGATTGGTTCGCTGAAGATCCTGGAACTGCGCGACAAGGCGCAGAAAGCATTGGGCAGCAAGTTCAGCTACCCGGCCTTCCATGCTGTGATCCTGGGCGACGGCACGCTGCCGCTGCCAATCCTGGAGGCCCGCGTCAACGCCTGGATCGCCAGCGCGAGTATGTAATTCAAAGTCGGGGTCAGGTCGCGCTGACCCCGACTTCCTCTATGATATGAAAAAAATAATCATTTCTATCGCCGTAGTGCTTGCCAACGGCATCGCCGGAAGCTGCATGGCGCAAAGCTCCCCGTCGGATTACACCATCAGGGAGGACGCGCCGCATCATAGCGCGCTTATCTTGAACACTCTCATGAGGACAACATCGGTTGCGATCAACAAGCGCTACCATGAACTGAGTGCGCAAGACCGGGCCAAGCTGCATTCCTGGTGGCAGTCGATACCCGAGGGAGACGAACCACCCTTCCCGGTCAACGGACTGAAGCCGATTCACTCGGCCATGCTGAAAGCACAGGATATGCTTTCGGTCGAAGGGGAGTTGTATCTGGTTGCGACTGTCGACAGCAATGGCGATGTGATCCAGGTGAAAACAGTTGGATCGCCCAGTCCTGAAATGACCAAGTTCGCAGCCTCAGTGGTGGGACTGACGAAATTCAAACCGGCTATTTGCAGCGGCAAGCCATGCCAGATGGAATTCCCGTTCCGCTATAACTTCACACTGGAGAATTAAGGCTTGGCATCAGCGGTGGCCGGCTTGGCCTGGTCCTTGCCGAGGATTTGAACGTAGATTTCGTTCTGCTTGATCATACTGAGTTCGAAGCGCGCCCGCTCTTCGACGGCGCCGGTGCCGTCCTTCAGGTCGTTCACTTCGGAAGCCAGTTTGGCATTGCGCTGGCGCAGGCCTTCATTCTTTTCCTGCGCAGCCGCGACTTCTTTCTCCAGCTCTCCCACGCGCAGCCAGCCGCCCTTCCCCAGCCAAAGCGGGTATTGGATCAGCAACAGCAACAGGGCAAGGGCAACAGAAATCAGGCGCATTGGGTCAAAACTGAACCGGCCGGGAAGCCCCGGCCGGTGGGTACTTGATTACTTCAGATTATAGAACGCATCGCGGCCTGGGTAGGAAGCGATATCGCCCAAGTCTTCTTCAATGCGCAGCAGCTGGTTGTACTTGGCCATGCGGTCCGAACGGGACATGGAGCCAGTCTTGATCTGCAGCGCGTTGGTGCCGACAGCGATATCGGCGATGGTCGAATCTTCGGTTTCGCCGGAACGGTGCGAGATCACGGCGGTGTAGCCGGCGCGCTTGGCCATTTCGATGGCGGCGAAGGTTTCGGTCAGGGTGCCGATCTGGTTGATCTTGATCAGGATCGAGTTGGCGATGTCTTTCTGGATGCCTTCCTTCAGGATCTTGGTGTTGGTGACAAACAGGTCGTCGCCTACCAGCTGCACTTTCTTGCCCAGGGCTTGGGTCAGGTGCGCCCAGCCAGCCCAGTCGCCTTCGTGCATCGCGTCTTCGATCGAGATGATCGGGTATTTGTCGCACCAGGTGGCCAGCAGGTTGGTGAACTCTTCAGCCGACAGGACCATGCCTTCGCCTTCCAGGTGGTACTTGCCGTCCTTGAAGAACTCGGAAGCGGCGCAATCCAGGCCGATGGCGATCTGGGTGCCTGGCTCGTAGCCGGCTTCTTCGATTGCTTGCATGATCAGCTTGATCGCGTCTTCATGCGAAGCCAGCGAAGGAGCGAAGCCGCCTTCGTCACCCACGGCGGTGTTCATGCCCTTCTTGTGCAGGATCTTCTTCAGGGTGTGGAACACTTCGGCGCCGTAGCGGATCGCTTCCTTGAAGGATGGTGCGCCGACCGGGATGATCATGAACTCCTGGATGTCCAGGTTGTTGTCGGCGTGTGCGCCGCCGTTGATCACGTTCATCATCGGCACTGGCATCTGCATGGCGCCGGAGCCGCCGAAGTAGCGGTACAGCGGCAGGCCCGCTTCTTCAGCAGCGGCTTTAGCCACGGCCATCGAGACTGCCAGCATGGCGTTGGCGCCCAGGCGCGACTTGTTCTCGGTGCCATCCAGCTCGATCAGGGTACGGTCCAGGAAAGCCTGCTCATTGGCGTCCAGGCCCATGATGGCTTCCGAAATTTCAGTGTTGATGTTTTCGCAGGCTTTCAGCACGCCTTTGCCGAAGTAGCGCTTGGCATCGCCGTCGCGCAGTTCGATCGCTTCGCGCGAACCGGTGGATGCGCCGGACGGCACTGCGGCACGGCCCATGACGCCGGATTCCAGCAGGACGTCGCATTCCACGGTCGGATTGCCGCGCGAGTCGATTACTTCACGACCGATGATGTCAACGATTGCACTCATGTGTTTTCTCCAAAGTTAAAGCGAATATCTGGGACAAAATTGCTGCAAGAATAACAGACGGGGCCAAAAAAAGGCCGCAAATCAAGCGGCCCTTTTGGGTATGACTTAGTTGAAGTTGGTCTCGAGGAAGCCAGACTTCTTGGTCACGCGGTCCAGATCGATCAGAACGGACAGCAGTTCTTTCATGCGGCCGAGCGGTACGGCATTTGGGCCGTCCGACAGCGCTTGTGCAGGAACCGGGTGGGTTTCCATGAACAGGCCAGCTACACCAACGGCCACCGCAGCGCGCGACAGCACAGGCACCATCTCGCGCATACCGCCCGAGGAGCCGCCCTGGCCGCCCGGCAGCTGCACCGAGTGGGTTGCGTCGAACACCACCGGTGCGCCGGTTTCGCGCATGATGGCCAGCGAACGCATGTCCGACACCAGGTTGTTGTAGCCGAAGGAAGCGCCACGCTCGCAGGCCATGAAGTTGTCTTCGTTCAGGCCCTTGGCCTTGGCAGCGGCGCGTGCCTTGTCGATCACGTTTTTCATTTCGTGCGGCGACAGGAACTGGCCCTTCTTGATATTCACCGGCAGGCCGGATTCGGCGCAGGCGGTGATGAAATCGGTCTGGCGGCACAGGAAGGCCGGGGTCTGGATCACGTCGACCACGGACGACACGGCGGCGATTTCTTCCACGGTGTGCACGTCGGTCAGCACTGGAACCTGCAGCTCGCGCTTCACGTCGCCCAGGATTTCCAGGCCCTTTTCCATGCCCGGGCCGCGGTACGAGGTACCGGAGGTGCGGTTGGCCTTGTCGAAGGACGACTTGTAGATGAACGGGATACCCAGTTCAGCGGTCATTTCCTTGAGCGCGCCGGCAGTGTCGAACGCCATCTGGCGCGACTCGATCACGCAGGTGCCTGCGATCAGGAAGAACGGTTTGTCCAGGCCTACATCAAATCCACACAGCTTCATGCTACGTTCTCCTTGGTTTCGACTGCCTTCAGTGCCGGCTTGCCTGCGGCGGCTTTATGCGCCAGCGCTGCCTTGATGAAGGAGGTGAACAGCGGGTGGCCGTCACGCGGAGTCGATTTGAATTCAGGGTGGTACTGCACGCCCATATACCATGGGTGCGAATTGGCGCCGGTGCGAGGCAGTTCCATGATTTCGCACAGGTTTTCGTTCGGGGTGCGCGCTGCCACCACCAGGCCGGCTTCTTCCACGCGCGCCAGGTAATGGTTGTTCGCTTCGTAGCGGTGGCGGTGACGCTCGGTGACCACGCTGCCGTAGATCTCGGAAGCCAGGGTGCCCGGCTTCACTTCGCAGGTCTGCGCGCCCAGGCGCATGGTGCCGCCCAGGTCGGAGTTGGCGTCGCGCTTCTCGATCTTGCCGTCTTCGTTCTGCCATTCGTCGATCAGGGCTACCAGCGGCTGCTCGGTGTCCGGCTCGAATTCGGTGGAGTTGGCCTTGGTGAAGCCGGCCATGTGGCGCGCGTATTCGATCAGCGCAACCTGCATGCCCAGGCAGATGCCCAGGTAAGGCACCTTGGATTCACGGGCGAATTGGGCCGCCTTGATCTTGCCTTCCACGCCGCGCTTGCCGAAGCCGCCCGGCACCAGGATCGCGTCGAACTTCGCCAGTTCGGCGACGCCCTTGCTCTCGATTTCTTCGGAGTCGATGTACTCGATGTTCACGCGCGACTCGGTGTGCAGGCCTGCGTGGCGCAGCGCTTCGGTCAGCGACTTGTAGGATTCGGTCAGTTCGACGTACTTGCCGACCATGCCGATCGACACTTCCGCCTTCGGGTTTTCCAGGTTGTGGATCAGCTTCGCCCACATGGACAGGTCGGCCGGCGCCGGGTTCAGGTCCAGTGCTTCGCAGATGATCGCGTCCAGGCCCTGGTCGTGCAGCATCTGCGGCACTTTGTAGATGGTGTCCACGTCCCACACCGAAATCACGGCGCGTTCTTCGATGTTCGAGAACAGGGAAATCTTCGCCACTTCGTCTTCCGGGATCTTGCGGTCGGCGCGGCACAGCAGCGCGTTCGGGGAGATACCGATTTCGCGCAGCTTCTGCACCGAGTGCTGGGTAGGCTTGGTCTTCAGTTCGCCGGCCGATGCGATGTACGGCACCAGGGTCAGGTGAACGAAAGCGCAGTTCTTGCGGCCGGCGCGCAGCGACAGCTGGCGGGCGGCTTCCAGGAATGGCAGCGACTCGATATCGCCCACGGTGCCGCCGATTTCGCACAGGGCGACATCGTAGCCTTCCGCGCCACGGCGGATGTAATCCTGGATTTCATTGGTGATGTGCGGGATCACCTGCACGGTCTTGCCCAGGTACTCGCCGCGGCGTTCCTTGCGGATCACGGATTCGTAAATCTGGCCGGTGGTGAAGTTGTTCACCTTGCGCATGCGGGTGGAGATGAAACGCTCGTAGTGACCCAGGTCCAGGTCGGTCTCGGCGCCATCGTCGGTAACGAACACTTCACCGTGCTGCATTGGGCTCATGGTGCCTGGGTCCACGTTGATGTACGGGTCCAGTTTGAGCATGGTGACTTTGAGGCCACGCGATTCGAGGATCGCGGCGAGGGAGGCGGCGGCAATCCCTTTACCAAGGGACGACACAACGCCACCAGTGACGAAGACAAATTTGGTCATTGCGAGATCGGGCGCCGATAGGCGCGCAGCGGGAAATTGAAATTATAGCCTATTTTGGGGTCGAATGCGTGCGGCACCGAACAGACCCCTGCCCCGCCAGGCAGCAACAATAACTTTATTTCAACAGGAGGCCACCATGAGTCTGGATCGCGACGAATATGGCAACTATGTCGACACCGGCCACCAGGGCCCGGGGCCGCGCCTGATGGGCGCCGACACCCTGATCGGCGACCATGTCCACAACCTGACGAACGAGCATCTGGGCACGATCAAGGAGATCATGCTCGATATGCAGACCGGGCATATCGCCTATGTGGTGATGGCTTCAGGCGGCGTGCTGGGCATCGGCGAGAAGCTGTTTGCGGTGCCGTTCGAGGCGCTGTCGCTCGATACCGTCAACCACCGCATGACGCTCAATATCGACAAGGAGCGCATCGAACAGGCGCCCGGTTTCGACAAGAGCCACTGGCCGGATATGGCCAACCAGGATTGGGCGGCGGAGCTGCACAGCTTCTACGGCACCAGCGGCACCACCAGCGGCCTGAGCCACCTCGACCAGAGCTCGCGCTAAACCTGCGCCAGGTCGAGCCGCATCGGGATAAACCTGATGCCATGCATTTCCGCCACCGGACCGGTCGCCGTGAAGCCGAGGTGGCGGTACATGCTTTCCGCAAACGATGAGGAATTCACGGTAAAACTGCCCGGGTTGCCGCGCGCAAGCGCCGCATCCCGGGCCACTTGCCACAGCCGCTTGCCAAGTCCTTGCCCGTGCCAGGCAGAGCCCACGTACAAGCTGAACAGATGGGCGTTGTCGCGCACCGCAACGACACCCGCCAGCAGGTCGCCGTCATAGGCCAGCTGGTAGCGGTAGTTCTCGTCTTGCAGGTTGCGGCGGATGATATCGGGCGAGAGCGATACCAGGAATTCCTCCGCCCCGCTTCCGTCCGGCTCAATGGTGAGGTAAGGCTGCAGCGAAAGGATCAGCGCACTGATCGCCGCTGCATCGCCAGCCGTCCCCGCCCTTAAGTTGAAATGTTTTTCCATCCGGCCATTTTATCTGGCCTTGTTTGGAAAGTAGAACGTCATCACCAGTGTTGCCAACGACAGCGCACCGATCTTAACAACTTCACGACCAATAGCAGACTCGGTAGAACCTGCCGCGCGAATCGCAGGCGTTGACGACGGCTCAATCGTTCCGCCAATGCGATGCGCGCCGCATATGGCGTAGCTTGAGGCGGCGCAAGCTTATTGGAAGTCGCGGCTGGCGGTGGGCAGGCGGCCGAGCAGGTGCGATAAATCGACCAGGCGGCGGGCAACCAAGTGGCGCACGATGCCTTCCTGCTGCCAGACGCCGTACACGCCAAGCAGCGATGAGCCCAGCACTTCGCGCCGGTATTGCTCAACCAGATCAGGCCAGACGATCACATTGACGTAGCCCGTTTCGTCTTCGATGGTGACGAACAGCACACCTTTCGCCGTGCCGGGGCGCTGGCGTCCGGTGACGATGCCGGCACCGCGCGCCAGCTGGTTGTTGCTGAAGGTGTTCAGCACTTCGGCTGGCAGGAAGCGCTTGGCCAGCAGCGCTGGCCGCAGCAGCGCCAGCGGATGGCGGCCCAGCGTAAGGCCTTGCGCGCGGTAGTCGCCGAGGATTTCTTCGCCTTCAGTCGGCGGGACCAGTTGCGGGGCATCTTCCTCCACTTCGGTCGGGCGCAGCAAGTCCTTGTCCGGCACTGCACCCGCCGCATCCCATAACGCCTGGCGGCGGTTGCCCGCCAGCGAGCGCAGGGCATTCCCGCCAGCCAGCACCTGCAGGTCGTGGCGATTGAGGTCGGCGCGACGCGCCAGGTCCGCCACGCTGGCGAATGGACGCGCCGCCCGCGCCTCTTCGATCCGTGCCGCAGCATTTTCGCGCATGCCGTACAGCCGCGACATGCCGAGCCGCACCGCCGGTTGCCGCCGGGCGCCCTGCGCCGCCCGCGCGGCAAGAAACTCCTCGGGCAGCACTTCGCGCTCGAATGGCAACTCCTGCAGCGCCGGCAACGCATCCAGCTCTTCCAGCGAAGATTCCCAGCCACTGATCTCGACGTCCACAGGCCGTACTTCGACGCCGTGCCGTTTCGCGTCCTGCACCAGCTGCGAAGCGCTGTAGAAGCCCATCGGCAAGCTGTTCAGCAAGGCGCACAGGAACGCCGCCGGCTCGTGACGCTTGAGCCAGGAACTCACATACGTCAGCAATGCAAAACTTGCCGCGTGCGATTCGGGGAAACCATATTCGCCAAAGCCCTGGATTTGCTGGCAGATTTGCAGCGCAAACTCTTCGCTTAAGCCACGGGCCATCATCCCGGTGACAATGCGATCCTGGTATTTCTCCAATCCGCCCTTGCGCTTCCAGGCCGCCATGGAGCGCCGTAACTGGTCGGCTTCACCAGGCGTGAAGCCCGCCCCATCGATCACCACCTGCATCACCTGCTCCTGGAAGATCGGCACGCCCAGCGTGCGCCCCAGTGCTTTCTCGAGTTTAGGCGGATAAGTGACCGGTACGTTCCCCATGCGCCGCTGCAGGTAAGGATGCACCATGCCGCCCTGGATCGGCCCGGGACGTACGATCGCCACCTCGATCACAAGATCGTAGAACTTGCGTGGCCGCAAACGCGGCAGCATGCTCATTTGCGCCCGCGATTCGATCTGGAACACGCCAATGGTGTCGGCCTGGCAGATCATGTCGTACGTCGGCTTGTCTTCCGGTGGCACGCTGGTCATGCCGAATGGAATCTGGTAGCGTTCGGAGATCAGGTCGAAAGTGCGCCGCATTGCCGTCAGCATGCCCAGCGCCAGCACGTCTACTTTCAGCAAGCCCAGTTCTTCCAGGTCGTCCTTGTCCCACTGGATCACGCTGCGGTCTTCCATTGCCGCGTTCTCGATCGGCACCAGGCGTGACAGCTTGTCCTGCGAGATGACGAAGCCGCCGACGTGCTGCGACAAGTGGCGCGGGAAGCTGAGGAATTGCAGCGCCAGCTGCGCCCATTGGTGCGCGACGGGAGATTCCGGGTCCAGGCCACATTCGGCGAAACGTTCCATCAGTTCGTGCTTGCGGTCGAACCAGCGGTGCGACTTGGCGACCTTCTCAACAATCTCCAGGTCCACGCCGAGCGCTTTGCCACTGTCGCGCAGCGCGCTCTTGGTGCGGTAGCAGATCACGGTTGCAGCCAGCGCGGTGCGATGGCGTCCGTATTTGTTGTAGATGTATTGGATTACTTCCTCGCGCCGCTGGTGCTCGAAGTCGACGTCGATATCTGGCGGCTCGTTGCGTTCAATCGATATGAAGCGCCCCACTACGCTATTGCCGCGCACCGGGTCGACCGACGTCACGCCAAGGCAATAGCAGACCGCCGAATTGGCGGCCGAACCGCGCCCCTGGCACAAGATTCCGATTGAGCGGGCGTAGCGGACAATGTCATACACCGTCAGGAAAAAGTACTCGTAGCGCAACTGCGCAACCAGGTCCAGTTCCATTTCAATCTGCTCACGCACGTGTTGCGGAATGCCGTGCGGGTAGCGCCACTGGGCGCCTTGGTAAGTCTCCTGCCGCAGGAAACTGGCGGGCGTATGGTCTGGTGGGATCAGCTCATTCGGGTATTCGTAGCGCAGTTCTTCCAGCGAGAACGTGCACATGCCGGCTATGCGTACTGTTTCTTCCAGGACTTTGGGCGGGTAGACGTTCGCCAGGCGCAGGCGCGAGCGCAGGTGCTGCTCGGCGTTCTGGCCCAATTCATAGCCGCATTCGCTGACCGGCTTGCCGAGCCGCACCGCAGTCAGCGTGTCGTGCAGCGGTTTGCGCGAGCGCACGTGCATGCAGACGTGGCCGGCCGCCACCATCGGCAAGCCGTGCTGCAGCGCGACCTCCTCAATTGCGGCGCTGTGGGCTTCGTCGAAGGCGCGGCCGAGCATGGTCATGCCGAGCCAGGTGCGTTCGCCAAAGGTGGCGGCCATCCACGACGCCTGCTGGTGCAGGCGATCCACGCTGGCCGGGTATTCCGGCAGCAGGAGCAGCAGGCAATCGGGCATCCCGCGCAAATGCTCGCGTTCGGGCGGCGGATGGGCGAAATCGTCCGGGTGCAGTTCGTAACTGCCCTTGTCGGCGCGCATGCGGCCGAGGGTGATCATTTCCGACAGGTTGCCGTAGCCATTGCGGTTGGCAGCCAGCGCCAGCAGCGAGAGCGCGGGACTGCCGTCGGGGTGGCTCAGGTGGAAGTGGGCGCCGACCAGCAGTTTCAGGCCGGCCTGCTTGGCCTCGCCGTGCGCGCGCACCACGCCGGCCAGCGAGCATTCGTCGGTGATGGCCAGGGCGCTATAGCCGAGCTTTACCGCGCGCTCGACCAGCTCTTCGGCATGGGAAGCGCCGTGCAAAAATGAAAAATTTGTCAGGCAAAACAGCTCCGCATAGGCGGGCAGCCCGGCACGGGGTAACTGTATATCCATACAGTATTCTACACCGCCGCCAGCGCGCCGCGCCACCCTGTTGTATCCTGCGCCGATGACTATTTCGGAACTGTTATGTTTTGGCGTCCGCCCGGGGCAAGGCAACCCGGCGCTGGTGATCCGCGATGGCGGCGCAGGCATCGCGGCAAGGCAGGCCTTCGCCAAGGCCGCCAACAAGAGCGCCTGCGTGTTTGTTGACGCCGGCGCCGGCGATGCCGCCTGGACGCTGGATTATTTCTATCCGCACACGCGCTCCCCCCTTTGCCTGCATGCCACGCTGGCGGCGGCGCGCGTGCTGCTCGCGGACACGACCGGACCGATGAAAGTGCGCACGGCCATGCGCGGGCAAGAGCTGGTTTTGAGCCGCAACGACGACGGATTCTTTGCCAGCCTGTCGCGCCAGGAGTTGCCGAACCTGGCGCCCGGCGCCGAGCCGGCCAGCCTGGCCGAGCTGGCAGCGCGCCTGCTCGACGCGCCCCGACCGGCGCTGGTTTCGGCGCCCGCCGTGGCCTCGGTCGGCAGTCCGAAACTGCTGGTGGAAGTGGCCGACAGCGATACCCTGCAGGCCTTGCGCCCGGACTTGGCCACGATCGTCGAATGGGGCAAGGCATATGGCGTCAACGGTATCTACGCCTGGTGCCGCCGCGCCGACGGCGCCTTCGAAGGCCGCAACTTCAACCACCTCGACCCGGCGATGGAAGACAGCGCCACTGGTGTTGCGGCCGGCGCCCTCACGCTCCACCTTGGCCATTCGCTCGCGCTGTACCAGGGCGCCAGGCGCGGCCAACCATGTTTGATCCGCACCCGTCTTGAGGGAGAGCAAATCCTGATCGGAGGAGCGGCAGAGTACGTATGATCCGCAGCGCAGAAGTGGCGTAGTTGCAACGCAAACTTGCCACTTATGAACGCTGCCACAGGCCTGATCGGATAGAATGGAAGGCAATTTTTCCTAGGAGCAAAAAATTGTCAAGCCATTCGATCCTGCGTAAAGCCATCCTGACCGCGCTGTACGGCGCGGGCGCCCTGTCCGCCTTCCCTGTCGTTGCACAAACGCAAAATGGCGACATCACCGTGGTGAACGTGGTCGGCTCGCGCCGCGCCACCAGCTCCACCACCGATACCGTGGCGCCGATCGACGTGATCCCGCTCACCAAGGCCGCCGAAAACGGCGCGCAGTTCGACCTGGCGCAAACCCTGGCCTTCATCTCCCCTTCGTTCAACTCGACCCGCCAGTCCGGCGCGGACGGCGCCGACCTGGTGGACTCCGCCGCCCTGCGCGGCCTGAGCTCGGACCAGACCCTGGTGCTGGTGAACGGCAAGCGCCACCACACCTCCGCCCTGGTCAACATCTTCGGCGCGCGCAACCGCGGCTCGACCGGTACCGACATGAACACCATCCCGGTGATGGCGATCAAGGACGTGCAAGTGCTGCGCGACGGCGCCGCAGCGCAATACGGTTCGGACGCGATTGCCGGCGTGATGGACATCGGCCTGAAAAAGAACGTGGGCTGCGAATCCTCGCTCGGCTACGGCCAGTACGGCGCCGGCGACGGCAAGAACTACCTGGCATCGGCCTACTGCGGCTTCGCCGTGGCTGGCGGCACCGTCGGCATTACCGGCGAATACCTGGACCGCGGCCGCTCCAACCGCGCCGAGCCTGACAATCCGCGCATCATCGGCGACTCCAAGACCAAGAACAAGACCGTTCTCGTGAACGGTGAAATCCCGGCCGGCCCTGGCCGCGTCTACTTCACCGCCAGCCTGCAGCAGCGCGACGCATCGAGCGGCGCCTGGGCACGCAACGGCACCGACGACGTCCCATCGCGCAACTCCGCCGCCATGTACCCGGACGGCTTCGTCCCGTTCATCAACGGCGACCTGGATGACCGCTTCGCCATCCTCGGCTACAAGCAAAAGATCGGCGAGTGGAATGCCGACCTGTCGCAGACCTACGGCTACAACCGCCTGAAGTACAACATCAGCCATACCCTGAACGCCTCCATCGCCAATCTCGACCTGATGAACGGCGGCAAAGGCATCAGCCCTGACCACTTCGACGCGGGCGGCTTCTCGTTCCAGCAATCGACCACCAACTTCGACATGAACCGCTACTTCGAAGGCCTGGTTGGCGATGGCCTGAACGTGGCGTTCGGCGCCGAGTACCGCCGCGAAAACTACAAGATCTTCGCCGGCGAACCGGGCTCCTACATCGACGCCGACGGTCCTGGCGGCGGCAATGCCGGCAGCCAGGGTTTCCCGGGCTTCCAGCCGGGCGACCAGACCGACGCCAAGCGCCACAGCCACGCCGCCTACCTGGACCTGGAACTGGACGTCAACGCCAAGACCCGCCTGCAGGGCGCCGTACGCTACGAGAAGTTCAGCGACTTCGGCTCCACCGTGAACGGCAAGCTGGCCGGCAGCTACCGCATCGCCGACCCAGTGCTGCTGCGCGGCTCGGCCTCGACCGGCTTCCGCGCACCGTCGCTGCAGCAGGCCTACTTCTCCTCGACCTACACCGACTTCGTGGGCGGCAAGCCGGTCGACATTTCGATCTCCCCGGCCGTGGGCCCGGTCGGCAAGATCGCCGGCCTCGATCCGCTGAAGGAAGAAAAATCGCGCAGCTTCACCCTGGGCGCGACCTGGACCCCGTCTTCCGACCTGTCGGTCACCGCCGACCTGTATCACATCAAGATCAAGGACCGCATCGTGCTGTCCGGCCAGTTTAACGACGACAACTACCCTGTGCTGGCAGCCAAGCTGGCCACCTTGGGCGTAGGCGCCGCGCAGTTCTTCGTCAACTCGGTCGACACCAAGACCCAGGGCCTGGACCTGACCGCATCGCACAAAGCCACCGTGTTCGGCAACAAGCTGACCACCTTCCTGGCTGCGAACTTCAGCAAGACCGAAGTGACCGCGATCCACGCCCCGGCAGCGCTGCAGGGCTTCGAAGACGTGCTGCTGTCCGAGCGCGAGCGCCTGTTCATGGAACAAGGCGGCCCGCGCCGCAAGGCTACCCTGGGCTTCAACTACGTGACCGGCCCGCTGGAAACCGACTTCAAGATCATCCACTACGGTCCGCAGACCCTGGGCACCTGGAGCGGCACCGCAGCTGGCGTGCCTAACCAGCACTACGAAGCGAAGACCTCGGCCGACCTGGGCTTCACCTACGCGATCACCCAGAAGGCCAAGTTCAGCATTGGCGCCTCCAACATCTTCAACGTGCACCCAAGCAGCCAGGACCCGAACGAAACCGACAACGGCTTCAAGTACGAGAGTGTGCAGTTCGGCCTGAACGGCGTGGCCTACTTCGCACGCCTGCACGTCAAGTTCTAAGCGCCGCAACGGCCCAGCCCGTGTCCCACCATGGGGTCACACCCGTTTCGGGACACGGGCTCGGCCATGTTGCGGCCGGGCCCGTGTCCCATTTCGGGTGTGACCCCAAGGTGGGACACGGGCTCTTGCGTAGGGTTTGATTTAGCGCAAAACCTCCCTGGTCCAAATGATGCAAGGTGGAATTACTTTCCACACGGAGGAGGTGCTATGGCTGCAATGACGATCCACCTGGCTGGCGACGTTATTTCCGCAATCGCCAAATGGGCGCCGATTGAGCAAATGTCGGCGGAAGAATTCATCCTCAGCGCCGTTTCCGAAAAGTGCGAGAAGGCCAACGCACTGGAGGAAGTGGAACGCTTCTGGCGCGATCTCGCGCTTCCCCTACCTTCCAGCAATTAGCGCCAGCTCGGCGCTCATGTTTGCAATCGCAGCGGCGGTGTAGTTGTCGGTGAAGAAGGGGTCCGCGAACAGCGTGCCCGCTTCTGCTTTGCCGCGCAGGTGCGCCAGGATCTGGGCGCGCTTGCTGTTGTAGTCCGCTTCGGGCACGTGGGCGTATTCGGCGCGGATGCCCGTTGCGTAAGCCTGGTATACCTCGGCTTCCTGGCCGAGGATGGCCAGGTCCACCGACAGCATGGTGTCCTTCAGCGGGTGCAGCATGGCGCCGCCCTGGAAATGGTCGGTGGCGCGGATCAGGGTCGCCACTTCTTCGGCGCGCACCGCGTCCGGCTCCAGGCCGCTGCCCAGCCACAGGCGCGCGCTGGCTTCTTCGTTGGAGACCTCGCCGGCGGCGTGCGCATACACGGCGTCGTGGAACCAGAAGGCGGCCTTGACCAGTGCCACGTGGGCCGGTGCAGCGCCGGTATTGGCGGCCCAGGCGCGGATTTCGGCCAGGCCGTGCACCAGGTGGTCGAGGTTATGGTAATGGCGCTCGGCGCCGCCGTAGGCCTGTTCGCCGGTCAGGCGTTCGAACCATTCGGCCGAATGCGGGCGCTCGCGCCACAGGCTGTCCCATTCCTTGCGCAGCCAGGCCAGGATCCACGCTTTGTAGGCCGGCGCCGGAACGAATTTCTTCATCGTCCAGTTCCAGCCCACCGGGCCTTCCAGCGCCTTGACGAAGCTGGAACTCACCGAACCCAGGTCGCGCGGCGGCATCACGAACAGCGTCTTGGCGCCGCCGATCACTTCCACATTGGTTTGCTGGATCAGGTTTTCGTAATCGAAATCGGCGGTGCTGCGGATGCCGCGAATCAGGTAGCCGACGCCATTGCGCTTGGCCACGCGCGCCGTGTATTCGCTTTTCACGATCTGCACTGCGACGTTATTCCAGCCCCGCTCTGCGCAGCTGGCCAGGACGATGGCCTTGCGCTCTTCGGCGGAGAATTTGGGCGCCTTGGTGGAGTTCTCGGACAGGAAGACCACTACCTCCTCCGCGATGGAACGCGCTTCGCCAATGACCCACATATGGCCGTTGGTGATGGGGTCCAAAGTCCCCGAGAAACCGATCTTCTGCATGCCCTGCTCCGGATGTCGAAAACGACATTCTAGCTCGGGGCAAACTCCACCGTCACTTTCAGGCCTCCCAGGCGCTCGGACGCGTCCAGCGCCAGCGTGGCGCCGTGGCGTTCGGCGATGGCGCGGATGATGGCCAGTCCCAGTCCGCTGCCCTGGGCTTCACTGCCCGGCACGCGGTAAAAGCGGTGGAATACGCGCTCGCGTTCTTCCGGTGCGATACCGGGGCCGCTGTCTTCCACCACCAGCTTTGCCCCGGCGCCGCCGCAGGCGCCCAGCACCGAAACATCCACCGTGCCGCCGGCCGGCGTGTATTTGACTGCGTTATCGACCAGGTTGCGCAACAGGATCACCAGCGCATCGCCCTGCCCCTTGACCGAGGCCTCGTCGGCCTGTTCCAGGCCCAGGTCGATCGAACGCGCTTGCGCGGCGCCCGCCATATCGCCCACGGCGCGCTTGGCCAGGTCGGTCAGGCTGACCGGCTCCAGCTTGGCGTCGGCCGCTTCGGTGCGGGCCAGCACCAGCAATTGCTCCACCAACCGCGAGGCGCGCTCCACGCCAGCCGACAGGCGCCCGATGGCGACGTCGCGTGCTTCGCTGCCATCAGCACGGGACAGGCTGAGGATCTGCAGCTTGAGCGCCGCCAGCGGCGTGCGCAGTTCGTGCGCTGCGTCGGCCACGAAATTCTGCTGCGCTTCAAAGGCGGTCTGCACGCGCGAGAACAGCAGGTTCAGTTCCTGCACCAGGGGCCGCACTTCGTCCGGCAAGTCCGCATCGGATACTTCGGACAAGTCGTCCGCCTGGCGCGACGCGAGCTGCCGCTGCACCCGCGCCACCGGCGCCAGCGAGCCGGACACCACCCACCACACCACCAGCATCAGCACCGGCGCCATCAGGGCGATGGGGCCGACGGTGCGCAATGCCAGCGTGCCCGCCATGCGCTTGCGCACGGCCAGGTCCTGGGCGATCTGGATGGTCTGGTTGGCCGATTGCGCCGAGAACACGCGGTAGGTAGTGCCGTTGGCGCGCACGTTGGAAAAGCCCAGCACGGCGCGTTGCGGCAGTTCGGCGCGCGACAGGGAGCGGAAGACCTGGATGCCATCCGGCGTCCATACCTGCACCACCATCTCGTCGTTGCCGGGATCGGAAGGGTCGTTATTGCTGGTGGAGGCCATGGGCGCATTGGAGCGCAGCGACATGGCCATCTGCTGCATGTGGTAGTCGAAGATCTGGTCGGCGTCGTTCAACGCCGAGCTGTAGGCGATCATGGCCTGCGCCACGGCGGCCATGGTGATCGCCGCCAGCAAAAACCATAGCAGGCGCCCACGCAGCGAGTGCGTGACGTTGACCTTCGGGACTGCCATCATCATTGTTTCGGCACCATATAACCGAGGCCGCGCACGTTCTGGATCAGGTCCGATCCGAGCTTCTTGCGCAGGCCGTGGATATACACCTCGACTGCATTGGAATTGACTTCATCCTTCCAGCTGTACAGCTTTTCTTCCAGCTGCGCGCGCGAGAGAACGATGCCGGGGCGGGCAATCAGCGCTTCCAGCACCGCCCATTCGCGGGCCGACAGGCTGACCGGCTGGCCGTTGGCGATCACCTCGCGCGTTTGCGGATTGATCGACACACCCTTGTGCTCGAAGATCGGCTCGGCGCGGCCGGCGGCGCGGCGCAGCAGGGCGCGGATGCGGGCCAGCAGCTCGTCCAGGTCGTAAGGCTTGAGCACATAGTCGTCGGCGCCGGCATCCAGGCCGGCGATGCGCTGCTCCACTGCGTCGCGCGCGGTGGCCACCAGCACCGGGGTCAGCTCCTTGCGGGCGCGCATGGAGCGCAGAACTTCCAGCCCGTCCTTCTTCGGCAGGCCCAGGTCCAGCAGCACCAGGTCATACGTCTGGGTCTGCAGGGCCGTGTCGGCCATGGCGCCATCCTTGACCCAGTCGACTGCGTAGTGCTCGGCCCTGAGCAGGTCGAGCACTACCTCGCCGATCATCGTGTCATCTTCTACCAGCAGGAGGCGCATTTCTTTCCTTTCTTGTTGTTTTAGCCGAGGCGCACCGGGATAAAGATACGCTCGTCGCCGCGCTGGATCAGCAGCGCAACGGATTTACTGGATTTTGCCACGAGGTCGCGTACATCGCCCACTGAAGTGACCGGGCGGCCGTTCACCGACAGCAGCACGTCGCCCGGCTGCACGCCTGCGCTCAGGGCGGCGCCGCCGGCGTCCTCGATCAGCAAGCCCGAAGACAGGCCGGATTCGCGGCGCTCCATCGGGTCCAGCTGGCGCAGCGACAGGCCGAGGCGCAGCTTGGAGGCCGCTTCATCGTTCTGTACCGCCGCGACGTTGCGGTCGCTGGCATTTCCCAGCTTGCCTTCCAGCGAAACGGTCTTACCCTGGCGCCAGACTTCAAGCGTTACTTTATCACCTGGCATGGCCAGGCTGACCATGGCCGGCAAATCGCCCGAGGCAACGATCTTCTGGCCGTTCATCTTGCGGATTACGTCGCCCGCCTTCAGGCCAAGCTTGTCGGCCGGGCCGCCGCGTTCAACATTGGCCACCAGCGCACCTTCCGGGGACTCCAGGTCGAAGGAGTCGGCAAAGCCCTGGTTCACTTCCTGCACCATTACGCCAAGGCGTGCATGCACCACCTTGCCGGTCTTGACGACCTGGTCGCGCACGCGGGTGGCGACGTCGATCGGGATCGAGAAGGACAGGCCCTGGTAGCCGCCGCTCTGGCTGTAAATCTGCGAGTTGATGCCGATCACTTCACCGCGGGTGTTGAACAGCGGACCGCCCGAGTTGCCAGGATTGATTGCGACGTCGGTCTGGATGAAGGGCACGTTGGAATCGTCAGGCAGGGAGCGTCCTTTTGCGCTCACCACACCGGCGGTGACGGTGTTTTCCAGGCCGAACGGCGAACCGATGGCCAGCACCCACTCGCCCACCTTCACGTCGTTGGAACGGCCCAGCGGGACGACCGGCAGGTTCTTGGCGTCGATCTTCAGCACAGCCACGTCGGTTTTCGGGTCGGAACCGAGCACCTTGGCGCGGAATTCGCGGCGGTCGGTCAGCTTGACCGTCACTTCGCTGGCGTCGCGCACCACGTGGGCATTGGTCAGGATGATGCCGTCGGCGCTGACGATGAAGCCGGAGCCGACGCCATGGGTCGGCACGGCGCCGCCACGGCCGCGCGGGCCGGGCTGCTGGAAGCGGCGGAAGAATTCGAAGAACGGATCGTTGTCCGCATCGGCGTCCTGGTCGCCCCGGAAGCTGGCGGCCTTGGTGCTGCCGACTGTGGAAATATTGACAACAGCAGGACCATTGCGCGACGCGATCACGCTGAAGTCAGGCAGGGAAATCATCGGCGCGGGCACAGGCGCCGGCGCGCCCTGGGCGGCGTTGGTGGCCGGGGCGGTGATGGCAGCGACTGGGGCGGGCGATGCGAAGGCCTGGCTATGCTGGACAGCGATGGCTGCACCGGCACCGACAACGCCGGCGGTAGCCAGGGCGAGGAACATGGTAGTGGTGTTGCGCATGGTTTGACTCCTGATGAAAATAGCGTTTCTCAACGGCTCCAATATGCGGCATTAAACTTAGATGCGTCTTAATGCAAAAAGGCCGGAAATCCGGCCTTTTTCATGGGAGCTGGACGCGCTTAGGCGGCAGCTTGCTGCTCCAGGGCAGTGTGGTTGACAACACCGTCAATGGCGATCTTGCGCGGTTTCAGCGCTTCCGGCACTTCGCGCTGCAGCTCGATGGTGAGCACGCCGTTGCTGAAGGAGGCGCCATTCACCTTCACGTGGTTGGCCAGCTGGAAACGCTGCTCGAAATCGCGGAAGGCGATCCCGCGGTGCAGGTAGGTCTTTTCCTGGCTGTCTTTCTGCTTGCGGCCAACGACGACCAGCGAGTCGCGCTCGGTGGTGATGTCGATTTCGCTACGGTCAAAGCCGGCCAGCGCCATCACGATACGGTACTGGTCTTCCGACACCAGCTCGATATTGTAGGGCGGGTAGCTGGGCTGGTCGCTGCGATGCGCGTCATTCAGCATCTGGGCCAGGCGGTCGAAACCGATTGCGGAACGATACAGTGGGGTCAGGTCAAAAGTACGCATGTTCATATCCTTTCAAAGTTAAGCGATATAAGGTCCCGCGGTCCCCTTCTGGGCAACCGCTGACTCGGATATAGGAACCGCAAAACGGATTTCAAGGGATTTTTTTGAGATCGGTCAGGACCAGGCATGGCCTAATCCTTTCCAAGAAAGGCCGAGACATGCCGCCTGGCACTGATTGCGGCAGGGGCGTCGGCGCTGAAGTCGAAGCCGTGCCCGGCGCCGGGATATACGACCATTTCCGCCGTGGCCCCCAGCGTCTGGGCCTTTGCGAAAATGGCATTACCATCCTGCAGGGGGACCACCGTATCGGCATTGCCGTGAATGAGCAGCAATGGCGGCAGTGTCCGTATCTCGGACTGCATTTCCGCAGCATTGGGCAGCCTGGCATAGAGCACGACCAGGGCAGATACTGCCGGATTGTTTGCCGCACTGGCGATGGCAATGCGCCCGCCCTGCGAAAAACCCAGTAGGGCAACTGCGCCATTGGCACGCGGCAGGGCTTTCACCTGCTCGATCACTTGCCTCACTTCCGACGCCCAGCGCTGGAAGCGGGTCGCATAAGCTTCGCCATCGAGCCTGTTCTGCTGGAGCGCCGTGTAATCGGCCTCGTTGTAATACTCGAGGTCGTACACATCAAAGTTCTGCTTCGTCAATGCCAGCGCGTACCGCTCGTAGTCTAGCGCACAAGCGGCAATGCATTGGTATCCGTGCAGCAAGATGACGGCAGGCGCCTTGGAGGCTGACGGTGCGGAATAGACTTTGGCAATGACGCTGCCTTCACTGGTGTGGAAAACCTGGGAATTAGCCGCGAACGCGAATTGCGCGCTGAAAACAAGGGAAACGCACAGTACATATTGCTTCAGTTTCATCTGGGGCCGGCAGTTAGAAAAAGGCAAAGCTTATCATCTTGCTCATATGGGAAGGTTCACGAATATTCACGCTCGTAAATCGTTACGTTATGAAACAATCGCCCTCCCCCTGCGTGCTACACTCGCCCGTCGCTCTTTCCTTGTTGAAATAAATGAAACTGCTCACCAAAACCGCCTTCGCCCTGATGCTGGGCGCCGCCTTCAGCGCACAGGCCGGCCAGGCCATCCCTGCCCCGGTCGACCAGCCTTACCCAGGCACCATCGTGATGAAGGTCGATGCTTCCAACACCGCCCAGAACTTCTACCGCGTCCAGCAGACCATCCCGGCCAAGCCCGGCAAGATGACGCTGCTGTTCCCGCAATGGGTAACGGCGCAGCACGGCCCGACCGGCGCGTTGAACCAGTTCGCCGGCTTCAAGGTTTCCGCCAACGGCAAGAACTTGGCCTGGCATCGCGACAACGTGAACGTGTACGCCTTCCACATCGAAGTGCCGGCCGGCGCGAAATCGATTGATGTCGAATACCAGCACCTGGCGCCGACCGAGTCCGCGCAAGGCCGCACGTCGATCACGCCTGACATCCTGGGCATCCAGTGGCAGTCGCTGACCATGTACCCGGCCGGCTACGCCACGCGCCGCATCCCGATCCAGACCACGCTGACCCTGCCGGCCGGCTGGCAGTACGGCTCCGCGCTGGAAGAAGCCGAGCGCAAAGGCGACGTGGTCACCTTCAAGACCACCGACGTCGAAACCTTCGTCGATTCGCCGCTGTTCGCCGGCCGCTATTTCAAGCGCTTCGACCTGGACCCGGGCGGCAAAGTGCCGGTGCACCTGGACGTGGTGGCAGACAATGCCGAAGCGCTGGAAGCCAAGCCAGAGCAGCTCGAATTGCACCGCAACCTGGTCAAGCAAGCCTACAAGGTATTCGGCTCCCAGCATTACAAGCACTACGATTTCCTGTTCGCCTTGAGCGATGAATTCGGCGGCGTGGGCCGTGAACACCACCAGTCCAGCGAGAACGCGCTGAAAGCCGACTACTTCACCGACTGGAACAAGACCGAGGGCGAACGCGGCCTGCTGCCGCATGAATTCACGCACTCCTGGAACGGCAAATTCCGCCGCCCGAAAGGCCAGGACGTGCTGAACTTCAACCAGCCGCTGCAAAACGATCTGCTGTGGGTATATGAAGGCCAGACCACCTATTACGGCGATGTGCTGGCAGCGCGCTCGGGCCTGATGAAAGCCGCCAGCATCAAGGACACCATCGCCGCCACCGCCGCCCGCTACAGCATCATGAAGGGCCGCGAATGGCGTTCGGTGCAGGACACCACCTACGACCCGATCATCAACGCGCGCCGCCCCATCCCATGGTCGAACTACCAGCGCAGCGAGGACTACTACCAGGAAGGCATGCTGGTCTGGCTGGACGTGGACACCAAGATCCGCGAACTGTCCGGCGACAAGCGCTCGCTGGACGATTTCTCCGCCAAGTTCTACGGCGTAGACGATGGCCGCAACACCGCCCTCCACTACACCTTTGAAGACGTGGTCAAGGCGCTGGACAGCGTGCAGGCCTACGACTGGGCCACCTTCCTGCGCACGCGCATCGAAGACCTGGGCCCGGTGCCGATGGATGGCATCACGCGCGCCGGCTACAAGCTGGTATTCGCCGACAAGCAGACCGATTTCCTGAAGGCTTCGGAGGATCGCAGCAAGTCCGCCGACTTCACCTACTCGCTGGGCTTTAACGTCGGCAGCGAAGGCAAGATCCAGAGCATCCAGTGGGAAGGCATCGGCTTCAAGGCCGGCCTGTCCGGCAACACCACCCTGCTGGCGGTGAACGGCCGCGCCTACAAGGCAGAACTGCTGCGCAAGGCGGTCACCGAAGCCAAGACCAGCAAGAAGCCGATCGAACTGCTGGTGAAGCACGGCCAGGAGTACCGCACCATCGCGCTGGCGTACTACGAAGGCTTGAAGTACCCGCGCCTGGAACGCATCGAAGGCACGCCTGACCGGCTGGAAGCCATCCTGTCGCCGCGACAGTAAGTCACGTGCAACGGGCGCACTGCGGTGCGCCCGTTTTCTGTTGCCCGCGCTAGAGTATCGGGCATCATGTATACCGTCTACACCTGGTCGACACCGAACGGCCGCAAACCCCTGATCATGCTGGAAGAACTGGGCCAGCCTTACGAAATCGTCCCGGTGAACCTGCGCGAGCATGAGCAGTTTGAGGCCGGCTTCCTCGCCATTTCCCCCAACAACAAAATCCCCGCCATGAAGGATGGTGCGCTTTCCATGTTCGAGAGCGGCGCGATCCTCACCTACCTGGCGGAGAAGCACCAGCGCTTCCTCGCCAACGAAGGCCCGCAGCGCTACTGCGCCTTGCAGTGGCTGTACTGGCAGGTCGGCGGCCTGGGCCCGATGCTGGGCCAGTTGGGCTTTTTCGAGAAGAAGGACTCGGCGCTGGCGAAGGAACATTTCAGCGCAGAGGCCGAGCGCCTGCTCAATGTGCTGGACCGTGCGCTGGCTGGCAGCAGCTACGTCGCCGGCGACGAGTACACCATCGCCGACATGGCCTGCTATCCGTGGACCCAGGCCGCCGCTTCGCATCTCGAGTTGAACCTGTCCGGCAAGCCGGCCGTGCAGCGCTGGCTTGGCATGATGGGCGAACGCCCCGCTGTCCGGAAGGCGATGGCGTGGAAGCCGCCGGCTACTTGATATAGCGTGCGCTCCAGGCGGCGATCAGGCCTGCCACATACACGGCATCTTCGCGTACGGACAGCAAATGGTCCGCCGTGTCGAGGGAGATAAAGCTCTTCGGATGTTTCGCCGCCGCAAAGATTTCCAGCGCATTGTTGATGCCGACCGTGGCATCGCCCGGCGCATGCATGATCAGTAAAGCCTTGCGCATGGTGGCGATCTTGTTGCGCAGGCTGTTCTCCGCCACGTCTTCCAGGAATTGCCGTTTGATGCGGAACGGCCGCCCCGCCAGCTGCACCATCGCCTCGCCCTGCGCCGTGATCGCGTCAATCTGTTCGCCGAACAGCTGTGTCACGTGCACCGGGTCGCTCGGCGCTGCGATGGTGACCACTGCCTGCACTTCCGGCACGCTGCCGGCAAAGGCCAGCGTTGCGGCGCCTCCCAGGCTGTGCCCAATCAGCAGGCGCGGCGCCTGGAATTCGCGCCGCAGGAAGTCCGCAGCCGCCTGCAAATCCGCCAAGTTGGAAGAGAAATTGGTGTTGGCGAACTCGCCCTCGCTGGCGCCCAGCCCGGTGAAGTCGAAACGCAGCACCGCGATGCCATGCGCGGCCAGCGCCTGCGCGATGCGGCTGGCGGCGAAGACATCCTTGCCGCAGGTGAAGCAATGCGCGAACAGGGCATAGGCGCGCACGCCGCTCTCGGGAGAGTCCAGCAGCGCCGCCAGCCTGTCCCCGCCAGCGCCAGCAAATTCGAGCTTTTGTGCATACATAAGCGTTCCTCCGCGCCCATCATACGCCTTCCACCAGGCGGTTCAGCGCAAGATTCAATTGTTCGCCCATGCGTTCCAGGTCGGCCATGGCATCGTGCACTGCCGATGTTTCGCCATGCGCCAGATGTTGGACCAGTTGCCGCGCCATTTCATGCTGGGCTTCATGCAGGCGCTGCGCCACGGTCACCAGCTTGCCTGCCTGCGGGCGCTGCACGGCCTGTTCCAGCCACATATCGAGGCGGCATTGCTCTTCGATGAAGGGCGGCAACGGCTGCGTGCCATCGCGCGCGTAGTCGAGCAAGGTGCGTATCCAGGCCTGGTGCTCGACGGCCGCTACCAGCAGCTGTGCGCTATTGCGGTCGAGCACCCGGCACCCAGCCAGGCCGTCCGGCAAGCGCCAGGCGGCAGCCCAGGCCTTCACCTGGTGCGGCGGCATAGGGCGGGCGATGCCGTAGCCCTGTCCCATCAGGCAGCCCATCTGCACCAGCATGCGCGCGTGCTCGATGCTCTCCACGCCTTCAGCAATGACTTCGCGCTTGAAGGCGGCGGCCATGCCCAGCACGCCCTCCAGGATGGCCAGGTCATCCGAGTCGACCAGCATGTCGCGCACGAAGCTCTGGTCGATCTTGATGCGTTTGGCGGGCAGCTGCTTCAGGTACAGGAGGGAGGAATAGCCGGTGCCGAAATCGTCCAGCGCAAACGGCACGCCCAGCGCGGCGCACTCCGTGATGGTTTGCGAGACGTGCCCGATATCGTTCAGGGCACTGGTTTCCAGCACTTCGAGCTTGATGCGGCCGGCGCCTACGCGCGGGTGGGCGCCCAGCTTGGCGCGCAGGCGCTCGACGAAATCGCGCTCCTGCAGCTTGGTGCTGCTGACGTTGACGCTGATCGCCACGTCAAGTCCCTCGGCCAGCCAGGCCTGGTGCTGACGCAAGGCTTCGTCCATGACCCAGTTATCCAGCGACGCGGCGATGGGGTGGCCTTCGATCAGCGGCAGGAATTCGGCCGGCGGCAGCAGGCCTCGATCCGGATGCTGCCAGCGGATCAGCGCTTCTGCCGAATTCAATTCGCCTGTCTGCAGGTTGACGATGGGCTGGTAATGCAGCACGAATTCTGCATTGGAGATGGCGCGCGCAATCTCGGCCAGAGGACCGCTCACCTGCGCGCCGGCGGCCGGCATGTCGTCGCCAAATACGGTGTAGCGGTTCTTGCCCAGCGTCTTGGCGCGATACATGGCCTGGTCGGCCTGGCGCATCAACTGGTCGGCGTCGATTTCCACCGATTGTGGATAAATCGCGACGCCAATGCTGCCGGTCACGCGCAGAACTTTGCGCTCGACCACCACCGGCGCCGCCACCGCTTCCAGCAGGCGCACCACCATCGGGATAAAATCCGAGGCATCCTGCAGGTCGTCCAGCATCACCACAAATTCGTCGCCCCCCAGGCGGCACACGGTGTCGCATTCGCGCGTGGCGTGCGTCATGCGCGCGCCCAGGGCTACCAGCAACTGGTCGCCGAATTCGTGGCCCAATTCATCGTTGACCGCCTTGAAGCCGTCCAGGTCCAGGTAAGCCACCACCAGGCGGCTGCCGCGGCGCCGCGATTGCGCCATGGCGTGCTGCAGACGATCGGCCAGAAGGCGCCGGTTCGGCAGTCCGGTCAGCGGGTCGTAGTGGGCAATACGGTCCAGATGCTGCGCCTGCAAGGTCTGCTTGGTGATGTCCGAGAAAATGCCGACGTAATTGAGCGCCTTGCCGCGCGCATTGCGGATGCCGGTGATGGTCAGGCGTTCCACATACAGCTCGCCGGATTTGCGGCGGTTCCAGACTTCGCCCTGCCAGAAGTTATCGCTGTGCAGGCGCTCCCACATCGCGTCGTAAAACTCGCTGCCCTGGCGGCCGGAGCTCAGCATGCTGGGGTTGCGGCCGCAGGCTTCGGCTCTTGTGTAGCCGGTGATTTTCTCGAAGGCGCCGTTGACGTCGATGATGGTGGCGTCGGCTGCCGTGATCATGATGCCTTCGCCGGCGTGCAGGAAAACGCTGGCGGCAAAGCGCAGCTTTTCCTCGTTGCGTTTGCGCTCGGTGACGTCGCTCAGCGTGCCCGAGATGCCGATCAAGGCGCCGTCCTGCCCCAGCGTCAGGCGCGCGAACACTTCCACCCAGCGGAAGCTGCGGTCGCGATGCAGGTAGCGGATCTCGTGCCGGCAATATTCTTCTTCGCGCCGTAGCAAGGGCATGAAGCGCTGCTGGTTCAGCTTGCGGTCTTCCGGCCACAGGTATTGGAGGAAGGGCTTGCCCAGGCTGTCCGCCACCTGATGGCCGGTCAACTCTTCCCATGCGGGATTGAGGAAAGTCCAGCAGCCGGCGGCATCGGTCTGGAATACCACTTCCTTGAGATTATCCAGCACGGACTCGGCAAGCCGGGCGCGCGCACCGGCGTTGGGAAGGGAAAGTTGGGTCAGCATTTTTCGATTATAGAAGTAGCCCTCTAATCGAGAAATTGCCCTAGATCAAATTTGCCCCAGATTATCAGGCGAACAAGCCATGCAGGTACCAGCGCGTTTCCTCGGTGCCGGGCGTGCGTTCGCGGAACACCCAGTAATAGGCGTGATCTTCGCCCTCGGCGATGAAGTAGTCACGGGTTTGGGTGTCGCTCCACCAGCCGGCCTCGATGCGCTCGGCGCTTGACACCATGCGCAGCGGGGAGCAGTAGAACGGTCGGTGGTCGCGCATCAGCAGCTGGATCGGCTTGGGCAGCAGGAAGGCCGGGCGCGGCAAGGGGCGCGGCGGCATCTGGGACGCGACGTCGGCCGGGCGCACCTTTTCGTGCAGGGGCACCCAGCGGTTGGCGACTTCGGGGCGGTAGTCTGCTTTCGGATAAGGCTGCAAGACGTTGTCGGCGCCGAGGCGCGCCACCAGCACTTCGAACAGGCGCTGGCGCTCCTGCGGGCTGCCGCCAGGTTCGGGGAAGAGCGAATCGCTGAGCGGGGCCATAGCCTCCACCTGGGCCGCTTCCAGCGCCAGCCCGATCACCGGCGCCGGCAGCTCGACCTTGGCCAGGCGCTCCTTCAGCAGGCGCACGATGTGCTCGTCGCGCCAGGTGGGTTCGGCCAGCATCACTTCCACCGGCGTCGGCGGGCAGGCTTCGCGGCCTCTTTCATGCTCCAGCAGCAGGCGGATGCGCGAGACGGCGAACTGGTGGGCGCACAGCCAGCCGGTCAGCTGCTGCAGCAGGCGGCAGGCGCCGGCCAGCAGCAGGTCGGTGTTTTCGATGCGGCCGAACAGTTCCAGCTTGGCCTTGAAGGTGGGCGGCGCTGCGATCCACTCGTGCATTTCGGGCGCCAGGCCTTGCGCGGCATCGAGCATGTCCAGCACTTCGATGCCGCAGCGGCGCTGCAGGCCGGGACGCGGCAGGCGCACCAGGTCGCCGATGCTGAGGCAGCCGATGCCGTCCAGCCAGCGCTGGTGGCGCTGCAGCGGCGGCAGCAGGCCCACCGGCAGGCGGTGCAGGTGGCGCAACAGGCTGTCGAGCTTGAGCGTGCGGCCGCCGCCGGCGCGCGCCAGCAGCCAGGCGCCGCGCGCGGTGGGCGCCACGCCCAGCACGCCGCTGAAGCCAAGCTTTTGCAGGCTGTCTTCCACCAGTCGGCACAGGTTGCGGATGCCGCCGAACAGGCGCAGGCTGGCGCCCACATCCAGCAACAGGGTGGCGCCCTCGCCTTCCGCTACCTGGGGCGTGTATTGCAGCATGGCCATGGCGACGGCGTGCAGGGCTTCCTGTTCCAGCTGCGGGGCGCGCTCGTGCATCTGGGCGTCCGGCGCCAGCATCAGCGCGCCGCTGCGGCGCATGCCGGGCCGCACGCCCATCTGGTGGGCGCGGTAGGACACTGCCAGCACGCCTTCCTGCTCCAGCACCACGCTGCACAAGTCATCCGACCAGTTGGGGCAGAACACTTCGAGCGGTAGCCGGGGCAGGTAGAGGCCGATCCACAGACGCATGGCGTTGCAACAGGGTTGGGGTTAACGGGAGGAACAGCGGCGTGTCGCGCTGCGGTCCCCGGCGTTTGACGAATTCGATATGGATGCCTCCCGGCGCCGGGCGCAGCGCCAGCCGCAGCGGTGCGGGGGAGGAATCCTGGGCGGCGGCAATCGGCCGCAGCAGGAAGAACAGGGTCTCGCCGCACTGGGCCGCCAGGTGCAGGCGGCGCAGCGATTCGTTGCGGATGTGCTGCTGCCACAGCAGCACGGCGCCGCAACTGCCGCTGCGCAGGATCTGCTCGGCTGCCCACAGGCTGTCGGCGGTCTTGCCGGTGTTGCGGATCCATAGCAGTTGCTGGGGAGGCAAATCCAGCGCCAGGGTTTGCGGGTTGTAGGGCGGCTGCAGCATGGCTACCGGATTTTTCAGGCTGCTTAACGTGGCTTGCAATAAACGCAATTCGCCAATGCCGGGTTGCTGGAGTAGCAACTCCGTCAGCACGCCCGTGGGCCAGCCGCCTCCTGGCAACTGATGGGAGAGCACGGGAATGCCCGTATCCACGCAGGACGTGGCACCCTTGCTGAGCTGGGATGCCAGCCAGAGGGCCGGGTGCAGGGGTTGTGGGTCGAAAAGCGCCATAGCGAACGATACTGTATATGCATACAGTATAATCCTACTGGCGCGCGGAGAAAACCTGTTTCAGGGTTTGGGCGTCCAGCACTGCTTCGCTCCACTTGGCAAGCTGCTCTGGGCTGGCCTTGGCGAGCCGCTTCCGGACCGTAGGAGATAGTGCGCCAAAACGTCGATTAAGCAGGCGCTCCAGCATTTGCGCGGCCCCTTCCTGCCGACCTTCCTGCCGACCTTCCTGCAGGCCTTCCTGCAGGCCTTGCGCGCGGCCTATCTTAATGCCGCGCTTCTCGCCTTTCTTCTCACCTTGCTCAAACCGGAGCTTGTCATAAGGATTAATCCATTCCACGTTACGCCTCCTTTCAAGCCGCCTGATGCTGCGTATTAGCCGACTCTCCAGTTCGGCTGGCAAAGGCATCAGCCAGTGAATGATCGTGAACAGGTCGATAATACGCCGCTTGCGCCAGCCACGTTCGTACAGAAGCCTGATTAGCCGCCATTTATCGGCGTGGCGCGACTCGGCCTTGCCATGCGACCTTTGCGCCAATAAATGCGCAGCCGTAACCCACGCAAAGACATTGCGTTCAAGCAGTAGTTCATCAACCACCTCAGCCAGCTCCTTGTCACGGAAGCTGATCGGGCGATGCCGATCGATCAGATCCCGATATTGCGGGAAGAAAAAGGCGATGAATTCCGCCAAGTTGTGCTTGAGCGCCCGCTTCCAGGGCGAATCGTAGTGATCGGCCATGCATCGAGCCTAGCGGCGCCAGCGGTCCGCCGGTAGCGGTTTGCGCAAGACTAGGTTAAGTAATGACCCGCCTGATAGAATCGGCAATATTGCCAACTAAAAACCACTGACATGCAACTGATCGGCGCCATCCTGTTTGCCCTCGCCCTAGTGCACACCTTCAGCGCGAAAGCGTTTGAGCGGCTGTCGCATAAATTCCCGCGCCATGCCGGCTTGCTGCACTTGCTGGGCGAGGTGGAAGTGGTGTTCGGCTTCTGGGCCATGGTGCTGCTGGTGGTGATGGCACTCGTGGCCGGGCCGCAGAACGCGATTGCCTACGCGGAAACGCAGCAATATACCGAACCATTGTTCGTCTTCGTGGTGATGGTGGTGGCGGCATCGCGGCCGGTACTCGATTTGGTGCAGCGCCTGATCGACGTGCTGTCGGGGGGGCGTCCATTGCTGCAAGCCTGGATGGGACTGGCGCTGGTGCCGCTGGCAGGCTCACTGATCACCGAACCGGCCGCGATGACGCTGGCGGCCTTGATGCTGGCGCCGCAAATTTTCCGCGATGGCGTGCCGGAATGGCAGAAGTACGCCGCGCTGGGCGTGCTTTTCGTCAACGTCTCGGTCGGCGGCACGCTGACCGCCTACGCCGCGCCGCCGGTACTGATGGTGGCCGCCACTTGGCAATGGGACAGCGCTTTCATGGCCGCGAATTTCGGCTGGAAGGCTATGCTGGCCGTACTGGTGAACGCCACTGCCGCTTGCTGGCTGCTGCGCGCGCACCTGAGCGAAGGCGTCCGCCGCGATGCGCCGGCGCTTGCTTCACGCAGGCCAGCGCCGCTGCTCACCAGCATGATCCATCTGGCGTTTCTCGCCGCCGTGGTGCTGCTGGCGCATCATCCCGTGCTGTTCCTCGGCCTGTTCCTGTTCTTCCTCGGCTTCACCACCGCTTATCCGCAGCATCAGTCGCCGCTGATTTTGAAAGAAGCCCTGCTGGTCGGCTTCTTCCTCGCCGGCCTGGTCGTGCTGGGCAGCATGCAACAGTGGTGGCTGCAACCAATTGTCGAAAGCCTGCAGCCACTAGCGCTCTTCTTCGGCGCGCTGGGACTGACCGCCATCACCGACAACGCTGCCCTTACCTATCTCGGCTCGCTGATTGACGGCATCAAGCCGCAAGCGCAATACATGCTGGTGGCAGGCGCGGTTGCCGGCGGCGGGTTGACTGTGATCGCCAACGCACCGAATCCTGCAGGCGTTGCGCTGCTGCGTAAAGGATTCCGCGATGAATCAATTGGCGCACTCGGATTGCTGGCAGGAGCCCTTGCTCCGACTGCAGTTGCTGCCCTCGCGTTCTTTTTGTAGGACTACGCCGCGCTAGCGTAGCGCGCGCCTTGCGGCTGCTGCTTACGCTATTCTGGCCTCACCATCCACACCAATGAGGAGAGGCAGAATGAGCTACCTAGACCGCGACAAATTCGGCATCTATCGCGACCGTGACGATAACGATGGACCGGGTCCGCGCCTGATGGGCGCCGACACGCTGATGGGTGAAGACGTCTATAACCGCCAGGAAGAAGACCTCGGCGACATCAAGGAAATCATGCTCGACATGCAGACCGGACAGATTGCCTATGCGGTGCTGTCCTTCGGCGGCGTGCTGGGCATGGGCGACAAGCTGTTTGCCGTGCCATGGCAGGCCTTGCAGCTCGACACGGTGAACAAGCGCTTCGTGCTCGACTGCACCAAGGAAAGACTGGAGAACGCGCCTGGCTTCGACAAGGACCGCTGGCCGGACATGGCAAGCCCCGAATTCAGCACGCAGATCCACGACTTCTACGGCACCACCGCCACCGGCATGCGCACCTCGACCGGCAGCGTGATGGGCTCCGGCACCAGCACCATGCAAAGCGGCTCGACCAGCGGCAGCAGCTATAGCGGCGGCTCCACCGGCAGCTCGAGCGGCAACAAGGGCAATTACTGATTGAACCGTGCGCGGCGCACCAAGCGCCGCGCTGACAGCGCGTTTAACGCTGCATCGATTCCCACACTTTCGTCAGGCGTTTGACGGACACCGGCATCGGCGTGCGCAGTTCCTGCGCGAACAGAGAAACGCGCAACTCTTCCAGCATCCAGCGGTATTCCACCAGTTTCGGATCGGTGTTCTTGCCGGCGGATTTGTCGCGCATCAGGCGCTGGTAAGGCGCAGCAGCCTGGTTCCACTCTGACATGGCCTTGGCGTCGCGTGCGGCGTCTGCGCGCAGCTTTTCCAGGCGCACGTTCATCGCCTTCAAGTAGCGCGGGAAGTGCGACAGCTGCGCAAACTCGTTCTCGATCAGGAAGCGCTTGTGCACCAGGCCCTGCAGCTGCTGCTGCATGTCCTGCGCCACTTGCTGGCTGATGCCTTGCAGGCGCTTGGGCAGGCCGTGGTATTCGGTCAGCACCTGCGACACCAGGCGCGCGATTTCGTTCACCAGCAGCACGATGCGGGACTTGCCTTCGTCCTTGCGCTTGTTGAAGCTCGCTTCGTCGGTGGGCAGCGGATCCTGCAGGCAGGCGATATCGATGGCCTTGGCGATGATCTGGTCACGCAATTCCTCCTGCGTGCCCATGGACATGAATTGCATGCCCATTTGCTGCAGGTTGGGAATCGATTTCTCGACGAACTTGATCTGGTCGCGCATCTGCAGCATGAACAGGCGGCGCAGGCCGATACGGTGGGTGCGCGCGGCGACGTTCGGGTCGTCGAACACCTCCAGGTCGCAGTGCGTGCCCTTGTCCACCAGGGCCGGGAAGCCGATCAGGCTTAGCTTGCCTTGCGTGATTTCCAGCAGCTCGGGCAGTTCGCCGAAGCTCCAGGTGGTGATGTTGGTGTGCTGCGGCGCCGCGCCAGCGCCAGCATTGATCGCGCCGCCCCGGCCGGAGCCAACGCCAGCACCGGCACTGCTGCCGGAACCTGCAGCGCCGCGTGCGGCGTCGGCGGCGATGCCGCCGTGCTTGCCTTTGGCCGCGCCGGCGCCACCGCCCGAGCTGCCAGCGCCGATGCCGCCACCCGCCAGCGGCGCCAGTGGCGCGGCGGAGGCAGGCGTATTGCCGCCTTCGGCCATGCGCTGGAAACTCTGGCGCGCCTGCAGGCCGTATTCCGCCTGCAGCGTGGCCAGGTTGCGGCCCATATCGAGCTGGCGGCCATGTTCGTCCACCACCTTGAAGTTCATGAAGTGGTGCGCAGGCAGCTGTTCCGGCTTGAAGTCGGAGGTCAGCACGCTGATCGTGATCTGCTTGCGGATGTCGGCAATGATGGCGTCGATCAGGTCACCGCGTGCAAACTCGGTACGCTCGCAGAATTTGGCGGCGTAATCCGGCAACGGCACCATGTGGCGGCGCTGCTTCTGCGGCAGGGTTTTGAGCAGCAGATGCACCTTCTCCTTCAGCATGCCCGGCACCAGCCATTCGCAGCGCTCACGCGAGAGCTGGTTCAGCGCGTACAACGGTACCGTCAACGTCACGCCATCGCGCGGCGTGCCCGGTTCGAAGTGATAGGACAGCTGCATTTCCAGCCCGGCCGCCATCATCTTTTTCGGGAACAGGTCGGTTGTGATGCCTGCCGCCTCGTGGCGCATCAAGTCGTCGCGGTTCAGGAACAGCAGTTTCGGATCGTCGTGCGAGGCGTCCTTGTACCATTTCTCGAATCCGGCCCCATTCACCACGTCGGCGGGAATGTGCTCGTCGTAGAAAGCTTCGATCAACTGGTCGTCAACCAATACGTCCTGGCGGCGCGATTTGTGTTCCAGGTTTTCGATCTCGCGCACCAGCTTGTGGTTGTGGGCAAAGAACGGCAGGCGGGTGTCGTAGTCACCGCCAACCAGGGCATCGCGGATGAAGATTTCGCGCGCTTCGGCCGGGTTCTTCTGGCCGTAATTGATGCGGCGCTGGCTGTACACCACGATGCCGTACAGCGTTGCGCGCTCGGACGCGGTGACTTGCGCCGGGCGTTTTTCCCAGCGCGGCTCGCCCCAGGATTTTTTCAGCAGGTGGCCGCCGATCTTCTCGATCCATTCCGGCTCGATGCGGGCCACGCAGCGCGCATACAGGCGCGTGGTTTCCACCAGTTCGGCGGAGACGATCCACTTGCCAGGCTTCTTCGACAGGTGCGAGCCGGGCCAGACGTGGAATTTGATGCCGCGCGCGCCGAGGTAGGCGCCGCCGGGTTCGTCCTCGCCCTTGAAGCCGATGTTGCCCAGCAGGCCGGTAAGCAGGGCCATATGCAGCTGGTCGTAGGTGGCCGGCAGTTCGTTGGTGCGCCAGCCCTGCTCTTTCACGATGGTGAGCAGTTGCGAGTGCACGTCGCGCCATTCGCGCAGGCGCAGCTGGTTCAGGAAAGTCGCGCGGCACGAGTCCATCAGCTGGCGGTTGGACTTCTTGTGCTCGATGGCGTTCTCGAACCACTTCCAGATTTTCAGGTAGCTGAGGAATTCGGATTTTTCGTCGGCGAACTTCTTGTGCGCTTCGTCGGCGGCTTGCTGGTGTTCGACCGGGCGGTCGCGCGGGTCTTGCACCGACAGCGCGGAGGCGACAATCAGGACTTCGGTCAGGCAGTGGTACTCCTGCGCGGCCAGGATCATGCGGCCAACGCGCGGGTCGAGTGGCAGCTTGGCCAGCTTGCGGCCAAGTGGCGTCAGCTGGTTATCGTCGTCGACTGCGCCCAGCTCCTGCAGCAGCTGGTAGCCATCCGCGATGGCGCGCCCCAGCGGCGGCTCGATGAAGGGGAAGCTCTCCACATCCGTCAGGTGCAGGGACTTCATGCGCAGGATGACGGAGGCCAGCGAGGAGCGCAGGATTTCAGGATCGGTGAACTTGGGACGCTGCAGGAAGTCCTGCTCGTCGTACAGGCGGATACAGACGCCGTCGGCCACGCGGCCGCAACGGCCGGCGCGCTGGTTGGCGGCCGATTGCGCCACCGGTTCCACCTGCAGCTGCTCCACCTTGTTGCGGTAGCTGTAGCGCTTGACGCGCGCCAGGCCTGCGTCCACCACGTAGCGGATGCCGGGCACCGTCAGCGAGGTTTCCGCCACGTTGGTGGCCAGCACGATGCGGCGCGCGTTCGTGGTGCGGAAGACGCGGTCCTGCTCTTCCACCGAGAGGCGGGCGAACAGGGGCAGGATTTCAACGTGCGGCGGGTGGTGCTTGCGCAGTGCTTCGGCGGCGTCGCGGATTTCCCGCTCGCCGGGCAGGAAGACCAGCACGTCGCCGCTGCCGATGCGGCAGACTTCATCGACGCCGTCGACGATGGCGTCCATCAGGTCGCGCTTGTCGCGGGCGGCGGCGGTGCGGGCGCCCTTGGCGTCGCCGCCTTGCGCGCCCGGTACCACGACCTGCTCGCGCTCCACGGGGCGGTAGCGCACCTCGACCGCGTACAGGCGGCCGGAGACTTCGATCACCGGCACCGGCGGCTTGCCTTCCTGCGTGAAGTGGCGGGCGAAGCGCTCGGCGTCGATGGTCGCGGAGGTGATGATCACCTTCAGGTCCGGGCGGCGCGGCAGGATCTGCTTCAGGTAGCCAAGCAGGAAGTCGATGTTCAGGCTGCGTTCGTGGGCTTCGTCGATGATGATCGTGTCGTAAGCCTTCAGCAGCGGGTCGGTCTGGGTTTCGGCCAGCAGGATACCGTCGGTCATCAGCTTGACCGAGGCGCCCTTGCTCAGGGTGTCGTTGAAGCGGACCTTGTAGCCGACGGTTTCGCCCAGGGGCGTGCCCAGTTCCACGGCGATGCGTTTGGCGGTCGACGACGCGGCAATGCGGCGCGGCTGGGTGTGGCCGATCAGGCCTTTCTGGCCGCGGCCCAGTTCGAGGCAGATCTTCGGCAGCTGGGTGGTCTTGCCGGAGCCGGTTTCGCCGGAGACGATGACCACCTGGTGCTTGCCCAGGGCTTCGGCGATTTCGGCGCGGCGGCCAGAGACAGGCAGTTCTTCCGGGAAGGTGATCGGCGGCAGCGGGTTGCGGAAGGCGCGCGCAGCTTCGCGTTCGGCGCGCTGCTCCGTCGTCTCCCGATCGCGGCGCTCGGCACGACGTCCCTCACCGCGCTCGCCGGCCTTCCCGCCTTCACCAGGTGCCGCGCGACCGGCGCCAGCGCCGTGCGCAGGCGCGGCGTCGGCGCGTCCTGCGCC
>NZ_WNKX01000089.1 GCF_009720745.1 Massilia eburnea | reverse complement strand
TTCGCGCTGTTCAGCCACTGCATGGGTCTCTAGCCGATTCATTTCTTGCTGGCGCATATCCTGCAGGGCGGCCAGGCGGTTACTCCATGCTCTTAGCTGGCGTTGCTCCAGCGAGGGGGCATCCCAAGCGGCTGGGGCCATGGCAGCGCAGTAACGGGCGATCAATGCTGCATCGACCTGGTCGTTCTTATTTCGGATGTTCTCACTTGCGCCAAAGCTCTTGATGCAATTGGGATTGACCAGGCTGACTTTGATCCCTTTGTCGAACCAGTATAGGGCAATTGGCTCG
>NZ_WNKX01000088.1 GCF_009720745.1 Massilia eburnea | reverse complement strand
GGCTGCGGGCATGGGCGGCATGGGCGGCGCCAGCGGCACAGTTGCCACCGGCGGGTCGACTTCCAGCCAGGGCGCGACGGGCGGCGCCGCCTCGAGCGGCAATGCGGGCGCCAGCAATACGGCCAACAACGGCATGGGCGGCACGCCACCGATCACCAGTACCATGGGCGACCAGAACAGCACCGCCGGCACGACCACGTCGACTGGCGGCAATCCGTCCAGTTCGGGTAATTCGGCAACGTCGGGCGCCGGCACCAGCGGCGCCGGCGGCTTGGCCGGCGCGGGCGGCGCCGGCGGTGCA
>NZ_WNKX01000087.1 GCF_009720745.1 Massilia eburnea | reverse complement strand
GAAGCGAACGCGGCGAACTGAAACATCTAAGTAGCTGCAGGAAAAGAAATCAACCGAGATTCCCAAAGTAGTGGCGAGCGAAATGGGAAGAGCCTGTACGTGATAGTCGTTTGGATAATGGAACAGATTGGAAACTCTGGCCATAGCGGGTGATAGCCCCGTACATGAAATCCAAGCGGTGGTACTAAGCGTACGACAAGTAGGGCGGGACACGAGAAATCCTGTCTGAACATGGGGGGACCATCCTCCAAGGCTAAATACTCGTAATCGACCGATAGTGAACCAGTACCGTGAGGGAAAG
>NZ_WNKX01000086.1 GCF_009720745.1 Massilia eburnea | reverse complement strand
GCACCTAAGTGCCTCGTCCCAGTCCCTTGAATTACGCGCCCGGATTTGCCTAAGCGCCTTCTATGAACCAGGAACTGCCTATTCCAACAGGCAGACAACCTTCCGCGATCCGTCCCCCCATCGCATCATACGACGGTGCAGGAATATTAACCTGCTTCCCATCAGCTACGCATCTCTGCCTCGCCTTAGGGGCCGACTCACCCTGCTCCGATGAACGTTGAACAGGAAACCTTGGGCTTACGGCGTGCGGGCTTTTCACCCGCATTATCGCTACTCATGTCAGCATTCGCACTTCTGATACCTCCAGCATCCTTTACAAGACACCTTCGCAGGCTTACAGAACGCTCTCCTACCATATCCTT
>NZ_WNKX01000085.1 GCF_009720745.1 Massilia eburnea | reverse complement strand
TCGATTGCTTGATGCGCGGCGACAGGATGTGTGTGGAGGAATTGAACGCTCAAGCAGCAATACCCGATATCCCCAACGCTGCTTTCAGAAAGCCGACAGCGGCTGAAGCGAAAGCCTCTGTCGATGAATACTACGCGAAGATGCGAAACGGTACCCTGCAGCAGCCTGTAATCGACACACCGGGTGTCGCGACAAACATTGGCGCAGCGGAAGGCTTCTTTATGTTCAATCCACTTGGACAAGGTGCTAAGGGCTACGCCGAGAGTGCATACAATTTGGTATTTGGCACGACCATTGGTGGCATTAATATAGCAAAAGATGCATACGGCTTCGCCAATCAGAGTCTCTTCGGTCCGGAGATGGGTT
>NZ_WNKX01000084.1 GCF_009720745.1 Massilia eburnea | reverse complement strand
GGATAAGTCCAGCGCCGCGCTGTCGTTCAAGGCTGGCGCTCACCATATCTGAGCGCGAAGAAATCTCGCGCTCTTTGGTCGCCGGGGCATCGCTTCGCGCGATCGCAGTTTCTCTCGGCCGAGCTCCATCAACGATCAGCCGAGAAATCAAACGTAACGTTGGCCGGACATCCTATCGGGCCACTCAAGCCGACAAGCATGCATGGGATCGGGCCCGCCGCCCTAAGCGCTGTAAACTGGTGGAGAACCCAGCGCTGGCCAGTATCGTGGCGGACAAGCTGCGATTGGAATGGGCACCTGAACAGATTGCTGGGTGGCTCAAGCACACCTATCCAGGCGTCAAGGACCAGCAAGTGTCACACGAGACCA
>NZ_WNKX01000083.1 GCF_009720745.1 Massilia eburnea | reverse complement strand
GTCTTGAATAGCAAGCCCGTTACCCAGGAAATTTGGGTCAAAGGGCTTGCCTGACTTTACGACTCCGTAAACCAGATGCACTAGCTTACGCATGATGGCGCCCGCCACAGCCATCTTCGATAAGCCACCAGCTTCCAGTCTGGCTCCAAATTGTTTCAACAGGGGATTGTGTCGCTTGGCCACGAGGCTTGGCAGGAACAAGGCCGCACGCAGCCGAGGACTTCCCATGCGGCTCATCATCGTTCGCCCCCGTATTGTGCTGCCAGACTGGCGTTGTCTGGGTGTTACGCCAATGTATGCCGCTAGTGCCTTGGCGTTCTCAAAGCGCCGCACATCACCCACATGGCCCAGAATTTTGGCGGCAGTCGT
>NZ_WNKX01000082.1 GCF_009720745.1 Massilia eburnea | reverse complement strand
CCGCAGGCGCCGCAGCGCTGGTGATGTCGGCCAATCCTTCGCTGACCTCGGACCAGGTACAGAACATCCTGTTCAGCACCGCCGTCGACCTGGGCGCCGCCGGCCGCGACATCTATTTCGGTTATGGTCGCGTCAACGCCGCCGCCGCCGTCGCAGCTGCCGGCACCGCGCCAGCCGCCGACACCACCGCACCGACCGTCTCGATCGCCGCACCGCTCGGCAGCAGCACCGTCTCCGGCCTGATCGCAGTGAGCGTGAACGCCGCCGACAACGTGGGCGTGGCCCGTGTCGACCTGAAGGTCAACGGCACCGTGGTCGCCTCCGACGTCGCAGGCCCATACGGCTTCTCCTGGGATTCGACCAGCGTGGC
>NZ_WNKX01000081.1 GCF_009720745.1 Massilia eburnea | reverse complement strand
TACGCCGCCGCCAACGTGGGCAATGGCCACAACAACAGCGACTCCACGATCAACAACAACACCCAGCTCAAAGCGGACACCATCAACCTGCATAGCAAGGGCGACGCCACGCTGAAAGGTGCGACTGCAACGGCTGGCACCATCAACGCCGATGTCGGCGGCAAGCTGGCCGTGGAAAGCGTGCAGGATACAAGCAAAGAAGAGACCAGCCAGACCGGCGTTGGCGTGCGTGTGCAGGTGGGCTTCGGCGCGTGGAGCGCCAGCGGCAACGTATCTCAGGCCAACAGCCATGGCAGCTCGACCTCGGTCGGCCAGCAATCGGGCCTGTTCGCCGGCGACGGCGGCTACCACGTCAAGGCCGATACGGTTGACCTGAAAGGCGGCGCTATCGCCAGCACTAACACGACCGATTC
>NZ_WNKX01000080.1 GCF_009720745.1 Massilia eburnea | reverse complement strand
CGGCCAATTGCGGACCGTCACAGGAATATTTTAGAGGAGAGTGCGATGCTTGAAAGGCTAAGATGGTCTGCGCAATCAATCGCCCAGCCTTCAGCGGTTCAAATTGCACTTTTCCCAGAATTCGTCGAGGTCGCCGATGAGCTTGCACTCGGATGGGAAGAAGCAATTCACGACCTGAAGGGTATATGTACTCATTTGCAGCCTGCTCAAATTGCAGCAATCGAAGAACTTGACGCATTCATGGCATCGATCAGCGGGCAGTCTCATGCGCAGTTGTGGACGATGGATGCACTGAAGACATCACCGGAATGGCAAACATTACGTGAATTGGCCAATCAAGTTCTCGAACAGATGCTGTGGCCAAAGACGCCGCCATCCGTTCGTAGTGACATATACGTGACTCACCGTTAACGGCCA
>NZ_WNKX01000007.1 GCF_009720745.1 Massilia eburnea | reverse complement strand
CCGGACGGCGCAGCGGGCGATGCGGCCGGCGGACGGCGCGGGCGTGACGGCGCAGCGCGAGGCGAGGGCCGTGCGGCGGACGGCGTAACGCGATGAGTCCATCGACGCCATTCATCAAGCGGCCGGTGGCGACGGCGCTGTTCATGCTGGCCATCGTACTGGCCGGCCTGCTTGGCTACCGCTTCCTGCCGCTGTCGGCGTTGCCGCAAGTGGACTTCCCGACGATCCAGGTCAGCACGCTGTATCCGGGCGCGAGCCCGGAAGTCATGGGCCGCACGGTCACTGCGCCGCTGGAACGCCAGTTCGGCCAGATGGCCGGCCTGCAGCGCATGAGCTCCACCAGCGCCGCCGGCGTTTCCATCATCACCCTGCAATTCAGCCTGGGCCAGACGCTGGATGTGGCGGAGCAGGAAGTGCAGGCCGCGATCAACGCCGGCAGCTCGCTGCTGCCGACCGACCTGCCGGCGCCGCCTGTGTACGCCAAGGTCAACCCGGCCGACGCGCCGGTGCTGACGCTGGCCATCACTTCCCGCACGATGCCGCTGACGGAAGTGCAGAACATCGTCAACACCCGCCTGGCGCTGAAAATCAGTCAGGTGAACGGCGTCGGCCTGGTTACCCTGAGCGGAGGCCAGCGCCCTGCGGTACGCATCCAGGCCGACACGCAAGCACTGGCCAGCTACGGCCTTGGCCTGGACACCTTGCGCAATGCGATCACGGCGGCCAACGCCAACAGCGCCAAGGGCAGCTTTGACGGCCCGGCGCGCGCCTTCACCATCAATGCCAACGACCAGCTGCTGGCGGCGGAAGATTACCGCCAGCTGATCGTCTCTTACCGCAACGGCGCGCCCGTGCGCCTGCAGGACGTGGCGCGCGTGGTCGACAGCGCCGAAAACGTCAAGCTTGGCGCCTGGGCCGGACTGACGCCCGCTATCATCCTCGACGTTCAGCGCCAGCCCGGCGCCAATGTCATCGCCACGGTGGACGCCATCAAGGCGCGCCTGCCCGAATTGCAAGCCAGCCTGCCAGGCGCCATCGAAGTGACCTTGCTGAGCGACCGCACCAACGGCATCCGCGCATCGGTGGAGCACGTGGAAATCGAACTGCTGCTGGCCGTGGTGCTGGTGGTGCTGGTTATCTTCGCGTTCCTGCGCAGCCCGCGCGCGACGGTGATTGCCAGCCTGGCGGTGCCGATTTCGCTGGTCGGCACCTTCGGCGCCATGTACCTGCTCGGCTACAGCCTGAATAACCTCAGCCTGATGGCGCTGACCATCGCCACCGGCTTCGTGGTGGACGATGCGATCGTCATGATCGAAAACATCGCGCGCCATATCGAGGATGGCGAAAGCCCGATGGATGCCGCGCTCAAGGGCGCGCAGCAGATCGGCTTCACCATCATCTCGCTGACGGTGTCGCTGATCGCGGTGCTGATTCCGCTGCTGTTCATGGGCGACGTGGTGGGCCGGCTGTTCCGGGAATTTGCGGTCACGCTGGCCATCACGATCCTCATTTCCGCCGTGGTCTCGCTGACGCTGGTGCCGATGATGTCCGGCCGCTGGCTGGTAGCGCACGATGAAAATACTATGTTTGACCGCCTGATCAAGCGTTATGACGGCAGCCTGCAATGGGTGTTCGAGCACCAGGGCACGACTTTGCTGGTGGCGCTTGGCACGCTGCTGCTGACGGCGCTGCTTTATATCTGGATTCCCAAGGGGCTGTTCCCGACCCAGGATACGGGCCAACTGCAGGCCCGCATCGAAGCGGCGCAATCTGTCTCCTACGAACGCATGGCGCAGCTGCAGCAGCAAGCCGCGCGCGCCATGCTGGACGATCCTGCGGTTGCTTCGCTCAGTTCCGTGGTGGGCGTCGACGCCGGCAACAACACCATGCTGCATACCGGCCGCATGCTGGTCAACCTGAAGCCCGACCGCGACAAGCTGGCGGTGGTGATGGACCGGCTGCGCCAGCGCGTAGCGCAGGTGGCGGGCGTCAAGCTTTACCTGCAGCCGACGCAGGACCTGACCATCGATGCCGAAAGCGGCCCAACCCAGTACCGCGTATCGCTGGAAGGCGCCGACAATGCCACCGTGGCCGAATGGGCCACCAGGCTCTCCGAACGCATGGCTGCCAAGCCGCGCCTGCGCAACGTGGTGTCGGACGTCGCGGCCACCGGCGCCGGCGCTTACGTGAGCATCGACCGGGATACGGCATCGCGCCTGTCGATCACGGCTGCCGCAGTGGACGATGCGCTGTACAGCGCCTTCGGCCAGCGCATCGTGTCGACCATTTTCACCGAGACCAACCAGTACCGCGTGATCCTGGAGGCCGACCAGGACCGCATGGATACCCCGGAAGCGCTGGGCAACCTGCAGCTGCGCACCGGCAGCGGCAAGCCGACGCCCTTGTCGGCCATCGCCAGCGTGCAGGAACGCCCGGCGCCGCTGCAGGTGACCCACGTGGCGCAGTATCCGGCCACCACCATCGGCTTCGACGCAGCGCCCGGCGTGGCGCTGGGGCAGGCGGTTGACGCCATCCGCGAGGCGGCGAAGGATGTCGGCCTGCCGCAGTCGGTCAGCCTGACCTTCCTTGGCGCGGCGGGCGCCTACCAGGCTTCCCTGAGCAACCAGCTCTGGCTGATCCTGGCGGCGGTGGTGTGCGTCTATATCGTGCTGGGCGTGCTGTATGAAAGCTATATCCACCCGCTGACCATCCTGTCCACGCTGCCGTCGGCCGGCGTGGGCGCGCTGCTGGCGCTGATGCTGACGGGGCAGGAGCTGGGCGTGATCGGCATCATCGGCATCATCCTGCTGATCGGCATTGTGAAGAAGAACGCGATCATGATGATCGACTTCGCGATCGAGGCGGAACGCGAACAGGGCATGGCGCCGCGCGATGCGATCCATCAGGCGGCGCTGCTGCGCTTGCGGCCCATCCTGATGACGACGCTGGCGGCGCTGTTCGCGGCCATCCCGCTGATGTTCGGCTGGGGCGAGGGTGCTGAGCTGCGCCGCCCGCTTGGCTTGTCGATCTTCGGCGGCCTGATTGTCAGCCAGCTGCTCACGCTGTACACCACGCCGGTAATCTATCTCGCCTTCGACCGCCTGGCCCAGCGCCGCCGGGGGCGCGGGCGCGAGGAGCTGGCATGAACCTGTCCGAGCCTTTTGTCCGCCGCCCCATCGCCACGGTGCTGCTGACGATCGGGCTGGCGCTGGCGGGCGTCGCGGCCTTCTTCGTGCTGCCGGTATCGCCGCTGCCGCAGGTGGACTATCCCTCGATCTCGGTCAGCGCCAGCCTGCCTGGCGCCAGCCCGGACACCATGGCCAGCAGCGTGGCCACTCCGCTGGAGCGGCGCCTGGCGGTCATCGCGGGCGTCAACGAGGTCACATCCTCCTCGGGCAGCGGCTCGACCCGGGTCAACCTGCAGTTTGAACTGAACCGCAAGATCGATGCGGCGGCGCGCGAGGTGCAGGCCGCGATCAACGCGTCGCGCGCCGACCTGCCGGCCACGCTGCGCAGCAACCCGACCTACCGCAAGGCCAATCCTTCCGACGCCCCGGTGATCATCCTGGCGCTGACTTCTCCCACCCGCAGCCCGGGCCAGGTGTACGAATCGGTGTCGAACATCGTGCAGCAAAAGCTGGCGCAGGTGAAGGGCGTGGGCGACGTGGAGATCGGCGGCGGCTCGCTGCCGGCGGTGCGCGTGGAGCTGCTGCCGTTTGCGCTGAACCGCTACGGCGTTTCGTCGGAAGACGTGCGGGCCGCGATCCAGGCCACCAACGCCAACCGCCCCAAGGGCGCCATCGAAGTGGAAGGGCGCCGCCTGCAGATCTACTCGGCGGCTTCGACTGCCAGTGGCGGGCGCAGTGCGGCCGATTACCGCGACCTGGTGGTGGCCTGGCGCGACGGCGCCGCAATCCGCCTGCAGGACGTGGCGCAGGTTGTCGATGGCGCGGAAAACCGCAATACGCTGGGACTTTTCAATGGCGAACCGGCCGTCATCGTCCTGGTGACGCGCCAGCCGGGCGCCAATGTCATCGAAACGGTGGACGCAGTGCGCGCGCTGCTGCCGCAATTGCAGGCGCAGCTGCCGCAGGACGTGAAGCTGCAGGTCGCTTCGGACAGCACCAATTCCATCCGCTCGTCGCTGCTCGAGATCGAAGTGACGCTGCTGATTTCCATTGCATTGGTAGTGCTGGTGGTGAGCGCCTTCCTGCGCAGCGCGCGGGCGACGGTGATTCCGGCTATTGCCACCGTGGTGTCGCTGCTGTGCACTTTCGGCATCATGTACTTCCTCGGTTTCAGCCTGAATAACCTCAGCCTGATGGCGCTGACGGTGGCCACCGGCTTCGTGGTCGACGATGCGATCGTGGTGCTGGAAAATACGGCGCGCCATATGGAAGCGGGCATGGAGCGCTTTGCGGCGGCGCTGCAAGGGGCGAAGGAAGTCGGCTTTACCGTGCTGTCGATCAGCGTGTCCCTGGTGGCGGTGTTCATTCCGCTGCTGTTCATGGGCGGACAGGTGGGGCGCCTGTTCCGCGAATTTGCGGTGACCTTGTCGGCGGCAGTGATGATTTCGCTGCTCATTTCGTTGACTACGACGCCGATGCTGTGCGCCTGGCTGCTGCGGCCGGGCGCCGGGCACAAGCCGGAAGGCCGCATTTCGCGCTGGTTTGAGCGCGGCTTCGCCTTCGTCCTGCGCACCTATGAAAAATCGCTGGACTGGGCGCTGGCCAGCCCGTTGCTGGTGATGCTGTCGCTGGTCTTCGTCGTCGGCCTGAACGTCTACCTGTACGCGGCGGCGCCGAAGGGCTTTTTCCCGCAGCAGGATACGGGACAGATCAACGGCGGCATCCGGGCCGACCAGAGCATCTCATTCCAGGCCATGCAGGAGAAACTGCGGCAGCTGGTGAATATCATCCGCGACGATCCCGCGGTGGCGACGGTGGTTGGCTTTACCGGCGGTTCGCGCGCCGGCGGCGGCTTCATGTTTGTCAGCCTGAAGCCGGTAGGGGAACGCGACGTGACCGGGCAGCAGGTGATTTCGCGCCTGCGGCCAAAGCTGGCGCGGGTGACGGGCGTGTCGCTGTTCCTGAACACGGTGCAGGACCTGCGCATGGGTGGGCGGCAGAGCAACTCCACCTACCAGTACACGCTGAAAAGCGATAACCGGGCCAATCTCAAACGCTGGGCTTCGCGGCTGGCGGATGAAATGAAGCGGGAAAAGGCACTGGTCGACGTCGATACCGACCAGGCGGACAACGGCGTGGAAACCTTTGTCGCGGCGGACAAGGACATGGTGGCGCGCATGGGGCTGACCATGCGCGATGTCGACAATTCGCTGTACAACGCGTTCGGGCAGCGCCAGGTGGCCACCATTTACGATGAGCTGAACCAGTACAAGGTGGTGATGGAGGTGGCGCCGGAATATGCGCTCAGCCCCGAGTCGCTGTCCGATGTCTATGTCGGCCGCCGTGGGGCGGTCAGCAGCCAACCAACGGCCGGCGCGGCCATGAGCACAAGCACGGCCACAAACACGGCCACGGCGGCCAGCACGGCAACGAGCGGCGGCGGGGGAAGCAGCAGCGGCGCAGTGGTCGGCGCCGGCATGCGCGACCCGTCGGGCGGCTCGGCCCTGAGCACCAAGGCCGATGCAATGGTGCCCTTGACGGCGCTGGCATCGTTCTCCGAGCGCTCCACACCGGCCTCGGTGAACCACCAGGACGGCGAGCTGGCGACCACGATCTCCTTCAACCTGGCCGACGGCGCCAGCCTGGGACAGGCGCAGCAGGCGGTGAAGGATGCGGAAAACGCCATCGGCATGCCAAACAACGTGCGCGGCAGCTTCCAGGGCACGGCGCGCACCGCGCAGGAAACCAACCAGCAGCAGCCCTTCCTGATCGCCGCCGCGCTGGTGGTGATCTACATCGTCCTCGGCATGCTGTACGAAAGCCTGGTGCATCCGCTCACCGTGCTGTCCACGCTGCCGTCGGCCGGCGTCGGCGCGGTGCTCGCGCTGCTCATGTTCCGCATGGAGTTCTCGCTGATCGCCCTGATCGGCGTCTTCCTGCTGATCGGCATCGTGAAAAAGAACGCCATCCTGATCATCGACTTCGCGCTGGAAGCCGAGCGTACGCGCGGCCTGGACTCGCTGAGCGCGGTGCGCGAAGCCTGCCTGCTGCGCTTCCGCCCGATCCTGATGACGACCATGGCGGCGGCGCTGGGCGCACTGCCGCTGGCGATCGGATTTGGCGAGGGCTCGGAGCTGCGCCAGCCGCTCGGCATCGCCATCATCGGCGGCCTGATTGCCAGCCAGATGCTGACTTTACTGACCACCCCAGTGGTCTACCTTTTGCTGGACAAGATGCGCCTGCGTGGCGCAAAGGCGACATCATGAAAAAAATTCTCGGCGCGATGACCCTGGCACTGGCCGGCTGCGCCACCGGCCCGGCCTACCAGGTGCCCAGTGCACCGCTGCCGGCCCAGTTCAAGGAAGCGCAGGGCTGGCAGCCCGCGGCGCCGGCCGACCTGCTTGAAAAGGGCCCATGGTGGGAATTGTTCGGCGACGCCACCCTCAACGAGCTGGCCCGGCAGGTGGAAGTGAACAACCAGAACGTGGCTGCGGCGGCAGCGCGCTACGCCCAGGCCCGTGCCTTGGTGGCCGAGCAGCGCGCCTCGCTGTTCCCGCAAGTGACGCTGGACGCCAGTGCAGACCGCAGCGGCGGAGGCGGGCAGCAGCGCACCGGCAACCAGTACCGCGTGAACATCGGCGGCAGCTGGGAGCCCGACGTGTGGGGCCGGCTGCGCGCAGGCGTCAGCGGCGCCCAGGCCAGCGCCCAGGCCAGCGCCGCCGACCTGGCGGCGGCGCGCCTGTCGGCGCAGGGCGAACTGGCCGCCAACTATATCGGCCTGCGCCTGGCCGACGCCCAACTGGCGCTGCTCACGGAAACGGTGGAAGGCTACCAGCGCGTACTGCAAATCACCCAGAACCGCGTCAACGCCGGCGTGGCGCCCACGTCGGACCTGCTGCAGGCGCAAACCCAGCTTGCCAACGCCAGCGCCGACCGCCTGACCACGCAGCGCCAGCGCGCCCAGTTTGAACACGCCATCGCCGTCCTGCTGGGCAAGGCGCCGGCCGACTTTGCCCTGGCGCCGGCGCCGTGGACGCTGCAGGTGCCGGCCATCCCGGTCGGCCTGCCATCGACGCTGCTGGAGCGGCGCCCCGACATCGCCGCCGCCGAACGCCGGGTGGCGGCAGCCAACGCGCAGATCGGCATCGCCCGCAGCGCCTACTTCCCGAGCCTGAGCCTGAGCGGCAGCTACGGCGTGGCCGGCAGCGCGGCGGGCGGCTTGTTCAGTGCCTCCAATACGCTCTGGTCGCTCGGCCTGTCGGCGGCGCAGACGCTATTTAATGCCGGCGCCACCGGCGCCCGCGTCGACCAGGCCAGCGCCGCGCGCGACGTGGCCGTGGCCAACTACCGCCAGTCTGTCCTGGACGCGCTGGCCGACGTCGAGAACCAGCTGGCGGCCGGCAATGTGCTGGCGCAGCAGCAGTCGCTGCGCGAAACCTCGGCCAATTCGGCCACCCAGGTCGAGCAGCAGATGCTGAACCGCTACCGGGCGGGCCAGGTCGGCTACACCGATGTCGTGACGGCCCAGGTCACGGCGCTGAACGCCCGCCGCGCGCTGTTGCAAACCCAGGCCGACCGCCAGTCGAGCGCGGTGGCGCTGGTGCAGGCACTGGGGGGAGGCTGGCGGCAACAGTAAGTCAACGGCCGTTTGCCATTTCCTGGCGTCACTGGCATCATGACGGGATGACTAACCCGCTAGTTTCATCTGAATCGGACTCCAGCGAAGTTCTACGGCACCGCCAGGCGGTGCAGATCGTCGGCATGGGCGCGTCGGCCGGAGGGCTGGACGCGATTTCGGAATTCCTCGCCTCCATGCCGTCGCGTACCGGCATGGCCTTTATCGTCCTGCAGCATCAGGACCCTTCGCGGCGCGGCCTGCTGCCCGAGCTGCTGCGCCGTATCACCAGCATGGAAGTGTGTGAAATCGCCGAGTCGATCGAAGTGCGGCCGGACCATGTGTACGTGGCGCCGCCCAACTTCGACCTGGCGTTTTCCAACGAAAAGCTGATGGCGGTGGAAACGGCCGACACGCACGGCCGCTATCCGATCGACGCCTTTTTCCGTACCCTGGCCGCCGAAAAAAGCCAGGCTGCCGCCGGCGTGGTGTTTTCCGGCATGGGCACCGACGGCACCGCCGGCCTGCGCGCCATCCAGGAAGCGGGCGGCGTGACGCTGGCGCAGGAACCCAATTCCGCCAAATTCGACTCGATGCCGCGCAGCGCCATCACCGCCGGCGTGGCCGATTTCGTCGCGCCGCCCGGCGCCATGCCGATGTGGCTGTGCCAGGTGCGCTCGGTGCCGCATGGCGGCGCCCACGGCGCGGCGCGCGCGCGGCGCCAGGCGCTGCGCGAGCTGATGTCGCTGCTGCAGCGCCATACCGGCAACAACTTCACCGAATACAAGATGAGCACCGTGCTGCGCCGCATCGAGCGCCGCATGAAGCTGCACCAGCTCGATTCGATGGAAGCCTATGTGGCCTATCTGCGCGAGAACGCGGGCGAGGTGCAGCTGCTGTTCCGCGAAATGTTGATCGGGGTGACCAGTTTCTTCCGCGATCCGTCGGTGTGGGAGCACTTGTGCCACGAGACCATCCCGCAGCTGCTGGCGGCCAATCCGGACGGTGCGGCGTTCAAGGCCTGGGTGCCGGCGTGCTCGACCGGGGAAGAGGCATACACCCTGGCCATGGTGTTCGACGAAGCCGTGACGCGCATGAGCCCCGGTGAACCGGGCAAGTACTCGCTGCAGATCTTCGCCACCGACCTGCACGGCGACGCCATCGACAAGGCGCGCCAGGGCATGTTCGGGCGCGGCGTGGAGGAAGTCATTTCGCATGAACGGCTGCTGCGCTACTTCGTGGGCGACGGTTCCGGCTACCGGATCCGCAAGGAGCTGCGCAACATGATCATCTTCGCGCAGCAGAACATCATCTCCGATCCGCCGTTCACCAAACTCGATATTCTTAGCTGCCGCAATCTGCTAATCTATTTCAACCCTAAACTGCAGGAACAGCTGATACCGTTGTTCCACTACGCCTTGAAACCGGAAGGCTTGCTGGTCCTGGGGAGTGCGGATACACCGGGCAGCTACAACGAATTATTCACCCCGGTGCCGGGCTGCGGACGCATTTACCGCCGCCTGGACGCGAGCACGCAGCGCGTGGCGAATTATTTCCCGACCAAGATCGCGAAAGCCGCGCAACCAAGTTCCATCGAAGTTACTACCATGACCATGAACGGCAATATCCAGACACAAGTTGAACACCTGCTGCTTAAAGCACATACGCCGGCGGCAGTCATGATCAATAGCGATGGCGATATCCTGTATATCCACGGCCGCACCGGCACCTTCCTGGAGCCGGCAGCGGGCCGCGCCAACTGGAATATACACGCCATGGCGCGCGACGGCCTGCGCTACGAACTGGCGGACCTGATCGAGCGCGCCAACCGCAGCGAATCGACCGAATCCGTGCGCGAGCTGCTGTTCAAGGACGGAGCCTCCTCGCTATTGGTCGACATGACCGCAGAAGTCGTGCACGAAGACGGCACCTCCGGTCACAACCTGCTGGTGACCTTCCACGCCGCGCCAATGCCGGCCCGCAAGCGCGGCGGCCGCGGCGCCGATCCGCGCCCGCAGGAGCTGGAGCAGCAGCTGACCATGGCGCGCCTGGAACTGCAATCAGTGCGCGAAGAGATGCAGACCTCGCGCGAAGAGCTGAAGGCGGCCAACGAGGAACTGCAGTCGACCAACGAAGAACTGCAGTCGACCAACGAGGAGCTCACCACCTCGAAGGAGGAAATGCAGTCGCTGAACGAAGAGCTGTACACCGTCAACGCCGAACTGCAGTCCAAGGTGGACGACCTGTCCCTGGTCAACAGCGACATGAAGAACCTGCTGAACAGCACCGATATAGCCGTCATCTTCCTCGATAGCGCGATGAACATCCGCCGCTACACCAACCAGGCCACCCAGCTGTACAAGCTGATCGCGACGGACCTGAACCGTCCTTTGAGCGACATCGCCAACGACCTGGTGTACCCGGACATGGAAGACGATGCGGCCGAAGTGCTGCGCTCCCTGGTGTTCTGCGAGCGCCAGATCCCGACCCGCGACGGGCGCTGGTTCATGGTGCGCATCATGCCTTACCGTACGGTGAACAACGTGATCGATGGTTTGGTGCTAACCTTCGTCAACGTCACCGAACTCAAATTGCTGGAAGCGCGTTTAACGCCTGAAGGAGGCAACAACAAATGACCCGTACCGACGCCCTGCGCCAATGGCACGAGCTGCAAGTCAGCCAGCTGGAACTTGAAGTCCAGAGTGCCGCCCTGGCGGAGCTCGAGCGTCAGAAACGGGAAGTCGAACAGGGCCTGCTGCGCTACGCGGGCCTGTTCGACCAGGCGCCAGTCTGCTACCTGGCGCTGGCGCGCGACGGCCGCATCGCCGGCGCCAACCGCGCCGCAGCGGCCTTGTTCGCCTTGCCCCTGCACGAACTGCCAGGCCAGCCGGTGGAGCGTTTCGTGGCGCCGGCCTGCCAGCCGGGCCTGCGCCGCATGCTGGCCAGCCTGGACGCCGACGGCGCCAGCGCCGCCATGGAGGCGCAGCTGTTCGATGGCATCGGCGGCGCCCGCGTGCGCATTGAAGCCAACCTCGATCACGCCGGCGAAGCGATCCGCATGGTGGTGAGCGACGTGCGTTCGCACGAACAGAACGACGCCGCGCTGCGGCGCGCCTTTGCCGTGCTGGATAACCTGGGAGAGGGCGTGGCGGTGGCGGACGCCAACGGCGCCATCGTCGCCGTCAATCCCGCCTTTTCTGCCATCAGCGGCTATACCGAAGAAAAAGCCATCGGCAGCGACCTGGGCGCCTTGTGCGGCGCCGATGCGTCGCTGCATGCGCTGGAACGCGGCAGCTGGCAGGGAGAACTGAGCGGCCGCCGCCCGGACGGCGGCGACTTCCAGGCCGCGCTCTCGCTGCGCACTTTGGCCGGGCCGGACGGCGGCGTGGCCGGCGTGGTGGCCGTCCTGTCCGACATCAGCCGGCGCAAGCAGGCCGAATCGGCCCTGCAAGACCTGCACCGCAACCTGGAAACGCGGGTCGTGCAGCGCACCGCCGAACTGCTGCACGCCAATGGACAATTGCGCCAGCTGTCGGCCCATATGGCGGCGGTCAAGGAAGAGGAACGCAAGCGCATCGCGCGCGAAATCCACGACGAACTGGGACAAAACCTGTTGGCGCTGAAGCTCGACATCGTGCAGCTGAACGAGCGCATGGGCGGCCGCCAGAACCGTTTTGCGCGGCGCGTGGCCGCAGCCCTGGACAATATCGACGCCACGCTGCGCAGCGTGCGCGGCATCATGAACGAATTGCGCCCCTCGGTGCTGGACCTGGGCCTGGCGGCGGCGCTGGAATGGCTGGTGAACGATTTCCGCCAGCGCAGCAGCCTGCGCTACGAACTGGAATTGCCCGGCGAGGCGCAACTGGCGGTCATCGGCAATGACCAGAGTCTGGTGCTGTTCCGCATCGTGCAGGAAGCGCTGGTCAATGTTCTGCGCCATTCGCGCGCCAGCATGGTCACGGTGCGGCTGTGGGTGGAGGAGGGCGTGATCCTGCTCGAAGTGGAAGACAACGGCATCGGCATCGCGCCGTCCTGCCGCGAGCGTCCCGGCTCCTTCGGCCTGATCGGCATGCAGGAGCGGGCCGACGCCCTGCACGGCAGCTTCGCCCTGAACGAATATGATCCGGGCGCAGGGTGCTGCATCCGGGTGCGCCTGCCATTGCCAACTAATCAATAGCCTCTGATACGCGGAACGCTTATACTGCCGTTGCTTAAACGTTCAGGGGACTATTTTGACCAAAAAACTCGCACTTACGGCAGCGCTGCTATCCGCGTTCGCTCCCGCCATGGCCGACGAAGGCCAGTGGCAGCCGCACCAACTGCCTCAATTGAAGGCGGAATTGAAGCGCATCGGCATCACCATCCCGGCCGAACGCCTGGCCGACCTGTCCAAGCACCCAATGAGCGCCATCGTGTCGCTGGACGGCTGCTCGGCATCGTTCGTATCCCCTGACGGCCTGGTGGTCACCAACCATCACTGCGCCTACGGCGCCATCCAGCGCAATTCGACCGCTGAAAAGAACTACATTGCCAACGGCTTCCTGGCCAAGACCCGCGCCGAAGAACTGCCCGGCGGCCCGACTACCCGCGTCTACGTGACCGACAAGCTGGAAAACGTGACTGCGCGCGTGAACGACGGCCTGGACAAGCTGTCCGGCAAGGAACGCTACGCCGAGACCAAGAAACGCATCAAGGCCCTGATCGCCGAGTGCGAAACCGACAAGAACTACCGCTGCTCCGTGCCGGCCTTCCACCGCGGCGCCGAGTACTACCGCATCCGCCAGATGATGATCAAGGACGTGCGCCTGGTATACGCGCCGCCTGAATCGATCGGCAACTACGGCGGCGACATCGACAACTACGAGTGGCCGCGCCACACCGGCGACTACTCCTTCCTGCGCGCCTACGTGGGCAAGGACGGCAAGCCGGCCGACCCGTCGCCGGACAACGTGCCTTACAAATCCAAGGACTTCCTGGTGGTATCGGCGGAAGGCCTGAAAGCCGGCGATCCTATCCTGCTGGCCGGCTACCCGGGCCGCACCAGCCGCTACAAGCTGCCGGTGGAAATCCGCTACGCGCGCGACCTGAGCTACCCGGCCATGGTGGCCGATTACCAGGCCGACCTGGACGCCATCGCCGCCGCCACAAAGGGCAAGGACAACGACGTGGTGCGCTACGCCAGCGTGGTCAAGTCCATCAACAACCGCATGAAGAAAACCCAGGGCTTGCTGGACGGCTTCGCGCGCAAGGACATCGCCGCCATCAAGGACGTGCAGGACGCTGAATTCCGCAGCTGGTACGGCAAGCAGCCGAACGCTTCGGCCGCCATGCTGGCCGAACTGGATGCCGACATCGCCGCCGACATGGCGCTGAGCGACGAGGAATTCGCCTATGGCGTGGCAACCTACAGCGACCTGCTGAAGAGCGCCCGCACCCTGTACCGCCTGGCGCTGGAAAAGCAGAAGCCGGACGCCGACCGCGAATCGGGCTACCAGGAGCGCGACATTTCCAATATCAAGGGCCGCCTGAGCCGACTGGAGCAGTCGCTGGTGCCGGCGGTTGACGAAGCGCGCTATGTCGCCGGCTTGCAGCGCTACGGCAAGCTGCCGGCCAAGTCGCACCCGCAGTGGCTGGACAACCTGGTGCCTGCGGTGGCCGATGTGCCTGCCTTGTACCAGCAATCCAGGCTGGCCGATACCGCCACCCGCCTGGCCTGGATGGACAAGGCGCCGGCCGACTTCGAAAAGTCGGACGACCCCTTCATCAAGCTGGCCGTGCGCATGCATGGCGTGGCCATGTCGCTGGAAGAGCGGCGCAAGGAAGTGGACGGCAACCTGGAAAAGATCGTCCCGCAGTACATGGGCGCAGTCATCGCCTGGAAAAAGTCGCAAGGCAAGCCGGTCTATCCGGACGCCAACTCGACCCTGCGCGTGACCTACGGCACGGTGTCGGCCTACTCGCCGCGTGACGGCGTGACCAAGGGCCCGTTCACCACCGTGGAAGGCATCGTCGAGAAGTACACCGGCAAGGAGCCGTTCGACGCGCCGAAAGCGCTGCTCGATGCGGTCAAGGCCAAGCGCTACGGCCAGTTCAAGGATCCGGTGCTGGGCACCGTGCCGGTCGACTTCCTGTCCTCGGCCGACACCACAGGAGGGAACTCGGGTTCGGCCATCGTCAACAAGCGCGGCGAGCTGGTGGGCCTGAACTTCGATTCGACCTATGAGTCCATCACCAAGGACTGGTACTTCGACCGCGACATCACGCGCGCCATCCACCTCGACGTGCGCTACATGCTGTGGGTGATGAAGGAGGTCGACCACGCGGACAACCTGCTGAAGGAAATGACGATCAAGTATCCGAAGCAGTAATCAAGGAAAGCGGGGCCTGTAAATCGGGCCCCGCTTTTTTACGTATGGCATAATCGCGCGTTACCCCTTCGCGATGCTATGAACGAAACCATTTCCCTGTTTGGCCTGCCCGCCACGACTCCGCTGGAGCTGCTGTCCTTTGTGCTGTCGGTGCTGACCGTCTGGCTGAATATCCGCCAGAACCACTGGGCCTGGCTGTTCGCCATCGTATCCTCCGCCACTTATGCCGTGGTCTTCTTCGACGCCAGGCTGTATGGCGACATGGCGCTGCAGGGGGTGTTCATCGCAGTGTCGTTCTGGGGCTGGTACCAATGGCTGCATGGTAACCAGGGCAAGCAGCTGGGCGTGTCGGCGCTGACGATGCGCGGGCGCGTGCTGTCCGGCCTGGCGTGGCTGGCCGGTTTCGGCATACTGGCCTGGTTCCTGCGCACCTACACCAATACCGACGTACCGAATGCGGATGGCTTCCTGACTGCCGGCAGCCTGGTGGGCCAGGCTCTCCTGTCGCGCAAGAAGATCGAGAACTGGCACGTATGGATCATCGTCGACGTGCTGTACGTTGCGCTATACGTCCACAAAGGCTTGATGCTGACTGCCGTCCTGTACGGCATGTTCGTGGCGATGGCGATTGCCGGCCTGCTGGCCTGGCAGGGCAGCAGCGCGGGGCCGAAAGAAGCGGTCGTCTGGAAATGAAGCAGCCTTACCGCGTCGCCATCATCGGCGCCGCTGCATCCGGCAAGACCACGCTGGCGCAGGCGCTGGCGCAGCGCTACGGCGAACCCTGGGTGCCGGAATACCTGCGCGAGTTCTGCGACGTGCGGCAGGAGGTGCCGGTAGCGGGCGACCAGTTCCACATCGCCAGCACACAGGTCGCGCGCGAGGAGGCGCTGGCCGCGCAAGGCGGCCGCTTCCTGTTCTGCGACACCACGCCGCTGATGACGGCGGTATACAGCATCCACTACTTCGGCGGCATCGACGAGCAGCTCGAAAGCCTCGCTTCGTCGCGCCGATACGACATTACCCTGGTCTGCAAGCCGGAATTTGCATGGATACCCGATGGATTGCATCACGAAGAGCAGGATGTCAGCGGTATGATTGACGCCATCCTGCTCGAGGAACTGGCCCGGCGCGGCGTGCCTTACACGCGCATCTCCGGGGACCTCGACGAGCGCTTGAAACAGGTAGGTCAACTCCTGGGAGATTGAAGATGAAACGATTGCTCGTGCTGGCTGCCTTCCTGCCGCAGGTCGCGTTTGCCGATACGGGTTATTACCTGGTCTCCGTCTACGACATGGCGGGGCAGGCTTCAATCGACTACAAGTACTGGAACGCCCATTACAAGAATTCACGCAACGTGGCCAGCCCGGAGATCGGCTTTGCCTATGGCGTGACGCCGCGCTGGTATACCGAGCTTTCCACGCAATGGGTACAGTTCGACGGCCGGCATACGCGCAACACTGGCCTGGAATGGCAGAACGACTTCCTGCTGACGCAAGGCCAGTACGATGTGGATGTGGCGTTGCATACGACCGTTGAGCGGGCAAGGAATCGTGACGATGGCTATGCCGTGGAGATCGGGCCGGTGCTGCAGGCGCAGGTCTGGCGTACGCAGATCAACTTCAACCTGTTCTTCCAGCGCGAGATGGATAACGGGGAGCAGAACGACACGGAGCTGGTCTACCAGTGGCAGGTCAAACAGCGTTGGAAAAGCTGGTTCTCGCCGGGGCTGCAGGGCTTTGGTGAAGTGGGCAAGTGGAATGACTGGCTGCCGGCCAAGAAGCAGGGGCATCGTGCGGGGCCGGCGTTCTTTGGACAGGTGGATCACTTCAAGTACGAAGCGGCTTACCTGTTCGGAAAGAATTCGGGAAGGGCGGCGAATTCGTTTGCGATGAGGGTGCAGTACATCTTTTAAACCGGTCCCGCGGCGGCCGCGTATCAAGTGTCAGACCCAGTGGGTCTGACACTGCACTACCGGTTTAGAAATCAACCTGTGCCGAAACCTGGAACGTCCGCGGCGACCCCGGGAACAGATACCCACCCAGATCCGGCGTCACATCGCGCCAGTAGAACTTATCAAACGCATTCTTCACCTGCGCACGCAGGATCACCGACGACCCGCCCATACGCGTCGCGTAAGAACCACCCAGGTTCACCACGCTGTAAGACGGAACGAAGACCTTGTTCTCCTGGTCAAACGCCTTTTTGCCTGCAAATTGCCAGTTCGCGTTCAGCTTCAGCCCCGGCACGTCGGTCACAATGTAGTCAGCCCACACGGTCGACTTAAAGTTCGGCACATTGGTCACACGCTTGCCGTCGTAGCTCGCCAGGCCGGTACCTTCCTGCTCGGTATGGATAGCCGCCATCGAAGCGCCCAGCATCAGTTCACGCGTCACCTTGCCCTGCGCGGTAAATTCCAGGCCGCGGTGGCGTTCCTGGCCGCTGCGCACGAAGGTATTGGACACAGGATCGGTGAACTCCAGACCCTGGTCGATCTGGTAAAGGGCAGCCGTCAGCGAAATGCCATTCACGTCAGCCTTGGCGCCCAGCTCCACTTCCTTCGACTTGCCCGGAGCCAGCGCGAAGCCGGTATTGGTGGTCTCCAGTGGCGCTACGCCGCCATGCTGCAGGCCTTGTGCGTAGGAAGCGTAGTAGGACAGCTTGGAAGTCGGGCTGAACACCAGCGATACATTCGGGAGCCAGAAGTTGTTGCGGGTAGGCGCAGCATCCACCTGCGAGCGGCGCACGGAAGCGTAACGCGCGCCGGCGTGCAGCGCCAGCTGGTCGGTCAGGCCCACGATGTCCTGCACATAAGCGGCGCGCTCATTGTCGGTACGGCGCTCCGAAACAGGGCCCGGCATATTGGGCGACATCGGCACCACGGCAGGGTGGTAGATATTGCTCACGCCCGCCAGGTCATACACATAATCGCCCCAGCTTTCGTGGTTGCTGAAGAAGGAGAAGCCGGCGGTCAGTTCGTGGCGGAAGCCGCCAGCCGCAAAGCGGCCATTCAGTTGCGCCTTGGCCGACAGCGGTTTCTTCTTCTCGCCCAGGCTGCGGTAATCGTAGACGTCGTAATCGCCGTTGGCGCAGAAGCCAGGCCACAGCTCTTCGCTCGAGCAGCCGTAAGGGAAAGCGGTGTAGTCATCGCGCTTGAAGTGGTGCTGGTTGGCGCTGACGGTGGCCTTCCACTCAGGCGACAGCTCGTACTGGAAGTTCATGCCGAAATTGGTGGAAGTGGTTTCCACTGGCTTGGCCCAAGGCTGGTCGTTCAGGAAGGTAGCCGGATCAACGTTTGGCAAGCTGGTGCCGCCGATCAGCTGGAAACCAGGCGCGGATTTCTGCGACTTCTTCTGATAATCGCCATCGATCTGCAGCAGCGCCTGTGGGCTGATGCGGAAGTCGAATGCACCGGAGAAGAAGCTGCGGTGGCCGTCAGCGCCCTTGATGATCGAGCGCATACGCTCGCCCGCCGCGTTGATGCGGTAGCCAAAGCGGCGGTCTTCGAAACGGCCGCCCAGGTCCACTGTACCCAGCAGGGAGCCGCGCTCGCTTACCTCGAAGACCACCGAGCGCAGCGTGTTCTCGGTCGGACGCTTGGTCACGTAGTTGATCACGCCGCCCGGGGCGGCAATGCCCATCTGCAGGCCGGCCAGGCCGCGCAGCACTTCGATGCTTTCCTTGTTTTCCAGCGGGATCTGGGTGTCGCCGGAAATGGCATGGCCATCCTTGCGGTAGGAGCTGGCGTTATCCAGCTTGAAGCCGCGGATCGAGAACTGCTCTGCGTAACCGACAGCGTTGTAGGCGTCGCCGATGCTGGCGTCGAACTTGACGGCGTCGGTGGTGTTGCGGATGTTCAGGTCTTGCAGCTGCTCGCGGGTCAGCACGCTGACCGAAGCAGGGGTCTGCAGCAATGGCTGGTCGCTGAAACCGGCGACCGAGGAGCGCTCAGCGGCCACGCGGTTGGCGGTGATGACCACTTCGGTCATTTTCTGGTCCTGCGCATAAGCGGCAGGGGCGAAGGCGGAAGCGACGGCCAGTGCGGCCAAGGTGAGGTGAGTACGGTTCATATTTTGTGCTCTTGCTGTGCGTGTGCGCCAGCGGGAGAGCACGCGAAGCCCCGAAAAAGTGGAGCTTCATCCATCTGCGCTTTCCTTCGCTGGCATTATCCAGATCAGGTTCCGAGGGTATTTCTCACCCCGCGCACATGCGCGAGGACCCCTAGCGAGGCGGTATTGTACTACAGGCTCAGTTGCAGGGCCTTGCGCACGTCCGCAGGCGTGATATCGCGGTGTTCGCCCAAGCCGGTGAGGCCGGCCGCTTCCACCGCGGCGACGGTGGCGTCGATCGCTTCCGGGCCGAGGCCGTAGCCGGACAAGCGGGTCGGTACGCCCATCTGCTCGAAGAAGGCGCGTGTGTTGCCAATGGCGGCGTCGATACGTTCATCTTCGGTGCCGTTCTTCAGTCCCCAAACGCGCTCGGCGTACTGCAGCAGCTTGCCGCGCTTTGCCTCGCGGCGGATCTGCAGGATGCCCGGCAGGACAATCGCCAGCGTCTGCGCATGGTCCAGGCCAAACAGGGCAGTCAGCTCGTGGCCGATCATATGCGTGGCCCAGTCCTGCGGCACGCCGACGCCGATCAGGCCATTCAGGGCCATGGTGGCGGACCACATGATGTTGGCGCGAACCTCGACGTCGTCCGGGCGCGCCAGCACTTGCGGGCCCAGTTCCACCAGGGTTTGCAGCAAGCCTTCCGCGAAGCGGTCCTGCACCGGCGCATTGGCCGGATAGGTCAGGTACTGCTCGGTGGTGTGGACGAAAGCATCGACCACGCCGTTGCCGACCTGGCGCAGCGGCAGGGTCAAGGTCTTGGCCGGATCGAGTACCGAGAAACGCGGATAAACGTGGGGGCTCATGAAGGCGCGCTTTTCCTGCGTTTCTGCGCGGCTGATTACGCTGGCGCTGTTCATTTCCGAACCGGTGGCAGGCAAGGTCAGTACCGCGCCGAAGGGCAGGGCCGCCTTGATGACCTTGCCGCCGATTTTCAGGATGTCCCAGGCATCGCCGTCGTATGCGGCAGCTGCGGCAACAAATTTTGTTCCATCGACAACAGAACCTCCGCCAACCGCCAGCAGGAAGTCGATCTTCTCGCGGTGGATCAACTCCACCGCCTGCATCAGCGTTTCGTATTTCGGATTTGGTTCGATGCCGGCAAATTCCAGCACGGTATGACCGGCCAGCGCGGCACGCACTTCATCATATGTGCCGTTGGTCTTGATGCTGCCGCCGCCGTACAGCATCAGCACACGTGCATCGGAAGGAATATGTTTTGCCAAGGAGGCAATCTGGCCCACGCCAAAGATGACACGGGTAGGGTTGTGGAATTCAAAGTTTTGCATAGTGCCGGGCATTATCGCGCAAAACGCGCCCAGCCGTGCGACACCGATCAGACCGCCTTGCTACACTTGAGAAATCCGCGCCGCAGGCTGACAATGCGTGTATCCGCATGCCTAAGGAGAGTGAGATGACACAGGAACACGTGGTCGAGCCGCGCGACTATCTGAATGCCCAGGTGCTGGATATGCACCGGGCGCTGACGTCGCTGAGCGAGAAGATCGAAATGCTGGATATGCATAACCAGCGTATCGAAACGTGCACCGATCCCGAGCTGAAACTGGTCATGGCCAGTCATCGCGATTCCACGCGCAAGCAGATCGCGATGCTGCTGGAATGGGTGCGCCGGCGCGACCCGAAGCTGGATAAAGAAATGAAGGAAGCGCTGTTCAAAGCGGGACCGATCGCCGCGCAGTACCACTACGAATAAAACGTTTCTGGTATCGCGCTGCAATGAGAAAGGATGTCGATGAAGTTGCAGCCGTACCGGGAGGGCAGTTGGTTTGCCATCCCGCTCAGAAATGGCGGGTATGCCACCGGATTGGTGGCGCGCCTGTCACCGCAAGGAAAGGTCATGCTGGCCTACCTGTTCGGGCCGACCCACTGGACGTTGCCGACCCTTGGCGACGTGCAGCAGCTGTCGGCGAACGATGCGCTCAAGGTGATCCGCACCGGCGACATCGCGGTGGCCAATGGGCGCTGGCCGGTGATCGGCAATACCGTCGGTTTCGAACGGCGCGACTGGCCGGTACCGATGTTCATCCGCCGCGCCGATGCGCTCAAGCGCGCCTGGCAGGCGACTTACGGCGACGATCCGGCCAAGCCGGAACGCGAAGTGTCCGTGCCTTATGACACGGAGGGGTTGGAGAGCGATTCGCTGTACGGCTACGGCTCGGCGGAACTGCTCATGACCAAACTGCTGGAATAGGGAGATCCCTATGTACACGGGCGGCTGTTTTTGCGGGGCAGTGCAATATGAAGCCGAGGCGCCGGTGCTGACATGCACCTGGTGCCATTGCTCGATGTGCCGCCGCCTGTGCGGCGCGCCAAGCGTGGCCTGGTTCAGCGTGCCGCGCACGCAGTTCCGTTATGTTCGCGGCACAGCCGCCATCTTCCATTCCAGCCCCGGCGTAACTCGAGAATTCTGCAGCGCCTGCGGCACGCAGCTCACGTTCCGCGACGACTCCACGCCGGACGAAATGGATATCACCACCTGCAGCCTCGATAACCCGGAGGCGCTGCCACCGCAGGACCACACCTTCGCCGACAACCGCCTGCACTGGGAACCGATCTGCGACGACCTTCCACGTTACCGCCGTACGCGCCGCGATGGTGCACTTGAAAGCGCTTAGCGTTCGGGATTTAATGGCTCAACGTATTCAAGACCGTTGAAACGCTTTGCCATCAAGGATTTCAGCTTTTCTCGAAGAGCATCTGCCTTGTCCTTTCCACTGGCACCAAAATTGAGGCCATCTGGCCATGCCTCAACCTGGAAAAGAACGGCATTTTGCTCGCTGAATGTATAACGCGCCAGCAGCCCGCGGCCAGAGTACTTTGCAGTCTCCAAGGGCCTTGAGCAGTCCATGCATTCCAGGCCTTCCTGCTTCATTACCTGAGCGATTGCATCAGCGACCTGGTCTCGATGAAAAGCCACGGAAGATGATGTTTTCCTCATCGAGTAGGCGTCGCGCGTAGGAATGTACGATGTTCCTGTGATTGCAAATATGGCTGCGCAGAACAGCGGAAGGCGAAGCGTAGTTTGTGTGCTTTGAGAGAACAAGGAATATCGTTCTGCGCAGCTTGAGAGATGCGGGCAAACCGCCAGAACGCAAAGCGCTACGAGATCCGTGTAATCCACGGTCCGCCCGATGCGCCCTGGCATCAACCGGTTCAGCGCATCGATCGCAATTTGCGACAGAGGCGCTTTCCACCAAATGAAGCCGGCGGCAATGACAAATGACACCGTCAGCAAGCGCTTTGGCCAAATCGACATCGCCAGGGTTCCAACTACCGCAATTCCCGCGAAATCGGACAATTTCCCGGTAACGGTCCCTGGAAAAGCGTATTTCAACAACCAATCGTTCAATAAGAGGGTCGACAAGAAAAACAGAAATGGCCAAGACGTAATGACTCTGGCGATTGATGATGAACGGGACTCGTTTTTCATGTTTTTTGAGGAAGTGATTCTAGGGATGCCTGCCGTCCAACGATAGGATTTCAATGGTTTCGCGATCGACATGGCGTGCGATGAAAGACTTGCAATCCAATTGAAAACTGAACGACGCCGGTCCAAGCCAGCGGCCAAATAGGAATCCTGTTTCACATTTAGCTGAATCGGGCGTGGCAAAGGCACTGAGAAAGTCTCCAGTGAAATCGAATTGTCTCGTGTGCACAAGGCGCTTGCAGCAGCCTTCTTCGCCGAAGGTCCAGCTCTCAATCACAAACTCGGGGGGGCTCTCATAGGGTTGAACGAGCATGAATCTCAAATATCTGGGATGTTTCGGCGCTTTCCCTTCGCCCCACATTACCGGGGAAGTCGACAGGAAATTGATCTAGGAGTAGTGAAATGTCAGTTTCGCAGAAGTAATGACGATGACAGTCGGCCGGTCAGAATCTGCCAGAGCAGGCGCCATTGCCAGACTCTGTAGAGTGAAAAAGAGGAGCGTTGCCAGTGTTCGCATGAACCTTGTCTTTGAAAATATCGGCCGCCTCATGGTGCCGCGAACGATTGAACGATTCCGGCGGCAACCTTAGCACCTTTGTCGAAGTAGTCGCCGGATTTGGCCTTCAACAGTACATATGCCAGGTGATTTTCGAACTCAAAAGCGTACTCGATCCATTCCTGCTTGCCGTCGCCGTACCGTGCTACAACCACTTGCCGCGAGCCTATGCTCTCGACATTGATGGAAAGGTTTGCTTTGTCCCTCAGGCGTTCGTTGACCGCTTTTCGAATACTCTCAACATCCAGGCTCTCAGGAACGGTAACCTGGCTGCGAAGCAGCGGCTGTCCCTTCGCCAAGCGACTGACGCCAATCATTGCGTTAGTGAGCAGGTCAGGAGTCAGGATGACAGGGTTCGACGAATTTGTATTCGACCAGCCGGACGTATTAAACACTGCGGACGGGGCATCGCTTAGACGAATTACCTGGGCGGAGACGATTGGTGCCTGATCAGCAAATGTTGGAGGAACTGCAAACATCAAGGACGAGATTAGGAAGCTGGTGAAACGCATGATTTTTTGTGTTTTGCGATAGTTAGTTGGCTTTATGGCCGGCATTGCATTAGAACTCCTGGCCAAACATGATGCGATGGCCGTCAATTGTGCGGATGCCGAATTCGCGCATGCCCCACGGTTTGTCTGCCAGTTCCTGGACGAACTCAACGCCCTTGGCCCGGAATTCGGCGAATAGGGCGGAGGCATCCGAGACGTACACATAGCCATACCATGAGTGATCGCCCAGCTGCGCCGGGGACATGGCATCCTTGCACTCGCCGAGCATGACGCGGAAGCTGCCGCGGGAGAGGAAGGACCAGCCGGGAACCGTGAAGTCGATCACCAGGCCAAGCACGGACGTGTAGTAGTCCGTGGATTTGGCCAGGTCGAGAACTGCCAGCGTGAAGCGGGTGGCAATGAAATCGGTCATTTGCGCACCTTAGCTGCACGCTGCCGCGCGCGTCAGCAGCAGTTGGCGTTCCTGCTCGTTTTGCGTCAGCGATGCAGCACGTTCGAATTCGAAGCGGGCCTCTGGCAGGCGATTCAATTTGTAGAGGAAGTCGCCGCGTACGCTTGGCAGCAGGTGATACTGCTTGAGTGCTGGTTCATCGACCAGTTGGTCCACCAATTCGAGGCCCACGGCCGGGCCGTAGGCCATGGCCAGCGCCACGGCGCGATTCAGTTCGACCACAGGCGAGGGCGAGCGTGTTGCCAGCGCCAGGTACAAGGAAGCGATCTGCTGCCAGTCCGTATCCTCGGCACGGCGCGCGCGGGCGTGGCAGGATGCGATGGCCGCTTGCAGCACATAGGGGCCCGGCACGCGGTCCAGGCTTTGCGCACGCTGCAGCGCAGCCAGGCCGCGCCGTATCAGCATCTGGTCCCAGCGCGTGCGGTCCTGGTCGAGCAGCAGCACCGGCTTGCCTTCGGCATCCGTGCGTGCGCGGGAGCGTGAAGACTGGATTTCCATCAGCGCCACCAGTCCATGCACTTCCGGCTCGCCTGGCACCAGTTCGGCCAGGATGCGGCCCAGGCGCAGCGCCTCGTTGCACAGGGCAGGGCGCATCAAGTCGGCGCCGGCGCTGGCGGAATAGCCTTCGTTGTAGACCAGGTAGATCACCTGCAGGACGGCGGACAGGCGCTCTTCCAGCTCCTCCCCGCGCGGCACTTCGAACGGCACCTTGGCCTCGCCCAGCGTGCGTTTGGCGCGCACGATGCGCTGCGCCACCGTCGCTTCCGAAGCCAGGAAGGCGCGGGCGATTTCCTCGGTCGTCAGGCCGCCCAGCAGGCGCAGGGTCAGCGCCACACGCGCCTCCATGGTCAGCACGGGGTGGCAGGAAATGAAGATCAGGCGCAGCAGATCGTCGCCGATATTGTCGTCGAGCTCGCGCTCCAGGTCGGGCGCGGCGTCTTGCAGCAGCCCTTCTATTTCGTAAGTCAGCTCCGGCTCTTTTTCGTGCACCAGCTTCTGGTGGCGCAGGTAGTCGAGGGCCTTGTTTTTTGCGGCCTGCATCAGCCAGGCGGCCGGGCGGTCGGGCGTGCCGTTTTCCGGCCAGGTTTCCAGCGCGCTGACCAGGGCGTCCTGCGCCATTTCCTCGGCCAGGGCGACGTCGCGCAGCATGCGCGTCAGCACGGCGATGATCTTGGCTTCTTCAATGCGCCAGACGGCGTCGATGGCGCGGTGGATGCTGTTGTCGTTCATGGTGATACTTTAGCATGATAAACTCGGCAACTTTTCCAAAAATGACCGTGCGATGAAGAAGACCATAGCGACAATCCGGGATGTGGCCGCCGCCGCTGGCGTGTCCAACGCCACGGTCTCCAAGTTTGTCAATGGCACCCAGCGCTTTTCGCCGGCCGTTGAAGCCCGCCTGACCAGCGTGATCGAACAACTGGGCTACCGCTCCAACCCCATGGCGCAGTCGATGATCACAGGCCGCACCAAGGCCATTGGACTGTCTGTCCTGGATATCACGAATCCCCATTACGCCAGCGTGGTAAAGGGCGCCAGCCGCGTTGCACAGGACCACGGCTACACCTTGCTGCTGGTGGATACCGAAGAAACGCCGGAGCGCGAACGTCATTTGCTGGAGACCTTGAGCCGCCGCGTGGATGGCCTCATCGTGTACACCCGGACGCCTGAGGCGGAATTGGATTGGCTGATGGCGCTCGGTCGGCCTGCAGTCTATTTCGGCCGGCCGCAACGCATCAATCTCCCTTCCGTAGCCAGTGATGACGAACTGGGCGCCTTCATGGTGACGCGCCACTTGCTGTCGCAAGGCCACCAGCGCGTCGGGTATATGGGCTTTTCCAGGTCGTTGCGCGACCGCGAGCGCATGGCAGGCGTACGCGAAGCGCTGGCTGCACAAGGCCTGGAGCTGACAGTGTTCAACGCCGAGGCGCCGTCGGCATCGGCTGGCGAAAAGTTATGTTCCTCCATTGTGCTGGGGCGCCAGCCACTCGACGCGCTGGTGTGCTTCAACGACCTGCTGGCGCTGGGTTTCATGAAGGCCGCACAGGTTTTGGGCTTCAAGGTGCCGGACGATATCTCGGTAGTTGGCTTCGACAATATCCAGTTTGGGCATTTCTCCTGCCCTGGCCTGACCAGCGTGGATTTGCACAGTGAACGCATGGGCGCAGCGGCCATGCGGAAGCTGCTTGCCACCATCGATGGCCAGGAAGCTGAGCCGCTCACCGTGATCGACGCGCAGCTGGTGCTGCGCGCCTCCACGGCTGTGCGCAACTAAATCGCCACCTTGCGCAGTTCGACTTCCATATCGCCCTGGCTGGGGTAGGGATAGGACTTGACCCAGGCTATCACCTCGTCGCGCGAGGCGGCATCAACGGCCCAGTAGCCGGCGATCAGTTCCTTCACTTCGGCGAAGGGACCGTCGGTGATGAAGGGCTTGCCGCCGCTGAATTTGACGCGCGCGCCGCGGGCCGTGGATTTCAGGCCTTCACCGGATAGCGCAACGCCGGCGGCGATGCCGGCATTATTGGCGCGGTTCATGATGTCGATCACCGCGGCTGGCGGTTCGAAATCCTGCTCCGCCACTTCGTCGGAACGCAACAGGACAGCCCAGGCGGTATGCTTGGGTGGCCTGCCCGTGTCGAAGCCTACGCAGCCGCCGGGACAGCCGGCTTCGCGCACTTCGAGCACGGCGCGGCCTTCGGCGTCGGCCGAGGGCCAGCGCGCCGCCAGTTCGCTGGCGGCGCGGCGGTCCTCAGCCTCGATGAATGCAAAGCCGGCCACGCTCACATCGTTGAACGGGCCTTCTTCATACAGCCACTGGCCGTTACGGCGGCGCATGCGCAAACCGCCGTCGGCACTGGAGCGCAGCCACTTGGCACCCGGTACGGCCTGCACCAGTTCAGCGGACGGGAAACCGTCCAGTTCCGACGCGGCGTCGGCCTTGCGAATAACCATGTACTGCATTGCTCTTCTCCTTATACCGGCGCTGCGATCTTGCTGGCGATGCGCGCTTCCTGCTCACGCAATTCAGGCGTGAACTCGGCGCCAAAATCCTCGGCCTCGAACACCTGGCGGATTTCGATATCGGAATCGCTCTCCATCGGATTGGGGCAGCGCTTGACCCATTCGATGGCTTCGTCGAGCGACTTTACCTGAATCAGCCAGAAGCCGGCGATCAGTTCCTTGGTTTCCGAAAACGGACCGTCGATCACGGTGCGCTTGCTGCCCGAGAAGTGCACGCGGGCGCCGCGCGAACTGGGGTGCAGACCTTCGCCGGCCAGCAGCACGCCGGCATTCACCAGTTCCTCGTTGTACTTGCCCATGGCCGCGAGCAGCTCGGTCTTGGGCATCTTGCCGGCTTCGGAATCGGGGGTGGCTTTTACGATGAGCATGAATCGCATTCTGGCTTCTCCTTAAGCTTTGCAGTTTTCCGGCATTTTGCTCATCATTTCCTTCATGCCTTCAACCATCTGTTCCGGCGTCAGGTCGCGCTTGTGGGTGGCGACCGACCAGCTGTGGCCGAAAGGATCGATCAGCACGCCGTAACGGTCGCCCCAGAACATGTCCTCTGGCGGCATCTTGGCGGTGGCGCCGGCCTTGACTGCCTGGGCGTAGGTCGCGTCCGCGTCGGGCACATACAGGTGGATGGTGACTGGGCTGCCTTTCAAGTGTTTCGGGCCGAAGCAGCCATGGTCAGGGAAGTCATCGACCAGCATGATGACCGAATCGCCGATTTTCAGCTGGGCGTGCATGACGCGGCCGTCCGGCGCCGGCATGCGGGAATTTTCCACGGCGTTGAAGGCTTTCTTGTAGAACTCGATGGCTTCTGCAGCGCCCTCGCAGACCAGGTGCGGGGTAACAGTGTGCATGCCTTCAGGAATCGCTTTGACAGTCATGGTGGATCTCCGTTCGTTGTTGAGGGAAGTGGACACCGTTTGCGGCCTCCATAATCCCACGACGAACGGCGCGGCGCCAGATCGACACGATTACAAAAGATTTTTTTGCGCCAGCCATTCCGGGTTGAACAGCCGCGCCGCGTAGGTGGCGCCGCGGTCGCACAGCAGGGTGGCGATGGTGTGGCCGGGACCCATCTGCCGCGCCAGCTCAACAGCTGCGGCGACGTTGATGCCGCTCGATCCGCCCACATACAGGCCCTCCTCGCGCAGCAGGCGGTAGACCATCTGCACGCAAGTCCTGTCGTCGATACGCAGGGCGTCGTCGATGGGCGTGTCTTGCAAGTTGGCGGTGACGCGGCTGTTGCCGATGCCTTCCGAGATGGAACTGCCTTCGCTCTTCAGTTCACCGTGCTTGATCCAGCTGTACAGGGCGCTGCCATAAGGATCGGCCAGCACGATGCGGGTGGCGGGACGCTGTTCCTTCAGGTAGCGCGCTACGCCGGCCAGGGTGCCGCCGGTGCCGGTGGCGCAGGTGAAGGCGTCGATCCGGCCTTCGCAGTCGTGCCAGATTTCGGGGCCGGTGTGCTGGTAATGGGCCTGGCGGTTGGCCAGGTTGTCGAATTGCTGGGCCCAGATGGCGTTGGGCAGTTCCTGTGCCAGGCGGCCGGCGACTTTCTGGTAGTTGTTCTCGTCGGCGTAGGGGACGGCTTTCACGGGACGGACTTCGGCGCCCAGGGTGCGCAGCATGGCGAATTTTTCTTCCGATTGGGTGTCGGGGATGACGATCACGCAGCGGTAGCCGCGCGCCGCGCACAGGTGGGCCAAGCCGATGCCGGTGTTGCCGGCGGTGCCTTCGACCACGGTGCCGCCGGGGCGCAGGCGGCCCGAGCGTTCGGCGTCGAGGATAATGGCGAGGGCGGCGCGGTCCTTGACGGAGCCGCCGGGGTTCATGAACTCGGCTTTGGCAAGGATGTCGCAACCGGTCTCGGCCGAGAGGCAGGCGAGACGGATCAGGGGCGTGTGGCCGATGGCGCCGGCGAAGCCTTGTTTGGTGCGCATGGCTTCAATTTAGACCAAAACCCGGTAATGCGGGGTCAGGCCCTGTACGGTTTCACGAATGGGGCTGGGCCCCACCCGCGGCGGCTGAGCAGACAGGGTCTGACCCTTGGGTCAGACCCTGATTTACCGGGTTTAAAGCGCGCGCAAAGTGATGGTGAACTTCAGCCCGCCACCCTCGCGATTGGCCACCTCCAGCTCAGCCTCATGCCGCGACAGCACGCGGTCCACAATCGCCAACCCAAGGCCAGCGCCATTGGCCTGCCCGCGCGCCGTATCCAGCCGCGTGAACGGCTTCAGCAACTGCGCAATCTGCTCATCCGGCACACCCACGCCGTGGTCTTGCACCTCCACCACCACCCGCTTGGCGGTATGCATGCCGCGCACCGTGCACTTGATATCCACCTCAGCCACGTCCGTCCCCGGCGTCTTGCCGTAGCGTCGCGCATTCTCGACCAGGTTGGCAATCACCCGTTTCAGGTCGGTCGCATTGCCCAGCACCTGCGCATGCTCCGGCAGCTCAGCCGTCATCTTCACATCGGCCTGCCGCCCCGCCTCATGCGCGCAGTCGGACAGCAGCGCCACCATATCCACATTGATGAAGCTGGACGCCTCCGTCGGCTTCGCATAATCGAGGAACTGCGCGATGATCGCATCCATCTGCGCGATATCGGACTGCATCCCTTCGCGCGCTTCCTGCGACAGGTTGGCCATCTCCACCTCCAGCTGCATGCGCGCCAGCGGCGTGCGCAAGTCGTGGGAAATGCCGGCCAGGATCACCGCGCGGTCCGATTCGACCTGCTCCAGGTCATCGACCATCTGGTTGAAGCTGCGGTTGGCCTGCCGCACCTCCTGCGGCCCGACTTCGGGCAGCGGGTCGGGATGGTTGCCCTGGGCGATCTGGCGCGCCGCCTCGGTCAGGCGTTTCAGGGGCAGGTTGATCAGGCTGGAAATCAGCGCCGCGCCAAGCAGCGACACCACCGACACCACGCCCGCCCAGCCCAGCCATTCGACGGGACTCTGCAAGCGTTCGCGTTCCATCATCAGCCAGTAGCGGTCGTCCGCAATCTTGAAGCTGACCCAGTAGCCGGGCACGCCGTTCACTTCCGAGGAAAAGCGTGTGTCGGCGCCCAGCTTGGCGCGCACCAGGGCGTGGATATCGGACATCAGTCCGGAAGACGGCGCCGGCGCCACCTCGTCGTCATCCTCCATGGTGAAGACGCGGATGCCTTCATTCGACACCAGCTCGAACAGCAGCTCGCGCCGCAAATCGGGCGCCGAGTGGGTGAGGGCGGCGCGGGTGATGGTCACCACCGATACCACCTGGGCGGCAGTCTGCTGCGCCAGCGGTTCGCGCTGGAGGTAGTTGACCATGCCGAACCAGGCCGACATGGAGAGCGTGATCAGCACGCTCAGCATCAGGAAAGTGCGCCAGAACAGGCCGCTGGTCAGCGACGCCGGGCGCGGCAGGCGAAATTTCATCGGCAGCCCAAAATCAGCGTGGCTGGCCCTCTGGGATGAAGACATAGCCCAGGCCCCAGACGGTCTGGATGTACAGCGGGCTCGATGGATCGGGCTCGATCAGCTTGCGCAGGCGGGAAATCTGCACGTCCAGGCTGCGGTCGAACACCTCGTATTCACGGCCGCGCGCCAGCTCCATCAGCTTTTCGCGCGACAGCGGCTGGCGCGCATGGCGCGCAAACACCTTCAGCACCGAAAATTCGCCGGTGGTCAGCGGCACGGTTTCGCCGTTTTTCTTGAGCGTACGGGTGCCAAGGTCCAGCACGAACTGGCCGAATTCGAAGCTTTGCGGGTGCTCGGACGGCGCGCCCGGGATTTCGTCCGGCTGCTTGCGGCGCAGCACGGCGCCGATGCGGGCCACCAGCTCGCGCGGGTTGAAAGGCTTGGGCAGGTAGTCGTCGGCGCCCATTTCCAGGCCGACGATGCGGTCCACGTCTTCGCCCTTGGCGGTCAGCATGATGATCGGGGTCTGGTCGCCGGCGCCGCGCAGGCGGCGGCAGATCGACAGGCCGTCTTCGCCGGGCAGCATCAGGTCCAGCACCAGCAGGTCATAGCGCTCGCGCAGCCACAGCTTGTTCATGGCGGTGGCGTTTTCGGCGGTGACGACGTTAAAGCCTTGTTCGGTCAGGTAGCGGCGCAGCAGGTCGCGCAGGCGGACGTCGTCGTCCACCACCATGATCTTGGCCTGGTGGCCGTGCTGGCCGCCCGGTGCGGCTGGAGGATTAGTGGTGGTATTCATAAAAGTGTTGATCTTGTTGAATTGTCAGATGCATGTCGCTATGGTAACGTCATATTCGTCGCCGGCGCCATACCGGTGAAAACTCATTACAAATTCTTACAAACTTTACCCGGTCGCTCTTACTATGGAAAGGAGGAGCGCATACACTGCGGGCATGGATAGGCAAGTACCACGAGGACTGCGATGAAACTTGGTGTGAAAACAGGATTGGGCAAAGCGGCTGCAGCGCTGTGCGCGGCCCTGTGCTGCACCTTGATGGCGAACGCGCAAGCGCAGTCCAACCGCCAGATGCGGCAGCAGGAACGCCGCGAAGAACGGCAAATGGAACGGCAAATGGAGCGCCGCGAAGCGCCGCGCGATTTCCGCGAGAGCCGCTACAACGACTTGCGCGAAGCGCGCGAGCGTTCGTATGAAGGCCGCATCGACGAGAGCCAGAACAGCGCGGAGCCGCCGCGCCGCAACGGCCGCATGACGGCCGACGAGCGCCGCGACCTGCGCCGCCAGATCAATGAAGCGGGCCAGCAAGTGTATTCCTTGCCTCCGAGACGGTGATTGTGACGTTTACGTAACGCTAAGAAAACTTTCGGCTCCAAAAACCTCCGTTTTTTGATGTTTTGCGTGTAATATTGATTGCCCGCAAGACAACGCGCCTTGGCGCGCCCAAGATCAGGGCACTGGAGGAAGAGCCTTGTCCCACACAGCAGAACAGGAAAGCAGCGCCGGCTTGCCGCCGGGCGTCGTGCAGCGCGCCGATGGCGTGTTCCTCGACGTGCGCCTGCCCGCGCCTGAACTGACCAATGCCATCGACGCGCTGTTCCGCAGCGGTCACGTGCTGCGCGGCCTGGATTATCCGGCGCTGGCGCGCGCCTTGTACGGCGTGGGACCGGAGCTGGCGCCCAATGCCGGCTTGCTGGCGCGCGTGGCCGAGCGGCTGGAACCTTTCCCGCCCGAGCGCCATTCCCTGTACCGCAACGTCAAGATCCGCGACGGCGAGGCGGAATACTTCTTTGAACCGATCTACCTGCCGGCCGAGGAGCTGGAGGACGGCACCTTGCTGCCGGAACGACTGGCCCAACTCGACTTCGATGAATTCGTGGCCGATATGTGGCTGAAGAACGTGCGCTTTGGCATCCAGGTGGCGGCGGTGCGCGCCGCGCTGGCTGCGCCCAAGGGCGAACGGGTGGCCGCCGCACTCGACCTGGAGCCGACCCCGGCCCAGGATGCGCAGGTAGTGGAGGTGGCGCCAGAACTGCACCGCAGCGATGCCCCGCGCCAGCGCGCCGACGGCACCGTGGACCTGACCAGCTTCCAGAACCGCTTCCCGCAGATCAAGCAGGGCGTGCGCCTGCTGCAAAAGCTGCCCGGCGTGCCGGGGGAACCGGGCCGCAATATTGCCGGCCTGCCGCTGGCGGCGCTGGCGCCGAAAGACGTCGATTTCCAGCGCTTCGCAGGTGAGGGCACGGTGATCGCGCGCGAGCACGACGGCGAATTCCTGGTGGCGGCGCGCGAAGGCTTCCTCAACGTCGATCCGAAAAGCGGGCAGGTGGCGCTGAGCGACAAGATCATCAGCCGTGAAGGCGTCTCCGGCCGAACTACGGGCAACCTGGAGCTGATGGGCGCTTTCGAGGAATTCGGCGACGTGCAGGAACTGCGCGACGTAAACGGCAGCGATATCACGGTGCACGGCGACGTGTTCGGCAATATCCACTCCAGTGGCGGCACGATTATCCTGGGCCGCAACCTGGTGGGCGGCAAGGCGGTCAATGCCAAAGGCGATATCCAGGTCGATGGCGTGGCTTCCGGCTCGACCATCCAGACCGCCAGCGGCACCGTCACCATCAAGGGCCGCGCCGAGAGCTGCGTGATCAGCGCGCCGAAGGTGGTGATCGCCGAAGCGTCCAATTGCGAAATCTTCGCCGACGAAGTGCAGATCGAGCTGGCGATCGGCTGCGCGGTGGCCGGCCGCAGCGTGCTGGTGGAAAGCGCCGGCCCGCGCAAGAGCAGCGAAATGTTCGTCTATGTCGTGGTGCAGGACGTGGCCGGCCATGACGCCGAACTGGAAGCGCTGCAAAAGCAGGTCGCCGTCCACGAGGCAGAAATCGCCGCCTGGCGCGCCGAGCATGACCGCCTGAACGCCCTGGCAGAAGTGCGCAGCTACCTGACCCTGGCAGAAAAGCTGCGCAAGGGCGAGATCCACCTGACTCCGGCCCAGGTGCCGCACCTGAAGAAGGTGGCCGCCGCCGTGGCGCCGCAGATCAAGGCCATCGGCCAGCTGGTGCAATCGATCAAGGTCGGCGAAGAGGCCATCGGCGGCGCGCGCAAGCGGCGCGACGAACTGGAAGAACTGAAGCGCGGCGCCGCAGCACGTTCCTCGGTGCGGGTCAGCATGGTGGACGGCGAAGTCCTGGTGCGCACCCTGCCGCTGGCGGAAAACGTGGCGGCCAACTTCATGGCCCAGCCCAAGGATTACAAGACCATGCTGCGCGGGCCACGGCTGGACAGCGTGGCGATCTTCGCCGGATCGAGCGGCAGCGTGAACTGGCATGGCGCTTCGCTAGCCGAGCCGGGCGCAGGCTGATGGGCCATTAGCCGTACAATGGCGCAACAGACTATCCCGGGAGACATGGTGCCTGCAGACGCTGCATCGGCCGCCGCCGCGGCGGCTGGCGATCTGCCATCGTCGCTGGTCCAGCGCGCCGATGGCGTGTATTTCAAGGCCGAAGCCCCAGCGTCCTTGCTGCAGGCGGCTGCCAACCAGGTGTTCCTCTCCGGCGCCGCCTTTCGCGGACTCGATTACGGCGTCTTCATCCGCGCCCTGTACGGCGCCGGCCCCGAGCTGCCGGAAGGGATGAAAGACCAGGCGCTGTGGCGCTTTGCCGACGAGATCGCGCCATTTCCCACCGCCCGCCGCGCCCTGTACAAGGCAGTGCGCATTGTCGGCGGCGACGCGGAATACTATTTCGAACCCGTGTTCATCGAGGCCGAAGGGCTGGCGCCGGTGCCGGCCCGCCTCGACTTCGGCGAATTCGTGGCCGATATGTGGACCAAGGGCATACGTTTCGGCATTGATGCGCCGGCCGTGCGCGAAGCCATCGCCAGCGGCAAGGTGGCGCGTTTGATTGTCGCGCGCAAGCTGCCGCCGGCGCCGGGGCGCGACGCGGCCATCGTCGAAGTCTCGGAAAGCATCCACCGCTCCAACGCCCCGCGCCTGCTGGCCAATGGCCGCTTCGATTTGCACAGCTTCCAGAACCGCTTCCCGCAGGTGAAGGCCCGGGTGCGGCTGCTGCGGCGCGAACCGCCGGTTGCCGGCACCCGCGGCTTCGAGCTGTCCGGCATCGTGCTGGAACCGCCGGCGCCGCGCGACGTGGAACTGACCACGGTGGCCGGCGAAGGCACGGTGGTCGAGCACCACGATGGCATCGACTACCTGGTGTCGTCCACCGAAGGCTTCATCAACGTCGACGGCAAGAGCAAGCGCATTTCCATCGGTCCCAAGATCGTCAGCCGCGAAGGCGTGTCCGCGCGCACCACCGGCAACCTGCAGCTGGACGGCGACTACGAAGAATTCGGCGAAGTGCAGGAGCAGCGCACGGTGGAAGGCGGCAACATCACCGTGCATGCCGACGTGTACGGCCACATCATCTCGCGCGGCGGAACGATTGCCCTGCAAAAGAACCTGATGGGCGGCAGCGCCACCAATGCCGACGGCAATATCCGCGTCGCCGGCGTGGCCTCGGGCGCGCTGTTGCAGGCGAAGACGGGCGAAGTGGTGCTGGGCAAGGCGCAGAACTGCGTGATTACCGGTAGCCGCGTAATCATCACCGAGGCTTACAACTGCGAAATCATGGCCGACGAAGTGCTGATCAAGCTGGCCGCCGGCTGCGCGATTGCCGCGCGCCGCATCGAGATCGACAGCGCCGGCCCGCGCAAGCAGGCCGAAATGCAGCTGCACGTGATGGTCCCCGACACTACGAAATACGACGAAAAGCTGGCCGAATGCGCCGCCCGCGCCGAGAGGGGCGAACAGCAGGCCGCGCGCTGCAAGGAGCAGATGGACACGATCACCGCCGACCAGGAAGTGCGCAACTATCTGCAACTGGCCAGCAAAGTGCGCAAGCAGGAAGTGACGCTGAACCAGGAGCAGCTGGTGCTGTTCCAGAAGATGGCGCTGAAAGTCGGCCCCTCGCTGAAGATGGTCGCGCGCCTGCAGGTAGCGATGAAAGAAGCCCAGGCCGCGCAGCAGAAAGAGCAGGAGCTGGGCGAGCACGTCTACAAGCAAAAACTGATGGTGATTGGCAGCGCCCGCTGCACGGTACGGCAAGTAACGGGCGAGCTGCTGGTGCGCAAGCTGGTGTTCAATCCCGACCTCGGCCCCGCCTACCTCTTGCCGCCGAAAGAAGTGAAGCTGCGCGTGCGCACCGCGCTGGGCTCGCAGCAGCCCCTGTTCCACGCCGGCAGCGGCAGCTTCGACTGGAGCGCCAGCGCAGCTTGATTAGATGGCGGCGTAGCAGGGCAGGGCGCCGAGGGGCAGGTCGTGGAACAGGTTGTGCTCGGTGTCGTTGATCATGCGGTTGGCTTGCAGCATGCGGATTTTCGACAGGTAGTCGCCGACCGCCAGCACGCGTCCCATCGGCGACAGGGCGCCGCCTCCGCGCGTGTCTTCCTGCTCGCGGATCGCTTGCGTGACGGCGGGCGAGAAGTTCCAGGCTTCCGAGATGCCGGCTGAAATGGCGCGGCCTTCGCGAGCAAGGCGGGCGCGGAAAGTGGCGGAACCCAGTTCGCCGGGCTTGGCGCCCACGCTGTCCATCACGCGCAGGGCCGTCAGCAGGCCGGAGTTCACCACCAGGCCGGCCAGGAAGGCTTCAAACGGTTCGACGCCGAATTCCGGCGCCAGCATGCGGCAGGCAATGGCGCTTTTTTCCGACTGGTCCCAGATGCGCGGCGCCAGCAGCTTGGTGTAGTAGCCTGAGTTCAGGTCGATAATCGGCCGGAAAGCGACGGAGGTGATCAGCTGGCGCAGGCCTTCCTGCCCGACGACGATGACGGCGTGCTCGACGCTCTTGATGGTGGTCGGCTCGCCGCTGTTCAGGATGGCGGCATTGGCCAGGCGCAGCACGGAGCCCACCAGTACCAGGTCGCTGGAGATGTTGCGGGCGATGTCGGCGCCGGCGAAATTTTCGCTGCGCAGGCTTTGCAGCAGCTGCGGGATCACGCCTGGCATGCGGCGCAGCATGTCGGCGGCGTTGTGGCCCGATTGCGCGGCCATGATCAATTCGTGCAGCACGCGGCCTTCGGGGGCGTTGGTGTCGAGGGCTTCGTCTTCGCGCAGGTTGAACAGCCAGCGCTGGAAGGTGGAGTTGACCAGGTCTTTCTGTTCGAAATCGGGGCCGCCTTCCACCGCGGGCGAGAGGATCGGGGCGCTGGGCGGCGCCGCAGGCGGCTCCGGCGCGCATTGCAAAGCCGGCTTTGGGCTGCTTTCAGGTTTGGCGAGCAGTCGCTTCAGCCATTGGTACATTGTTGCTTTCCCCAGCAATTGTCATGAAAGCATTGTAGCCTAGGAGGATTCCTTTGAGGATGGTCAAACTGCTTGCTGTTGCGTAACGGTACGATGGCGAGGAGTATCACCGGAATCAGAGGAGCACTATGGAAGCCGACCTGCGACAGTACCTGACGTTCCGCCTGGGCGGCCTTGAGTATGCGCTGGACTACCGCCGCGTGCAGGAGTTGCGTCCATTGAGCGCGCTCGAACGCATTGCTTCGGGCGGGGAATTGGTGGAGGGTGTGGCTTTGTCGCGCGGCGTGATCATGCCCATTGTGGACATGCGCGTGGCGTTCGGCCCGCGCCCGCCGGCGCACGATCCGCGCACGGACGTGATCATCCTGCAGCTGTCGACTTGCGTGATGGGCATGGTCACCGATGGCGTGACCGACCTGGTGACGCTGCCGGCATCGAGCGTCCACCCCTTGCCGCATGTGGGCGAGGAAGTGGATTACCTGCTGGGCATGGGCCTGCTGGGCGAACGCAAGCTGATCCTGCTCGATATCGACCGCCTGATGGCGGTGCGCGGCACGGGGCGCCAGCGTCAGGCGGCCAGCGCTTCCAGCTGCTCCTGAAGCTCGAGCCATTCCCCTTCCAGCTGCTCCAGCTCCTTGCTGCATTCGACCTGGTCTGCCAGCAGGGTTTTCAGCTTTGGCTTGTTCTCCGCTTCGTAGATCGCGGGATCGGCCAGGGCAGCGTCGATCGTGGCTTTCTGCTCGCTGCGCTGGGCCATGGCGGCTTCCACCTTTTTCAGGCGGTTTTCCAGGGGCTTGCGCTGGGCGGACAGGCGCTGGCGCTGCTCGGCTTCCAGGCGTTTCTGTTCCTTGCGGTCGACGGGCGAGACTTCGACCGCTGCGGCGGCGCTGCCGGCGGCAGGCGCGGGGCTGGCGGCAGCCGGCTTTGCCATCTTGGTTTGCAGCAGCCAGTCCTTGTAGTCATCGAGGTCGCCGTCGAATTCGCGCAGGCGGCCGTTCTCGACGATGATGAATTGCTCGGTGGTGGCGCGCAGCAGGTGACGGTCGTGCGATACCACCAGCAGGGTGCCTTCGAACTGTGCCAGCGCGTCGGTCAGCGCTTCACGCGTTTCCAGGTCCAGGTGGTTGGTCGGTTCGTCCAGCAGCAGCAGGTTGGGACGCTGCCACACGATCAGGGCCAGCGCCAGGCGTGCCTTTTCGCCGCCGGAGAACGGGGCGATCTTGCTGGTCACCATTTCGCCCGGGAAGTTGAAGCTGCCCAGGAAGTTGCGCAGTTCCTGCTCGCGCACGGTCGGCGCCATTTTCTGCAGGTGCCACAGCGGCGATTCGTCGTGGCGCAGCATCTCCACCTGGTGCTGGGCGAAGTAGCCGATCACCAGGCCTTTGCCGGTGGTGGCGGTGCCTGTCAGCGGGTCGATGTCGCCGGCGATGGTCTTGATCAGGGTCGATTTGCCGGCGCCGTTCACGCCCAGCAGGCCGATACGCTGGCCTTGCACCAGGGAGAAGGTCACGCCGCGCACAATGGTCTTGTCGCCCTGGTCGGTGTGGTAGCCGCAGTTGACGTCTTCCATCACCAGCAGCGGATTCGGCGCGCTGACCGGGTCGCGGAATTCGAAGCTGAATTCGGCGGCGGCGCGCAGCGGCGCCAGTTCTTCCATCTTGGCCAGCTGCTTCATGCGGGACTGCGCCTGGCGCGCCTTGGTGGCCTTGGCCTTGAAGCGGTCGATGAACGATTGCAGGTGGGCGCGGGCGCGCTGCTGCTTTTCGATCGCCGACGCCTGCAGCACCAGGTGGGCGGCGCGCTGGCGTTCAAAGCCGGAGTAGTTGCCCGAGTAGCGTTTCAGCTTGCGCTCGTCGATGTGGACGATCACGTTCACGATCTCGTCGAGGAAATCGCGGTCGTGGGAAATGATGATCAGGGTGCCGGGGTAGCGCTTCAGCCAGTCTTCCAGCCAGATGATCGCGTCCAGGTCCAGGTGGTTGGTCGGTTCGTCCAGCAGCAGCAGGTCGGAAGGACACATCAGGGCCTGCGCCAGGTTCAGGCGCATACGCCAGCCGCCCGAGAAGCTCGCTACCGGCTGCTGCATCTGCTCCAGCGTGAAGCCAAGGCCAAGCAGCAGCTGCTCGGCGCGCGACTGGACGGTATAGGCGTCGGCGTCGGCCAGGGCGGTGTGGACGTGGGCGATCTCGATGCCGTGCTCCGGGGAGTCCGGCATGGCTTCCAGGCGGGCCAGTTCGGCTTGCAATTCGCGCAGGTGGGCGTCGCCGTCGATGGCATAGTCGATGGCGGTGCGTGGCAGGGCAGGGGTCTCCTGCGCTACGTAGGCCATGCGCCAGCTTTTCGGGAAGTCGATGTCGCCCAGGTCCGGGTGCAGCTCGTTGCGCAGCATGGCGAACAGGCTGGATTTGCCGGCGCCGTTGGCCCCGATGAGGCCGATCTTGTCGCCTGGGTTCAGGGTCAGGTCGGCATTTTCCAGCAGCGGTTTCAGGCCGCGCATCAGGCTGACGTTGGTGAAGCGGATCATTTCGTGGTCATTCTCGTTAAAACCCGGTAAACCTGGGTCAGACCCAAGGGTCAGACCCCGGCTATGCCGAAGCCGCGGACAGTGGCACAGACAGGGCTTGACCCTTGGGTCTGACCCCGCTTTGCCGGGTTTAGATTTTCAGTTGGTCAGCAGTCAGCAGGAACACCATATCATCGCCCTGGCTGGTCGTCAGCCAGGTCAGCCCCAGTTCGCCAAAGGCTGCCTCCGCAAACTCTTTCTCATTGCCGATTTCAACGATCAGCAAACCGTCATCGGTCAAACGTTCAGCCGCACCGGCAACGATCTTGCGCACCAGGTCCATGCCGTCCGCGCCGCCGTCCAGGGCGATCTGCGGCTCGTGCAGGTATTCCTGCGGCAGCTTGGCCATCGACGAAGAATTCACATACGGCGGGTTGCTGATGATCAGGTCATACTTCTTGCCCGCCGGGACGTTGGCGTACAGGTCCGACTGGATCAGGTTCACGCGGTCATTCAGCTTGTAGGTGTCGACGTTCCTGCGCGCCACTTCCAGCGCATCGCCAGAGATATCGACTGCATCCACCACAGCATCCGGGAAGGCGTCCGCCATCATGATGGCCAGGCAGCCCGACCCCGTGCACAGTTCCAGGATGTTCGACACGTTGTCCGCATCATTGACCCACGGCGCGAAGTAGGAAGGAATCAGTTCTGCGATATAGGAGCGCGGCACGATGGTGCGCTCGTCGACGTAGAAGTTGTAGGTGCCCAGCCATGCCTCGTTGGTGATGTAGGCAGCCGGTACGCGCTCGTTGGCGCGGCGCTCGATCACGGCCAGCACTTCGGCCACTTCTTCCGGCTGCAGGCGCGCGTCCATGAACGGCTCCAGGCGGTCCAGCGGCAAGGCCAGGGTGTGCAGCGTCAGGTAGGCCGCTTCATCGTAAGCCTCGGCGCTGCCATGGCCGAAGAACAGCTTGGCCTTGTTGAAGCGGGTGACTGCGTGGCGAATCAGGTCGCGCGGGGTGGTGTACAGGGTGGTATCCATAATGTTTTTCTTAGCGCAGGAGGTTTTCCAGGGTGCGGCGGTAGATGTTCTTCAGCGGGTCGATGAAGCGCAATTCGATGTGCTCGTCGATCTTGTGGATGCTGGCGTTCGGGGGGCCAAATTCTATCACCTGGGGACAGATCTGGGCGATGAAGCGCCCGTCGGAGGTGCCGCCGGTGGTGGACAGTTCGGTGTCGACGCCCGTTTCATCCTTGATGGCGTGGCACAGCGCTTCGGAAAGCGTGCCGCGCGGTGTCAGGAAGGGCAGGCCGGACAACACCCAGTCCAGCTGGTATTCCAGACCGTGCTTGTCGAGGATGGCGTGCACGCGCTGGCGCAGGCTCTCGTGCGTGGACGCGGTCGAGAAGCGGAAATTGAAGTCGATGTGCATATCGCCCGGGATCACGTTGTTGGCGCCCGTGCCGGCCTTGATGTTCGACATCTGCCAGGACGTCGGCAGGTAGTACTCGTTGCCATGATCCCAGACTTCGGCCACCAGGTCGGCCAGTGCCGGCGCAGCCAGGTGGATCGGGTTCTTGGCCAGCTGCGGGTAGGCGATATGGCCCTGCACGCCCTTGATGGTCAGGCTGCCCGACAGCGAACCGCGGCGGCCATTCTTGATCATGTCGCCCAGGGTCTTGTCGGAAGTCGGCTCGCCGACGATGCAGTAGTCGATGCTCTCGTTGCGCGCCTTCAGCTTCTCCACCACCTTGATAGTGCCGTCCGTTGCCGGGCCTTCCTCGTCGGAGGTGATGAGGAAGGCGATCGAGCCCTTATGTCCAGGGTTCGCGGCCAGGAATTCCTCGCAGGCGACCACCATGGCGGCGATCGAAGTCTTCATGTCGGCAGCGCCGCGGCCATACAGCTTGCCGTCGCGGTGGGTCGGGTAGAAGGGCTCGGACGACCATTTCTCGACCGGGCCGGTCGGCACCACGTCGGTATGGCCGGCGAATACCAGCACCGGGCTTTCCGTGCCCTTGCGCGCCCACAGGTTGGTCACTTCGCCGGAGACGATGGTCTCGCAGTGGAAGCCCAGCGGCTCCAGCCAGGATTTCAAATGGTCCTGGCAGCCTTTATCGTCGGGCGTGACGGACTCGCGTCCCAGCAGCTTTTCGGTCAGGTCGAGGGTGCGGGAGGCGCTCATGCTGCGAAGATTTCCTGGTACATGGCGTCGTTGAAGCCGACGTGGGCTTTCGCGCCTGCGCCCACCAGCACCGGGCGCTTGATCACGGAAGGGTTTTCCAGCATCAGCGCAACGGCGGCATCGGCGCTGGTGACGGCGGCTTTGCGCTCGTCCGGCAGGGCGCGCCAGGTCGTGCCCTTTTTGTTGACCAGCACTTCCCAGTCCAGGGTTTTCAGCCAGGTGCGCACGGTGGCTTCGTCCAGGCCCTGTTTCTTGAAGTCGTGGAAGGTGAAGTCCTGCTGTCGGCTGGCCAGCCATACGCGGGCTTTCTTGACGGTGTCGCAGTTCGGGATGCCGTAGAGGGTAATCATTCGGAAAAATATTGTTGTGCTGGGCCGCGGTGCGGCCGAAGGACGACATTATATCGTGGCATGGACGTGACAAGCCGTGTCTGTTTTGCTAATGTTTCCGGAAGTCACCAACGGATCAGCGGCATGACGACACCACCCAGGACAGAAGCAAAGATCAACTTATCGCGCTCCAAAGAACTGGAGCGACGCGCATTGGAGATGGCGCTGTCCCGCGCCGCCTCCGACGCCGAACGCGCTGCTATCGAGCGCCTGCTGGCGTTGCGCGAACAATTGCAGGCCGAGCGTGAAGCCCACAATGAACTGATGATCGCCCGTCGTCATGCGCGGGGGGAGTTTTTCAGCGATGCCAAGGTAAAGGCCATCAATGCAATGGGCCAGAGCAGCAAGGAGATCGACAAGACGGTCAACGAGTATTACGCAAAGCAGGACGGCGCCATGGGCGTGCTGAAAGCGCATGGGATGTCGCATTTTGGCTGGGGCATCGTCTCGCAACGCAGCAGCATCAGCGCTTTCCCGGCCGATGTTGTCGACGACGTCCGGCGCATGCGCAAGCTGGAGGAGGCCTTCGCCAATGAATGGATCGCGGCGATCGCCGATCCCGCTTTCAACGCCAAGCTGATGGAGCGCCGGCGCGAGGCTGCCAAAATGTTCCGCTCGGCGGGCATGCCAATGTGGCTGGTTGCGCAGCCGGCGTGCCCGCTGCAGCCGGACATGGATGCGGGTGCGCTGGGCCGCGCCTGGAGCAAGCTCGAGGCGATCAGCGAGGAGGCGGGCCTTCCTGCGCTGTCAAAGTACGTTGGTATCGACGGCCAGGCAGCACAGGACGGCGCGCCGGCTGTGGAAGTGCTGAAAGCGGTCGACGGACTGCTCGCTGCAATCGACGCAACGGCAAAAAAGCTGCCGGCCAAGAAGGCCACGCTGGCTGCGCTGGAGGAAGTGCGCGCCATCCTGCACTGGGCGGAGCAGCACCGGGCGCCGGTCTATTTTGAGGTGGAGTTCTGAAGCGATGATGCTGTTTGTGCGTTTGTGTGCCGCGCTGGCCCTGTTCCCGCTTGCCTGCTTCGCGGGGAAGCGTCGTCGTTCCGGCAGCTCGCGAGGGCAATAGGTCAAGTGCGGAAAAGTAGTCACTTGTAACCAGTTGTAATTTTGTGGAAATGGGGCAACATTATAAAGTTTCTAATTGACGATTAGATATCGAAAGTGATCTGATGATCGCCTCATCCTCATGGAGATCATCAGAATGAAGCACAAAGTATTGCCCCTCGCAGTCCACCTGGCCCTTGGCACCCTGGCCTTCGCGCCGGCAGTCCAGGCGCAAACCACCTCCGGACCGGAAGCTTCGCAACCGATCCAGCGTGTGGAAATCACCGGCTCGAACATCCGCCGTACCGACAAGGAGACGCCAAGCCCTGTGCAAGTGCTGACCGCACAGGATTTGAAGGCTTCCGGCTATACCTCCGTTTCCGAAGTGCTGCGCAACGTGACGGCCAACGGCCAGGGTACGCTGTCGCAAGCATTCAGCGGCGCCTTCGCCGGCGGCGCCAGCGGCATCTCGCTGCGCGGCCTGTCCGTGGGCGCCACCCTGGTGCTGATCGACGGCCACCGCATGGCGCCTTACGCGTTGTCCGATGACGGCCAGCGCAGCTTCGTCGACATCAGCCAGATCCCGTTCGAAGCGATCGAACGCATCGAGATCCTGAAAGATGGCGCGTCTTCCGTGTACGGCTCCGATGCGGTGGCCGGCGTGGTCAACGTGATCCTGAAGAAGAGCATGGTCGGCGGCAGCATCACGGCCGAAGGCGGCGAATCCTCGCACCACGACGGCAAGACGGCCCACGTCTCCGGCATCTATGGCTGGGGCGACCTGGATGCGGACGGCCACAACACCTACATTGCGGTCGAATACCGCAAGCAGAACAAGATCCTGGTGACCGATCGCCTGGGCAAGGACTTCACCCGCACCGATTGGACCGCACTGGGCGGCCGCGATCGTACGCGCGGCGTGCCAACGCCTTCCAACGGCGGCCAGCCAGGTTCCCTGACCGGCTACCTGGTCGACCCGAACACGGGCGAAATCTCCGGCTTCCTGCCAGGCTGTAACCAGGCCATGCTGGACGCCAAGCAGTGCGCCTACCACGACAACGACCTGGAACTGCAGCCCGAGACCAAGAACATCAACGTCATCGGCTCCTTCGTGCAGAAGCTGGGCGGCGACTGGAAGCTGAACCTGAAAGGTTCCTACTTCCGTTCCGATGCCGAACAGCTGGGCCGTTATGCCAACTCCCTCGCGGTTGCCGGCGGCCTGACCGGCCTGCAGTTTGGCCCGCACTATCCGATTCCGGTGGCGACGCCGCTGGCCGGCCCGCTGCTGCTGACCGTTCCGGCCACCTATCCGGGCAACACCACCGGCGCGCCGCAGCTGCTGCAGTACAACTTCCCTGAACTGGGCGGTACCCGCACCGGCCTGAAGTCGGACACCGTGCGCTTCGTCGGCGACGTCACCGGCACCCTGGGCGACTGGGATCTGACCGCTTCGATCGGCTACAGCAAGAACACCGTCAAGCAGGACGTTGACGGCAACTTCAACATGGCCAACCTGCAGGCTGCCTTCAACGATCCGGTACACCCTTACCTGGTTGGCGCCGCGGCTTCCGGCAATGATCCGGCCCTGCGCCAGTTCATTGCCCCGACGATGCGCAGCAAGTCCACCAGCGAACTGTCCTTCGTCAGCCTGCGCGGTTCGCGCGAACTGGCAACCCTGCAGGGCGGTGCGCTGGCATTGGGCCTGGGCGCGGAATACACCTACCGCAAGCTCGACGCAGTTGCGCCGGACGCAGTGGAACAGGGTACCCAGGCTGGCAACAACGCCTGGGCCATCGGCAACCAGAAAATCGCGGCTACCTACGCCGAACTGGTGGCGCCGGTGCTGAAGAACCTGGAACTGGACGCCTCGCTGCGTTATGACCATGTTCAAGGCGTCGCCAATTCGACCACGCCAAAGGCTGGCTTCAAGTACGTGCCGATCAAGGAGCTGACCCTGCGCGGTACCTACACCAAGGGCTTCCGTGCGCCTAACCCGGCGGAATCCGGCAACACCGGCAGCTTCTTCGCCGCCAACGGCACCGACGACCCGGTCCTGTGCGCCAACCCTGGCGACGACAAGACCACGGTTCCTGGCAACTACCCGCAGCAATGTAACGTGGCCCTGGGCGGCGTGCAGATGCCTGGCAAGAACCTGAAGCCTGAGAAATCCAAGTCCTACACCCTGGGCATGATTTTCGAGCCGAACAAGATGTTCAACCTGTCGGCGGACTACTACCATATCCGCGTCGACAACCAGATCATCAGCGCCTACAGCGATCCGGGCTACGATGCGATGCCATTCGTGGTGCGCGCCGCCACGCCGGTTGCGCAGCCTTACGTACTGCCGGACGGCACGCTGGGCACCAACACGCCGGCAGTGGGCAATATGCTGTTCGCGCCATATCCGTATGAGAACGCGCTGTTCACCACCACCCGTGGCCTGGACATCGACATGCGCTTCCGCTTCAATGTGGCAGGCGTTGGCAAGATCACTGCGGAGCTGATCGAGTCGCATATGTTCAGCTACAAGCAGGGTACTGCGGGCGGCGATGCAATCGAACTGGCTGGCACCCACGGTCCTTCCGGCGTGTCGGGCGACACCGGCAACCCACGCGATCGCGCACAGCTGATCCTTGGCTTTGACAATGGTCCTCTGAACGTGACCGGCACCTTGAACTGGGTGTCCGGCTACAGCGTGACCGACCCGTCGAATGGCTCGGCACAGACCTGTAAGGACGCAATTGCCTTCGGCAGCGGCGCCTTTGCCAATGCACCGCAAGAGTTCTGCCGCGTGAAAGCATTCAGCACGTTCGACCTGAGCGCGTCGTACAAGCTGACCGACCGCTGGACCCTGAGCGGTTCGATCCTGAACCTGTTCAACAAGCAGGCGCCGCTGGACTTCCAGACCTACGGCAGCGCAGCGTCGACCTTCTACAACCCAGCCCTGCACCAGTCGGGCGCAGTTGGCCGCTTCTTCAACATCGGCGCCAACTACAAGTTCTGATTCGTAGGGCTTGAACACAAGCGCCGCTTGCCAGCAATGGCAAGCGGCGCTTGCTTTTTTGGGCGGCGGAGCCCGTGCCGCAGTCGCTGGCTACAGGGTGCTGAACGCGGGGACGTAGATGTCGCTGAATTCTGGCGGCAGGCGTTTGGGGCGGCCGGTGGAAAGTTCAATGCACACCAGCTCCCATCGAGCGCGCAGCACAGTGGTGCTGTCGTGCTCCCGCACCAGCTGGAAGTGGCGCTGCATGGATAGCGGGCTATCGCCAGCCGTGAGCCAGGTGCCGAGCAACAGCGCTTCGCCCTCATCGGTCGCGAAGATGTAATCGAACTCGCTGCGCCGGATCGCCATGCCGCGATCCAGGCGCTTGTAGTCGGCCAGTGTCAGGCCGAGTGCGTGCGAATGCGCCCAGCCGGCATCCTGGCACCAGCGGACATAGACGGCATTATTGGTGTGGTCCAGGCCATCGATATCAGCCGCTTGCGGCCGTACCGGCAAGATGAACGGGTTGGGGCGATCCCAGGTCATCGCCGTGGCCCCTCGGCCGGGCAAAGCAGCAAGGCTGCGCGCATGCTCAACGGCTTTTCAGGATGGAACCGAGCACACCGCGAATGATTTCGCGGCCCACCTGTGAGCCGATGCTGCGCGCGGCGGATTTGACCATCGCCTGCACGGCGCTGTCGCGCTTGCTGCTGCCGCTGCCGAATATTCCCCCCAGCACGTCGCCGAAGATGGAGCCGCCGCTGTCCGCCGGTGCAGGAGCCGGCGCTGGCGCGCGCCCGAGTGGGCCAGGCGCGGGGGCGCTTGGCGCCGGGGCGTCGGCGGGCGCCTTGCCTGCATTGGCCACGCGGCCGGTCAGCTTTTCGTAGGCCGATTCGCGGTCGACCGCTTTTTCGTACACGCCTGCCACGATGGAGTTGTCGCGCGCGGCCTGGCGCTCGGCTGGAGTGATCGGACCCAGTTGGGATGCCGGTGGCAGCACGAAAGCGCGCTGCACGATTTGCGGTGTGCCTTTCTCGTCGAGGAAGGAGACCAGCGCTTCCCCCACGCCAAGCTCGGTGATCACCTGCGCCACGTCGAGGGCTGGGTTCGGGCGGAAGGTTTCTGCCGCCGATTTCACGGCCTTCTGGTCGCGCGGCGTATAGGCGCGCAGGGCGTGCTGCACGCGGTTGCCCAGCTGGCCGAGTACAGTCTCCGGAATGTCGAGCGGATTCTGGGTGATGAAGTAGACGCCGACGCCCTTGGAGCGGATCAGGCGCACCACTTGTTCGATCTTTTGCAGCAGTGCTTTCGGCGCTTCGGCGAACAGCAGGTGGGCTTCGTCAAAGAAGAACACCAGCTTGGGCTTATCGAGGTCGCCAACTTCCGGCAGGTTCTCAAACAGCTCGGACAGCATCCAGAGCAGGAACACCGCGTAGATGCGGGGCGCGTTCATCAGCTTGTCTGCGGCGAGGATATTGACCACGCCTTTGCCTGCTGCATCGGTTTGCAGCAGGTCGTCGATATTCAGCATCGGCTCGCCGAAGAAGTGGGCGCCGCCTTGCTCCTCAATCGTCAGCAGGCCGCGCTGGATGGCGCCGATGCTGGCCGCACTGACGTTGCCGTAGCTGGTCTTGTAGTCGGCCGCGTTGTCGCCCACATGCTGCAGCATGGCGCGCAGGTCCTTGGTGTCGAGCAGCAGCAGTCCGTTATCGTCGGCGATCTTGAACACCAGTTGCAGCACGCCTTCCTGGGTGTCGTTCAAATTCAGCATGCGCGCCAGCAGGGTGGGGCCGAGGTCGGAGACGGTGGCACGCACCGGGTGGCCTTGCTCACCGAAGACGTCCCAGAAAGTCACGGGACAGCCGGCCCATTGCGGCGTTTCGATTTTCAGCGCTTCCAGGCGCTTGGCCATTTTCTCGCCCAGCACGCCAGGCTTGGCCATGCCGGACAGGTCGCCCTTGATGTCGGCCATGAAGACCGGCACGCCGATGTCGGACAGGGACTGCGCCATGCGCTGCAATGTGACGGTCTTGCCGGTGCCGGTGGCGCCGGTGATGCAGCCGTGGCGGTTCACCAGGTTGGACAGCAGGTCGAGGGTCTGTGCTTCGGTTTGTGCAATCGGCAGGGCAGTGCTCATCTTGGCGGAATTTCTTGTTGATATGAAATTCCGATCATACCATCAGCATCGCCGATATCGATTGCGTGCTGCCAGCAAGGAGAATAGGCCCAGCAACAGCAGCGCGCATGTGCCTGGCTCGGGAATCGTGGCCAAACGGTATTCCGTTCCTGAGCCGGATATGAGTGACGTGCCCTGGGGGGCGAAGATTTCGAGGCTCACGGTATTCCCGAAGTGCGCAAAGCCGCCTAAGCTGCCGCTGACTTGCAGCAGCGCGCCGAGGCTGATTTGCGTTCCATAATCGAGTGCGAATGTTCCGCTCAGGCCGCCTTGCGGAGCACTTGCCAGCAGGCCTCCGAAATAGTCGGCGACGATCGCCACCTGCTGTCCGTTCACGTCCAGTGTGATCGACATGCTGGCCGCCGTCCCATTTGTCGATTCACCGGTGCCGCCCAGCGCGCCATCCGTATGCAGGACAAAGGTCACCATTTGCGGACCGGTGAGCCCGCCCAGCATGATCCAGTCGCTGAATTGCGCCAGGGAGCTACCGCTGCTGAAGGTATTGGGCGAGGCGGTGAACGAGCTGTCGACGCTTGCTTTCAGCGTGCCGTAGGCAGCCTGGGAAAAGGCGCCCCCGTAGCTATTGCTGAAGGAGAGTGCGCTGCCATTTTGGGAAATTGTATTGACGACGGTAAGGGGGGCGCAATTGGGAGCACAGGAAAAGTAGTTAATGGTCGACAGGAGCGACGCCCGGGCGAACGTTGCGTTCACCAGCAAGGTGACCATCAGAAACAGTCGTAGCAAGGATTTCATGGGCGCCCCTTCCGTCGATTGCTAACGCGGAGGGAATGCAAGAAATGCGCCCAAACAACTAAGTCTCTAGTATTCAGTGACTTACGGTTTGGAGCGCATCAGGCTGCGGTACGACTGTAAAAATTTACGACAGGGTAACTTACGAGTTGAGAGTGAACTCGGTGAAGGATGCATCGGTCGGCGACTTCAGCTCCTCTTCCTCGACAGGCGGCGGCGCTTCCATGCGGTGGCTCAGCGGACAGGCTCTATGGTCGTGCCAACATTTCTGAAACTTCCGCGCAATAATTCCCGCAGTATTCCAAGGCAAAATCCTTGCTGAGCCCAATGGAGCGGGCCCTGTCGAAATGCGCGTTAGCCAACGATGTCTTGCCGGATTTTTTGAGCAATGATGCCTTGATCAGGTGTGCAAGCGCAGTGATGTTCTCGGCGATGGGGTATTTCATGATTTTCAGCGACTCTTCGCCATATTTGATGGCACCATCGACATCGTTGATGTGCAACAGGATGCCAGCGTAGTTCCCCCAATTCCACGCACTTGAGGGGTCGAGGTCAAGCTGCTTTTTGTAATAGGCGGCCAGCATTTCAGGATGCCCAGCGCGTTCGTACGCGGCCATCAGCAATTCGTCGTTGGTGCGGGACTTGTCTGATTCTTCAAGGTTTTCGAGGATATCGATAACGGCCTGGTAGCCCTTAAGCTGCCACATCAGCATCGCCTCACTTGCGCGTATGCGGCTGGACGGGATATCGCTGGCTCGGGCATCTACAAGCAGTTTGCCGGCTTTGCCATTGTCACCGTTGCTGAGCGCTATGGCGAATTTGTTCGAAAAGATTCGGCCATTCGCAGTTTTCGAGGGAGGAATCGAATCCAGTATTTTCTCTGCTGCGGAACTGAATCGCGGATCGTATTTCGCGATCGCATTCTCGTGCCGTCGATATCCCTTCTTCAAGAGCCACTCCGCCTTGGCAAGTTGCACCGCCTCCAGCCCCGGCGTTTCTTGGCCCTGCCTTTCAATGATTTCGTAAGCACGGTCGAAGAAAACAGAGTTGTTGCTCGCTCCGCCCGTCATTCTGGTAGCGATCCTCATTCGCTGTTCAGGGTCCTTGAAGGACGCAAACACGATTTCTGTTACATCAACTCCTTGCGTTGGCTGTGCTGTGAGTTTCGAGGTCTGATCGATCAAATAGGCTGCGGCCAGTAAAGCTTTGCTGTTGTCCTTGGAAAGGATGAGAGCCTTGCGGCCATATGACAGCGCCTTATCGTACTGCTTTTGGCGGCGGTAGAAGTCTGCCCAATTGTAAGGAAGCCAAGGGTCGGCAGTTCCTAGCCGTTCTGCATAGTCGAGCGATTTCCTGGCATTTTCAAAGTCGCCGAGATTCAAATAGGCATGGCCGGCAAGCACATAGGATTTGGGGTAGGCGGGGTCCTTCTTCTGTATCTCAGCAAGAATTTTCAACGCTTCACGATTCGCCTTGCCATAGTCATTTCCCCCAGTTGATCCAAGGAGGATGGTCAGGCGCGCCTTTTCAATGTAGACCGGTAAAAAGTCGGGATCAGAATGGATAAAACTGTCGATCTTTGCCCGGGCAATGACGATCTTGCTGTTTTCCCCCGACCAGTCATTGAGCGTTTTCTCGATGTCCGAGTAGAGCGCTTGCTTCGGCGCGCTCAGCGCGGACGCATCGGTGTTCGTCGCTGCATGGGAATTGAAGTGAACTGCGCAGATGAAGGTGATGAATGCCTTGTGAAACATCATAGCCCCGCTCGAGAGTTGAAACCCGTGCTGCGCTTGCTATTGCAAAGGACTTTCAGCCGCGTAGCGAAACCTACGCCACGCGGCGCGCGTCGGCGCTCAGATCAGGAGTTCAGGGTGAACTCGGTGAAGGAAGCGTCGGTCGGCGACTTCAGCTCTTCTTCTTCCACTGGCGGCGGTGCTTCCATGCCGTGGTTCAGCAGCCACAGCAGGTTGGTTGCGGAGTCGGCGTTGGCCAAGGCTTCGTCCTTGGTGATGGCGCCGTCCATGACCAGCTTGTACAGCGCCTGCTCGAAGGACTGCGAGCCGGGCGACAGCGATTTTTCCAGCGCTTCCTTGATCGCGCCGATTTCGCCTTTTTCGATCAGGTCGGAAATGTAGCGGGTGTTGACCATGATTTCGACCGCTGGCGTGCGGGTGCCGCCGCCGGCGGAGCGGATCAGGCGCTGCGAGACGATGGCCTTTACGGTCGAGGACAAGTCCTGCAGCAGTGCAGGGCGGTTCTCGATCGGGTAGAAGGAAATGATGCGGTTCAGCGCGTTGTACGAGTTATTGGCGTGCAGGGTTGCCAGCACCAGGTGGCCCGATTGTGCGTACGCCATTGCGGAAGCCATGGTTTCGCGGTCGCGGATCTCGCCGATCAGGATGCAGTCCGGCGCCTGGCGCATGGAGTTGCGCAGGGCGGTGTAGAAGTCCTTGGCATCGCTGCCGATTTCGCGCTGGTTGACGATCGACTTCTTGTTGCGGAACAGGTATTCGATCGGGTCTTCCAGCGTCAGGATGTGGCCCGAGCGCAGTTCGTTGCGATGGTCCAGCATGGAGGCGATGGTGGTGGACTTGCCGGAGCCGGTGGCGCCGACCAGCAGCACCAGGCCGCGTTTTTCCATGATCAGGTCGGCCAGGACCGGCGGCAGGCCCAGTTCTCCCAGCGGCGGGATGCTGGCCGGGACGAAACGGAAGACGGCCGAAATGCTGCCGCGCTGGCGGAAGGCCGACAGACGGAAGCGGCCCAGGTTGGCCACGGAGATACCCATGTTCAGCTCATTGGTGTCGTCCAGTTCCGCCATCTGCTCGGGGGAGCAGACTTCGGCCAGCAGGGCGCGCAGGTTTTCGGGCTCGAGCTTTTGCTGGTTGATGGGGATCAGGATGCCGTTGATTTTCAGGTGCACCGGCGAGCCTACGGCGAAAAACATATCCGAGGCGTTTTTTTCCTTCATCAGCTGGAACAGGCGGTCCATGGCCATATTGTTGGTATCTCCCTTTTTTAAACCCGGTAAGGCGGGGTCACACCCAAGGGCCGGGCCCTCGAGTTGCAAGCTGCGCTGACCGGGTCAGACCCTGGGGTCTGACCCAGCTTTGCTGGGTTTAAACCCCGCGCAGCAGTTCATTAATGCCTGTTTTAGCGCGGGTCTGTGCATCCACGCGCTTGACGATTACAGCGCAGTACAGGCTGTACTTGCCGTCAGCCGACGGCAGCGAGCCCGAAACCACCACCGAGCCAGCCGGTACGCGGCCATAGAATACCTCGCCAGTGGTGCGGTCGTAAATCTTCGTCGACTGGCCGATGTACACACCCATCGAAATCACCGAGTTTTCTTCCACAATCACGCCTTCCACGATCTCGGAACGCGCGCCGATGAAGCAGTTGTCTTCGATGATGGTCGGATTGGCCTGCATCGGCTCCAGCACGCCGCCGATGCCCACGCCGCCCGACAGGTGCACGTTCTTGCCGATCTGCGCGCAGGAACCCACGGTGGCCCAGGTGTCGACCATGGCGCCTTCGTCGACATAGGCGCCGATGTTCACGTAGGAAGGCATCAGCACCACGTTCTTGCCGATGAAGGAACCGCGGCGCGCTACAGCAGGCGGCACCACGCGGAAGCCGCCCTTGGCGAAATCTTCGGCCGAGTAGTTGGCGAACTTGGTAGGAACCTTGTCGTAGAACTGCATGGTGCCGTCGGAAGGCATGACCACGTTGTTCTCCAGGCGGAAGGACAGCAGCACGGCCTTCTTGACCCACTGGTTGACGATCCAGGCGCCGTTTTCTTTCTGGGCGACGCGCAGCGAGCCGTTGTCCAGGCCAGCCAGCACGTGGTTGACGGCGTCGCGCACTTCGGCGGTGGCGTTGGACGGGTTGATCTCGGCGCGGTTGTCCCACGCGGTTTCAATAATTTGCTGGATGCTCATTTTTACTGGCTTTTCAGTTGATGACAGAATTGGACGATACGGCGCGCCGCTTCCAGGCCTTCCTCGGTCCCGGCAACCAGCGCCATGCGGATGCGGTTGCGGCCCGGGTTGATGCCGTGGGCGTCGCGCGCCAGGTAGCTACCCGGCAGCACGGTGACATTGTACTCGGCGTGCAGGCGGCGGGCGAATTCGGTGTCGGACAGGCCGGTGCGGGTCACGTCGGCCCACAGGTAGAAGCCGGCGTCCGGCATTTGCACGTCCATCACTTCCTGGATAAGGGGCGTGATGGCGGCGAACTTGGCGCGGTACTGCGCGCGGTTTTCCTCGACATGGGTTTCGTCGTTCCAGGCGGCGACAGAGGCGGCCTGCACGTGCGGGCCCATGGCGCTGCCGTGGTAGGTGCGGTACAGCAGGAATTTCTTCAGTACTTGGGCGTCGCCAGCCACAAAGCCGGAGCGCATGCCCGGCACGTTGGAGCGCTTGGACAGGCTGGAAAACACCACCAGGCGGGCGTATGGCTCGCCAACCTTGGTCAGGCCGAGGATGTTGGCCGCCTGCATGGCGCCCAATGGCGGCTCTTCGCTGTGGTAAATCTCCGAATAGCACTCGTCGGCGGCGATGATGAAGTTATAACGTTCGGACAGGGCGAACAGGTGCTCCCAGTCGGTCAGCGTCAGCACGGCGCCAGTCGGGTTGCCCGGCGAGCAGATGTACAGCAGGCGCACGCGCTGCCAGACGTCTTCCGGCACGCTGTCGTAGTCCGGCGCGAAATTGCGGGCCGGGTCGGAATTGACGAAATACGGCTCGGCGCCGGCCAGGAAGGCCGCGCCTTCATAGATCTGGTAGAACGGGTTGGGACACATCACCAGGGCGCCGGTATCGGGCGCGATCACGGTCTGCGCCAGCGCAAACAGCGCCTCGCGCGAGCCGTTCACCGGCAGCACCTGGGCGGCGCGGTCCAGCGTCGGCAGGTCGTAGCGGCGCTCCAGCCAGGAGGCGATGGCATCGCGCAGCGCTTCGCCGCCGGCGGTCACCGGGTAGCTGGCCAGGCCGTCCAGGTTGTCGATCAACGCCTGGCGGATGAAGGCTGGGGTAGGGTGTTTCGGTTCGCCCATGCCAAGGCTGATCGGCTTGAAGGCGGGATTCGGGGTGCTGCCGGCGAACAGCTGGCGCAGTTTTTCAAACGGGTAGGGCTGCAGCTTGTCGAGATGTGGATTCATGGCGAAAACGGCTGGTTGAGCTATTGATTATATAGCGACCCGCGCAACAGTGGCGTTGCTGCCAATATGACAATGGCCTATGATCGACGGATGGACGCCTCGCTGCCAGAACCGGAGCTTCCGGTGCGCGACGCCGCCGTTACCCGGCGCGTTGGCCAGTTGCGCCTTGCCGTAGGCCTGGTGCAGGGTGGGCTGTTGTATTTTTTATACCATGCACAGCAGGCTGGCGCCTGGCCGTCAGGCCACCCGGCCTTGCAAATCCCGCTGGTCATGTGCGGAATCGTGCTGCCGGCCCTGCTGATTTCCAGCCTTGGCCACCTGGATCGTCGCCAACTGCTGCTCTGGCTGGGCGCGGCGGCGCTGGCGCTGGCCACCGTCTGCGTGCACGACGCCTGGCGCAATGCCCTTGATCCCGCCCCGCTCAAGCGTCCGTCCCTGTTGCTGTTCCCATTCAGCGCCGGTTTCTTCTTCGTTGCCCACAGCCTGGTGCTGGCCGGCGCACACGATGGCCGCCGCATTGCGCACTACGCCACGTGCTTTGAGAGCGCCTGGAAGCTGGCTATCCAGCTGCTGTTTTCCGCCATGTTCGTGGGCGGCGTCTGGCTGGTGATGTGGCTCGGCGCCGCCCTGTTCGACATGTTGAAGCTGCATTTCCTCGGGGAGCTGCTGCTGAAATCGTGGTTTTCAGTGCCGCTGGTGTGCGTGGCGTTTTCCAGCGCCATGCATACGACCGACGTGCGGCCCGCCATCGTGCGCGGCATCCGCAGCTTGCTGCTGGTGCTGATGGCGTGGATATTGCCGATTGCCGTACTGATGGTGGGCGGTTTCCTGGCGGCGCTGCCGTTCACCGGCCTGCAGCCGTTGTGGCAGACGCGCCATGCGACCGCCGTGCTGCTGGCCAGTTGTGCGGTGCTGGTGGTGCTGGTGAATGCCGCCTTCCAGGCCGGCGATGCGGCGGCCGCTCTTGCGCGCAGCGTGCGGTTTGCGGCGCGCCTGGCGTGCTTCCTGCTGCTGCCGCTGGTGCTGCTCGGGATGCATGCGCTCGGCCTGCGCGTGGGCGATTATGGCTGGACCATGGAGCGCGTGCTGGCTGCGGCCTGCCTGCTGGTGGGGACGGTCTATGCAGGCGGCTATGCGCTGGCTGCCTCCCGGCGCGCAGGGCCCTGGTTGGATGGCTTGCGGCAGGTGAACCTGGCGGCGGCTTTCCTCACCTTGGCGGTGTCGTTTGCCCTGTTCACGCCGATCGCCGACCCGGCGCGCATCGCCGTTTCCGACCAGGTGGCGCGCCTTGGGCGTGGCATGACGCCGGCGGACCAATTCGATTACGCATTCTTGCGCTTCCATGGGGCGCGCTACGGCCTGGATGCCTTGCAGGCGCTGGCGGCAAACGGCGCCGGCCAGCAGGCCGCCTTGGTACGCTCGCGGGCCGCCAGCGCTTTGCGCCAGCGCTACGAAGATCCGGGAACTGTAAGCGCTGCGTCGGCCGCCGATATCGCGGCCAATCTAAGTGTGTGGCCACGGGGCGCGGAATTGCCGGCGAGCTTCCTGCAGCAGGACTGGGCGGCCGCGCGCTTGCCGGCCCTGGCGCCGGGCTGCCTGCGCCGCGCCGGCAGCAAATGCGACGCCATCGTGCTCGATGCGGACGGCGACGGACAGCAAGAGGTTCTGCTGGTGGGCGCGACGCGCGGCGATGGCTCGGCTCTGCTGGAAGAGGGCGACGGCGGCTGGAGGGTGATCGCGCGGCCGCCCTTGCAACTGGCCGGCTGCACCGCCGTGCTGGATCGCTTGCGTGCAGGCGAATTCGCTCTCGCTCCGCAGCGCCTGCGCGACATCGACGTCGGCGGCCAGCGCCTTGCGCTGACGCCCGCCGATGCCGCTGCACCCGATTGCACGCAAACGGCTGGCGCCACGGGCTCACCGGCAGTGTCGCCCGCCGTTGCGCCAGATGCGGCGCCAACCGCCACGCCGGCCGTCGTGCGTTAGCGGCCTTCATCACCGGCATTGCAGGTCGCGCCCGCCAATCGAGCTCACCGCCGCGCGGTAGCAGCGCGCATCAGCGGGATTGTCGACCGTGTCGCCGGCCGCAGCGCTGCAGCAGTACGTCAACTAATCGTGACGCCTTGGCTCTCCAGCAAGGCTTTCATGCGGCGCCAGTGCGAGCCGCGCCAGAACACGCCATGGCAGCAGTCGCAGGTGAGGAATTCGTCCTGTGAGGCGCGCACCGACGGCGGGAGTTGATCCGCCACTTCGGATTTGGCGACAGGCCGCAGCGGCGCATTGCAAGCCAGGCATAACGTGAACGGACGCGCACTGGAGGCAAGGTCCAGCCGCTGGAAGACCTCCGCAAACTGCTGCGCAGGTTTCAGCGCCCGCACATAGCAGCCGTGCGTGATGCCGCGCCGCTTCAGCAGCTCGCGGTCGCGGGTGAGCGCGACGCGCCCTTCGTCCACCGACAGCGCCGCCACGGTGGGATCGTCGATGCGGTTGTCGTACAGCGTGTCGAAGCCCGCCATGCGCAGCAGCCGCGCCAGGCCGCCCAGGTGGGCGTCCGCCACAAAGCGCACGGTGCGCAACGGTTCGGCGCGCACGCGCAACAGCGGGCGTACGTCGAAGGTCTCGAATTTGGGATAGACTGCCACGCGGTCCCCATCGCACAGCAGGCGCTCGAAGCCGGACGATTCACCGTTGACCAGGATGACTTCAACTTCGGTGTGCGGCACGCCGAGCGCTTCGATCATGTGCTTGGTGGTGGCCGCTTGCGCGCACGGCACCGTGAACTCCACCTTGCGCCGCGCGCGCGGCAGGAAGTCGTTCAGTTCTTCGTAGAAACGGAAAGTGGCGCTGACCATACTGGAGATTACCATGCAAAAAATTACGCCGTGCCTGTGGTTCGACAACCAGGCCGAACAAGCTGCCCGCTTTTACACCGGCATTTTCAAGGATGGCCGGATCACCGAAACCAGTTATTACACGGACGCCGGCAAGGAAGTGCACGGCCAGCAGGAAGGGCGCGTACTGACGGTGGCATTCGAGTTGAACGGCCAGCCGTTCACGGCGCTGAACGGCGGCCCGCAATTCAAGTTCAACGAAGCCCTGTCGCTGCAAGTGCCGTGCGACACTCAGGAAGAAATCGACTACTACTGGGACAAACTGGGCAACGGCGGCGATCCGGCGGCCCAGATGTGCGGCTGGCTGAAGGACAAATACGGCGTGAGCTGGCAGATCTTCCCGCAGGAAATCACGCAAATGCTGCGTGACCCGGACCGCGAGAAGGCCGGCCGCGCCATGACGGCCATGATGGGGATGAAGAAGATGGACTTGGCGGCACTGCGCAAAGCCTACAACGGCTAGGCTGGACGCAGCGGGCACTCCGCTATCTGCTCTGTGATGCGCCGCGCCAGTTCCTCACGCAAGGCCTGCAAGCCATTGATGCGGCGGTCGATTTCCGTCAGCTTGGCTTGCAGCGCCGCGCGCAAGGCCGCAGCACTGTCGTCGGCGGGCGCTGTCAGCAGCGGCAAGTCCGCCTCGATCTCCTGCAAAGTAAAGCCCAGCGTCTGCGCAATGCGGATATAGCGCAGCAAGTCCGCGGCTTCTTCTGGATAGTCGCGGTAGCCGTTGCTGCCGCGGCGCGCCCGCAGCAGTCCGCGCTTTTCGTAATAACGCAAGGTATCGCGGCTGATTCCCGTCGCCTCGGCAAGTTCACCGATCTGCATGCTGCTTCCCTCAAAAAAGTGCTTGACCCTGGAGTGTACTCCAAGGTTTAAGCTGCGCAGCATGAAAACTTCAAACATCCCCAAACTGGTACGCGCCAGCGCTGCCTACGACCTGGTGCTCACCGCACCTTTCGCCACCCCGTGGACTTTCGCCATCGCGCACGGCAACCTCTCCGCGCTCAACCAGGCGCTGGGCGGGACGCCGCTGCCCGCCTTCGGCACCTTGCACGTGCTGTTCGCCTGCATGATGGGCTGCATTGTACTGATGTGGTCCTGGCTGCGCCTGCGCGACCCGCAGCCGCAGTTCGCCACTTACGACGGCGCCGGCCGCTTCATGTTCAGCAGCTGTTTTGCCTGGGCGTTGGCAAATGGCGGCCCGCCGTTATTGTGGCTGTTCATCGTTCCGGAAGTCGCGTGGGGCGTCGCGCAGTGGTATGCTGTTCCTCCGTTGAGCAGAATGGGGAGGGGATATGCAAGCGCAACCTTTGATCGCTGTCAGCAACGTTGAGGCGAGCAGCCGGTGGTACCAGAAAACCCTGGGCCTGAAGAGCGGCCATGGCGGCAACGAATACGAGCAATTGCTGCACGACGGACGCATGGTCCTGCAGTTGCACCGCTGGGACGCCCACCACCATCCCCATATTGGCAATCCAGAGCAGCGCCCATACGGCAACGGCGCGCTGTTGTGGTTCTGGACCGATGATTTCGACGATGCAGTGGACCGCGCGACTGCGGCCGGCGCCACCGTGCTGGAAGGACCGAAGGAGAACAGTAATGCCCAGCATCGCGAGCTGTGGCTGCGCGATCCGGAAGGGTATGTCGTTGTGCTGGCAGGGCCTTACGGCGACGTCGGCATGTAAATCAACTTGGAGATCTATGAGAGTAGGGTTGTGGGCGCCGGCAGTGCTGCTGGCCGTGGCTGGAACGTGTTCTGCACAGGAGGCATGGCGCGGCATTTGGGAGGGAACGATCGGCAAGCAGCCGGTCCGGGTGTGCCTCGACGACGATGCGCGCTACTACTACCTGAAGTATCGCGAGGATATCCATCTGGAGCCGGTCGAAGGGGCGGATGGCGGATGGCGGGAAACGGCAGGATATCAGGATGAGCCAACCGGGAAATGGCAGTTGGCGCAGGCCGGCGCCGACAGCCTGCGCGGCATCTGGTCTAGTCCCGACGCCAGCAAGCAGGCCCCCATCCGGCTCAAGCGGACCAGCGCCGCAAGGAGCACCGATCGCAACCTGTGCGAAGCAGGGCAATTCTTCAAGCCTGTGGCAGATGCGGAGAAGCTGATAGCCGGCCCGGTCAAGAAATTCGGCCGCCACGGCTACCAGGAACTCTCTACACGCATCCAGGAGCGCGGCAACCAGGAATCCTTTGTGCCCAACGCCATTGTTCTCCGGGATTACGGCGCAATTGGCGCCGCCGTGAACCAGACTTTGCAGGAGCGCTTGCGCCAGCGCCTGGCGCGCCATCACGATACACGCATGAACGGCCTGGCGGAATCGTTCGAGGAAGTGATGTGGCTTTCTGACCGGTGGCTGACGCTGCGCGACATGGAGTGGGCCGCAGGCCATGGCGTTTCGGGCAGCAGCACATGGTATGAAACATGGGATTTGACGACAGGCCACAGGGTCGACTTGTGGCGCTGGTTCAATGCGCGCAGCGGCGCATGGCACGAAGAAGCCGGACACGACGGTGCGGAGCAGGTCTTCACGACAAGCCGTGCGCTGCAAAAGGCAATTGGCCCGTTCGACAATAACGGAGGGGATCCCGACTGCAAGGATCCGGGCAAGTCTTGGCGCGACCCGCGTCTTGTGTCCGGTGGGATCGAATTTGAGGCAGGTGCTACAGGGCCATGCCTGGTGACCGCCGTCGTATCGTTCAAGGCTCTGCAGCCCTTCCTGAATGAAGAAGGGCTGCGCCAAGTGGCGGCTTTGCAGCGCGAAGCAGTCAAGCCCTGAGCGGCTGGTCTTACAGCCAGGTGGCGCGCGCCACGCGCAGCATATTGCGGCCCAGGACCTGCTCGATTTCATTGGGCGCCATGCCCAGCTTGCGCAATTCCAGCGGCAGCGATTTCCAGGCCGCAGGGGGAACGTAGGCGGGCGGACGGCCGGCGCGGTAGCCGGCCGACTCGGGCCACCAGCGTGCCGGGTCGAAGTCGCCGGGAGGCGTATCGTCCAGGTCCTTCTGGCTGACACAGATATCCAGGCCAATGCCGACATGCGCCGTCCCCACCAGGTCGGCAACGTAGGCGACATTGCGCGCCACATCGGCGGCGGTTGGCTGCTCGCTGCCCACAAACCAGGACAAACCCGAAATGCACACCACGCCGCCGGTTGCAGCGCAGGCCTGGATCTGCTCATCGGTCACGTTGCGGCCATGCGGCAGCAGCCCGAAAGGGTTGGCGTGGCTGAACACCACCGGCTTGCTGGACGCCGCCATGATCTCCAGGCTGCACAAGCGCCCGGTGTGGGAACAATCGACGATGATGCCGGCGTCGTTCACCGCCTGCAGTACTTTATGGCCCAGTGGCGTCAGGCCGCGCGCAGTGTCATGGCAGCCATCGGCAACGCTGTTGTTGCGGTTGTAGGCGAAATGCATCTGGCGCACGCCCAGGCGGGCGTAGACGGCAGCCATTTCCGGCTGGTCCATCAGCGGCATCGCGCCTTCCAGGTCGAAGCCGACGGCCAGCACGCCATCGGCAGCGGCCTGGATCACTTCATCGACGCCGGACACAAGGCGGAAGCGCTCCGGGTTGGCGGCGATGGTGGCGCGGTAGCCGGCGATCACGGACATCACCTGCGACACCGGATTCATGTCCATGCCCACATTGATCGACACGTAATTCACGCCAGCGGCATGCAGCTGGCTAAGGGGTGAGAAATCTGCCTGTGGATGCTGGGGCAGGCAGAAGTGGGCGTCCCAATTGATCATTCTTCAAGTGCTGTTGGTAGATTGATAGCAACCGTATAGTCGCATGAAATCCGGCGCAAGGTATACTGCCGGCTTATCCAATCGAAGCACACCATGACATTTTCCAGCCTGGGCCTCGCGCCCGCACTGCTCAACGCCATCACCGAGACCGGCTACAGCACGCCCACCGCCATCCAGACCGCAGCTATTCCGCCCGCCTTGCGCGGCGCCGACGTGCTGGGGCAGGCGCAGACCGGATCCGGCAAGACCGCCGCATTCGCGCTGCCGCTGCTGAACGCCTTGCTGGCCGCCGGCCGGCCCGCGAGCGGAACACGCAAGCTGTATGCACTGGTGCTGGCGCCGACGCGTGAACTGGCGGCGCAAGTGGGCGAGACGCTGCGCGGCCTGGCCTCGCACCTGCCGGTGCCGGTCAAGGTATCGGTCGCCTTCGGCGGCGTATCGATCAATCCGCAGATGATGGCGCTGCGCGGCGGCGCCGACATCATGGTCGCCACGCCTGGCCGCCTGCTTGACCTGGTCGACCACAACGCGCTGAAGCTCGATGGCGCCTCCGTGCTGGTGCTGGACGAAGCGGACAAGCTGCTGGACATGGGCTTCGCCGACGAAATCGCACGCATCATGGCGCTGCTGCCGGCGCGGCGCCAGAACCTGTTCTTCTCCGCCACCTTCCCGCCCGCGGTGCAGGCCCTGGCCGGCAAGCTGCTGCACGAACCGGTGCGCGTGGCCACGCAGGATGTGGAAGAACACACGCCGGACATCACCCAGCGCGCCATTGAAGTGGACCAGGCGCAGCGCACATCGCTGCTGCGCATCCTGATCAAGGAAGAGAAATGGCGCCAGGTGCTGGTGTTTGTCGCCACCAAATACGCCTCCGAGCACGTGGCCGACAAGCTGCGTCGCGGTGGCGTAGAGGCCGAAGCGTTCCACGGCGACTTCAGCCAGGGCGCACGCACCTCGGTACTGAACGACTTCCGCGAAGGCAAACTGAAAGTGCTGGTCGCCACCGACGTCGCCGCGCGCGGCATCGACATCGCGCAACTGCCCGTGGTGGTCAATTACGATCTGCCGCGTTCCCCGGCCGACTACACCCACCGCATTGGCCGCACCGGCCGCGCCGGCGCCTCCGGCCTGGCAGTCAGCTTCATCGCGCCGGACGCCGAACAGCACTTCCGCCTGATCGAAAAGCGCCAGAACGTACGCGTGCCGCGCGAACGCCTGCCCGGCTTCGAACCAACGGCAGAGGCCAAGTCGCTCCCACCCGGCGCCAACGACGGCACCGGCGGCATCAAAGGCAAGCGCAAGAGCAAAAAAGACAAGCTGCGCGAAGCCGCCGCCAAATCCCCCGCCAATTAACAGCCCAGCCCGTGTCCCACCTTGGGGTCACACCCGTTTCGGGACACGAGTTCAGCCATATGATGCTCGAGCTCGTGTCCCATTTCGGGTGTGACCCCAGGGTGGGACACGGGCTGGGCAGTGGGGCTTTCGCTATGGGGTGCTGGCGAGCTTGATGCGGCGGCGCAGGCGGGCGGCTTCGGCTTCGTCGCCGGCTTGTTCGGCGCGTTTGAGTTGGACATTCAGCCAGGCCAGTACGCCACGCCGCCAGCCTTGCGAGGAGGCGGTGTTGATGGCCATCGCCACCACTTCCGGTGTGGCGCGGTTGGCGCGCAGCAGGGCGCCGGCGGCGACCAGGCGCGATAGCGGGTCGCTGATGGCGGCTGCGGCGGCCGCTGCGGCGGTGTCGCTGCCGGCGGCGGCTACGGCGCGCTGCGCTTCTGGCAACTGGGCGGCGTCGGCGGCCGTTGCCTTGCCGGCCAGGTAGCGCGCATAGGCCTGGTCGGCTGCACTGGCATCGGGGGCCAGGGCTGTGAAGCCGGCGCAGTCTTCGAATTCCAGCGCCGCCACCTGCACCGCGCAGCGCAGCAATTCGACGCGGATCGCGTATTCGGGCTGGGCGGTGCTGCCGACCTGGTTGCGCGCCAACGCGAATTCGCGTTCGGCGATGGCGGTCTTGCCTTCCAGGTAGGCGCTGCTGGCGCGCTCGGTGGCGCTGGCTGCGTTGATCTGCCAGTCCGGTACGCGCGGGCCACTGCTGCAGGCGGTGAGCAGGGATGCGGCGAGTGCGATTGCGATTGTCTTCATGGGAGCTTGATCTCCGCCTGGCTGCTGCCTTTGAACGGCCATTTGCGGTTCAATTCATTGATCATCTGTTCGACTTTGCGCAAGTTGGCGTCCACCTCCGCCCGCAGCGCGCCCAGGTCTTCGGTGGCGGCGCGCGTGTTGGCGCCGACGGCTTGTGCTTCGACCAGGACGGAATCGAGTTTCTTGAGCGTGTTTCTCGCGTCGGAAAGCAGGGCATTCAGCTGCAGGACCGCGGCCTGGCTGTCGTTGGCCAGGCCTTTTTCGCCGAACACGCGCTTGTCAGCATTGCCTACCAGGCTGTCGGCCTTGAGCACCAGCGAGTTGGCATTGCGCAGCAGCTCGCGCGCCTTCTGGTCTTCGCCGGCCAGTACGCCCAGGGCGCCGCCGGGGCCATTCAGTTTTTCGGTCACGCCCTGTACATTGCGCAAGCTGGCGCCGAGGGCGGAGTCGTCGGCCGTCAGCGCTGCCAGATTGTTCAGCAAGTCTTTCGCCGACTGCAGGAGACGCGGGATTTCGGCGGCGGTATCGCCTACCAGCAGCGCGCGCTCGGAATCCGGCGCCAGCGGCGGGTCGGACGGGATGCCGGTGAAGGCGCGCAACTTGGCGCCTCCCACCAGGCCTTTTTCCAGCGTGAAGACGCTGCTGGTGCGCAGCCAGTGTGCATCTTTGCTCGGTACGTCGACCAGGATGCGCGCTTTGCCTTCCTGCGACAGTTCGATGCGCTGCACCCGTCCGATCGGGAAGCCGGCAAACGTCACGTCCATGCCGACCGCTACGCCTTCCGAATCGTCGGCGGTGAGCACCAGGCGCTGCGTGGCTTCGAAGGCTCCGCGCGCGTACATCAGGTACAGGACGGCGCCCAAAATCAGTGCCGCCAGCAGAATCAGCAAGGCGATTGCCTTGGCTTCGGCGTTGTGAACCGGCGCCGGTTCGGGAGGGGTAATCGTGTCGCTCATATCGTCAGTAATAATTGCCCATCAGGGAAGCTGCTTCCACCACCAGGATCACGGAAAACATGCGCACCATATCGGCCAGCCCGTGGGCCGCGCCGATACGCCGCAGCAGCGGGCTGGTGGCGCTGCTGTAGTAAGAGGAGGCGAGCGGGATCACCGCCACCGCCAGGCTGAAAAACACCACTTTCAACGCCAGGATCAGGCACACGGCCGGATTGAAGATCTGTCCCACCACGCGGGTGTAGCCGGGTAGCGCCCACGGCGTGAAGCCATACATCACAAGATAGGCCAGCACCAGGGTGAGCAGGCAGCTGACCGCAGCCAGCATCCACACCGCAAACACGCCGGCCGCGGCGCGCGGATAGAACTGGGTGCGCAAAGCGGCGCGCGCGTCCGGGGCGTTCCCTGCTATCCTTTGCTGCGCGAATTCGACGCCGGCCGGCAGCGTGGTGCGCAGCGCCACGAACAGCGCGGCCGTCAGCGGCACCAGTTCCAGCACCAGCACCCGCACCACCATTTCCAGCGCATAGCGCGACAGGCCGTAGCTGGCCGAGGTGACCACGACGATGCGGATGATGATAAGGCTGATCAGGGCGCACAGCACGGAAAACCAGACCAGGTTGACGGTGGTGGCGATCACGATCTGTTCGGACAGCATGCGCCGGTTGTCACGCCGATAGCTGGATGGGGCCAGGGCGCGCGTGAGCAGCAGGGCGGCGAACTGCAGCAGCTGCCACCAGCTGTTTAGCCATGCAATTGCGGAGCGGTGGGCGTTCATGGTTGGCATACTAGCATTAAGAATAAGCTATGGTGTATCGTACTATGTTATGAAACTACTAAAATTCTTCCTGTCCGCCGCGCTGGCATGCTGCGCATTCGTGGCTTCCGCCGCGCCAGAACTGGCCTCCCAGCTGCCGCTTGATCCCCTGGTCAAAGTGGGGAAACTGCCCAATGGCCTCACTTACTACATCCGCCAGAACCAGCGCCCGGAAAAGCGCGTGGAATTGCGCCTGGTGGTGCGCGCCGGTTCGGTATTGGAGGACGAGGACCAGCTTGGCCTGGCCCACTTCACCGAGCACATGGCCTTCAATGGGTCGACCCACTTCAAACGCCATGAACTGGTGTCCTGGCTGCAGTCGGTGGGCGTGAAGTTCGGCGCCGACCTGAATGCCTACACCAGCTTCGACGAAACGGTGTACATGCTGCCGATCCCGGTCGACAGGAAGGAGAACCTGGACAAAGGCTTGCTGGTGCTGGAAGACTGGGCCCAGGGTGTGACCTTCAACGACGCCGACATCGATAGTGAGCGCGGCATCGTGCTGGAAGAACTGCGCCTTGGCAAGGGCGCGACCGACCGCATGAACAAGGTGCTGTTGCCGAAGATTTTCAACGGTTCCCTGTACGCGCACCGCCTGCCGATCGGCAAGGAGGAAATCCTCAAGACCTTCAAGCCGGAAGTGATCCGCCGCTTCTACAAGGATTGGTACCGTCCCGACCTGATGGCCGTGATGGTGGTGGGCGACGTCGATCCGCAGGAGGCCGAGCGCCTGGTGATCAGCCATTTCTCGCGCCTGGTGAACCCTGCCAATCCGCGCCCGCGCAACTACGCGGAGATCCCGGAACGCAAGGCGTCGGAAGCCATTGTGGTAACCGACCGCGAATCGCCTTCGAACCTGGTGACGATCCGTTACCCGTTCATGCAGCGCACTGAATCGAAGACGGTCGGCGAGTACCGCAAGGAGATCGTGGAGCAGTTGTCGGCCGCGATGCTGAGCCAGCGTATCGCCGAACTGTCGCAGCAAAGCAATCCGCCTTTCCTGCAGGGCTATAGCAGCATGGCCAAGGCGGTGCACGGCTACCGCTCTTTCGTTTCCAGCGCCGTGGTCGGCAAGGCCGGCGCGCTGCCTGCCATCCGCGCCGTGGTGGAGGAGGGCGAACGGGCGCGCCAGCTGGGCTTCAGCGCAGCGGAACTGGAGCGCACCAAGCGCAGCATGGCGCGCTATGTCGAGACTTTGTACAACGAGCGTGACAAGACCGAATCGGCGGTTCATGTGGCCGAATATACGCGCCACTTCCTTGATGGCGAATCGATGCCGGGCATCGAAAACGAATACAACTACCACAAGGATTTGCTGCCGGGCGTGACGCTGGAAGAAGTCAACGCCCAGGTGCGCAGCGCCATCCCGGTCGGGCAGAAGAAGCTGATCATCTTCATGGGCAACGACAAATCGGGCACCGTGGTGCCGGATGGGAAGCAGATGCTGGCCACCGTGGATGAGGCGGAAAAAGCCACCATGGCGGCGCATGAGGAAAAGGCACTGGCCGCCAGCCTGCTGGCGCATCCGCCCAAGCCTGGGCGCATCGTCAAGGAGTCCGAGGACAAGGCGCTGGGCGTTACCGAGCTGTTGCTGTCGAACGGGGTGAAAGTCCTGCTCAAGCCGACCGATTTCAAGAACGACCAGGTGCTGATGAATTCGACCCGCTTTGGCGGCCAGTCCATGGCGGACGAGGGCGATATTGTCAATGCACGCTATGCCAGCGCCATCCTGGCCAGCATGGGCGTGAAGGATTACGCGCCGCTGGACTTGCAGAAGATCCTGGCCGGCCGCAGCGTGCGTTCGGCCTACGCCATCGGCAATGTGACGGAGGGCTTCGGCGGCGGTTCCAGCAGCGCCGACGTGGAAACCATGCTGCAGCTGGCTTACCTGCAAATGACGCAGCCGCGCCGTGATCAGGCGCTGTTCGACGTCTTCATCGACAAACAGCAGGAGCAGGCGCGCAATGCGCTGGCGCGCCCGGATGCGGTGCTGGTCGATACCATGCGCACGACCTTGTACGGCAACCATCCACGGGTGCCCTTGACGCCGCGTCCGGAAGAACTGGATGGCATCCGTCTTGACCGTGTCATGGAAATGCACAAGGAGCGCTTGTCCAGCGCCTACGGCATGACCTTCGTCTTCGTCGGCAGCTTCGAGCTGGCCAAGATCAAGCCCCTGATCGCAACCTATATCGGCGGCATGCCGGCGACGAAGATCCCGACAGCGTACAAGGATCGCAATGTGCGCCCTGTGCGCGGCGTGGTGAAGAAAGAAGTGCGCCGCGGCCGTGAAGCGAAGAGCCAGGTGGACATTGCCTTCACGGGCGACGCCAAGGTTGACGAGGTGGAGCAGATGCGCCTGCGCGCCCTGATCGAGATCATGCAGATCAAGGCTACCGAAGCCTTGCGCGAGCAGCGCGGCCTGGTCTACACCGCCAGCATCACCGGCGGCATGGGCCGCTACCCTTACGGCAATTACTCGATCAATATCGGCTTGCCGACTGCGCCGGAAAACGTGGACAAGGCGATCGAGGCGACATTTGCCGAAGTGCGCAAGCTGCAGGAAAAGGGGCCGGAAGAAGCCGACCTGGCCAAGGTGAAGGAGAACTGGACGGCCAATTACCGCAAGGCGCTGCGCGAAAACGGCTGGTGGGCGGGCAACCTGCAGCTGTCGGTAGTCAACAAGACCGACCCGAAACTGCTGCTGCGCCAGAACGAGATGATCGCCAGCCTGACGGCGGCCGACGTGCAGGCTGCGGCCAAGCGCTATTTCGATTTCAATAATTATGTGCAGGTGGTGCTGCATCCGGCCGAAGAGAAGTCCGATGCCAAGCCCGAGGCCAGCCCGGTGGCAAAGCCGGAGGCGGCCGCCGAAGCTGGTAAACTCCCGGCTGGTTCCTGATTTTGAGTTGTTGTAAATGCATGGTTTTCGTCCCGACCTGGCGCGCTGGCGCCAACTGCCATCGCCTGCCTGGCTGGCGCGCCTGCTCGCAGGCGTGCCCGTGCTGGCAGCGCCGGGCGGGGCGTGGCGCCTGTTCGAGGTAGGCTGCGGCAGCCTTGCCGCCTACGAAGGCGGCCATATTCCGGGCGCCGGCTACATCGACACCAACCGCCTGGAAGTCCAACCTTTGTGGAACAAGGTATCCGACGACGCCTTCCTGGCGCTGCTGCTGGAAAACGGCATCCGCCACGACACCACCGTCATCCTGTACGGCCGCAATTCCCTGGCCGCCGCCCGCGCCGCTCACCTGATGCTGTACGCCGGGGTGGCCGATGTGCGCCTGCTTGATGGCGGCCTGGATGGCTGGCTGCGCGCCGGGCACGCGCTGGAACAGGGCGCAAGCCCCGCGCCGCAAGCGGCGGCCAGCTTCGGCGCCGCCTTCCCTGCGCGTCCTGATTACCTGATCGACACCGCCCAGGCGCGCGAACTGCTGCAGCAGCCGGACGGCGCCCTGGTCAGCATCCGCACCTGGCAGGAGCACGTCGGCGCCACTTCCGGCTACAGCTATATCGATGCGCGCGGCGATATCCCGGGCGCGCGCTGGGGCCGGGCCGGCAACGACGGCGACGTGCACAGCATGAGCGAATACCAGCATGCCGATGGAACGATGAAGCCTTCCGCGGAAATCAGCGCGCTGTGGCGCCAGGCAGGGATCGAGCCCGGCCAGCGCACCGCGTTCTATTGCGGCACCGGCTGGCGGGCTTCGCTGGCATTTTTCTATGCCTGGCTGATGGACTGGGAGCGCATCAGCGTGTACGACGGTGGCTGGTGCGAATGGAGCCGGGTCAATCCGCCTGCATCATGTAGCGGATAGCGGCTTTAAGCTGCGCGGCGTCGAGTTCGGGCTTGCCGCCGCGGGCGGGCATGGCGCCCACTCCTTGCATCGCGTTGCGTACCAGGCCATCCAGCCCGCCGGCGCGCTCCATGCGTTGCTGCCACTCCTTGCCTTCACCGAGCTTCGGCGAGCTGACCATCACATTCTCGGCAGCGTGGCAGGCGATGCAGACCGCTTCATACACTTCGCGGCCCGTAGTTTGCGCCGGACTGGCCCCGGCGGCCAGCAGCCCGCAGGCTGCCAGCAGGGCGGTTGCCAGGCGCATGCTTACTTCTTGCCTTCCTTGGCGTTGAACATCTCCTTGGCGTAGACGATGCCCAGGCCGTAGCCGCCGCCGTGTTCAGAAGCGATCTTCATGACGGGAGCGTAGGTCTCGCCGCGGGCCCAGTCGCGCTGCAGTTCCAGCATGTACTGCAGCCAGGTGATCGGACGGGCGCCGGCTTGCACCAGGCGCTGCACGGCCATGTCATGCGCTTCTTTCGATACGCCGCCGGAAGCGTCGGTCACGATGTAGACCTGGTAGCCCTGGTCCATGGCCGACAGCGCCGGCTGCACCAGGCATACCTCGGTCCACAGCGCGGCCATCACGATCTTCTTGTGGCCGGTCTTCTGCACCGCATCGACCACGCGCTGGTCTTCCCAGGTATTCATGGTGGTGCGGTCGATCGGGGCCTGTTCAGGGAATACGGCCTGCAGTTCAGGGAAAATCGGGCCGCTGAAGGATTTGGCGGCGACCGTGGTCAGGATGGTTGGCACCTTGAAGGTCTTGGCTGCTTTGGCCAGGCCGGTTACGTTGTTGCGCAATTCTGCGATATCGATGGAGCGGGTGGCAAAGGCCATTTGCGGCTGGTGGTCGATCAGCAGCAAGGTATGGTTGGTCGGCGTGAGCAGCTGTTCGGCTGGCGGTGCTGCGTGGGCGCTGGCGCTGAAGGCCAGGATGACTGGCAGGGCTGCTTTGATCAGGGATTTGAAGTTCATGTCGTGCTCCGTAGTTGTGGGGTTGCGATGGGGTGAACTTTAATAAATCCTCGAAGCGTAATAAACTGGCGATTACGCAAATGATATTTACGTAAAATGGAACAATATGATCTGACCGACCTGCGCGCCTTTATCACGGTGGTGGAAAGCGGCAGCTTTGTGCGGGCAGCGGAACAGCTGGAGGTCAGCACGGCCGCCGTGAGCCGCCGCATCGCCACCCTGGAATCGGCGCTGGGCAGCCAGCTGATTACGCGTACCACGCGCCGCAACGACATCACCGATGCCGGGCGCGCCTTTTACGCTGACGCGCAAGCCGTATTCCAGCTGCTCGATGAGGCACAAGAGCGCGTGCGCCAGGGCCAGGACACGGCCAGCGGCACGCTGCGCGTGGCGGCGCCGCTCAGCTTCGGCATTCAGAAGGTGGCGCCGGTGCTGCCGCCCTTCATGCGGCGCCATCCCGAGCTGAAAGTGCAGCTCTTGCTGGAGGACCGCACCACCGACCTGCATGCGGAGTCGATCGACGTGGCGCTGCGCATCGGCTTCCTGCGCGACTCCTCTCTGGTAGCGGCGCGCATCGGCACGGTCGGGAGGGTGTTCGCGGCCGCGCCGTCCTACCTGCGGCGTGCGGGCAAGCCGAAAACCCTGGCGGCGCTGCGCGGCCACTCGGTGTTAAATTACAGTCTGCTCAGCGTGCGCGAAGAATGGGGGCGGCTGATCGGCGACCCGGGCGAGCAGCTGGATTTGAAAGTGCCGCTGGCGGCCAACAATGCCGAAGCGCTGGCCGAATGTGCGGTCCAGGGCATGGGCATCGTGCTGCTGCCGCAGTTCGTGCTGGCGCCGGCGCTGGCCGACGGCAGGCTGGTGCAGCTGCTGCCCGATGCCAGCCCCGAACCCTTCGGCCTGTTCGCGGTGCGGCCGTCGCGCCAGTTCACGCCGGCCCGTCTGCGGCTTTTCATCGATTATTTGCGGGAGTGCGGTTTTTAAAGGAGGTGCAGATGGAACACCTGCCTGGACCCAGCGGCTTGCCGCTGGTAGGCAATATTGGACTCGATGCGGCACACTTCCACCAGACGCTGGAACAATGGGCGCGCGAACATGGCCCGATTTACCGCTTCCGCATGATGGACCGGCGCTTCATCGTCAACAGCCGGCGCGCCGACATCGCGCAGATCCTGCATGACCGTCCGGACCAGTGGCGGCGCACCAGCCGCATTGCCGGCATCCTGGAAGAAGCCTCGGCGCGCGGCGTGTTTTCGGCGGAAGGCGAAGAATGGCGCCGCCAGCGCAAAATGGTGATGCGTGCGCTCACGCCGGAAGTTATCAACCGCTTCCATCCCACCTTGGAAGCGATGACGGAGCGCTTGCGCCGGCGCTGGCTGGCGGCCGCCGAAGCAGGGCAGCCGCAACGGCTCCTGCGCGACCTGAAAGCCTTCGCGCTCGATGTCGCCATCGGCATGGCGATGGGCCAGGACCAGGACATGCTGGAGAACGAAGACAATCCGCTGCAGCAGGATATCGAGTTCGTCTTCGGCCAGGTGGCGCGCCGCGTGGTGGCGCCGGTCACATACTGGCGCACAATCAAGCTGCCGGTCGACCGCGCGACCGACGCGGCTGGCCTGCGCATCCGCTTGGCCGTTGATGGTTTCATCGCCGATGCGCGCGCACGCATGGCGGCCAATCCAGCCCTGTACGACAAGCCCAGCAACCTGCTGGAAGCCATGCTGGCGGCACGCGACATGCCCGATTCGGGCATCAGCGACCAGGTGGTGCAGGCCAATGCCATCACCATGGTGTTTGCCGGCGAGGACACCACGGCCAATACCATCGCCTGGCTGCTCCACCTTCTGTCGCAACATCCGCAAGCGGCAGCGCGCCTGGCGCAGGAAGCCGATTGTGCAGCCAACCTGGAAGAAATGCCGTATCTCGAGGCCTGCGTGCAGGAAGCCATGCGGCTCAAGCCTGTGGCGCCGCTGATGGGGGCGGAGGCGGTGCGGGACGTGGCGCTGGACGGGGTGCAGGTGCCTGCCGGCGTAGTGGTGTTCCTGCTGCTGCGCCATTCCTTCGCGCTCGAAACGCCGCTTGACGATGGCGCTGAATTCCGCCCCGAGCGCTGGCTGGATCCGGCCATGAAGCAAGTGCTGGAAGACCCCGCCCGCAAGATGGTGCCCTTTGGCGGCGGCCCGCGCTTTTGCCCCGGGCGCTACCTGGCCATGAGCGAGATCCGCATGGTGATGTCGATGCTGATGCGCAGCTTCACCATCCACGCCATACCCGGTGCGGCGGCGGTGGAAGAAATGTTCACCTTTACCATGACGCCGAGCGCCTTGCCCCTGCTTCTGCGACCGCGCCAGCTGTGATAGGCTTGTTTGCATACCAATATTTCATGAGGCGAGTATGTTGAAAAAGACCGCAATGGCCCTGATCCTGGTGCTGGTCGTGATCCTCGGCCTGGCCTTGACGCAGCCCGACAGTTTCAAGGTGCAGCGCAGCGCTACCATCAAGGCGCCCCCGGCAAAGGTTATGGCCTACCTGAATGATTTCCACCAATGGCCGGCCTGGTCGCCGTGGGAAAAACTGGACCCGAACCTGCAGCGCACGTTCGGCGGCGCCGCCAGCGGCAAGGGCGCAACCTACGCCTGGAACGGCAACGACAAGGTTGGGCAGGGCCGCATGGAAATCCTGGAAAGTGCGCCCACGCAGCTGGACATCAAGCTTGACTTCATCAAGCCCTTCGCCTCTTCCAACCGCACGGAATTTGTGCTCCAGCCGCAAGGCGACGCCACCGTCGTCACCTGGACCATGACGGGGCCCAGCCAGTTCATCACCAAGTTGATGGGCGTGTTCTTCAGCATGGACAAGATGGTCGGCAAGGATTTTGAAAAGGGACTGGCCCAGCTGAAAGCAGCGGCGGAAAAATGATTCCCGCCCGCCGCGGCAACAGGAAAGTGCAAGTGCGCCAACAGGTCTATACTGGAGCTAATCACTCCGCTTGGGGGCTGCCATGAAACCAATCCTGTTGTTCGCCGCGGCCCTGCTGGCTGCCCAAAGCGTACTGGCTGCTCCCGTGCGCACCGACCATCCCATTGTCGGCACCTGGCGTTTTGAGCTGCCGGATGGCTCATGCCATGAGATGTACCGCATCAGCGCTGACGGCACGGCCCTGATCACCAGCGCCGCCGAGATAGCGGAAACCGAATTCGATATCGACGACCAGCCGGACGGCGACGGCTTTTACCGCTCCAACGACAAGATCGTCAAAGACAACGGCAAGAAGGATTGCACCGGCGAGGTGACCGCGATAGGCCACGTCATCCAGGCCTTCATTGTGTTCCACCCATCGAACAATATGTTCCTGATGTGCCAGAAGCGCGACATGGCCAGCTGCATCGGCCCCTTCGTCCGCGTGCACGGCACGGAAATCTGAGCTAGCGGCCGGCCGCCCGCCACGCCCCCGGGTTCATGCCCGACCACTCGCGGAAGGCATGGGTGAAGGCGCTTTGTTCCTGATAGCCAAGCAGGAAGGCAATATCGACCAGCGACAGGCCGGGCTGGCGCAGGTAGTCGCGCGCCAGCGAAAAACGCGCCTCGTCCAGTACCTGCTGGAAGCTGGAGCCCGCATCGGCCAGCTTGCGCTGCAGCGTACGCGGCGCCAGTCCCAGGTCTTCGGCCACACTGGCCACGCGCACCTGGCCTTGCGCCAGGCGCCGTACGATGGCCTCCTGCACCTGCGCCACGATGCCCGCTGCACTTGGCGCGGCGCGCTGTTTGAGCAGGTGTTCGGCGTGCTGCTGCAGCACCGGGTAAAGGCTGACGTCCGCATTCGGCACAGGCCATGCCAGCAGCGCGGCTTCAAATTGCGCCACGTTGGCCGTTGCATTGAAACGGGGCAGGGCGCCGAATACGCGCAGGTATTCGGCGTGGCCGGCCGGATCGCCGCCGTCGTGCATCAGTGAGAGTTCGGCCGGCGGCAGCGCGGTGCCGGCCAGCCAGTTGCCGAACACGCGGATGCCGGCGAATACGCTGTCGACCAGGTGGCGGCAGCGTGCCGGATAGTTGGAGTGCCAGGTATAGCCGGCAAGCCCGCCATGGACCTCCAGCGTCGAGCGCCCCAGGTCGTGCGCCAGCTGTTCGTAGCGCATGGTCTGTTCGAAGGCATGGCCGAAATCGCGGCAGCTAAGCAGGATCAAGCCATACACTGTATAGGTGCCCAGTTTGACCCGCTCGCCCACGTGCAGGCCGAAATGCGGGTCATCGGCCAGGCGGGCGGCGAGGTCCAGCAGCTTGACATAGATGTCGGCTGGCAGCGCTTCCGGCAGCGGTTCCAGCGTGCCGGCCGGCAGGGCCGCGGCCTGTTCCAGCGCCTGCGCCGTGACCCCGCGCGCTGCCGCCGCTTCCAGCATGGGTTGCAGGTAGGAGCCCGCAACTCGGGCGGACTTGGCATGATCGAGCAATTCGGCTGGCATGAAAACGCAATACTGTCAGGAGGCGATGGTTTAAGCTTTCTTGAGTAAAGTATAACAAGGGATTGCACATGAAACGTTGGAACGGTTGGGGCGAGGAGACATGCGACTTTCCGCTGCGCGATGATGCGCTGGCTTTCCTGGCCAGCCGCATCGGCCCGGGCAAGGCGGTGCAGGACGCCAGTTTTGAAGCCGCCTGCGCCTCGCTGGCGCCATCGCGCCTGCCAGAGCATCCGCTGATCGATGCCACGCCGGCCACGCGCCTGCGCAATGCGCTTGGCCAGAGCCTGCCGGACTGGCTCAAGCTGCGCTTCGGCCGCATCGGCACCGCGCCGGATGGCGTGGCCTTTCCAGAAAGCGCGCAGCAGGTGCGCGAGCTGATTGGTTTCGCGCAGAAAAACGGCGTCTCGCTGATCCCGCAGGGTGGCGGCACCAGCGTCGCCGGCCACCTGACGGCGCCTGGCGGCGACAAGCCAGTGCTGGCGGTGAACATGACGCGCATGGGGCGCCTGCATTACCTGGACAAGCAATCGCAGCTCGCCACTTTCGGCGCCGGCGTGCTGGGACCGGACCTGGAGGCGCAGCTGCGCGCCCACGGCTATATGCTGGGCCATTTTCCGCAATCGTTCGAATACTCCACGCTGGGCGGCTGGGTGGTCACGCGCTCGTCCGGGCAGCAATCGCTGCGCTACGGCCGCATCGAGCAGATGTTCGCCGGCGGCGTGGTGGAGACCCCTCAAGGGCGGCTGGATATCCCCACATTCCCGGCATCTGCCGCCGGCACCGACCTGCGCGAAATCGTGCTTGGTTCCGAAGGCCGCATGGGCATCCTGACCGAGGCCACCGTGCGCGTCAGCCCGCTGCCGGAATACGAAGCCTTCCATGCGGTCTTCTTCCCGGATTGGGAAAGCGCCGAAGCGGCGGTGCGCGCACTGGCGCAGTCGCGCGGCGGGCTGTCGATGCTGCGCCTGTCGAATCCTTTGGAAACGGTGACGATGCTGGCGCTGGCCGGGCACAAACGGCTGATTGGCCTGCTCGAAGGCTGGCTCAAACTGCGCGGCTGCGGTGAAGGCAAATGCATGCTGATGCTCGGCGCCAGCGGACCGCGCAAGCAGGCCCGCGCCGCATTGCGCAGTGCGATCGCCACCTGCCGCGGCTTCAAAGGCGTGCATGTCGGCCGCCGCATGGGCGAAAAGTGGAAGGAAGGGCGTTTCCGCAACGTCTACCTGCGCAACGCCGCCTGGCAGCACGGCTATGTGATCGACACGGTGGAGACAGCAGTCGACTGGCCGCGCGTGGCGCTGATGATGCGCGCCGTCGAAGCGGCGGCTACCGGCGTTCTGGGCGGCATGGGCGAGAAGGTGCACACCTACACCCACCTGTCGCACCTGTACGCACAGGGCGCCAGCGTGTACACCACTTTCGTGTACCGCCTGGGCGGCGACTACGAGACCGACATGGCGCGCTGGAAGGCGCTCAAGCACGCGGTCAGCATGGCCATTGTCGATAACGGCGGCACCATCAGCCACCAGCACGGCGTCGGCAGCGACCACGCTCCCTATCTGGCGGCGGAGAAAGGCGCGGCCGGCATGGCGGCCATGCAGGCGCTGTTCTCGCACTTCGACCCGCAAGGCATCATGAACCCGGGCAAGCTGTTGCCGGCGGGGCAGGCGGCATGACGCCGGCTCCGCACTGGGCGCCCGGCGGCCGCACGCAAGCTGCCGACCTGCTGGCGCGGGAGTGGGACCTGCTGGTGGTCGGCGGCGGCATTACCGGCGCCGGCATCCTGCTGGAGGCCGCGCGGCGCGGTTTGCGCGCCCTGCTGGTCGAACAGCGCGATTTCGCCTGGGGCACGTCAAGCCGCTCTTCCAAACTGGTCCACGGCGGCCTGCGATACCTGAAGGAGGGCCAGTTCGCCTTGACCCGCGAATCCGTGCACGAACGCGACGCCTTGCTGCGCGACGCACCCGGGCTGGTCGAACCGCAAAGCTTCGCATTCGGCGATTACGAAGGACGCAAGCCGGGACGGCGCGCCTTCCTGCTTGGCCTGGCCATCTACGACCGCATGGCCGGCCAGCGTGCGCGCCACTACTTCAGTGCGCAGGAATTCCTCGCCATGGCGCCGCACATCCGCACCGACGGCCTGCAAGGGGGGATCTGCTACCAGGACGCCAAGACCGACGACGCACGCCTGGTCATGCGCGTGCTGCATGAAGCGCAAGCCCATGGCGGCGCTGCGCTCAATTACTGCGCGGTGCAATCGCTCGTTCGCGACGGCGGCGAAGCCGCGGCAGCCGACGCGCAAGCGGGGCGTGTGCGCGGAGCCGTAGTGCGCTGCGCGGTCAGCGGCAACACGCACCAGGTGCGGGCCAAGCTGGTGGTGAACGCGACAGGCGCATGGGCCGACCGCCTGCACGGCAAAGCGGCCGCGCGCCTGCGCCCCCTGCGCGGAAGCCACCTCGTGCTGCCGGCCTGGCGCTTGCCGCTGGCGCAGGCAATCAGCCTGATGCACCCGCGCGACGGCCGCCCGGTGTTTGCCTTTCCATGGGAGGGCGTTGCCATCGTCGGCACCACCGACGTCGACCACCGCAGCGACCTGCAGCAGGAAGCCGCCATCACGCAGGAAGAAACCGACTACCTGATGGAAGCCCTGCGCGACCAGTTCCCAACGCTGTCGCTGAACGAGGACGACGTGCTGGCCACTTACGCCGGCGTGCGTCCGGTGATCGACACCGGCAAGGCCGATCCGTCGAAGGAAGCGCGCGACCACGTGCTGTGGCAGCAGGAGGGACTGCTTACCGTCACCGGCGGAAAACTGACCACGTTCCGCGCCATCGCGCTGGACGTGCTGCGGCACGCTGCCGCGCAGCTGCCGCACTGGCAAGCGGACCTGGGCCAGTGCGCCATCTTCGCGCCGGCACCGGAGCCCGCGCTTGCAGCGTCCAGGGGCCTGTGCTTGGCTCACGGCCAGGCAAGGCGCTTGCAGGGCCGCTACGGCGCCCAGGCCGCCGCGCTGGCGGGCGCCGCGCAGGAAGGCGAGCTCGAAGAAATTCCCGGCACGGAAACGCTGTGGGTGCAGCTGCGCTGGGCCGCCCGCCACGAATCCGTGCAGCACCTGGAAGACCTGATGCTGCGCCGCAGCCGCCTGGGCATCCAGCTGGCGCACGGCGGTGCAGCCGTGCTGGCCCGCGTGCGCGCCATCTGCCAGCCCGAACTTGGCTGGAACGACCAGCGCTGGGCTGCCGAAGAAGCGGCATATCTGGCATTATGCCGATCAAACTACAGCCTGCCGAAAGCACGCGCATGAGCAAATACCTTCTTTCCATCGACAATGGCACGCAAAGCGTGCGCGCGCTGCTGTTCGACCTGCAGGGAAACCTGGTCGCCAAGACCCAGGTGCACCTGCAGCCAGCCTACTATTCCGAGCAGCCCGGCTGGGCCGAACATAAGGCGGAAGGCTACTGGGATGCCGTATGCGCCGCCTGCCAGCGCCTGTGGACCGTCACCGACATCGCGCGCGAGGAGATTGCCGGCGTGGCGGTAACGACGCAGCGCGGCACCGTGGTTGCTGTCGATAGCGACGGCAAGCCGCTGCGCGGCGCCATCACCTGGCTCGACCAGCGCCGCACGGAACAGGTACCGCCGATCAGCACATTGTGGAAGGCCGCCTTCAAACTGGCCGGCGTGGACGGCACCATCGACTACTTCCGGCGCGAAGCGGAAGTGAACTGGATCAAGGCGCACGAACCGGGGCTGTGGGACCGCACCCACAAATTCCTGCTGCTCTCCGGCTACCTGAACTACTGTTTGAGCGGCCGCTACACCGACTCCATCGGCTCGCAAGTCGCCTACATGCCGTTTGACTACAAGCGCCATGCCTGGGCCGGCGCGCGCGACTGGAAATGGCAGGCGCTGGCCGTACGTCCCGACCAATTGCCCGAGCTGGTGCAGCCGGGAACCGTGATCGGCGGAATCAGCGCCGCCGCGTCCGCAGCGACCGGGATCCCGCAAGGCGTACCGCTGGTGGCTGCCGCCGCCGACAAGGCCTGCGAAGTGATTGGCGCGGGTGGACTGGAGCCGCATATCGGCTGCCTGAGTTACGGCACCACCGCCACCATCAACACCACCACCAGCAAATACGTCGAAGTCACGCCCTTCATACCGCCATACCCAGCGGCGCTCCCCGGCGCCTACAGCACCGAGGTGCAGATCTTCCGCGGCTACTGGATGGTGAACTGGTTCAAGGAACAATTCGGCCACCTCGAACAATCGGCGGCGGTGGAACAGGGCATGGCCCCGGAAGCCTTGTTCGACCGCCTGGTGAACGAAGTGCCGCCGGGCTCAATGGGCCTGATGCTGCAGCCGTACTGGAGTCCTGGAATCAGGATCCCCGGCCCGGAAGCCAAAGGCGCCATGATCGGTTTTGGCGACGTGCACACGCGCGCGCACATGTACCGCGCCATCCTGGAGGGCCTGGCCTACGCCCTGCGCGAAGGCCGCGAGCGCATAGAAAAACGCAGCGGAACGAAGATCACGGAACTGCGCGTAGCAGGCGGCGGCTCGCAAAGCGACGCAGCGATGCAGCTGACCGCCGACATCTTCGGCCTGCCCGCCGCGCGCGCGCACGTGTACGAGACGAGTGGCCTGGGCGCCGCGATCGCCATCGCCGCCGGACTGGGCCTGCACAAGGACTTCAACGCGGCCATCAGCGCCATGACGCGCAAAGGCCGCGTCTTCCTGCCCGATCCAGCGCACCGCAAGACCTACGACCAGCTCTACCACCGCGTCTACCTGAAGATGTACAAGCGCCTGCAACCGATGTACGCCGAAATCGCCGACATCACCGGCTACCCCGAAAAGCTTTAACGGAAAAAGTCGGCGGCGGAAAAAGGGGACGTACCCCTTTTTCGCGCAGCGAAAAAAGGGGTACGTCCCCTTTTTCTACCGCCGACTTCTCATTCAGCGTTTGGCGAGGGCGGCGCGGGCGGCTTCGATGGCGGTGGTGGGCGGGCGCGTGGCGCGCACCTGGTTGCGGCCGTCTTCCTTGGCGGCGTACATGGCGCGGTCGGCGGCGACGAACAGCGATTCGATGTTGTCCGTCGGGGTGGGGCAGAGTGTCGCTACGCCGATGCTGACCGTGATGTGCGGCGAGGTCGCGGAGCGCGGGTGCGGAATGTGCAGCGATTCGACGTGGGTGCGGATCGATTCGGCCATCTGGTAGGCCGAGTCGGCGTCGGTTTCGGCGAACAGCAGTACGAATTCTTCACCGCCGTAGCGCGCTGCAAGGTCGGTCACGCGCAGGGCGTGGGCGCTGATCGCTTGCGCGACCTGCTGCAGGCATACGTCGCCCTGGGCGTGGCCTAGCGTGTCGTTGAACAGCTTGAAGTGGTCGACGTCGAGCACCACCAGCGACAGCGGTGCGCCGGTGCGCATGGCGCGCTGCCATTCCTTTTCCAGGAAGGAGTCGAAGTGGCGGCGGTTGGCGATCTTCGTCAGCGGGTCGATCATGGCCGCGCGCTGCAGCGCATCTTCCGAAAGCTTGTGGTGGGTGATGTCGTGCAGCAGGCCGATGAACAGCGGCTGGCGCAGGAACATCGGCGTCAGCGTCAAGTCCATGCACACGGATTTGCCGGTGCGGTGGCGGATGATCACTTCGCGCGTGCCGTGGCTGTGCGCCGCTTCGGGATTGGCGGCGTAGCGCGCAAAGTAGTCCAGGTATTCGCCGGCGACCAAAGGGTTGAGCAGGTCGGAAATCGACTTTCCCGCCAGCTCGTGCGACATGTAGCCGAGGTACTGGTCGCAAGCCGGGTTGGTGAACTGGATGCGGCCATCGGCTTCGATGATCAACAGGCCTTCGGCCATATTGTTGACGATGGTGCGCAGCCGTTCCGATTGTTCTTGCTGCGTTTCGGTGGCGAAGCGGATCTGCAGCTGCGTGCGCACGCGCGCGCACACTTCCGCCATGCGCAGCGGCTTGCCAATGTAGTCGACGGCGCCCAGTTCGAAGCCGGTCACCACGTCTTCCTGCTCGTTGCGGGCGCTCATGAACAGCACCGGAATATCTTCGGTGGCAGGATGGGATTTGAGCTGGCGGCAGGTTTCGAAGCCGTCCATGCCGGGCATGATCACATCCAGCAGGATCAGGTGCGGGTGCACGCGGCGCGCGATTTCCAGCCCCCGTTCGCCGGAGTTGGCGACATACGTTTGATAACCCTGCTCGACCATCAGCTTGCGCAGGACCGAGAGGTTGTCCGGCGCATCATCAACAATCAATATCACAGCGTCACGCCGTGGTGTAAAGCTGGTACCGCCTTGATTCATGCTGACTGGAGGTAAGTAGGATATGCCGTTGATAATACCGTGTTGCCAAGTGGAATTGTAAAAATTCAAGGAAGGTTTTGCCTAAAAAAGACGTTGAATTAATGAAAGTTGATCAAAGTTTCCGGAGACCCAAGGAATTATGTGACATTTTGTGTATATTGAGACATTTTTGTTGATCAAAAATTAACGCCATTTGACCCAAGTAATCGGCGTGTCATAATCGGTTGCAACGATAGGGATACCGGGAGGGCAGGATGCTGAATCGATGGTTATTGGCCCTGATGCTGGCCTGGCCTTGTCTCCCGGCGCTGGCGGACAAGATCGCAGCACCGGAGTGTCCGGCGCGGCCCATCGTGGTTGGTCTCTACGAGTTCGGCAACTTCTATCGCGCTGGCGTCGGCCTGGACAAGGACCTGGCGGAAGAACTGCGCAAGCGAAGCGGCTGCATTTTCTCCTACAAAATCATGCAGCGGCGCGCGATATGGCCGGCCTTGCAAAGCGGCAGCGTGGACATGACTTTTTCCGCTGCGGCCACGCCGGAGCGTTTGGTGTTCGCCTGGGCCGAGCCTTATATGTGGGTGAGGAATATGCTGGTGCTGCGCAAGGAGGGCAGCGGCGGCGTGCATTCGCTGGCGGATTTCATCGCCGATCCAAACCTGCGGCTGGGCCATGGGCGCGCTTATGCCGCAGGGCCGCCGTTTGAGGATTTCGTCGCGCAGTTGCGCAATATCGGCCGGGTGGAGGACGTGGACGATTCCGATCGCCTGTACGCCATGTTCAAGGCCGGGCGCTTCCAGGCGCTGCTGGCGCCGAAGATGGTATACGGCAGCTACCTGAAGGACGAAATTGCGGCGGGCACGGTGCGGGTCGAGGATTGGGGCGCGGCCAGGCAGAATATTCCGACCAACCTGATGATGGCGAAAGTGCGCTTCAGCGCCGAGGAGTCGCGGCGCTGGGGCGCTTTGCTCAAAGAGATGCGCGCCGACGGCACCCTGCTGCGCATGATCGCCCGCTACGTTGGGCCGGAGGATGCGGGCAGGATGCTGGCGCAGGTTCCCTGACATTTATCGCCTGAGCGTTGGCGGTGCGTAGGCCTCTGTTCGCGCCAGTTCCTCGCGTGTGAAACTGGCGCGTGCGTCGTCGCAGCCGATGTTGGCGGCACACGCTGCCTGCAGGGCTTCCACGCGCCGGCGCCAGCCGTTTTCCGCCGCTTCCATGCGTGCCAACGCGTCCACTTGCGCGGCAGGCATGCTTGCGCTGCGCAGGCGGTGGACTTCCTGTTCGCCTTTGCCACGGCGGCGTGCTTCACGTACGGCGGCCTCGGTTCTCGCGAGGGCGCTGGCCGCTGCGCCGCGCGCGTCAGGCGGCGCTGTCGTGGCATCGGGCGCCCCTTCCACGAGCGAAACGATGGACGCGGTGTTTGCCGCAGCGGCCGTTGAACGCGCGTCCCTGGCTGCGCCGGCGCCGACGGCAGCTGACGCGGCGGGCGAGGACGCTGGCGTGGGCACAGGCACGCTGGCAGCGGCCCGCCACAGCGCGGCCGCTGCGACGGCCGCTGCGATGAGGATCGTAGCGCGCACGATCAAAGCCCGCCAATGATGCCGAGCAGGTTGTCGTAGATCGGATAAACCGCCCACGATGGCGAGTCCCATCCGATCACGTCGAAGTGGTCGTACTGGTCGTAGTAGCCGATGTAGTTCCAGGTCCCTTTCTGCGGCGTGCCGTCAAAGTAGCGCAACGGCTGGCCCGAAGGTCCGTGCATCGAATTGGTATTCACCACGCCATCGTTGGGGTACCAGTCCGCACCGCGCGAAGAACCCATGCCGCGCTGCAGGATCGACGGCACGACCCATTCGCCGGCTGTATTCTTCAGAAAGAAGATCATGTCGTTGCGCGCGTACTGGTAATCGCTGTTCTGGAACGGCGCGATCACGCGGTCGGTGTTGTTGCAGCACCAGCTGCCTTGCTCGGTGGCGCGTGAGCCGATGGAGAAGTAGTAGACGTTGGGCGACGTCTTCACCCAGCCGTTCAACTCGGTCGCGCCATCGGGAGCGAGGTCCCACTGGGCGGCATCATGGTTGGCCAGTTGCCAGAACGGGGACGCATGCGTACGGTCGATGAAGTCGCCGATTGATTCGGCCGGTCCTTGCGCCATTCCGAATTGCTCGAGACGGAATTTGTAGCCCGAGCCGCCGGAGCCTCCCAGCCCCGCCACCTGCACGATGCTGCCCGCAAGCTCCGACACCTTCGGTACGAAATCCACCACCACATCGCGCAGTGTGGTGCCGTTGTGCGGTGAAGAAATGGAGGTCGCGCTCTTGACCCAGCCTGTTTTGCCGCCCGCGTACAAGGCGCCACTGCCTTCACTGCCGGCGCCGTTGGGTGCGCCGTTTTCAAGCAGCTGGATCAGGGTGCGGATCGTTTGGCCTCCCTGGCTGTGCGATACCAGGTGCACCGGGTGCTGCGCGTCCCATTGCGGGTATAGCGCGAGCGGGTAATTGTTTGGATTGTTGGCCGGATCGGCCGCCCAGCATTTGCCGGCCGGTTTCTGGATATGGCCTGCTGCCGCATTGTCCGCCGTATGCCGCGCGCCATAGTCGGCGCAACCGCCCTTGATCTGGTAATACAGTTCCACCGCACGGTCCCAGTTGGAGCTGACCGGGCCGACGCCGGCAACAAACACGGGCCGCTGCGACTCGCGGATATGTCCTGCAATATCGTTGAAGCCGCCCCAGTATTTGAAGCCGGTGGCGGCGAAGGTTTCCGGACCAAAGCCCAGGAAGCCGTGCACCAGCACGACCGGATCGCTATTCGCGGCATAGCTGGATGACGACGCCGCCAGGCAGGCGGCAAGGGTGATTTTCGATAGCACTTTCATGCGGGTGTCTCCCGTGGTTATTGTGTGATTTCATTTCACCACGTGGAGATTGCGCACGGTTGCGGGACAAGCATGCCTGCGGAGCCAATCGCAATGCACCGCGAGCCAAAGGGCCCGGTTTAATCCAGCCCTGAAAGGATTGCCATCAGCTTGTCGTACATCTTCAGCGACTTCGCCGAATTGGCGCCCCAGCCGATCACGGCAAAGTGATCGAAGCCCGGCATGGCATCGAGCTGGTTCCATACGCCCTTGACGGGTTGCCCGTTGAGCGGCTGGATCGTGCTGCCCTCCGGCCCGGCCATGCTGATGGTGTTTACCACGCCGTCGTTGGCGAACCAGCGTGCGTCGGTTGGCACGCGGCCTGGCGCGGTCTGCTGGAAAGACCCCATGCCGGGTTTGCCGAAGGAGGGCAGGACCCACTCACCCGCCATGCCTTGCAGGAGGACGGTCATGTCCTTGCGCGCGGCATGCGCACTGATCGAGAAATAGTAGACGTTGGGCGAAGTCTTCACCCAGTTGTTCAATTCCCTGGCCCCGTCGGGCGACAGCTCCCATTGCGCGGAGTCGTGGTTGTCCAGGCTCCAGAACGGGTGGTTGCGCGTGCGCTCGAAAAAGCTTGTGACCGATTCGGATGGCGCGGCGCCAACGCCGTATTGTTCGAGGCGGAACTTGAAGCCGTTCCCGCCGGAGCCGCCGGTCCCCATCGCCTGCACCGCCAGGCCCGCGAGGGTCGATGCGCTCGGCAGCCAGTTGACGACGATATCGCGCAGCGTGGTGCCGTTATGCGGCGTAGCGATGGTGGTGGCGCTGATGACCCAGCCGCAGCGGCCGCCCTTCAGCAGCTCGTCCTGCGGCACGCAATGCGGATCGGACTCGCCGGGCTTTTCCAGCAGCTGGATCAGGGTGCGGATGGTTTGCCCGCCCTGGCTATGCCCGACCAGGTGGATGGGATGCGCTGCGTCCCACTGCGGATACAGTGCGAGCGGATACTTGTCTGGATTATTGGATGGGTCGGCCGCCCAGCATTTACCGGCGGGCTTGGCCTGTTCCACTGCGATGGTATTGCGTGCGGTGTGTTCGGCGCCGTAATCGACGCAGCCGCCTTTGATCTGGTAATACAGCTCGATAGCGCGGTCATAGTTCGAACTGACCGGTCCGACACCGGCGGTGAACACGTCGCGGCCGCTGTTGGCAGCAAGGTGCTGTGCGATATCGTTAAAACCGCCCCAGTAGCGGAAATTGCCGCCCAGCGTAGCGTGGTCAAAGCCAAGGAAGCCGTGCACCAGGACGATAGGGGGCTTGCCGGCAGCGTGTGCGCTGCCGGCGGCCAGGCATGCCGCGAGGAGTAGCCTCGAAAAGGTCTTCAACCTGCGCGGAGCCGGATTACATGCGGGCTTTGATCAGCTTGCCCAGCACCTCGATGCCGGCGCGGATGCGTTCCGGCGGCACGGTCACGAAGGACAGGCGCAGGGTGTTGGTGGCTGGCTCGTTGGCGTAGAACGGTGCGCCCGGCACGAAGGCGATCTTGTTCTTGATCGCTTCGTCCAGCAGTTCCATCGCGTTGATGTGCTTTGGCAGCTCGACCCAGATGAACATGCCGCCATCCGGTTTGGTCCAGGTGGCTTCTTTCGGGAAGTGCTGGTCCATTGCATCCAGCATGGCCTTGCACTGGTTGCCGTACAATTCGCGGATGGTCGGGATGTGCTTGTCCAGGAAGCCGTCCTTCACCACTTCGTGCACGACCATCTGGGTCAGTTGCGCGGTGTGCAGGTCGGCCGCCTGCTTGGCCAGTTCCAGGCGGCGCACCATCGGCAGCGGCGCCACGACATAGCCCAGGCGGATGCCAGGGGTCAGCACTTTGGAGAAGGAGCCCATGTAGATCACGCCTTCCGGATTCATGGCGATCATCTTCGGGCTAGGCTGGCCGGAGTAGGACAGGGCGCCGTATGGATCGTCTTCGATCAGCGGCAGGTTCAGGCGGGCGCAGGTTTCCACCAGTTGCTGGCGGCGCTCCACCGACAGCGAGCGGCCAGTCGGGTTCTGGAAGTTAGGCAGTGCGTACAGCAGGCGCGCGCCATCGGCGATGCCGTCCAGCGCCGATGGGATCAGGCCATGCTCGTCGGATGGAACGGAATGGAATTCAGGACGGTACACCGAGAACGCCTGCAGCGCGCCCAGGTAGGACGGGGTCTCCACCAGCACTTTGCTGCCTTCGTCGATCAGCACCTTGCCGATCAGGTCCAGCGCCTGCTGCGAGCCCGACACCATCAGCACCTGTTCCGGCGAAATCTTGGCGCCGTTCTGGGACAGCGAATCGGCGATCCACTGGCGCAGCGGCATGTAGCCGTCGGTCGGGCCGTATTGCAGGGCGACTTTGCCGTTGGTCGACAGCACCTTGTCGAACGCTGCCTGCATGATCTCCACCGGGAAGGTGGCTGGCGATGGCAGGCCGCCGGCGAAGGAGGTGATCTCAGGCTGCTGCGTGACCTTCAGGATTTCACGGATGAAGGAGGCCTGCATGCCTTTGGCGCGCTCGGAGAAATGCCACTGCAATGGGTTTGGGGTCTCGATTTTCATTTTCAATACTCAGGATAATTAAGCGATTTCTGCGATCATTTCGATTTCGACGCAGGCGCCGAGCGGGATCTGGGCCACGCCGAAAGCGGAGCGGGCGTGCTTGCCGGCGTCGCCGAACACTTCGCCCAGCAGCTCGGAGCAGCCGTTGGTCACCAGATGCTGCTCGGTGTAATCAGGGGTGGAATTCACCAGGCTCATGACCTTGACGATGCGCTTGACGCGGGTCAGGTCGCCGCCGCAGGCTTCCTGCAGGGTGCCCAGCATGGCGATGGCAATGGAGCGCGCTGCCTGCTTGCCTTCTTCGGTCGAGATATTCTTACCCAGCTGGCCTACCCAAGGGGTGCCGTCGGCCTTTTTCGCGATGTGGCCGGACAGGAAAACCTGGTTGCCGGTTTGTACATGCATGACATAGGCGGCTACCGGGGCGGCTGGCGCGGTCAGGGTGATATCGAGCGACTTCAGTTTTTCGTAGACAGACATGTGATTTCCAAGAAAAAGGTTCCGTGAAAACGCTATTGTACTCTGCGCGTTGCCGAATTCGTCACGGTCAACGGGCGACTTTCATGCGTTTTCCTGCGCCGACGACGGCAATTACGGCAAAAGTGAACAGAATATGCTCAATTTGCAAAGTTTCGTTCAGGACCAGGGCAGCTGCCACCAACGATAATCCGGGCTGCGCCAGCTGCACCTGGCCGACCCGCGCCACGCCGCCCAGCGCCATGCCGCGGTACCAGAAAAAGAAGCCGATAAACATGGAGAACACGGAGACGTAGCCGAAGCCTAGCCATGCGCTGGCCGTTGCGGCGGTCATCGTGGGCCAGTCACGCCAGACCAGCCAGGCGGCGGCCGGAGCCGCGACCGGCAGCGACAGGACCAGCGCCCAGCCGATCACCTGTTCGCCGCCCATGGTTTGCGACTGCCGCCCGCCTTCCGCATACCCCATGGCAGCCAGCGCCACGGCGGCGAAGACGGCCAGGTCGGCGCCATGCAGTCCGCCGCCGGATTGTCGCAGCGCGAAGCCGATGACCAGGGCGCTGCCGGCGGCCGCCATCATCCAGAAGCCGGCGGACGGACGTTCGTGGCCGCGCAACGCGGCGAACAAGGCGGTGGCCAGCGGCAGGATGCCGACCAGTACAGCACCGTGGGAAGCGGGCAGGGTGCGCATGGCGATGGAGGTCAGCAAGGGGAAGCCGATCACGCAGCCGATAGTGACGGCCAGGAGTGACGGCAACTGGGCGCGCGACGGCAAGGCGGCGCGCTTCCAGTGCAGCCAGCACAGGGCCAGTACAGCAGCTGCCACGGCGCGGCCCATGGCCACGAAGACTGGATCGAGCCCGGCCACCGCCAGCCGGGTAAATGGCAAGGTCAAGCTGAAGATGGCGACGCCGACGAAGCCCAATAGCATGCCTTTTGCTTCGTTTGACAAACCCGGTAAACCAGGGTCAGACCCAAGGGTCTGACCCATCCTCGGCAGGCTGCGCAGACCGGGTCTGACCCTTGGGTCAGACCCGGGTTTACCGGGTTGGCAGTCCACCTCCCACCCCGGCAAATCATGTGAATACGGCGTCATGGCAGCACCTCTGACAAAACCCGCATGATCTTCTCCGCATCCACATTCGCGCCGGTCAGCGGCAGGCCGACCCTGCACCCCGCCACACGCGCATCGTGTTTCAGCCGCAAAGCCGCCGCCAGCGCCGCCGCCCCCGCGCCCTCGGCCAGGTTGTGCGTCGCCCGGTAATACAAGCGTATCGCCCGCGCCACCTCCTCATCGCTGACTTCAATTACATCATCCGCATAGCGGCGCACAACCTCCAACGATTCACGATCTGGTGTACGGCAAGCCATGCCATCCGCCAGCTCCGTGGTAGCCGGCGCCTCGCGCAGTTCACCGCTACGGAAGGACTCCAGGTAAGCCGGAGCATGGCTCGACACCACCCCGATCACGCGCGTGCGCAAGCCCAGCGCCTCGCGCGCCGCAATCGCCGCAGCAAAGCCTGATCCCATGCCGATCGGCACAAATACCGTATCCAGCGCAGGCTGCGCATGGAACAGCTCCATCCAATAGCTCGCCACGCCAGCCACCAGGTCCTGATGGTAGGACGGCACCATGTGCAGGCCTTGCTTGCGCGCCAGCGACAGCGCATATTCGCGGCTGGCCTGGAAATCGTCACCGAATTCGATCAGGTCCGCCCCGAGGCCGCGCATGGCGGCGTTCTTTTCCACGCTATTGCCATGCGGGACCACGATGGTCACCTTCACCCCGTGGCGGCGTGCAGCAAACGCCAGCGACTGCCCATGGTTGCCGCGCGTGGCCGATATGATCCCGCTGACGCCTGGCTCGCGTTTCAGCAAGCCAGCCAGGTAAACCAGGCCGCCACGCACTTTGAAAGCGCCGGTTGGCGTATGGTTTTCATGCTTGACCCAGGCATCCGTACCCAGCGCCTCGTTCAACAGAGGCCAGGAAAACTGCGGCGTGGCCGGCATGGCGCCATACACGATGGTGGCAGCAGCGTCGAGTTCAGCACGGGTTGGCAGCAGGGTCATGGCAAGGCTCCTTTAATCACTGGAAGTTTGACGGGGATGGGTGTATCGTAGAATAAGTAACCAGTACAGTACCAATACACTTGCACGGATAATTTCACGCACTGTGATGGTGATATGACCAATACAATCCTCCTGTCCCGCGAAGGCGGCGAGTCGCTCAGCGACCAGATCGTGCGCAGCGTCGCCGCCCGCATCGACGACCGCGTGCTGCGCGCCGGCACGCGCATGCCATCGATACGCCACTTCGCCACGGCGCACGGCGTATCGCCGTTCACCGTGGTCGGCGCCTATGACAAGCTGGTGGCGCGCGGCTATCTCGAATCGCGGCGCGGCGCCGGCTTCTTCATCCGGGATCGCGCACCGTTGCAGGCGCCCCAGCCAGCCCCGGAGGCCGGCCTGGCGCAGCCCGAAGGTTCGCAGGGGCTGGACGTAGTCTGGCTGGTGCGGAATATGTTCCGGACCGTGCCGCACCAGCACATGCCCGGCACCGGCGTGCTGCCGGCGGACTGGCTGGACGGCGTGGCAATTGGCAACGCGCTGCGCGCCATCAGCCGCCAGCACAGCAGCATCCTGCTGAATTACGGCGTGCCGCAAGGCTATTTGCCGCTGCGTCAGCACTTGCAGCACAAACTGGCGGAGCTCGAAATCGGCGCCACGCCGGAGCAGATTGTCACCACGGCCGGCGTCACGCAGGCGATCGACATGGTGGCGCGAGAATTCACCCGCCCCGGCGACACGGTATTCGTGGATGACCCGGCCTGGTTCCTGATGTTCGGCTCCTTCGCCGCACTGGGCGCGCGCGTGGTCGGCATTCCGCGCCTGGCCGACGGTCCCGATCTCGCGCAGCTGGCCGAACTGGCCGCGATCCACAAGCCCAAGCTGTACGTAATCAACTCCGTGCTGCACAACCCGAGTTCGACTTCGCTATCGGCGGCAAAAGCCTTCCAGATCCTGCGCATCGCGGAGGAGCACAACATCACCATTGTGGAAGACGATATCTACTGCGACCTGCATCCCGGCAGCAGCGTACAGCCTGCCACGCGCATGGCGGCGCTCGACCAGCTGAAACGCGTGATCTACCTGGGGGGCTTTTCCAAGACCATGGCTGCCAACCTGCGCGTCGGCTTCATCGCTACATCGGAAGAAATGGCGCTGCGCCTGGCCGATCGCAAGATGCTGCAAACCCTCACCACCAGCGACATCGGCGAACGCGTGGTGCACAAGGTGCTGTCGGAGGGCAGCTACCGCAAGCACACGGAACGTATCCGCACGCGCCTGGATGGCCTGCGTGCGCGCACCGTGCGCCAGCTGGAGAAAACCGGCATGCGCATCGCCAGCGCGCCACCGGCAGGCATGTTTGTGTGGGTGGACGCGGGGAGGGATACCAATGTGCTGACCGAGAAGGCCATGGGGCAGGGCTTGCTGCTGGCGCCCGGCAGCCTGTTCTCGCCAAGCCAGCTGCCGTCGCAGTTCATGCGCCTGAACATCGCCGCGCTGCAGGCACCGGAGATCTGGCGTTTCCTGCAAAAAGAGCTGACCTAGGAGTTGCCGCAAGCTTTTGTGGCGCCCTAGCTGCCCTCTTTGCAATCATGCGTTAGCATGCAGTTGCGCCGCTGGAACCGCCGATTTGGCGATGCCCGCAGCGCACGCTGGCTCCTTAGTTGATTCGAGTACTAGAAGGGGTTACGGTTCCACCTGGAGTGGTTACTGTTACATTGAAGGTGCCTGTTGCCGTTCCTGAACAAGGAATAGTTACAACATAGGTAGGATGGAAAATTACTCCCCCTACAGGCAAGATCACGCTCGGCACAGTAGCTTCTGAAGGGGATACTTGTACCGCGGTCGCTCCATAGGTGGCAGAGAACGCGATCTTTGTACCGGCTGGCATCAAAAGGTTTCTGTCATCTTTTACCGTGACTTGGACATCAGTCGAAGTACCCGTACACGAGATGGGCGACGGAGTCACCGTTATCTGTGCATGGCTGGATGAGAATTGCATCACAAAAGACGTTGAGATGTATTGTGCCTGTGGGCTTGGCTGTTGCGGAATCCTCAGCACGCCGTTGTATTTCAGATCCCCTGGCGTGGTACAGGTTCCGTTGGTGTTGGGTCCGATGCACGGTTCCCCTGCCGACAAGAGTCCATCCTCATTGTCGTCCCGGAAAATGTCGGGCGATAGGTCATCGCCGGGGACGTTGAAGCCATCAATGCCGTCGTTGAACGTGTTGTTGTTGTTTTTGTCGAGGAAGTTTTCTTCTCCGAGCGCGTAGGCCAAGATGGTTACGCGTCCGTCAAGCGGATGAGGGAATGATGAGTAGAGAGGCACCGAACATAATCCGTTGACTGTCTGGCAAGAGTCAATAATCATCCCTCCTTCGGTGGTGAAGTTGACGACCGTCCCGTCCGTGACTTGGTTGCCGAAGTGGTCTGCTAGATATGCACTCACCATTACGCATTTTCCAATGATATTCCAGCATTCGGCATTGCCGACTTCAGGTAGTACCGTGAAGTGGCGCTGGTCGGGAACGCCACTCGAAACCACGAGCAGGCTTGAAATAGTTGTGAGCAATGGCGAGCTACCTACTACCGATGCGACAACCCTTACAGAGGTCGGAATTGTGCCATCCGAAACGGTCGTTGTGACAGTGCCGTCAGCAGCGGTGGTAGCTGTTGCAGGGTTCAATTTCAGGCCACCAGTAGTGGTGGCTTGGTTGCTATCGCTGAACACAAAGCTTACGAGCTTGCCCACTACAGGGGCACCGTTCATATCAAAGACCTGGAACTTCACGGTCGAAAATTCTGGGCGCCCCACGCCACCGGTGAACTTCAACGCAATGTTAGTGGTGTCCACCCCGACGAATTTCAGCGAGCCCGCTGCTGCAGGGAGTACGACGATATCAACTGACTTCGTCAGCGTCGCGTTCGGTACCACGGCGGTCGCGGTGAGTGTATCGGTTGTGCCGCAGCCTTTATCCGTATAGCTCGCCACTGCCACACCATTTTGCGTAATCACAGGTGAACCGATCAGCGCTTTGCCGGACTTGGTACAGATCGATGTGAAGGCGACGGAAACCGGAGACGTGTAATTGGTGCTGCCGTTCTTGATGGACAGTGTGACGCTCGCGTTGGCGCCTGCTGGTACTGTCGACGGAGAAACGATAATGTCGCTCGTCGTCAGGACAGGGAAAGAGACCGTGTAGCTCTTGGTTGCTTTCACTGTCGATGAGCCTATCACGCTACTCGCGGTCAGCGTGAATGCTCCGGCCTGCGTGCCTGCGGCCAACTTCAAGCTTGCCATGCCATTGCCGTCGGTAAGGGCCGTTCCGATGGCGGGTGAGAATACCCCTGTGGTATCCGAAGTTGTGAATGTGACGACATTGTTTGAAACGGCGACGCCGTTGGCATTCTTCACGACGACATTCACAGTTGCCGGTACGTCAGGAGTTAAATTCGTGAGAGCCGCTCCAGAACTGTCCTGCATGGCAAGTGTTAAGGTGCCTGAAGTAGATGTACCCGTACCTGGGGTGGTTGTGCCGCCACTACCGCTACAACTTGGCAATGAACTGGACCGCGAAGGGTCAATGTTGATGCAACCATCGTTGGTGCCACCACCGCCGCAGGCTGCTAAAAAGCCCGCCAGCAGGCAGGCGGCCAGGAAGTTTATAAAGCTTTTCATCCTCGTTTGCATCAACATGTGCGACCCCTCTTAGCGTTTGTATTGGGTACGTTCAGTGACTTCAGTTATTGCTGTCCTCTTGCATGGCGACCAGGGAAAGGCCTGCGGCCTCGGTGGCGGCGGTCAGGCTGACGCGGGCGTCCTTGCCCAGCACCAGGCGTACGTCGCTGGAAGCCAGCTGTTTGCTGGTGAGCTGCGCTTTGCCTTGCAGGGCTTTCTGCAGGCTGGCGGCCTGCTTTTCGAAGCCTGGGCTGTACTGGATGGTGGTGGCGACCTGCTTGTAAGGCTTGTCGTTGCTCAGGCGGTCGACCGGGATGCCCATCTGGCCAAGCAGGCTGCGGAAGCGGCGCGCCATGCCGGTGACGCCGTTGCCGTTGGCGACTTCCAGGCGGACCATGCGGACCTTTTCTGCTTTTGGCACGGCCTGCACGGCGGGCTTCGGCACAACGGCAGCCACCGGTGCCGACGCGATGACCGGATCTGGAGCGACGCGCGCTTTCAGCTCGTAGACGCTGGCATTCAGCTTGACCAGTTCCATGTGGTTGGCGATTTCACGCGAGGAGGGCAGCACAGTGAGCTGGTCAGGTGCGCTGCGCGTGGCGTTTGGCGTGTCGGGGACGATCTGGATCGGCGCAGGTTTTGCTGCGGCCAGCGGTGCCGCTTCAAGAGGCGCAGCCATTTTTCGCACAGGAACGGTGGGCATGACAGGCGCCGGCGTGGGGACGGGGGCGGTGACGGCTACGACGGCTGGCGCGACGGCTGCGACAGTTGCCGGTGCTGGGGCGGGGGCCACGGAGGGGGCTGCAGTTGCCGCCACCGGCGTGGCTGCGGCGGGCAGTGCGGCAGGTGCTGCCTGGGCTGCGCGAGCAGTTGCCGATGGCATGGCGCCGCTGCTGGCTGCGAGCGGTGCTGCGAGTGGCACGACCGACGGGGCGGCGTCAGCACCGGATGCAGTTGCCGCGGTTGCGGAGACAGGCGGTTCGGCGGCGCGCGGGGCGGCATGTGCGGCGGCCAGTTGCGCGTCTTCGGCGCTTGGCGCCTTGCCCATGGCGGCTTCCGCCAGCTGCAGGTTCTGGAAGGCCTTCGGCCCGGCGCCCAGCGCCATGGCGCGGCGCAGCACTTGCGATGCGCCGGCGTTATCGCCCATCAGGTACAGCACATAGCCAAGGTTGGTATGCGGCTGCGCTTCGCCGGGATAGTCATTGACCAGCGCCACCAGAGCCTTGCGCGCCGATTCCAGGTCGCCGCGCTGCGCCTCGATCACGGCCACGGCATTGCGCGCCTCGAGCTGGTTCGAGTCCAGCGCCAATGACTGTGCGTAGGCGCCAAGCGCCAGCGCCAGCTGTCCGCGCTCGTGGTGGAAGCGAGCCAGCCGGTTCCAGCTGGCGGCCTGGTTGCCCGGCATGTCGCCGCGCACCACAGGCTGCAAGGCCAAAGGGCGCGATGGCGGCGGGGCGCTGCATGCCGAGAGAAGGCCGCAACCCATGGCGGCCAATGCGATTGGCTTAAGCTTGATCATGGCAGTTCCTTTCTAGCCGGCGTCGCCGCTCATGGTTGGCAGCAGTACGCGGTAAATCGAGATAAAGGCGGGCCCCATCAGCACCACCAGCAGCGATGGGAAGATGAAGAAGATCAACGGGAACAGCAGTTTCAGGGAAATCTTTGCAGCAGCTTCTTCGGCGCGCTGGCGGCGGCGCGTGCGCAGCAGGTCGGATTGGACGCGCAGCGAGTCCGCGATGCTGGTGCCGAAACGCTCCGCCTGGATCAGCATGGCCACCAGTGCGTCCACATCTTCCACGCCGGTGCGCAGCGCCAGGTTGCGCAGGGCGCGCTCCTTGGCCAGGCCAGCGCGCAGTTCCAGCGTGACCAGGTGCAGTTCATCGGCCAGGACCGGGCTCTTGATCCCGATTTCCTCGGCCACGCGCAGCAAGGCGGCGTCCATTGCCAGGCCTGCTTCAACGCATACCGTCATCAAGTCCAGCGCATCGGGGAAGGATTCGAAAATTTCGCGCTGGCGATGGTTGACCGCGTAGCGCAGCGCGTAGTTGGGCAGATAGTAGCCTACCGCTGCGGCCAGCAGGAGCCAGAACATCAGGCCGTTGCCGGTCAGGTGCGAATTGGCCAGCACCAGCACGACATACGTTGCCAGCGGCAGGACGATGGCCAATGCTGTTTTGGCGGCGAAGTACAGCACGCCCATCGCGGGATGGCGCATGCCGGCATTCATGAAGCGCGTGCGCAGCGCGGACTTTTCCCACTCTTCTTCTTCGGCGCCAGACAGCTTGGCTACCGGCGCGAGCCAGGTGGAAAGGCGGGACAGGAGGTTGGGACTGATGCGCTCGCGGCGGCGCGGAGCGCTCGGAAGTTCCGTTACCTGCTGCAGGCGGCCCTGCACCGGGTTGCTGGAAAAGCGCAGCATGATCACATAGGCGGTGCCGAAGACCGCCAGGAATACCAGCGCCAGGAAGGCCATTTGAAGGATGCTCATGTCAGTCTCCAGCTAGACGCGAATCCGGATAATCTTGCGCATTGCCAGCACGCCCAGGAACATCATCACCAGCGCCATGGCGATCATCTTGCGCCCCGCGGGGTCGGTGTACAGCACGGCCAGGAATTCGGGGTTGGTGAGCTGGATCAGCAGCGCAGTGACGAAGGGCAGCAGTCCCAGCACCCAGGCCGACATCTTGCCTTCGGCCGACAGCACACGGATCTGCCCCAGCAGCTTGAGGCGCTCGCGAATGATCTTGCTGATGTTGTCCAGCAGTTCTGCCAGGTTGCCGCCGGTCTCGCGCTGGATCAGCACTGCGATCACGAAATAGCGCAAGTCCGTGCTGGGCACGCGCGTGGCAAGGTTCATCAGCGCATCGTTCATCGAGATGCCGAAATTGACCTCGTCGAAGGTGGCTTTGAATTCGTCGGCGATCGGCGCGTTCATCTCATCGCCCACCATTTTCATGGCAGTCGGGAAGGCGTGGCCGGCGCGCAGCGCGCGGCCGATCAAGTCCAGCGCGTCGGGCAGTTGCGTGTCCACTTTGGCCAGCCGCTTGTTTTTTGCGCGCAGCACGACCAGCAGTGGAATGCCAATCGAGAACAGCATCATGGGCAGTATCACGAACAGGGGCAGGCGCAGGAACAGCAGCAGGCCGCCCACCAGCACGGGACTGATGAGGGACAGCACCACCAGGTCCGACACGGTCCAGCTCATGCCCGACTGCTCCAGCAGCCGGTCGACCTGGCTCACGCGCGGCATTTGCAGCAGCAGGCGCTGGAACAGCGGCGTTTCGCTCAGCATGCGCTGCTTGATCATCGAGTGGCTGTCGCCGCCGGCGTGGCCGCCGGCCGACATCATGCGCAGGCGGCGCGCCACCCGTTCCGCCTCCGGCCCCTTGGCCGAATTCCAGGTCAGGTACATGCCTTCGATCAGCAGCACCACGGCCAGGAACACCAGGATGCCGGTAGCGTAGTAGAGGTAGTCCATGGCTTACGTCCTCTTTTGCACGGTTGGATCGAAGATATTGTCGGCCAGGGTGACGCCGAAGGTGCGCAGGCGGTCGCCGAAACGCGGCCGCACCCCGGTGGCGCTGAAGTAGCCCTGCACCGAGCCGTCGGTGCCGATGCCGGTCTGCTTGAAGCAGAAGATTTCCTGCATGGTGATCATCTCGCCTTCCATGCCGGTGATCTCCTGGATCGACATCAGCTTGCGCTTGCCGTCGGTCAGGCGCGCCACCTGCACCACCACCCCAATGGCGGAGGAAATCTGCTGGCGCATGGCTTTCACCGGCAGGCCGGCGGCGCCCATGCTGATCATGTTTTCCAGGCGGGTCAGGGCGTCGCGCGGCGTGTTGGCGTGGATGGTGGCCATCGAGCCTTCATGGCCGGTATTCATGGCCTGCAGCATGTCCAGTGCTTCGGCGCCGCGCACCTCGCCCAAAATGATGCGGTCAGGGCGCATGCGCAATGCGTTGCGCACCAGGGCGCGCTGCGTTACTTCGCCCTTGTTCTCGATATTGGGCGGACGGGTTTCCAGGCGCACGACGTGCGGCTGCTGCAGCTGCAGTTCGGCCGCATCTTCGATGGTGACGATACGCTCGCTGTGGCTGATGTAGCCGGAAATCGCGTTCAGCATGGTGGTCTTGCCGGAGCCGGTACCGCCGGAGATCAGGATATTGACCTTGCTCTTGCCCAGCGCCTGCAGGATGCTGGCCATGGCCTCGGTCATCGAGTTGAAGCTGATCAGCTCCGCCAGGCCCAGTGGATCGGCCGAAAAGCGGCGGATCGAGAGCACCGGCCCGTCGATCGCCAGCGGCGGGATGATGGCGTTGACGCGCGAACCGTCCGGCAGGCGGGCGTCCACCATCGGGCTCGATTCATCGATGCGGCGTCCCACGCGCGAGACGATCTTGTCGATGATCTTCATCAGGTGGGCGTCGTCGTTGAAGGTGACTGCCGTCAGTTCCAGGCAGCCCTTGCGTTCGACGTACACCTGGCGCGCGCCGTTGACCAGGATGTCCGACACGTTAGGATCGGCCAGCAGCGGCTCCAGCGGCCCGAAGCCCAGCACCTCGTACTGGATGTCGCGCGTCAGGTTGCGCCGCTCGCTGTCGTTGATGACCACCATATTCTCTTCGAGCAGGCGCTCGACCAGCACTTTCAGCTCGTCGCGGATCTGGTCCTGGGTCAGGCGCTGCATGCCTTCCAGGTCGACGCGGTCGAGCAGGGTCTGGTGGATCCGGTGCTTGAGCTGCTGGTAGGCGCGGTTGTCGATCGCCTCGGAGCCGCGCAGGGCGGATACGTTGCCATTCAACGGCGCGGCGGCGCCAAGGCGGTTGCGGAGGGTCTGGGCTGGGATCTGCATGATCGGCTCCATAGGCTAGTCGGATGCTCGCTGTTACGCGCGCTGGAGAATTCGGGACAACCAGCCGCGCGAATCGTTGCTGCTTTCGCCGGCCAGGGTACGCGCCAGGTCCTGCAAAGCCTTGGAGACCGGGCTGGCGCGCTGCAGCTGCAAGATCGGCACGCCCTGGTTGACCGAGGCGGCAGCTGCTTCATAGTGGTTCGGAATGGTGCGGAACATCTCCATGCCATAAGCTTGTTCGCAATCGCGCAGGCGGATGTCGCCGTTGTTGGTATGGCGGTTGACGATCAGGTGGATTTTGTCCTTCCGATAGTCGAGCGAACGGAACACTTGCAGCAGCCGCTTGCCGTCGCGGATATACGGCAGCGTGGCCTGCAGGATCGGGAAAATCATGTCGGCCTGGTCCAGCGCGCGCACCGAGACCGCGTCCAGGCTGCGGCCAATGTCGAGGATGACGAAGTCGTAGTGCTGGCGCGCCAGGCGCAGCAGGGCGTCCACATGCTCGGGGTGTACGTCGTTGGCCTGGGTCGGGTCTTCCGGCGCGGCCAGCACGTGGAAGTTCTGCGTCACCTGCACCATGCTGGAAATGAGCAGCGACTGGTCGAGCCGGTGCATCTGCTGCGCCACGCTGGCCACGCTGGCGGCCGGCCGCTGGTCGGAGACGAACAGCGAGGCGTCGCCGAACTGCAGGTTGAAATCAAACAGCGCCACTTTCTTGCCTTCGGCCGCCGCCAGCGCGTAGCCGAGGTTGGCGGCCAGGAAGGTGGCGCCGCTGCCGCCCTTGCACGAGATGAAGGCCAGCACCTTGCCCAGCGTGCGCGCGCTGAAATTGCGTTTTTCGTCGATGCGGCGCACCGCCGACTGCAGCGCGGCGGGGTCGATCGGCATCGGCATCACTTCGCGCACGCCGGCGCGCATGGCTTGCAGGAGGAAATCGGGCGTCTGCTGGCCGCAGGCGACGATGATGGCCATGTCGGGCTGCTGCACGCTGAGCGTTTCCAGCCGTTCCAGGTCCTCGCCATTGAGCAGGGGCTGGGCCAGCAGCAGCAGGTCCGGCGCCCCGGCCTCAAACCGCGGCAGCTTGTCGAGCAGGCCGTGCAGCACGTCGACCTGGTCTGCCAGGCTGCGCTCGCGCAGGATGCGGGCGATTTCGAACAGTTGCTTTTCGTTGCTGGAGATGGCTGTGATCTTCATGGCATCGCTCAGTTGGTAAAGCCGAGGCTCTCGGCATAGACGACGGTAGTGGCTTGCGGCAGCGAGACGCTGGGCCGCGAGGTGGTGACGCTGTCAGGGTTGAAAATCAGCGGCTTATAGGTCACGTTGCGCACCGAGACTTCGACGAAGGCGATGCATTCAGAAGTGCGCGTCACGTCGTTGCAGGCGGCAATGTTGTCGCCGGCATCGATCGGTGGGGTAGTGACTTCATCGACGCCGTTGGCGCGCAGGTAGCGGATGAAGATATTGGAACTGGTCACCTCGGGGGCGCCTGGCAGGGTGCTGGCGCCGAACAGGGCTGCGCTCTTGATGGCGGCGGTGTCGGAAATCCAGCGCACCGTGGCTTCGCGCGCGCCGCGGCGGCTGATTTCCTGCATGCTGTTGTACACGAACATCATGCGTCCGAATTCGATGGTGGCGATGAGCAGCGAAATGAAGATTGCGCAGATCAGCGCGAACTCCACGATCGCGGCGCCGCGTTGGCGCTTCAGGATGGGGTGGCGGGACAGGGTGTGCATGGTGTCCTCACAGCATGTAGCGCATGGTGGTGTGCGGCGTCAGGCTGATGGTGCGCATCGACTGGCCGATCAGCGGGATGGTCTGGCCGATATTGACGTTGTAGCTGCGGATTTCCACCCGCACGCCGCCAGGGGCCGTGCCGTCGACACAGTTGCTGTCGTTGTAGGACGCGTCCAGGCAGGTGACCACCACGTTGCTGCTGGTGAAGTTGGGCACCTTGGCGGCGTTGGCGGCAGCCACCACGATGGCCTTGGCATTGCCCACGGCGCTGGAATTGATGTTGGCCTTTTTCGCCACGCTCATGTAGCGCGCGGCGTCGCGCGTGCCCTTGCTCAGGGCGTCGTAGAAGGCGAATGCGCGGCCGAACTCATAGGTGCCCGCCAGCAGAAGGATCAGGATGGAGATCACCAGGGCGAATTCGACCAGGGCGGCGCCGGATTGCTTGGTTGATGGACGGGTACGCATGGCGTTCACTTGTACAGTTTGACTTCGGAGGTGGGGACGGGCTCCACCAGCCCGGTAAATTCAACGTTCAGCAGCGAAGGCGAACCGCCGAAGTTGGCTTTCTTCTGCATGAAGAACTTGCCGATGCCGACCGCGTTCATCACGCCGCAGGCGCCGCTGCCCACCGGCGGCGTGCGGCAGTCGATCAGCACGATGTTCAGGATGCGGCGGTTCTCGGTGCCGGTGCGGCCGGCCGGGGCCTGGAAGTAGGTAGGATCGGTCTGGTTGTATGGCGCTGCGTATTGCGAAGTGAAGCCGGCACCCACAGTCTGCCACGGGTTTGAACCGCTATCGTCGAGATATTTTCCTGAGGCGAGGGACCCATACATATTGCTGGTGCCCATTGTGCCGTTTACCTGTGAAGGCAATATGGCGGTGGTACCGTTGGACTGGATGGCAGGCGTGTAAGACCACAATACGCCGTGCCCCGCGTAGGTTGCGAATTGACCGGCAACACCGCTGCGGGTGTAGGGCGACGATGGCCAGGTGTTTCCGCCGGTGGCCTCGAATGGTAGCGCATATTTCGGGGTATAGAGACCACTTGAGCTGGCCCAGGTGGAGACCGACTGCTGGCTCGGTAGGCTGGTGCCTGCGGTATCTTGCCAGAGCGACGGGGCGGTGACGGCTGAAACGCCGGCGCACGGATTGGAGCCGACGCAATCATATTCCTTGATATTGATGTCGGGCGGCGCGGTGGCAGGGTCGCATTGGGAGCCGCCGGAGTAGTCGTTGAAGCGCGAGTTGAGCGCCTTGTCCAGCGTGGCCGACACGCCGGTGTTGGTATACACCTGGCCGACCCCGGTCGGCAGCACGGCGCTGTTACCGACGCACATGAACGGCGCCACGGTATTGGTGGCCGCGTTGGACGGATTGCAGGCATTGGGTGGCGCATTGACCGGGTTGATCTGGTAAGGGTCGGAGGCCGCGCCACCCAGCGAGCCCAGTTCGAACACGTTGTAGGACATGCCGCGGCGGAAGCCGTACTCCACGATCTCGGTAAAGCTGCTGTAGTCGTAGTTGGCGGTGCGGCGCGTCGGGTCGATGGCGCAGATGCCGATCGGCGTCACGGTATTGACGAAGCGGCCTGCGACGGCGCGGCTGTAAGTGGACGTGCTGGGGCTGCCGGCCACGCGCATCAGCCAGGTGTTGATCTGTTGCGGGGTTCCGTTGTTGCGGGTGTCGACTTCGACAAAGGTGCGGCCGGTGGCATTGCCCAGGCTTTGCGCCAGCGTGTACCAGGGGCCGTCCGGGCTGGCGGCGAAGCGGAAGTTGCTGTCGTCCAGCGTCAAGGTGGCGCCGAAGTCGTAGCGGTTCTTCAGGGCGATGGCCTTGCCGGAGGCCACCGCCTTGTTCAGGCCAGCGTCGGTATTATCGAGGTCCTTGCCGCCCGCCAGGGCCGCCGCATCGGCCAGGTTCTGCAGCTCGGTCTTGACGATATACAGGTGCCCCAGGTCCAGCACCAGGCCGCTGACCGGAATCAGCACGAGCATGAGCAGCAGGCCAGTCATCACGGCGACTGCGCCGCGCTGCTGGTGATGCTTGGGAATGCGCTGGACCATGGCAGTCTCCTATTTGCCGATGCCAATCGTGAAGGTATTGGTGTTCTTCTCCGGCGCCTTGAACGATTTTTCGTACTGCTCGTAGCCCGACTTGGCCGCCGTGGCGTCCAGTCCTGCAGGTACCGTCATATTGCGGTCGGCGCCGGGGTTGATGTACTGGGCATGGCGCATATCGGTCATCGACTTGCCCAGGTCGCGGTCGACGTAAGGGGCCGGCGCCAGGCAGGAGGCCAGTGCCAGCGGCAGCAGGGCGACGGCGGCGATGCGAAGCAATGCGTGTTTCATGGTGGCCTCCTAGTTCAAGTCAAAACCGCCGGCCGGCTGGCCGGGCTGCTTCTGTTGCTGCTCTTGCTGCTGCTCGCGCGGCGGCTTGCCTTCCATGCGCCCCATGAAGATGCGCGAGGCGCGCGCCGGGTCGGTCACGTTGGAAGTGGGCAGGTTGTCGGCGAAATCAGGCGGCAGCGGCTTGACCAGGCGCGGCGTGATCACGAACACCAGTTCCGTGCGGTCGGTCTGGAAGTCGTTGGAGCGGAACAAGGCGCCCAGCACCGGGATCTCCCCCAGGCCCGGCACGGCCTTGATATTGGTGGTCGTGTTGTTCTTGATCAGGCCGCCGATGGCGAAGCTTTGGCCGTCGAACAGCTGGACCGTGGTCGCCGCGCGCCGGGTGGTGAACGAAGGCAGGATGGCAGTGCCGGTGACCCCGCCGGCGGAAATGCCGACGCCTTCCTTGTTCAGCTCCGATACTTCCGGCGCCACCTTCAGGTTGATGCGGCCGTCGGCCAGCACGGTTGGCGTGAAGCGCACCGCCACGCCGAATTCCTTTTCTTCCAGCGTGATGCGGGTAAAGCCGCCTTCCGGATTGGACGCCACCGGAATGAAGATCTTGCCGCCTGCCAGGAAGCTGGCTTCCTGGCCGCTGATGGCCATCAGGTTAGGCTCGGCCAGCATCTTGACCAGGCCGTCGCGCTTCTGCGCATCGATGGTGAGGAAATTGCCGTTGCGGCGGTTGAAGGCATCCACGAAGGACGAATTGCCGCTCAACAGGTTGGAGAGCAGGGTATAGGTCCAGTTGCCGATGGCGTGGCTGGCGCCGATGCTGGCGCCCAGCTGGTCGACCAGGGTCTTGGACACCTCGGCCACCTTCACCTCCAGCATCACCTGCTGGGGCGCCGCTACCGTCATCATATTGATCACCTTGAGCGACAGCCCGTTCTCGCTGGCGGCGAACTGTTGCTGGCCGCCGCCGGCGCCGCTCGCGCTGCCAGCGCCGCCGCCTTGCGGACGCTGGCGCGTGACGTAGGCGTTGGCCATCTGCAGGATATGTTCGGACACCACCACGTCCGGCACCGTGCCGGCGAGGACGATGGAGTCCGCCGCTGCGCTCACCTTGACCATGCCTGGCGCGCCGGTCAGCTTGTCGACACCCGCCTGAAGGGAGGCGGTGTCGGCGCTGACGGTCAGGTCGGCGATCACCGTATCGCCGGTCTTTTGCCAGACGATCAGGTTGGTGGTGCCGACGCTGCGGCCCAGCATATACACTTCTTTCGGATTGAGCAGGATCACGTCGGCGATGCGCGCATCGCCCACCGCCACCCGCGCTGCCGGATGCTGCAGGCGGATGATGCTGGACTTGCCCTCGGCCAGCTGCATGGCCGGCGCCATTTCGGTGCGTCCCCCTTCCGGGATGCCGGAGGGCGCCGAGGCCGGGGCGGCGGCGGCTTTGCCGGGCAGGCTGCCTTTGCTCTTCACCTTGGGCTGCTGCGCCACGACCACGGCTTCGGCGGCTACTTGCGCGGCGGCTGGCGTGACGAGCGCGGGCAAGACCAGCAGGGCGCCCAGGATGCCCGGTACTGCGGTGCTTATTCTTTTCATTTGAAGCTCCGTGTCAGAATTGTTGGCTGCTGCGGTCCAGTCCCTTGATCATTTCCACCTTCACGCCGGGCGGCGGCGGCACCGCGGCTACCTTGCGCACGGCGACAGGCTTGGGCGCCGGGGCTGGCGCTGCTGCCTTCGGTGCCGGTGCGGCGGCGCCCAGCAGGGTGGTCTTGGTGGCGCCTGCGGTCAGCGCCGGGTTCGGGTCGACCTGGTTGCGCAGCACCAGCGACAGGCTGCCCACGCTGCGCGCCAGGTCCAGTTTTTCCACTTGTTCCGGCGTCAGTTCCAGCGTTACGGCATTGACCACCTTCGGCTTGGTATCGTCGCGCCCGGATTCCTGCGCCACCGCCAGCACCAGGATGCGTTCGAGCACGATCTTGGAGATGGTCGGATCCTTGGTCTGGGTGCGCTGGCCTTCCTCCTGGGTGTTGACCAGGATGTCGACGTAGTTGCCCGGCAGTGCGAAGCCGGCCACGCCCACCACGTCGTTCACGCGTACCGTCATGGCGCGCTTGCCTTCGGCCACCACCGCCGACAGGCCGCCCTGGGTGCCGGGTGGCGCCAGCTTCGATTCGAGGATCGGTTCGCCGCGCGTAATGCTGTTCTTGGTGACGCGCGACTCAAGCAGCTTGTCGTCCTTGATCACCCCAGGCGGCTGCACGGAAGCCGGCCAGTCGACCAGGCGCACCATGTCCGGCGTGATGCGTGCGCCCATGCTGATGTCCACCTGCGCCACAGCCACCTTGGCGGTATTGGTGGTGGCCTGGGCGTTGATCCAGCGCGCCGCCACCACCACGGCCACGAAGGCCAGCCCGATGGCCACCACCATCATGATCATTGCTCGTGTGTTCCTCATGATTATCCCCTTGCCTTAGACGGCTGAAAAATAGTTATTCCAGGCCCACTCGAGCGATGCGACATCAAGCGTGGGCAGGCGGCCTTCGTAGGCGGCCAGGTCGCGCAGCTGCGAAACCAGGTCGCGCGGATAGCAGGCCATGAATGGCTTTTCGTGCGTGTGGTGCTGGCGCATCAGCCAGGCGAAGGTCTCGGCTTCGAACGGCACCGAGTAGCGCTGGCAGACCTGGCGGAACACGGTTTCGTACTGTTCCGGCTGCAGCGGGCCGATGTGGATCTTGTAGCCCAGGCGGCGCAGGAAAGAGCCGTCGGCCAGCGATTCGGGCGGCAGGTTGGAGGAAAAGATCACCACCACGTCGAACGGCACCGGGAACTTGTAGCCGTTCTGCAGCGACAGGTAGTCGACCTGGCGGTCCATCGGCACGATCCAGCGGTTCATCAGCTCCACCGGCGAACAGCGCTGGCGCCCCAGGTCGTCGATGATGAAGATGCCGCCATTGGCCTTCAGGTGGGGTGGGGCCTGGTACAGGCGCGTGGCCGGGTCGAAGCGCAAGTCCAGGGCGTCGAGCGTCAGTTCGCCGCCGGTGATCACGGCCGGGCGTTCGCTGCGCACCCAGCGCTGGTCGCGCGGCGTGCGGCGGTCGAACAGCATGCCCGGCGGCGCCGTGTCCTCGATGGCGGTGTGCACCACGGGGTCGAACATCGGGATGATGTCGCCGTCCACCAGCAGCGCATGCGGCACGGCGATCTGCCCTTGCAGCAGGCCGTTCAGGCGCTCGGCCAGGTAAGTCTTGCCGCTGCCCGCCGGACCATGGACAAAGATGGCGCGGCCACTGTTCATGGCCGCGCCCAACTGGTCAAGCACTGCAGGGCTGGCGACGATGCCGTCGAAGACTTTACGGATATGCTCGCGCTTGACGCGCATCTGCGCCACGCTATGGGCGCGCACCCGTTCGGCATAGTCGCTGAAAGTCACTGGCGCGGCGCCGGCATAGGCGTCGCGGCGTACGAATTCGGCGGCGCGGGCGCGGCCGGTATCGGTCAGGTTGTACACGATGTCGGCGTCGGTGTTGCTCACGCCGCGGCGCACCATCTCGGTCAGCTTCTCGGTGCGCATGAAGGAAATGATCGGGTCCAGCACCGACAGCGGCAGCTTGAGGTGGCCGCCCAGCTCATTCAGCTTGACCTGGCCGCGCTGGTACAGGATCTTGGCGGTCAGCTCCACCAGCAGCAGGAAGGGCAGGCCGGTTTCCTCCACGGTGCGCGGAGCGGGCACGCGCAGCGGGTCGTCGGCCCAGGCGCGTTTGCTGGTTTCTTCAAAGTCGGCAGGCATGGCGGACCCCTCTCAAAATACCATTGGCAGGACGCGGTACTTCACATGGCGCATGTACAGCACGTATTGACTGTCGCGTGACAGGAAGCGCTCTTCGCGCAGCAGGCGCGCCACCAGCAGGGCCCCGGCCAGCAGGCAGGTGATGGCGTTGGAGGCGCTGCTGTTGGACAGCACATAGCCGGTGTAGCTGAGCAGGTAGCTGGCATACAGGGGATGGCGGATCCAGCGGTACAGCCCGCGGGTCTTGATCTGGCGCCTGGCGGCCACCAGGCCGAAGCTGCGGTTAAGCGAAAGCAGGCCGCCGATCTGCAGCAGCACGCCCAGCACGATCAGCAGGCGCGCCGCCGGCAGCAAGCCTTCGCCACTGGGCGCGAACAGGAAGGGCGCGCCGGTGGAAGCGATGGCCAGCACCCAGTCCAGCGGCGAGTGCGATACTGCGGCCGGCTCCGAGCGCATCACGAACAGCACCGCCACCAGGGTTTCCGAGGCCACGAACAGCAGGTAGGTCCAGTCGCCGGTGGTGGCAAAGGCGTGCGCATGGGCGAGCGAGAACAGCAGCCAGACGCTGGCCAGCGCCGTGGTGGCCAGCAGGTTGACGGCGCGCGATGCCAGGATAGGGGTAGCGTTCATAGCAGGCTCCAGCCGAAATAACGGGTCAGCAACAGATAGGCTACCGTGCCGCTCGAGATCGCCACGGCGTAGGGCAGTTGGCCGGTCGCGGACGGCGGCGCGTCGACCTGGGCGTTGCCGCCGGACAGGCCGCGCAGCACGCTGCCCAGCATCATGGTCTTGACGTTGCCGCTCACGCGGCCCAGGCTGCCCTGGCACAGGGCGACCGTCAGTGACAGCAAGCCGCCGGCCAGCAGGCTGGCCAGGCCGGCGCCCACGGTATCGAGCGGCCCCAGGAAAGTACCGATCATGGCCATCAGCTTGACGTCGCCGGCCCCCATCGCGCCCAGCGCATACATCGGCAGCAGCAGCAGCAGCCCCAGGGTCATGCCGGCCCCGCTTTTCAGCAAGCCCAGCGCACCGAACGGTTCGCTGAACAGGCCGGCGCCCGGCGTCACTGTCGCCTGCAGCGCCAGGCCGGCCACGATGCCGGCCAGCACCAGCCGGTTCGGGATGCGGCGGCTGTGCACGTCGCTCGCCACGGCCCAGGCCAGCAGGCCGGCCAGGAGCACGATGGGCAGCAGGGCGCGGCTATCGAGGCTCATGCTGCGCTCCCTTGTACCAGCTTGCCGCAGAAAATCCAGATCAGGATGGCGCCTGCCGCGCCGGCGTAGCCGTCGAGCGCGTAGTGCCAGCCCAGGTGTACTGAGCCAAGCTGGATCAGCACGGCAAAGACGGTGAGGGCGATGCCGGCGGCGCGGCTCACGCGCCAGCCGAACAGGGCCAGCAGCACCGAACTGGCCACGTGCATGCTGGGCATGGCGGAAATGCTGAGGGCATTGCTGCCGGTATGGGTGGAGTAGCTGTGCCACAGCATATTCTGCACATCGAGCACCAGCAGGGGCGCCTTGCCATTGGCCTCGTTCAGGTATTGCATCAGGCCGGCGAAGGGATCGGCGCCCGGCACCACGTGCTGGTAGAAGCAGGGACCGACGGAAGAAAACGCCATGGCCATCACATTGCCCAGCAAGATCCAGCTCAATACAAAGCTGAGCATGAATTGCATGCGCAGCTGGCGGCGCTCCATATTGAATGCCATCCAGTACACAGTGGCGCCCAGGATAAAGAACCACAGGTGATAAGCTACGCTGAGCAGGGCGCTCACCAGCGGGTGGCCCAGCAGCGGCTGCATCAGCACCCAGGGCTGCACGCCGCCATGCAGCCAGGCGTCGGCGGCGGCGATGCGGGCATCCCAGGCGTAGGGCTGGACCATCGGCACGGCAGCCTTGAGTACGGTGAAGCTGGCGGCAAACAGGGGCAGGGTGGCCAGCACGGGCGCGGCAAACAGCAGGCGCTCGCGCGTCAGGAAGGCGGTCAGGTCGGTGCGCAGGTAGTGCACCAGTTGCTTGGGACGGGTGAAGATCATCACGTGCATGGTGTAGGCGCACAGGGCGAACACCAGGCCCAGCGCCAGGGTGCTGACATACGATTCCAGTTGCAGGTCGTCTTTGAACTTGTCCGGGTGGGCGGCGCACAGGGCCACTGCCGCGGCCAGTTCCAGGGCAACCAGGGTGAGCAGCAGCCCATGTTCGCGCAGAAGGGCGCGCGGCATGTTGGCGCGGCTTGCAATGGACGGGGTCAGGACTGCGCTCATGATGATGCCTGTGACACTTGGGATGCGAGGTTATCGAACAGGACCTTGAGCTGGGCGCCAGCGAAGGTGACGGCGATCACGATCACTACCGCAATCAGGCCGCCGAGCAATGCATATTCGATGGCGGAGACGGCATGTTCGTGTCGGAGGAAGCGTAAGAATCGGTCTTTCACAATCGACCTCCGTAGAGAAGAAACGCGTCCGGGGAGGCGGCTTGCCTCGCCGGACGCCGGCTGGCATTTAGCTGTTGGCGGTGCTCAGTGCAGTACCGATGGTGGTGAAGGTCTTCGACAGCTGGGTGCCGACGATCTTCACCGCAGCGATGATCACCACGGCGATCAGGGCGGCGATCAGGCCGTATTCGATGGCGGTCACGCCTTGTTCATCACGGATGAATTTTTGGATGGCTTTCATGATGTTTCCTTTCGAGGACTGAGTAGAAATTGCACCAAAGTGTTTGCAGCTGCACGGAACAAGCCCGCGTCACCTGCCTTTTCCAAGCGCCAGAAGCACAATGATGCCGACGACAACTGTCAGTGAGGCTACAAGTACATATTCGTAAAAGGCCCGGCCGTCTTCCTCGGCGATGAAGCTGGCGATTCGTGGCGGCAGGGTGCGTTTGCGCATTCTGTACTCCGGACATGGTTGTGTTGGCCTTGCCTGGTTCTAGTCTCAGCCGACAGGTTATGCCGTGCTGATGAGTTCACTTTAGGCGTGAGCGTTTTGACTTCCATCAAACATCTGTCCTTTTCTGAGCAGGAGAGATGTCCTCTTTTTCCAGCAGGAATCGGGACATTTGTCCCGGATGTAACGATGATGTGTGGGGAGAAATATTTTCGACACCCCTGCCCGTAGTGGGCCGGGGGCGGAAGAGACGCTACAGGTCGGCCTGGTCGAGCCTGTGCTTGGTTGCAAAGACGTAGAGATCGAGGCGGTTCGAGACGCCGAGTTTGTGATAAATCGCGGTCAAATGATTGCGCAAAGTGTGCTCGGAAATAAACAACTGTTGCGCCAAAGCCTTGTTAACCGCACCACCACCTGTTGCAATTAAGCTGCAGATGCGCCTTTCCTTTGCCGTCAGCTGGGCAATCTTGTCCAGTTCCGGGTCTTGCCGGCGCGACGCTTGCGGGTTGCGCATGGCTTCGAACACCCGGCTGAGCATGACGCCATCGAGCCACAGCTCACCGCCGTGCACTTTTTCAATGGCTTTGAGCACGGTTTCGGCGGGCTCATCCTTGCTGACCACGCCGCGCGCGCCCAGCATCACGGCGCGGTCGAGCAGCTCGCGGTCGCGCGTGCCCGACAGCACCAGCACGCGCGCGCCATTGCAGCCTTGCAGCAGGCGCGGCATGATGTCGAGCGAGCAGGTGCCGCCCAGGTCGATATCCAGCAGGATCACGTCCGGCAGCAATTCGGACGCCATGGCCAGCGCGCTGTCGCAGTCGCGCGCCGTGCCCACCACAATCATATGGCTCGCTTCGCTTTCGATGAGCTTGCCCAAGCCCCACAGCAGGGTCTTGTGGTCATCGACCAGCATGATGCGAATTCTCTTGTCAGCCTGCCCCATACTCACCTCACACCGGAATCACAATCTGCACAGCTGTGTTGTTCTGGCGGCCGCGCTGCACGCGCGCCTCGCCCCCCAGGGCGGCGGCGCGTTCTGCGATTGAGCTCGGTGTAAAGTCTAGCACCGGCTGGCCAGAACATTCATTTTCAATCAATACAGTCAACTGCCCGGCGGTGCAGGCCAGCTCGATATAGCCGTTGCGCGCCGTGGTGTGCTTGCAGATATTGCTCATGCCTTCGTTGGCGATCTGGAACACCTCGGCGGCCAGGCGGTCGCTCATGTGCAGCTCGCCCTTGGTTTCCACGTTGATGTGCACGTCGTAGAACTGGCGCAGCTGGGCCGCCTGGCGCCGCAGCGCGATTAATAGTTCCGGCTCCTTCATTTCCAGGCCGCCGCGCAGGCTCTTGGCGTAGTTGCGCAAGTCGCGCACCACCTGCGAGGTGACGTCGAGCAGGTTGTCCAGGTCCGGCACCAACGGGTTGCCGGGGTCCGCCTTCAGGCGGATGCCCGAGACCCCGTGGCGCAGGCCGATATAGGGCTGGATTGTGGTGTCATGCAAGTCGCGGGCGATGCGCTCGCGCTCACGCAGCACCGCTTCCGAGGCCATGCGGTCCAGCAGCTCGATGTTTTCAATCACGGGGAAGGCCTGGGCCGCGATCTGCAGCAGGAACAGGGCGTCGGACTTGCTGAAATGATGGCGCTGCGAGACCACAATCAGGCGCCCGGAACCGCGCCGCAAGGGCAGGGGTACGGCGATCAGGGAGTAGGCGTCCAGCAGTTCGGCCAGGGTTTCGCCGGCCTCGGCGTCTTCGGCGACCCAGCGCTGGTTTCCGCTGTCATAGCTTTTCAATTGCAGCGCGCGGCGCAGCCAGGCGCCACGCGGCTGGCGCAGCAGGAGGATGGCGTCTTCGCCGCACACCAGCAGGGGCGCGGCGGCGTCGGGCGCCAGGTTGCTGGCGTGGATCGGCCGGCCGGCGTTGGCCGAGCTGGCGGCGCGCAGGGTCCAGCTGGCGGCGTTGTTGTCGTGCATCAACAGGATGCAGCTGTGGGCGTGGTAGAACAGGCGGGTCTGCTCGAGCACCGAACTGATGGTGCGGTCCACGCCGAAGCGCGGATTGGACATCTGGCTCACCGCATGCAGCAAGCCCATGCGCTGGCGCTGGATCATGGCCATGCCGCCCCAGTGGGCGATCATATAGCCCAGCGCCAGCAGGAAGGTGGCGCGCAGCATCACCAGCGCCATTTCCGCTTCGTTGTGGGTGTACAGGGAAGTCAGGGCAAAGGCCAGCGAAGCGGCCATGGTGATGCGGGCGCCTTCTTCGAAACCATGGCTGAAGGCCGAGGTCAGGATGGCAAAGAAGAACAGCAGGAAATAGAAGCTGGAATCGCCGCCGGTGACATAGACCATCAGGGTAAACCAGCCCACGTCGAGCCAGTACACCAGCTTGCTGCGCACCAGGATGGAGCGGTTGGCCAGCAGCAGCAGGGTCACGCTTTGCAGCAGGTAGGCCAGGAAGACGCCCAGGGACAGCAAGTCGGCGTGCCCGCTCGGCTCCACCACCAGGGTAAACAGGCAAGCCACGGCCAGAACCATGCGCATCCAGCGAACCATATTCGCGTCCGAAGTATCCTTCGGCAGAGTCGCGTGCAGCAGGCCCTCGTTGATCACATTCTCTCCGATGCTTTCGTTGTTACCATGCTAAGAGAACCGAGAGTAGTTGTCCACAACAAGGTTGTAATTATGAAACGTGTTGGGGTCTTGAAATTGCTTGCCTGGGCCCCAATTAGGTGGCTCATAAGACTATTGAGGTAAAAATGGCTGAAAACAAACAAACCATGGGCTTCCAGGCGGAAGTGAAACAGCTTCTGCAACTGATGATCCACTCCTTGTATTCGAACAAGGAAATCTTCCTGCGCGAGCTGGTCTCGAACGCTTCCGACGCGGCCGACAAGCTGCGTTTCGAAGCGATCAACAACGATGCCCTCTACGGCAACGACCATGAGGTGAAAATCCGCGTCGCCTTCGACAAGGACGCGCGCACCATCACCATTTCCGACAACGGCATCGGCATGAGCCGCGAGGAGGCGATTTCCCACCTCGGCACCATCGCCAAGTCGGGCACCAAGGAGTTCTTCGGCAAGCTGTCGGGCGACCAGCAGAAGGATGCGGCCCTGATCGGCCAGTTCGGCGTCGGCTTCTACTCCGGCTTCATCGTGGCCGACAGGATCACCGTCGAATCGCGCCGCGCCGGCCTGGACGCCTCCGAAGGCGTGCGCTGGGAATCGGCGGGCGAGGGCGACTACTCGGTCGAGCAGATCGAGAAGGCCGGCCGCGGCACCGACATCATCCTGCACCTGCGCGACGGCGAGGAGGAGCTGCTGAACGAATGGAAGCTCAAGTCCATCATCCGCAAGTACTCCGACCATATCTCGCTGCCGATCCAGATGATGAAGGAAGGCTCCGACGAGCTGGAAACCATCAACCAGGCCAGCGCCCTGTGGGCCCGCAGCAAGAACGAGATCACGCCGGAACAGTATGAAGAGTTCTACAAGCACGTCTCGCACGACTTCGGTGCGCCGCTGACCTACACCCACAACCGCGTGGAAGGCCGCAGCGAATACACCCAGCTGCTGTACATCCCGGCCAAGGCGCCGTTCGACCTGTGGGACCGCAACAAGCGCGGCGGCATCAAGCTGTACGTCAAGCGCGTCTTCATCATGGACGACGCCGAGCAGCTGATGCCAACCTACCTGCGCTTCGTCAAGGGCGTGATCGATTCGGCCGACCTGCCGCTGAACGTCTCGCGCGAAATCCTGCAGGAGTCGCGCGACGTGAAGGCCATCCGCGAAGGCTCGACCAAGCGCGTGCTGGGCATGCTGGAAGAACTGGCCAACGCCGACGAGCAGGAAAAGAAGGACAAGTACGCCACCTTCTGGACCGAATTCGGCCAGGTGCTGAAAGAGGGCATCGGCGAAGACTTCGCCAACAAGGAGCGCCTGTCCAAGCTGCTGCGCTTCGCTTCGACGCATAACGACAGCGACGTGCAGGACGTGTCGCTGGAGGCCTATGTCGGCCGCATGAAGGAAGGCCAGGACAAGATCTTCTACGTCACCGCCGACAGCTACGCCGCCGCGAAGAACTCGCCGCACCTGGAAATTTTCCGCAAGAAGGGCGTCGAAGTGCTGCTGCTGACCGACCGCGTCGACGAATGGATGCTGTCCTTCATGCACGACTTCGAAGGCAAGGAGCTGCATTCCGTGGCCAAGGGCGGCCTGGACCTGGGCGCGATGGAGGACGAGGCGGAGAAGAAGGAGCACGCCGAGACCGAAACCCAGTACCAGGACCTGGTAGGCAAGATGAAGGAAGCGCTGGCCGACAAGGCCAAGGAAGTGCGCGTCACCTTCCGCCTGACCGATTCGCCGGCCTGCCTGGTGGCGGACGAGAACGAACTGTCGGGCAACCTGCTGCGCATGCTGAAGGCCGCCGGCCAGGCCGCGCCGGAGTCCAAGCCCATCCTGGAAATCAATCCGCAGCACCCGCTGGTCATGCGCCTGAAGTATGAAGACGCCGCCAGCGACAAGTTCAAGGACTGGTCGCATATCCTGTTCGACCAGGCTTTGCTGGCCGAAGGCGGCACCTTGTCCGACCCGGCCTCGTTCGTCAAGCGCATGAACGAGATGCTGCTGTCGAAGTAAGCAGCCTAGCGCCCGCGCAAGCGGGCGCAGTCGTACAGGTAGTAGCTCTTGTCGTACTCCGAATCGCGCGCTTGCGCGATTGCGCCGGCCAGCGGCGTGCTGAGTACGACATAATCCAATAGTGGGTCCGCGCAAACAAAAGCCAATCCCTCGCTGCTCGGCGCCGGCAACTTTCGCACTCCCTCCCTGGTCTGCACGATATCGAGTGCAATCACCGCATCTTCTCCACCCAGGCGGCCTAAGCGCTCCAGCCTGCGTTTCCCTTCCGTTGCAGTTCCGCGATTGAAAGCCAGACCTGTTATCTGTGTATTCGACGCGTAGTTCGAGCGGTGCAGGAGGAACCAGCTGACCCTCACATTGTTCTGCCAGTACATCACGGCGCGTGGCGGAATGCGTGGGGCAAATGCCTCGAGTACAGCCTTTTCGCCGCCCGGCGACAGGCCATACGTTGAGTAATAATTGGAAGTGGCAAAGTTTATGGACAGGCAAAGGGCACCGAAGGCGAATGCAAACGCCAGCAAGCGGGGGGCGCTGCGCTCGCTGCCACCGCTGCGCCAGACAAGCGCAAGCAGCAGCCACCACAAAGCCGCGCCTGCCCCTCGCTTGAGGGCGACGGCGATCCAGACCGCCCACAACTTGGCCGGCGTCAGGATCAGCTCCGCGTCCGCTACGCGCGCGGCCAGCTTGTTCACTTCCACCGCCCACGCCAGCAGCACGCCTGCCACGCAGGCCAGCGCAACGACATTGCCCCAAGCCGGCCACCGTACGGCATTCCGCGGTACGCGATAGCATAGAACGGCACCGGCCAGCAAAGCAACCGCGCCGCCAACCGAGTCGCGTGTAAGGACAGCCAGGCACAGCGCCGCTAACATGGCACGCACCATGCGTTCGCGTCGCCAGTACTCGGCCAGCAGCCAGGCCAGGGCCAGCAGGGAGCACAGATGCGTGATCCATAACAGGCGCCAGGGTTGGGCCTGTATCAGCAAGAGATTGGCGCTCAAGCCCGTGCCCAGCCAACTGGCCAGCAGGCCCAGCGCGCCCATCACCGCCGCGCAGTAGAACAGCCGCGCCAACCCGTCCTTGGCCAGGCGCCCCGCGGTCACCACTAGGCAGAATGCAACCGCAGTACGGCTTACCCATTCCTGCGCATGCCATGCAACCCAAACATTCATGGGCGCGCGTTCCTTGACCAGCGCAAGCCAATCCGCGTCCATATTCATCAGGAACCGGTCGAATGGCGGAATGCCGGCAAGGATCAGGGCGGCCAGCAACATCGTGCCGGCCGCCAGCGTCACGCCCCAGATACGCCAGTTGCCCCAGCCCAGGAACAGCATACCTGCCAGCAGCGGCGCGCAGCCCATCAGCGGGTGCAGGACCATCGCCACGAGGGAAGCGAGCACGCCCCAGGCCAGACGGCCGCGCAAGTAGCAGCCCAGGGCCAGAATGCCGAGCGCTTCGGCGAACAGGCGGGGCGTCAGGAAGGGTTCCGACAGATGGAACACATCGGCACTGGGGCCGTAATCGGCGGGCCAGCTGGCCAGGATGGCCAGGCCCAGCCATAAGTAGAAACCGCGCAGCACTGGCTGCAGCAAATACGTTGCGGCGCCGGCCCATAGCAGGTAGGCGATGGCGAGCAGTGCAATGGTGGCGTACTGCAAACCCAGGGCTGCGGTGCCCGCTGCATAGATCGGGCTGAAAATGGTGAATTGGTCCTGCGAACCATGCAGAAAATACAGTTCGGCGGCGAAGTTGCCAGGATAAAGGCGATGCAGCGCTTGAACTGCGTACAGAACGCTGTCATGCCAGATGCCGCGCCATGGATGATAGGCCAGCCACAGGGCCAGCATGGTCATCAGCATGAGCGGCGTGCGCCCTTGGATTTTGGCGGTGAGCATGTGTGTTGCTATTCTAGTACAGGAATTTTTCCTTTGGCTATCGGCAATGGCGGTTAGATTTGGAGAGACTTTATCTGCATGTCAAGCGGCATAATCAAAGCAACCCCGGTTCCGCGAGGATTGCATGACGGAAGTCCGTAAGCAGCGCATTCTCATCGTTGACGACCAGAGCGCCCACACCGTCGCCCTATGCGATGTATTGCGCCAATACCAATTTGATGCCGAGGGTTGCGGCAGCGCCGAGTCGGCGCTGGACCTGCTGCGCAGCGAGCCGTTCGACCTGATGCTGTCCGACCTGAACATGCCTGGCATGGACGGGATCGGCCTGGTCAAGGCGGCCTTGCAGCACGACCCCGACCTGGCGTGCATCATCATGACCGGCGAAGGCAGCATCGCCACCGCCGTGCGCGCCATGCAGGGCGGGGCCCTCGACTACATCGTCAAGCCGTTCAAGGCGTCCTCGCTGCTGCCGGTGCTGGCGCGCGCACAGGCCACGCGCAGCCTGCGCATGGCGAACGCCGAACTGGAGCGCCAGGTGCGCCAGAACGTGATGGAGCTGGCCGAAGCCAACCATCGGCTGGAGCAGGCGCGCCTCGCCGCCGAACATGCCAATGCCGAAAAATCGCGCTTCCTGTCGAATATGAGCCATGAGCTGCGCACGCCGCTCAACGGCATCCTCGGCTTCGCGCAAATCCTGGCGGCCGACAAGCTGCCGGCCACCCAGCTGGAAAAGCAGCGCTTCGCGCGCAATATCGTGCAGTCGGGCCAGCACCTGCTCAAGCTGGTCAACGAAATCCTCGACCTGGCGCGCATCGAAGCGGGCAAGGTGCCGCTGGCGATGGAGGCGGTGGACTTGCCGACCGTGCTGCAGGAATGCCGCATGATGGTCACGCCGCTGGCCGCCAAGCGCGACATCAGCCTCGGTTTCGGCATGGTGCCGCAAAAGAGCCTGCGCGCCGACCGCACGCGCCTGGTGCAGGTGCTGATCAACCTGCTCTCCAACGCCATCAAGTACAACCACGAGCAGGGCCGGGTGGCGGTCGATTGCAGCGCAGCGAACGGCAGCCATATCCGTATTTCCGTCAGCGATACCGGGCCCGGGCTGGACCCGGACCAGATGCAGCACATCTTCCAGCCCTTCCACCGGCTCGGGCGCGACGAGGAAGAGGAGGGCAGCGGCCTTGGCCTGGCCCTGACGCGGCGCGTGGTGGAAGCCATGCAGGGCGCCATCGGCGTCGAGAGCGAACCGGGCGCCGGCAGCACATTCTGGGTCGAATTGCCGCTCGCGCCGGAAACCACACAACGGGAGCAACATGCGTAGCCGAACCATGCAAGTCCTTGCGGTGCTGTTCATCCTGCTGGCGCTGGGCGTGGCCTGGCTGTGGCGCCAGCAGCACCTGCCGGCGCCGCCCCTGCAGTCGCTGGTCATTGCCGCCAATACCGAGTATGTCGGCACCTGCGCCGTGCTGGCGGCGCAGAAGGAAGGCTATTTTGCGGCCCAGGGCCTGCAGGTCAAGGTACTGCCTTTCTCCAGCGGCAAGGCCTCGATGCAGGCGGTGGTGGACGGCAAGGCCGATGTCGGCACGGTGGCCGACATTCCCATCGTGTTTGCGGCGATGGATGGCCTGCCGGTCAAGGTGCTGGCGACGTTTTTCCGTACCAATAAAGACCACGGGATCGTCGGCCGCCGCGACCATGGCGTGATCACGCCGGCCAGCCTGAAGGGCAAGCGCATCGGCGTCTCGCAGGCCACTTCGGGCCAGTTCACGCTGGACGTGTTCCTCAACTGGCAGCGCATGGACAGCAGCGAAGTCACCATGGTCAACTACAAGCCGGAAGAACTGGGTCCGGCACTGCAGCGCGGCGATGTCGATGCGGTGGCCGGCTGGGAGCCTTTCCTGGGCGCGATGCGCAAGCAGCTGGGCGAAACCGCGGTCAGCTTCTCCGGCGAACAGGCCTACGAGAGCATCTACAACCTGGTGTCCTTGCAGCGCTTCACCGGCACGCGGGCAGCCGTCATCCCGCGCCTGCTGAATGCACTGGAAAAGGGCTCGCAGTGGTGCGAACACTCGCCGGCCCAGGCGCAGCCCATGCTGCCGGCCACGGCCAACCTGAACCGCGACGAAGTGCTGGCCGCCTGGCCGACTTACCACTTCGGCCTGGAACTGGACCAGTCGCTGCTGCTGGCGCTGGAGGACCGGGCCCGCTGGGCCATCCGCAACCGCCTGTCCAACTCGCGCGAAGTGCCCAATTTCCTCGACAATATGTACCTGGAAGGAATGGGTGAGGTGAGGCCGACCGCCGTCACCGTCATCCACTAGACTATGAAAATCATCACCCGACTGAAGTGGGCCCAGTGGCTGTGCGTGATCGGCGTTTCGCTGGCCGTCATGCTGATGCTGGGCGCCACGCGCCAGGTCAAGCAGGAACTGCAGCGCAACCAGCGGGCCGGCGAGATCGTCAGCGCCGTGGTGGCGCTGCGCTACCTGTCGCTGGAATACGCGCAGTCGCAAGAACGGCGTTCCTATGTCCAGTGGCAGTTGCGCAAGGATTCGATGCAGAGCCTGCTGCTGCGCGAAGACTTGTTCAAGGAAGGCGAGGAAAACCGCCTGCTGCGCGAGCTGCAGGATAACCTGCCGCTGCTGGCGCGTCATTTCTCCGAACTGGTGCTGGTGCGGCAGGAACTGCGCGCCACGCCGGAGCGCGGCGAGGTGCTGCACCAGCTGGAAGCGCGCCTGTTCGGGCAGCTGATGGCCAAGACCCAGGACATGATCAGCGATGCGGAAGAACTGGCGCGCCGCAGCCGCGAAGGCGTGCTCAAAGCGCAGCAGAACGCCTCCGCCGTGGCGGCGGGGCTGGGCCTGCTGCTGGCGCTGACCGTGCTGGGCGCCCTGGCCCTGACCATCCGCAGCGTGGCCCATCCGCTGGAAAAGCTGCGCCGCGGCGCCGAGATGGTCGGGTCCGGCAAGCTGGACTTCCGCATGAATATGAAAACGGTGGACGAAGTCGGCGACCTGGCGCGCGCCTTTGACGCCATGACCGAGCGCCTGCGCGCCACCACCGTGTCGCGCGATGAACTGGTGCATGCCAACGCCGCCCTGCACGACGAGATGGAGGTGCGCCACAGCGCCGAGCTGAAAGTGCAGGCGCAGCTGGGCCGCCTCAGCCTGCTGCACCAGATGACGCGCGCAATCGGTGAGCGGCAGGACTTGCGCAGCATCCTGCAGGTGCTGGTGCGTAACCTGGAAGACCAGCTGCCGGTCGATTTTGCCTGCGTCTTCCTGCTGCAGGAAGGCGTGCTGGAAGCGAGCTGCGTCGGCCTGGGCAACGCCTTGCTGCCGGGCGATGCGGCGCTGAAGGAGGGCGCCCAGGTATCGATCGACAACAACGGCCTGTCGCGTTGCGTGAAGGGCCAGCTGGTGTACGAGCCCGACATCGGCGGCAGCGAGTTTCCATTCCCGCACCGCCTGTCGCGCGGCGGCCTGGAATCGCTGGTGCTGGCGCCGCTGCAGGCCGAGAGCGTGGTGTTCGGCGTGCTGGCCGTGGCGCGCGTGATACCCAATGGTTTCACCAGCGGTGAATGCGAATTCCTGCGCCAGCTGAGCGAGCACGCGGCGCTGGCGGCGCGGCAGGCGCAGCTGTACGGCGCCCTGCAGCAGGCCTACCACACCCTGCACGCCACGCAGCAATCGGTCACCCGCGAAGAGCGCCTGCGCGCCCTGGGGCAGATGGCCAGCGGCATCGCGCACGATATCAACAACGCCATTTCGCCGGTGGCCCTGTACACGGAAACCCTGCTGGAAACCGAGGAGGGCTTGAGCGCCAGCGGCCGCAACAACCTGCAGGTGATCGCGCGCGCCATCGACGACGTGGCGGCCACCGTGGCGCGCATGCGCGAGCTGTATCGCCGCCGCGAACCGCAGATGGAATTGTCCAGCGTGAGCCTGAACGTGCTGGCGCAGCAGGTGGCCGACCTGACGCGCGCGCGCTGGAGCGATATGCCGCAGCAGCGCGGCGTGGTCATCTCCCTCAAGCTGGAACTGGCGCCCGGCCTGCCCGCCGTGATGGGCGCCGAGAGCGAAATCCGCGAAGCGCTGACCAACCTGGTGTTCAACGCCGTCGACGCCATGCCCGAAGGCGGGCCGCTGATCCTGCGCACGCGCAGCACCGGCGAGCATGCCATCGTGGAAGTGGTCGACAGCGGGGTCGGCATGGACGAATCGACGCGCCGCCACTGCCTCGACCCCTTCTTCACCACCAAGGGCGAGCGTGGCAGCGGCCTGGGACTGGCCACCGTCAATTCCATGGCCGAGCGCCACAGCGCCGTGGTGCAGGTGGAATCCATGCTGGGGCGCGGCACCACGGTCTCGCTGGCCTTCCCGCTGCCGCAGGCGCAGCACGCCATGCCGCCCCTGGAAGCGCCGGCCACGACGGTGGCGGTGGCCGAGCCCATGCGCCTGCTGGTGATCGACGACGACCCGGCCGTGCTGACTTCCATGAGCACCATCCTGCAGCGCGACGGCCACACGGTGGTGGCGGCCAATGGCGGCGCGGCCGGCATCGAGCAGTTCCGCCTGTCGCAGGAAAGCAGCCAGCCTTTCGACGCCGTCTTCAGCGACCTTGGCATGCCGCACGTGGACGGCCGCAAGGTCGCCGCCTGCATCAAGGAAATGTCGCCGACTACCCCGGTGGTGCTGGTCACCGGCTGGGGCCAGCGCCTGATCCCGGAGGGCGACGTGGACGCCAAACCGGCCAGCGTGGACGAAGTATTGAGCAAGCCGCCGCGCGTGCGCGAACTGCGCGAGGTGCTGCTGAAAGTGCAAAAGGTCGGGTATAGTTCCGCTTCATGACCGATCCGAATGTTTTTGCTGCGCATGAGAAGCGCTTGTTTGCCATCGCCTATCGCATGCTCGGCGTGCGCGCCGACGCCGAGGACGTGGTGCAGGATGCGTGGCTGCGCTGGCAGGGAGCCGATACCAGCGCCGTGCAATCGCCCGAGGCCTGGCTGGTGACCGTGGCCACGCGGCTCTCCATCGACCGCCTGCGCGCCGCCATCGCCGAACGCGAAGCATATGAAGGCCTGTGGCTGCCCGAACCGCTGGTGGCGGTGAACGAGGAAACGCCGGAGCTGCAGGCCGAGCGCGCCAGCGACCTGTCGCTGGCCTATATGTGGATGCTGGAGCGGCTCGGGCCGGAGGAGCGCGCCGCCTTCCTGCTGCGCCAGGTGTTCGATTACGATTATGAAGAAGTGGCGCAGCAGCTTGGCAAGACGGAAGCGGCCTGCCGCCAGATGGTGAGCCGGGCCGGGGAAAGGGTGCAAAAGCCGCAGTCGCGCTTCGACATCCCGGCACAGACCCACCGCCAGCTGCTGCAGCGCTTCGTCGAAGCCTCGGCCACGGGCGACAAGGCGGCCGTGCGGGCGCTGCTGGCGGAAGATTTGGAGCTGGTAGGCGACGGCGGCGGCAAGGTCAAGTCTTTCGGCATCGTCATTACCGATCCGGACAAGATCGCGGCTCTGTTTGCCGGCGCAATCAAGCTGGGCAAGGTCGAATTCCGTCCGGTCACCCTCAACGGCGAGCCAGGCCTGCTGCGTTTCATCGACGGCAGGCTGGAATCGGCCCTGGCCTTCCTCAGCGACGGCCAGCGCATCACTGGCATCTATGCGGTGCGCAACCCCGACAAGCTGCAGCGCATCATCCCATAGCGGCAGCGCGTAAGGTGTCAGACCCTGCGGGTCTGACACGCCTGCGCGGCAGGTACGGGCCAGGATTTTTTTTTCGTAAGGCTGTCACAAAATAAAAATCCCCTCCGTCTAATGGATAAGAAGGCCGCAAAGTGCAGCCTTCACTATCAGACCGAGAGGATTTTCCATGAGCACCTTGCGTTACAACTACTTCCAGCTGTCCCAGAAATCGTTCCAGAACCTGCTGGCCCTGTCGAACGGCCTGAACCGCGAGTTGCTGGGCAAGAAACTGGTCGACCTCGTCCTGCTGCGCATCTCGCAAATCAACGGCTGCGGCTTCTGCATCGATATGCATTACACCGACTTGCTGAAAATGGACGTCGACCCGCGCCACGTGAACGCCGTCGCCGGCTGGCGCGAGGCGCCGTTCTTCAGCGAGCGTGAACGCGCGGCCCTGGAGTGGGCCGAGCTGGTGAATGCGATCCCGGTCCGCGACCCCGACGACGCAGCATTTGCCCGTGTCAAAGAGCAATTCTCCGACGAAGAGATCGCGGAACTGGGCTTCGTGGTTGCGGTCATCCGTTCCTGGAACATGCTGAACGTGGCTTCGCGCAACCCGATCCCGCGTTAAGTTGTCCTCCTGCGCAGGAACAGCAGGGGCAGGCCGGCCAGCAGCAGCAGGGCCTGCGCCGGCTCGGGAACCGGCGCCGCCAGGAAGCCGCGGATCTCGCCGCCTGGGTAGGCATCGCTGTGGATGTTGAAGTAGCTCGAGCCGCCATTCAAGCCGGCCAGCAAGGCTGCTTCAGCCCCTGAAGTGGTGCCGCCATGGTCGCTCAGGAATGTCGGGTTCCAGAACGAGGCCAGCGAAGTATCGAAAATGGCGGCATAGGCGCCGCTGGTCACGCCGGTCGGAAAACCGGTGAACGTCGGCAGCATGGTAGCCACGCCGGCACTGCCGTCGCCCGGCAGGGCGGTGCAGCAGTGGACGTGGGCAGCCGTGCTGCCGCCTGCCAGGCCATTAAAGCTGGCCGCGATGCTGAAGTAGTGGTTGTCGATGTCGAACAGCACCGAAACATTGCCGGTGGCAGTCGACAGGTTTGGCGGGTTTTCCGCCGCACCGGTAAGTGTCGCGTTATAAGTCGTTGGGTCAGCTTGCGCAGCAGCACAAGCTGCAAACAGGGTCAGCGCCGCCAACCCTTTGCCGAGATGAGTCTTCATCATTGGCTCCTTATGTTTGCGAGCCCGCGAGACGGTTCCCCCCCGTGTTATTGCAATGCAGGCGCGCGGTACAGCGCGCTTATTTTCGCCTCAAGCGCCATCGGCGCGGCGCACGAATGCAAGCGAGGTCAGCGGACATTTTTCATGAGGAAATTCGCCTGGCCGCAGCTCTTCTGCGAATAGGCGATCGCTTCCTGCGAACAACTGCGCGACTTCCCATCCTTGGCGAAACAGACCCGGGCCTCACGCAGGAAACGGCCGCCGGACCCGCATACCGGCAGCACGGAGTCCTTGGCCAGCCATGGATTGGCTTTGTGGAACTCATCTTCGAACTGTCCGGGCGTGACACGCACCGGTTGCTGCGGCCGTGCAAAGGCGGCAGGAATCTTCAGGCTGTCGCGCAGCTTGGCGCTCAGCGCCAGGTAATCCTGCGGTTGCAGGCCGGAGCAGGAGCCGTGCTTGTTCCATTCGTGGAAGAGCAGTTTGGGCGAAGGGTAGAGCGATTCGTACTGGTCGCGCAGCTTGTTGGAAATGCGGCTGCGGCCGCAGCTTTCCGGGTAGCCGCGTTCGAATTGCGGCCACAAGCCGTGCAGCACGAAGCCAAGCTGGCGTCCAGTGGCGCACTGGACCGGATCGCCGCCGCCACGGCCGGCGCAGAATTCCGGCGACCATGAAAGGGACATCGTGTAGTAGTCAAAGACGCCAGGGCGGTCGTCGCGCGCCTGCGCCGGTGCCGCGCCAAGCAGGGTGGATGCGGCGACGGCCAGCGCGGCCAGTGCAGCGTGCAGTTTTTTCAAAGGGCGGTCCTCAGTGCGAACAATTCCGGGAACAGTACCACATCCAGCATCTTGCGCAGGTAGGACACGCCGGCCGTGCCGCCGGTACCGGTCTTGAAACCGATCACGCGCTCCACCGTGGTGACATGGCGGAAGCGCCAGAAGCGGAACGCCGTCTCCATGTCCACCAGCTTTTCGGCCAGCTCGTACAGCGCCCAGTAGCGGCTGGTGTCGCGGTACACCTCGAGCCAAGCATTCTTGACCGACTCGTTGGCTACCGTAGGCTGGGTCCAGTCGGCGTTCAGGCGCTCGGCATCGATGTGCAGGCCGTTGCGGGCCAGCAGGCGGATCGCCTCGTCGTACAGCGATGGCGATTTCAACGCCGTGTCGAGGATGGCGTGGCTCTCCGGCTTCTGCTGGTGCACCGCCAGCATATTGGCGTTCTTGTTGCCGAGGATGAATTCGATCTCGCGGTACTGGTGCGACTGGAAGCCGGAAGAGGCGCCCAGGTAGGGGCGGATCGCGGTGTATTCAGGCGGCGTCATGGTCGCCAGCACGTCCCAGGCATGCACCAGCTGGTCCATGATGCGCGCCACGCGGGCCAGCATCTTGAAGGCCGGCGGCAGGTCGTCGCGGCGCAGGTGGTCTACCACCGCGTGCAGCTCGTGCAGCATGAGCTTCATCCACAATTCGCTGGTCTGGTGCTGCACGATGAACAGCATCTCATTGTGATTGGGCGACAGCGGGTGCTGCGCGTTCAGGATTTTTTCCAGGCCCAGGTAATCGCCATAGCTCATGGATTTGGAAAAATCCATCTGCGCGCCATGCCAGGCCGCACCTTTCTTTTCTTCGCTCATATCGTGTCTCAGGTTACAGCGCCGCGTGCGGCAGTGATGTCGTAGGCTTTATCGTCCAGGATCTGCTTCAGGATCTCCACAGCATCCCACACGTCGGCGAAGCTGGTGTACAGCGGCGTGAAGCCGAAGCGCATGATTTCCGGCTCGCGGTAGTCGCCGATCACGCCGCGCGCGATCAGGGCTTGCATGACGGCGTAGCCATAAGGGTGGGTGAAGCTCACTTGCGAGCCGCGGCGCGCATGCTCGCGCGGCGTGACCAGGCCCAGTGGATGGTTTGGACAGCGCTGTTCGACCAGGGCGATGAACAAGTCGGTCAGGGCCAGCGACTTGGTGCGTACCGCCTGCATGCTCGTTTGCGCGAAGACATCCAGGCCGCACTCCACCATCGCCAGCGAAGTGACGGGCTGGGTGCCGCACAGCGCGCGGCCGATGCCCTTGGTGGGAGCAAAGTCCGGCGCCATGGCGAATGGATTGGCGTGGCCCCACCAGCCCGAAAGCGGGTGGCTGAATTTGTCCTGGTTGCGTTCCGGGACCCAGATGAAGGCCGGCGAGCCCGGGCCGCCGTTCAGGTATTTATAGGTGCAGCCGACAGCGAAATCTGCGCCATCGGCGTGCAGATCGAGCGGCACGGCGCCAGCCGAATGCGCCAAATCCCACACGGCCAAAGCGCCGTGCTGGTGGGCGAGGGCGCTGGTGGCGGCCATGTCGTGCTGGTAGCCGGTGCGGTAGTTCACATGGGTCAGCATGACCACAGCGGTGTCGGCGTTGATGGCGGTTTGCAGCTGTTCGGGGCTGTCGACCAGTTTGACTTGATAGCCGCGGTCGAGCCATGAAGTCAGGCCCTGCGCCATATAAATATCGGTAGGGAAGTTCGAGCGCTCGGTGACGATGACTTTGCGGCCGGTGTGCGACTGTGCGTGCAGGGCTGCGGCCAGGGCCTTGAACAGGTTGATCGAGGTGGTGTCGGTGACGACGACTTCGCCGGGCTTGGCGCCGACCAGCGGGGCCAGCCTGTCGCCCAGGCGTTTCGGCATCTCGAACCAGCCGGCGCTGTTCCAGCTGGTGATCAGGTCCTTGCCCCATTCCTTGGCGATCACTTCGGTGGCGCGGGTGAGGGCGGCTTTCGGGCGGGCGCCCAGGGAGTTGCCATCCAGGTAAATCACACCAGCGGGCAGGTCGAACTGCTCGCGCAGCGGGGCCAGGGTGTCCGCAGCGTCGCGGGCCAGGCAGTCGGAACGGGAAATCATGCGGGCGCTTTCCTTGAGACTTAAACAAAGTGAGATTGTAGCAACCTTTTGCCTCTCTAAACCCAGCAAACCTGGGTCAGACCCAAGGGGCTGCCCCCGTCTGTGCCGCTTGCAGTGGACGGGTCTGACCCTTGGGTCAGACCCAGATTCACCGGGTTTTGTGTGCTAAGCCATTGATTTATAAAGCATCAAAAAATTTTCAAAAAAATTTTCAAAAAACCCTAAAGTTCGCAAAAGTCCTGCCGTTACCGTTTTTAGAAGCCCGGTAAAAGGCTTGCTGTTCGGCAGTTTGGATCGCGTGAAAAAAACTTAAAATTTTTTGCTCAGAACCCTAAAGTTCTCCAAAACCCTGCCGTTACCAGTCCAGATGTCGCAAAAAAGCAGCACGGCGATATCGCATTTTTACCCTCGGCTCCTGCAGTTTTGGCGAGACCGAACGCCCCGCAAACCCGCGCCAATACTGGCGTCGCCCCTCTATGGGCAGGCCATTGTAGGATAAACTCCTACAGGGTCACTTCGTCTATTCCCGACCCAAAATACAGAGTGCGGCCTCTATGCGCTTTGTGCCGCCTCCAGCAGAATGTATCTCAACGGCAACGAATATTTACGTTGCAAGCTGAAACCGACTGGAGATGGACATGACCGCAAACGACATGATGGCTGAAATCCGCGATGCGAACCTGAGCTACCTGATACTGGCCCAGCAGATGATCCGCGCCGACAAAGTCACCGCTATCTTCCGTCTCGGCATCTCGGCCGACATCGCGGACCTGATCGAAGGCATGAGCAACGCCCAGATCCTGAAACTGGCTGGCGGCAATATGATGCTGGCCCGTTTCCGCTTCGACGACAGCGCCATCCTCGGCATGCTGACCAACTACAACAAGGACCGTTCCCTGGCCCAGTCCCACGCCGCCATCCTGATGGCTGGCCAGGCTGTTGAAGAAATCGCTTAAGGAGCGGCGCCATGAGCAAGAAGAGTGTGGTCACCGAAGCGCAGGAAATCCAGCTGGCCATCGAGCTGATCAACCTGGGCGCCCGCCTGCAACTGCTGGAAACCGAAGTCTCCCTGTCGCGCGAACGCTTGCTCAAGCTGTATAAAGAGCTGAAGGGCATGTCGCCGCCGAAGGGCATGCTGCCTTTCTCGACCGACTGGTTCCTGACCTGGCAGCCGAATATCCACTCTTCGCTGTTCATGAATATCCATAACTTCCTGGTCGAGCACGCGGGCGCCAGCGGCATCCATGCCGTGATGAAGGCTTACCAGCTCTACCTGGAACAAATGCCGCCGGTTGCCGGCGAAGAGCCGCTGCTCTCGCTGACCCGCGCCTGGACACTGGTCAAGTTCGCCAGCAGCAATATGCTGCAGATGAAGGCTTGCACCTGCTGCAAAGGCAAGTTCGTGGTCGACGCCATGGACCTGAACCGCGACTACAAGTGCGGCCTGTGCCACATGCCTTCGCGCGCCGGCAAGACCCGCAAGGCCAAGGATGCCGCCGAAGCGGTCGCCGCTTGAGTTGGAAGGTGTCTGACCCGCAGAGTCAGGCACCGATATGTCAGCGCCGCTGGCATGGTTATACTCCCGCAATGTATTTAAGAGTCCCCGCCCTTCAGGCGCTGCTGGTCCAGGCCGGCGCGGTGCTGCCATGCGCCGCGCTGGCTGTTGCGCTTGAATCGTTCGGTCACGGCCTGACGCTGCTGCAAGCCGCGCTGCTGCAAGGATGCCTCGCCGCCGCCATCAGCTGGAAGGTCGGCCTGGCGCGCTGGTGGCTGCCGATCCAGCTCCTGTTCCCCATCGCGCTGCTGGCCGGACTGGCCCTCCATCTGCCGCCATGGCTGGCCGCCGCCGCCTTCCTCATCCTGCTTGGCTGGTACTGGTCGACCTACCGCACCCAGGTTCCTTACTATCCATCCAACGCCGCCGTGTGGCGCGCTGTGCTGGCCGAACTGCCGCAGGGCAGGGCGCTGCGCATGATCGATATCGGCAGCGGCCTGGGCGGCTTCACCCTGCATATGGCGGCCGCCCGGCCGGAATCGGAAGTGGTGGGAATCGAGCTGGCGCCAGTACCCTGGCTGGTATCGCGCCTGCGCGCCGCCTTGTCCGGCAGCCGCGCCCGCTTCATGCGTGGCGACTATGAGCAGTTGAACTTTGCTGATTACGACCTGGTGTTTGCCTACCTGTCGCCAGCCGCCATGCCGGCGCTATGGAGCAAGGCCCAGCGCGAGATGCGGGCAGGCAGTTTGCTTGCCAGTTATGAATTTGAGATTCCAGCAGTTGGTGGCGTCAAGACCATCCTTACCACAGAGGGCGCTCCGCCTCTCTATATAAGAGCAATTTAGAGGCTGTTTTCCTTGCCGCAGGAGCGTCTTCACGCTATTGTAGTTCCACTGTGGAATATTATTGCTTTTAACTAGCTATCGGGGAGTTTGCGCGCTTGTTAGTCATTGTCGGTTACATCATCGTCCTCGGCGCCGTTTTTGGTGGCTTCGCACTGTCCGGCGGCCATCTGGCGGCACTGTTCCAGCCGCTGGAGCTGCTGATGATTGGCGGCGCCGCAGCTGGTGCCTTCTTCGTCGGCAATAACGGCAAATCCATCAAAGCGACGCTGGCTGCGCTGCCAACCCTGTTCAAGGGCTCGCGCTATACCAAGGACCTGTACATGGAGCTGATGTCGCTCCTGTTCGACGTGTTGTCCAAGGTGCGCAAGGAAGGCCTGATGTCGATCGAAGGCGACATCGACAAGCCGGAAGACAGCCCGCTGTTCAGCAAGTATCCCGCCGTGCTGGAGGACCACCATATTGTCGAATTCATGACCGACTACCTGCGCCTGATGGTGTCGGGGAATATGGATGCCTTCCAGATCGAGAACCTGATGGACAATGAGATCGACACCCACCACCAGGAAGGCCATGTGCCGGCGCACTGCATCGCCAAGCTGGGCGACGGCCTGCCGGCCTTCGGTATCGTGGCGGCGGTGATGGGCGTGGTGCACACCATGGAGTCGGTGGGCATCCCGCCATCCGAGCTGGGCATGCTGATCGCGCACGCGCTGGTTGGTACCTTCCTCGGTATTTTGCTGGCTTATGGTTTCGTCGGTCCGCTGGCCAGCCTGCTGGAGCAGAAGCTGGAAGAGTCGACCAAGATGTTCCAATGCGTGAAAGTGACCCTGCTCGCCAGCCTGAACGGCTATGCGCCGGCGCTGGCCGTGGAGTTCGGCCGCAAGGTGCTGTATTCGACCGAGCGTCCAAGCTTCTCCGAGCTGGAAGAACATATCAAGAAATCGAAGTCGAAGTAATGGAAGCGAGGACCTGTCATGGCTGAAGAAGGCCTGCGGCCCATCATCGTCAAGAAGATCAAGAAAGGCGGGGGCGGCCACCACGGCGGCGCCTGGAAGATCGCCTATGCCGACTTCGTGACGGCAATGATGGCGTTCTTCCTGCTGATGTGGCTGCTCGGTTCGACCACCAAGGGCGACCTGAACGGCATTTCCGAATACTTCAAGACGCCGCTGAAAGTCGCCATGCAGGGCGGCTCGGGCAGCGGCGACAGTTCCTCGGTGATCCAGGGCGGCGGCTCCGACCTGTCGCGCCGTACCGGCCAGGTCAAGATGGCGGATGATCCGACCAAGTCAAAGTCGTACAACCTCGATGCCGCCAAGAAGGCGCTGGAAGAGGAAGAGCGCGGCCGCTTGCAGGCCCTGCGCCAGCGTATCGAAATGACCATCGATACCAGCGCCGAACTGAAAAAATTCAAGGAGCAGCTGTTGCTGGATTTCACCAGCGAAGGCTTGCGCATCCAGATTGTCGATTTGCAAAACCGGCCCATGTTCGATGCCGGCAAGGCCGAACTCAAGCCCTACGCCCGTGAAATCCTGGAAGCCATCGCGCCGGCCCTGAACGACGTGCCGAACAAGATCGGCCTGTCCGGGCACACCGACTCCACGCCGTATTTCACCGAAACGGGGTACAGTAACTGGGAACTGTCGGCCGACCGTGCCAATGCCTCGCGCCGCGCGCTGCTGCATGGCGGACTGGCCGACAATAAGATCCTGCGCGTGGTGGGCCTGGCCAGTGCCGCCCACCTGGACCGGCAGGATCCTTTCAACCCGATCAATCGCCGCATCAGCATCATCGTGATGAACAAGAAGACCGAGGAAAATGTGCTGCGGGACGGCGGCAAATTGCAAGTCGGCCTTGATACGGAAGCGACGCAAGCCGCAGCGGCAGCGGCCCCAGGGAAGAAATAGACGAGACCGTTATGACCAGAAAGAAAATCCTTGGCTCCCACGTGAAACGGCTGCTGTCCGGGGTGTCGGACCATGGCCGCAAGCACCTGACGGAAGTCGAGACCGACCTGCTGCAGACCAACCTGCTGCTGGAAGAGGCGATCGACAAGCTGACGCGCAATTTCATGGCCATCCACGAAGCGGTCAGCGCCCAGCAAACAACGATCGAGCTGCTGCTGCAGGGCGGCAATCCATCGCCGGAAGACAAGGCGCGCTTGAAGGAAATGAACGAGCAGGTGAGCGGCTATGTGAATGCCGCCATCACCAGCATGCAGTTCCAGGACATGACCAGCCAGCTGATCGACCGCACGCTGAAGCGCGTGACCGGCTTGCGCGAGTTCCTCGGGACGCTGGGGGCGCACGGCGCCGAAGTGGTGCCCGAGTCGGGCAGCGATGAAATCGTCGACCTGCTGAGCAAGGTCAGCATGGCGCTGGCGATCCAGAGCCTGGAGCTGCGCAGCGTGCTGCGCAAGGCGGTCAGCCAGAAGCACCTGGAAAGCGGCGACATCGAATTATTCTGAATACAAAAAATTTAACCAAGTGAGATAAAAAGATGGCTAAAACAATTCTTGCAGTCGACGACTCCTCCTCGCTGCGCCAGATGGTGGCCTTCAGCCTGAAGGCAGCCGGCTACCAGGTGGTGGAAGCAGTCGACGGACAGGATGGCCTGGAAAAGGCCAAGCTGCAGCCGATTGACCTGGTGCTGACCGACCAGAATATGCCACGCATGGATGGCCTGCAGCTGATCAAGCTGCTGCGCGAACAGCCGGCTTTCGCCAAGACGCCAATCCTGATGCTGACCACCGAGTCGTCCGACGAGATGAAGGCCAAGGGCCGCGCCGCCGGCGCGAACGGCTGGCTGGTCAAGCCTTTCGACCCGCAACGCTTGATTGAGGTAGTGAAGAAGGTCATTGGCTAATTAAGGGGTGTGGCATGACCATCGATATTAGCCAGTTCTACCAGGTCTTCTTCGACGAAGCGGAAGAACTGCTGGCTGAAATGGAGCGCCTGCTGCTGGCGGTCGACGTCGAGTCGCCCAGCGAAGAAGACTTGAACGCGATTTTCCGCACCGCGCACTCGGTGAAGGGCGGCGCGTCGACCTTCGGCGTGACCGACATGAGCGAAGTGACGCACGTGCTGGAAACGCTGCTGGACCGCATCCGCAAGGGTGAAATGGCGCTGACCTCGACCCACGTCGACGCCTTCCTGGCGGCCAAGGACATCCTCAAGATGCAGCTGGACGGCCACCGCAACGGTTCCGCCGTCGACCAGGAAGCCGTGGGCGACGTGCGCATGATGCTGCAGGAACTGGCGCAGGATGTGCACATCGAGGCCATGGCGCCCGTGGCATCGGGCTTCAGCACGCCGGAGGTTCAGGCCGTGGACCACAGCGGCGGCAAGCGCTATCGGCTGGAATTGCCGCCCATGGTGCACCGTGAGGTGGAAGCGCTGGCCGCCGAACTTGGCCTGATGGGCCATGTGGAGCTGATGCCGCTCGATGCCGAACGCCACGCCATGATCGTCACCACCCACGAATCGCTGGACGATATCGTGGCCATCTGCTCCTTCGTGATCGACGCCGACCAGATGCAGGTCAGCGAGCTGCCGGCGCTGAGCCCGACCCAGGCCGCACGTGAACACGCCGAACGCGAACGCAAGGAAGCGGAGCTGGGCTACGGCTTCTTCGACCCGCTGCCGCCGGGCGGCGCCGCGCCTGCCGCCGCACCTGCCGCGGCCACTTCCGCCGATGGCGAAGGCTATGGTTTCTTCCAGCCGCTGGAGCAGATCCGCGCCGATGCCGGCGCCGCCGCCGAAGATGCGCGCGGCTATGGTTTCTTCCAGCCGCTGGAAGTGATCCGCGCGCAGGCCGGCATCAAGGATGCCCCGGCCGAAGCGCCCAAACCGACCGAAGAACAGGAAAAGAAAGCTGCCCGCAAGGAAGCGGAGAAGCAGGCCCACGCGCCGGCCGGCGGCGAGTCCTCGTCGATCCGCGTGTCGGTGGAAAAAGTCGACCAGCTGATCAACCTGGTGGGCGAGCTGGTGATCACGCAAGCGATGATCGAACAGCGCGCCGGCAGCCTTGACCCGGTGCTGCACGAAAAGCTCATGAGCGGCATCTCGCAGTTGACGCGTAACACGCGCGACCTGCAGGAATCGGTGATGTCGATCCGCATGATGCCGATGGACTTCGTGTTTTCGCGCTTCCCGCGCATGGTGCGCGACCTGGCCACCAAGCTTGGCAAGAAAGTCGAATTCGTCACCAGCGGGGCCGCCACGGAACTGGACAAGGGCCTGATCGAACGCATCGTCGACCCGCTGACCCACCTGGTGCGCAACTCGATCGACCACGGCATCGAAATGCCGGAGGTGCGCAAGGCGGCCGGCAAGTCCGAAACGGGGCGCCTGTTCCTGTCCGCTTCGCACCAGGGCGGCAGCATCATCATCGAAGTGTCCGATGATGGCGGCGGCTTGAACCGGGATAAGATTCTGGCGAAAGCCCGCCAGAGCGGCTTGCCGCTGTCCGATAATATGACGGACGCCGATGTGTGGCAGCTGATCTTCGCGCCGGGCTTCTCGACCGCCGAACAGGTGACCGATGTATCAGGCCGCGGCGTCGGCATGGACGTGGTCAAGCGCAACATCACCGCCATGGGCGGCACCGTCGACATCCGCTCCGCCAAGGGTTTTGGCACCACGATTTCGATTTCCCTGCCGCTCACGCTGGCCATCCTGGACGGCATGCTGATCCAGACCGGCGAAGAAGTCTACATCCTGCCGCTTGGCTTCGTGCTCGAATCGCTGCAGCCGGCGCCGGAAGACGTGAAGGAAATCAGTGGCAAGGGCCGCGTGATCAAGGTGCGCGGCGAGTACCTGCCATTGATCCCGCTGTACCAGATTTTCGATATCGAACCGCGCTTTACCGATCCATGCAAGGGCATCCTGGTGATCGTGGAAACCGAAGGCAAGAAAGCCTGCCTGTTCGTGGACGAACTGGTCGGCCAGCAGCAGGTCGTGGTCAAGAACCTGGAATCGAATTACCGCAAGGTGACCGGCATTTCCGGAGCCACCATCCTCGGCGACGGAGGCGTGTCGCTGATCCTGGACGTGACGGCGCTGGTGCGCTCCTCGCGCCAGCTGGTTGACGAATCAAACTTTGTAAAGGAAACACCATGAGCGACGCAGAGAACGCCGGCAACACGGTCCAGGAATTCCTGGCATTCAAGCTGGGGTCCGAAGAGTACGGCATCGATATCCTGAAAGTGCAGGAAATCCGCGGCTACGAAGCCGTGACCCGCATCGCCAACGCCCCTGAATTCATCAAGGGCGTGATCAACCTGCGCGGCATCATCATTCCGGTGGTGGACATGCGCATCAAATTCAAGCTGGGCGAACCGGTGTACGACCAATTCACCGTGGTCATCATCCTCAACATCAACGGCCGCGTGGTAGGCATGGTCGTCGATTCGGTGTCGGATGTGACGTCGCTGACCGAAGAACAGATCAAGCCGGCGCCCGACATGGGCACGGCCTTCAGCACGGAGTACATGATCGGCCTGGGCACCATCGATGAGCGCATGCTGATCCTGGTGGACATCCAGCGCCTGATGTCCAGCCCGGAAATGGGCTTGAGCGAAAAACTGGCGGCATGATCCGCCACCGGGGGCCGCATCAAGGTGACGGCGCCCGGCACAATAATAGACAAACGAGGGAGATACCAAAATGAACGCGCGGGATTACAAGATAGGCACGCGGCTGGGTTTCGGCTTCGGCGTGATTTTACTGATCCTGGTCGGCACGGTGCTGCTGACCAATGTGCTCAACTACCGCAACAAGTCGGCCCTGATGACCGGCCTGGAGCTGACCAGCGCCAAGGAATTGCAGGCGCAGGCCATGAAGAGCGCGATGCTGGAAACGGGCATCGCCATGCGCAATATCGGCCTGCAGTCGGACGTCAGCCTGATGCAGAAGGAAGAGGAGAAGGTCAAGGCCAACCGCGCCCGCTACGACGCGGCACGCGGCAAGCTGCAAGGCCTGGGCCTGAACGACGCGGAGAAGAAAGTCCTGAACGACATCTCGGCGCTGCAGACCGACGTCGACGCCGCCTTCAAGGAGGCCATGGGGCAGATCATGGCCTTCAATGCCGAAGGCGCGGCGAAAGTCATCGCCGGCCGCATCGATCCGCTGAACCAGCAAACGCTGGCCGCGCTGAACAAGCTGGTGGACCTGCAGCAGGCCGCCGCCAACGACTTCAAGGATAGCTCCAACAAGGGCGACCGCAACCTGACGATGTGGATGGTGGTGCTGGCCGCCGTCGCGGTTGGCGTGGGCATCGTGTGCGCGCTGGTGATCACCAAATCCATCACCGGCCCGCTGTCGGGCGCCGTGGGCGTGGCGCAGAAAGTCGCCGCCGGCGAACTGACCTCGCAAGTGACCGTGGAAGGCAAGGACGAAACCTCGGAGCTGCTGCAGGCGCTGAAGGACATGAACGACAGCCTGGTGAAGACTGTCGGCCAGGTGCGCACCTCGACCGAGACCATTACCACCGCCTCGCAGGAAATCGCCACCGGCAATGCCGACCTGTCGGCGCGAACCGAATCGCAGGCTTCCTCGCTGGAAGAAACGGCGGCATCGATGGAAAACCTCACTTCCACCGTGAAGCAGAACGCCGACAATGCACGCCAGGCCAACCAGCTGGCGGTGTCGGCCTCCTCGGTGGCGGAAAAGGGCGGCCAGGTGGTGTCGCAAGTGGTCGATACCATGGGCTCGATCAAGCAGTCGTCCACCAAGATCGTGGACATCATCGGGGTGATCGACGGCATCGCCTTCCAGACCAATATCCTGGCGTTGAATGCAGCGGTGGAAGCGGCGCGCGCCGGTGAGCAGGGCCGCGGCTTCGCGGTCGTGGCCTCGGAAGTGCGCAACCTGGCGCAGCGCTCGGCTGCAGCGGCCAAGGAAATCAAAGCCCTGATCGACGATTCCGTCGACAAGGTCGATGCCGGCGGACGCCTGGTCGACGAAGCCGGCCAGACCATGGGCCTGATCGTGACGTCGATCAAGCAGGTGGCCGACATCATGGGCGAAATCACCGCCGCCACGCTGGAACAGAGCCACGGCATCGAGGAAGTCAATGCCGCCATCGGCCAGATGGATGAAATGACGCAGCAGAATGCCGCCCTGGTGGAAGAAGCCGCCGCCGCCGCAGAATCGATGCAGGAACAGGCTTCGCGCCTGGCCGACGCCGTGGCCATCTTCAAGCTGGCCGGCGACGAATTCGGCAAGCGCGCCGTGGCGCCGCCGCCGCGCAAGGCCAAGCCGGCGGTGCCGGCACGCAGCACCGCCGTGGTGCCTGCCGCCGCGCCAGCCGCAGCGCCGAAAAAGAAAATTGCAGCCGCCGCGCCGTCCGGCGATGACTGGGAAGAGTTTTAAATCCATGTAACCGCGGAGGCCACAAAAAATGGCGCTGACCAGAGAGACCGTGAAAGAGTTTGATTTCAACGGCAAGGATTTTGAACGGGTCCGCGCAATGATCTACAAGCGGGCCGGCATTGCGCTGGCCGATTCGAAGCAGGAAATGGTGTACAGCCGCCTGGCGCGACGCTTGCGCGCCACCGGCATCAACAGTTTCATGCGCTACCTGGACGACCTGGAAGGAGGGCGCCTGGGCAATGGCGAGTGGGAGGCGTTTACCAATGCGCTGACCACCAACCTGACCTCGTTCTTCCGCGAGTCGCACCACTTCCCGCTGCTGGCCGAACACCTGAAGGCGCGGCGCGGGGAGCAGATCAATATATGGTGCTCCGCCAGTTCGACCGGCGAAGAGCCGTATTCGATTGCCATCACCTGCTGCGAGGCGTTCAACACGCTCACGCCGCCGGTGCACATCCTCGCCACCGATATCGACACCAATGTGCTGGCCACGGCCGCCAACGGCGTCTACCCGATGGAGAGGATCGAGAAGCTGACGCCCGAACAGCAGCGCCGCTTTTTCCTGAAAGGGCGCGGCGCCAACGAAGGCATGGCGCGCGTGCGCCAGGAGCTGCGCCAGCTGATCACCTACCGGCAAGTGAACCTGCTGGACGAGAAGTGGGACATCCGTCCCGGCTTCGACGTGATTTTTTGCCGCAACGTGATGATTTACTTCGACAAGGCGACCCAGCGCAAGATCCTGTCGCGCTTCGTGCCCTTGATGAAACCGGATGCCCTGCTGTTTGCCGGCCATTCCGAGAACTTCCTTTACGTGTCGGACGCTTTGAAGTTGCGCGGTAAGACTGTCTACGAGCTCGATGAGCGCAAGAGGGCATGACATGGATAAAGAACAATTCGCGACCAACGTCTATTACGACCGCACGTTCGACTGCGACGCCGCCAAGATCCTGCCGGGCGAGTACTACTACACCAGCAAGGACATGCTGATCGTGACAGTGCTCGGGTCCTGCGTCTCGGCCTGCATCCGCGACCGCCAGACGGGCCTGGGCGGCATGAACCACTTCATGCTGCCCGATGGCGGCGCTGACCAGAACAGCCCGGTGTCAGCCTCGGCACGCTACGGCACGTATGCGATGGAAGTGCTGATCAACGACCTGCTCAAAGCCGGCGCGCGGCGCGACAACCTGGAGGCCAAGGTATTCGGCGGCGGCGCCGTGCTGAAGGGCTTCACCGCGATTAACGTCGGCGAACGCAATGCCGCCTTCGTGCAAAGCTTCCTGAAAAACGAAAAGATCCGCATTGTGGCGGAAGACCTGTGCGATATCTACCCGCGCAAGGTGTACTTCTTCCCCAAGACCGGCAAGGTGCTGGTCAAGAAACTGATGCAAACCCATAACGACACCCTGGCGCAGCGTGAGAACGACTACGCCAACCGCCTCAAGTCGAAACCTGTGGCGGGCGAGGTCGAGCTGTTCTGAAAAAGCCAGGTGTAAACATGAACAAGATCAAAGTCCTGATTTGCGACGACTCTGCGCTGATCCGCAGCGTGATGAGCGAGATCATCAAGAGCCAGCCGGACATGGAGGTGGTGGGCGTGGCGCCCGATCCGCTGGTGGCGCGCGAGCTGATCAAGCAGACCAACCCGGACGTGCTGACGCTGGACGTCGAAATGCCGAAGATGGACGGCCTCGACTTCCTCGAACGCCTGATGCGCCTGCGGCCGATGCCGGTGGTGATGGTGTCCTCGCTGACCGAGCGCGGCTCGGAAATCACACTGCGCGCGCTGGAACTGGGCGCGGTCGACTTCGTCACCAAGCCGAAAATCTCGATCCAGTCCGGCATGCGCGAATACGCCGACCTGATCTCCGACAAGATCCGCGCCGCCTCCAAGGCCCGCGTGCGGGCGCGCACCCTGCCGGCAGCCGGCACGGCGGGCGAGGGCGGCGCCACGCTGCCGCAATTACGGAACCCATTGATGTCCTCGGAAAAACTGATTATTGTCGGCGCGTCAACAGGCGGCACCGAAGCCATCCGAGAATTCCTGATGCAGATGCCCTCGGACTGCCCGGGCATCCTGATCACCCAGCACATGCCGGAAGGCTTCACCAAGTCGTTCGCCAAGCGCCTCGATTCATTGTGCAAGATCTCAGTGATGGAAGCCCAGGGCAACGAGCGTGTGCTGCCCGGCCACGCCTATATCGCGCCTGGCCACTCGCACCTGCTGCTGACGCGATCCGGCGCCAACTATATGACCAAACTGGACCAGGGGGAGCCGGTCAACCGTCACCGTCCCTCGGTCGACGTGCTGTTCCGCTCGGCGGCCCAGAATGCGGGCAAGAACGCGGTCGGCGTGATCCTGACCGGCATGGGCAAGGATGGTGCGGCGGGCATGCTGGAGATGAAGAACGCCGGGGCGTATAATTTCGCGCAGGATGAAGCCAGTTGCGTGGTATTCGGCATGCCGCGCGAAGCGATCGCCGTTGGCGCCACCCACGAAGTTGGAGCCTTGCAGGCGCTGCCCGGGATGGTATTGGGTTACCTTGCACAACATGGCTCGCGCGCATTGCGCGTTTGATACGGGGACAGTTTTAAGTTCGCCTTGGGGCAACGAAAATGCTATCCTACAACTTGCTGGGAACACCACTTTAATTAATAACCGCGTAAGTAGAAACAACGGAGCAATTCATGGCTGATCCAAAGATGAAATTTTTGGTTGTTGACGATTTCTCGACGATGCGCCGCATCGTGCGAAATCTCTTGAAGGAACTGGGTTATGCCAACGTGGACGAGGCAGAGGACGGCGTGATGGCGCTGGCCAAGCTGCGCGCGGAGCAATTCGACTTCGTGGTGTCCGACTGGAATATGCCGAATATGGATGGCCTGACCATGCTGCAGAACATCCGTGCCGACCCCGCACTGGCCAAGCTGCCGGTGCTGATGGTGACCGCCGAAGCCAAAAAGGAAAACATCATCGCGGCTGCGCAGGCAGGCGCCAACGGCTATGTGGTGAAACCGTTCACCGCCGCCACCCTGGATGAAAAACTGAACAAGATCTTCGAAAAGCTCGGCGCTTGATGCCGGCTTTGCAACAAGAATAAAACAGTAGTTAGCGGCGGCAGCCATGGCCGCCGCTGTTCCATCCTGATCCCAGCATAAGACTACGTATGCATCAGACACATTTCCTGGTTCGTGAGCCCCTGCTTGACCCCGAGCAACGCGTTGTGGGCTATGAACTTACCTGGCAACAGCACGACGCTAATGCCCCGGCACCGACGCTGGAAGAACTCGAAGGCCTGGTGGGTTTTGTCGCCAGCCAGGTGAACCATCCCGAACACGGCTGGCTGCTCAAGCAGAAGACCCTGTTCCTGCAGGCCGTGCCCGGCATGCTGTCGACCGATTCCATGTTCGACATGCCGCCTGAACATACGGTGCTGTCCCTGAAAACCTCCGAGCTGGCCAATCCGGCCACGCTGGCGGCGGTGCAGGGCTTGCGCGCCGGCGGCGTCGGCATCCTGCTGCGCGAAGCCGACCTGGCGCGGGTGGGCAGCCGCCTCGGCACCATCTGTTCCTATGTTGAAGTGCGCTTCACCGGCGCCGACGTAGCGGCGCAGGCGCGCGCCTATTCGCTGCTGAAGACGTCCAATATCCGCATGGTGGGCCGCCCGGTCACCACCTGGTCCGATTTCGATGCTTGCGCCGCGCTGGGCCTGGACGCCTTCGTCGGCAAGCTGCACCTGACGCCGCGGCCCGGCAGCGAAGGGCAGGGCTTGAACCCATCGCAAACCATCATCCTGCAACTGATGCAGATGGTGAACGCCAATGCCGATATCGCCCAGCTGGAAAGCGCGCTGAAACGCGACGCGGCCCTGACCTACAAGCTGCTGCGCTACATTAACTCGGCCGGCTTCGGCGCCGGGCGTGAAGTGCAATCGCTGAAGCAGGCGATCCAGCTGATGGGCTACCAGCCGCTGTACCGCTGGCTGACCCTGCTGCTGGCGACGGCGTCGACTTCCGGCTTCTCACCGGTGCTGCTGGAAACGGCGGTGGTGCGCGGCCGCCTGGCTGAATTGCTGGGCCAGAAGGCCCTGGGCAAGGCCGATGCGGAGAATATCTTTGTTGCCGGCATGTTCTCGCTGCTCGATCGCCTGCTCGGCATGCCGATGAAGGACGTGCTCGAGGAGATCCAGCTGCATGAGGAAGTGGTGAAGGCCCTGCTGACCCGCGGCGGCAAATACGGCCCTTACCTGGCGCTGGCGGAGGCTTGCGAGCTGAACAGCAACCTGGTCAGCTCGCTGGCCGAATCGCTGTCACTGACCCCTGAGGACGTCAACAAAGCCCACCTGTCCGCCCTGGCCTGGACCCAGAGCGTTACGACCTGAGCCGCAGAGGCTCCAGCACCTGGGTGACGACTTGTGCCGCCTGCTCCAGGTTTCTTCCGACCAGGAAGAGGCCTGGCGCCAGGCGGGCAGCCTCGATCCGGCCGCCGGACCGTTCACGCACGCGGGCCGGGAAGCCGGCAAAGAAAGCCTGGTGCTCCTGCGAGGCCGGCGGAGTTTGCAGGTCCAGCTCGACTTCGAGATTGCCTTTCAGCTTGAGCTCCGGGACTTGCGGCAGCGCATAGCCGTTCAACGTGCGGCACTCCAGCGTTGCCTCCTGCGGCAAGGGGCGGAATGCCCCGCCATCCATCATCAGGTTAGCGTAAGGAATCATGGCCGTGCAGAGCAGGCCGTTGCGCAAGGGACGCGTGACTTCGACGCCAATGGCATGGCAGCCTTCGATCGTGCCCGATTGCACATACGGCGAATCGAGGTGGCAGAACTGGACGCGCTGGCCCTGCGAGCGCAACAGCTCGCCCTTGCCATCGCGCAGCACAACGCTGGACGGCAGCCGGCCTTCCGGCGACAGCAAGCCGTGGTCGTGCAGGATGGCCAGCAAGGCCTCATAGCGGCGCGCGGCCAGGGTGAAGAAGATCGAGTCCGCAGCGCTGATCTGGTTGCCGCCGCCATAACCATAATTGACCACATGGCGATAGCCGCCACGGCGGTAGACATCGATGGTATAGGCCGCATCGCGCAGGATGGTGTCGAGGCGGTCGGACGAGAAATAGCGCAGCAGCCCTTCGATGCTGATCTGGCCGCCGCACATGCCCTTGAGGTTCTGCTCCATGGCGAAGCGCAGGCCCGGACCGTCGACGCCATCTGCCAGCAGGCCGACCATGACGGCGTGGATGCGGTCTGTATAGCGGTGCTCGCGGTCGGCCTGGCGCAGCTGCTCCGGCAGCTTGCGAAATCCTTCAGGAATGCCATCCAGGCTGGTTTCAGCAATGCTTTCGCGTTCGATGGTGGCGTAGACGCCGCAATCTTCCAGCGCCGCCTGGTAGCGGTTGGCCGTGCGCAGGTCGACCCCGCGCTTGACCGCCACCGCCGGCATGGCCAGGAAGCGTTCGGTTTCGGCAATGCTGCGGCCAGTCAGCTTGGCCAGGCGTTCCACGGTTTCGGACAGATCGGCGGCAGCACGGCGGCCGCGCATCGTAACGCTGAAAGACATCATCGGCCGCTCAGATTTCCAGGTTGTCGATCAGGCGGGTGGTGCCCAGCTTGGCCGCAGCCAGCACCACCAGTTTTTCGCCTTGCGCCAGGTCGCCGGCGTTAGGCGGCTGCAGGTCGTTGCGCTTGCGGATCGAGATATAGTCAGGCTTCCAGCCGCGTGCGGCCAGTTCTTCCATCGCCTTATGCTCCAGCTGGAACACGTCGAGGTGGCCGGAGCGCACTTCGTCGGCCACCTGGTTCAGGGCGCGGTACAGGGCAGGGGCTTCGGCGCGTTCGTCGGCCGACAGGTACATATTGCGCGAGGACAGGGCCAGGCCGTCGTCGGCGCGGTAGGTTTCGGCTGCGATGATTTCGGTTGGCATGCCCAGCTGGCGCGCCATATTGCGCACGATCATCAGCTGCTGGTAGTCCTTCTTGCCGAACACCGCCACCTTTGGCTGCACGCAGGAGAACAGCTTGGTCACCACGGTGCACACGCCGCCAAAGAAGCCTGGGCGGAACTCGCCTTCCAGTGTATTGCCCAGGCCGTCCGGCGGCTGCACGCGGTATTCCTGCGGCTCCGGGTACATGTCTTTTTCGGTCGGCGCGAACAGCACGTAGACGCCTTCCTTCTCCAGCTTTTCCACGTCAGCCTGGAAGGTGCGCGGATATTTGTCGAAGTCTTCGTTCGGGCCGAACTGCAGGCGGTTCACGAAAATGGACGCCACGACCGGGTCGCCGTGCTTGCGTGCCAGGCGCATCAGGGACAGGTGGCCTTCGTGCAGGTTGCCCATGGTTGGCACGAATGCGGTACGCAACTGGCCACTCAGCTGGTCGCGCAGTTCTTCGATGTTGGAGATGATTTTCATAGTTTTTAGGTAAGCAGGCGATTAAGCAGGCGAATATGCAAGGCGCACGTAAATGGGCGCGAACGGCTCCGCCTGGGTAATTTCAATCAGGGTTTCCTTGGCCAGCTCCAGCATCGCCACGAAGTTCACCACCACCACCGGCGGCGGCGATTCGGGGTTGAACAACTCGGTGAATTCGATGAAGCGGCTCGATTGCAGTTTGCGCAGGATGGAAGTCATGTGCTCGCGCACCGACAATTCCTCGCGCGTGATCTTGTGGTGCTGCTTGAGCGTGGCGCGCTTCATGAGCATGCGCCAGGCGTCCTGCAGGTCGACCACTTCGACGTCGGGCCAGGTGGGGACCAGGCTTTGTTCGATGAAGATCTGGGTGCGCACGAAGTCGCGGCCGACCTGGGGCAGGGTGTTCAGCTCATAGGCGGCCAGCTTGATCTGCTCGTATTCGAGCAGGCGGCGCACCAGTTCGGCACGCGGGTCTTCCGCCTCCACGTCCAGGTCGTGCTGGCGCTGCGGCAGCAGCATGCGCGACTTGATCTCGATCAGCATCGCGGCCATCAGCAGGTACTCGGCGGCCAGCTCAAGGTTGGTCTTGCGGATTTCCTCCACATAGCTCAGGTACTGCAAGGTCACCTGGGCCATCGGGATGTCGAGGATGTTGAAGTTCTGTTTGCGGATCAGGTACAGCAGCAAGTCCAGCGGGCCTTCGAAGGCCTCGAGGATCACTTCCAGCGCATCGGGCGGGATGTAGAGGTCGTTGGGCAGCTTGAGTACCGGCTCGCCGTACAGGCGCGCAAAAGCGGCGCCGTCGGCTTCTTCCGTGGCGCTGGCGTCGGGTGGCGCGCTATCCGCGCCGCTGCTTGGTCCGCCTGCGTCAGGCGGCAAGTCCGCGGCGACGGCCAGGTCAGCCTGTTCGGCCTGTTCGTCCACCGCGTCTTTTGGCGACATGCTGTGTGCCGTCCTGGAACTTATACCTTGTTCTGGTAGACGTAAGCCTGTTGCTTGACGGTCGAAGCCTTGTTACGGGCCTGGTCGTCCAGCGAAGTCGAAGGCTTGTCCCACAGGATGGAGCGGCCGGCTTGCTGGCCAGCTTCGATTTGCGGGTTCTTGGCTTTCAGTTCCTTGATGAACAAGGAGTGGTCGGACTCGTATTTGTGGTTCTGCTTGAGAAATTTCATATCGTGAAAATAACGGGGTTCAGCAACGGACATTCTACCGTCTTTTCTCATCAGAAACGATGTCGGAGTCCTCCTACGTAGGTATTTCCTTTGCCAGCGTTGCTAATCTTGTCGTACATCAGCACAGCGTACAGGTCGGTACGGGGCGAGAGGTTGTAATCGTAGCCGGCGGCGGCCGTATCGCGATGAAATTCCGGCACTATTTTCGCCTGTTCCGTCAGGCGCGACCAGGACACCATCCAGCGTCCGGCACCGCCCTGGGCCGGCACGGTGAAGCCGGCTTGCACGCTGTGGCCTTCGCGTTCGCTGACCTTGGCCGAGTGGTGGGAATAGGAGGCATACAGTTTGACCGCCTTGAAGTCATAGGAAGCGGCGGCCAGGTAGGTGCGCTGCTGCGGCACTGTGAGGCTCACGCCCGGGCCGAAGCGCACGTCCTGCGCACCGAGCGTGACAGCCAGCTCCTGGCCGACATATTTTGCGACTGCCGCCCAGTTATTGTTGTGGACGCCCGGTTGTTCGCCCAGCGAGTATTGGGCGATGAAGGTGGTGTCGTGCACTGGGTTCGATGCGTACTGGATCGAATTGCTCCAGCCGGTATCTCCCAGGGTCGCGTTGCCGCCGGGGATGGTAAAGATCTGGTTGATCAGGGGCGATAAACGGGTCGATGGGCCGAACGGATTGATCTGGCCCGCAGCGATAAACAGCGGATTGCCAATCCGGCCCAGGCGCACCATGCCAAACTGTCCGGCCAGGCCGACGTTGGCATTGCGTGCAAACATGGCTTCACCGTTGACGCGGCCGCCTTCGCCGGTGTCCCCGCGGAAGAACCCTTCCAGCTGAAACTGGGCTTTCAGGCCGCCGCCCAGCGCTTCCGCACCGGAAAAGCCGTAGAAGGAGGTGATCATGCCGCCGCTGTTGACCACATTCATGGCCTGTGGCGCGCTGGCGGTCGCCATGCGGCCGGTAAAGGCGTCAACGACACCATAAATATTGACCTGGGATTGCGCCGAAGCGGCGAAGGGAAGGGCTAAGGCGATTGCTGGGAGCAGTTTTTTCATGAGAGTGGATATCTTCTTAATATTGTTAGGAAAGCCTTCTCCTGCTGCGACACATTGTCACTGCTGCTAAGTTTTGCGACAAGCAAAACTTCCTTCGCCGTGGGGGCTGAGCCACGCCCGGCAAGAGAATGCGAAATCGCGTATTCTTTCGGGCAACATGAAAACCCGCACCGCCATTCTCCTGACCATTCCTCCAATATTGTGGGCGGGGAACGCCATCGTGGGACGCATGGTGGCGCACGATGTGCCGCCGATTCTGCTGAACTTCCTGCGCTGGGCGATTGCTTTCGTCGTGTTGCTGCCGCTTGCCGGCCCAGTGTTCCGCCCGGGCAGTGGCCTCTGGTCGAACTGGCGGCGTTTCACTGTACTGGGATTGCTGGGGATCGGGCTCTATAACGCCTTGCAGTATCTCGCATTGCAGAGCTCTACACCGATCAATGTGACCCTGGTCGCGTCCGGCATGCCAGTCTGGATGATGCTGACCGGCTGGCTGTTTTTTGGCGCAGCCGTATCGCGCCGCCAAATCGCAGGCGCCGTCTTATCGATTGCCGGGGTATTGCTGGTATTGGCCCGTGGGGAATGGTCGCATTTAATGGAATTACGGCTGGTGGCTGGCGATATATTCATGATTCTCGCCACGATCGCCTGGTCTTTATATAGCTGGCTCTTAATCCGAACCACGGGGCCCGCGGATATTCGTGGCGATTGGGCCAGTTTCCTCCTGGCGCAGGTGGCATTTGGCGCGGTGTGGTCCGGTTTATTTGCTGGCGGCGAAGCGATATTCTCATCTGCGGGTATTCACTGGAGCTGGTCATTAATAGCTGCGCTCGTGTATGTCGCAATTGGCCCGGCCATCGTTGCATTTCGCTGCTGGGGCGCTGGCGTACAGCAGGCTGGTCCGGCAGTGGCGTCATTCTTCGTTAACTTGACGCCTTTATTTACAGCCTTGTTATCGTCGCTAATACTCGGCGAGACACCCAAAATCTACCACGCGCTCGCATTTATCCTGATCGTTGGAGGGATCATTATCTCCTCCGGCCGTGCGACCTCCCGGCGTTAAATCTGCTACCTTCAAATTTTGCGCTGGAGCTTGTCATGCGTACCTTCACCCTTGCCGCGCTCGTCGCGGCCATCATGCTGACCGCCTGCCAAAAGCCGCCGCCCAAGCCCCCCAAACCGATCGCATTGGTGAGCCAATTTATGGCTGATTTGCGCTAATTCTTGGTGCGCGCACGCCTCTTGTCGGAAGGGTAAAGCTTATTTGTTAAGCGATAAAGTCGGATTGAGCCACCAATACCGACGATTGCCCCAATCGCGCCTATAAGATAAACAATTGCTGTGCCCGTTGTCATCTTTTACTCCTTGTCGAGAAATGATGCAAATTCATGATGGCGAGCAATATCGACATGCTGGACAGGGATATTGCAATCTCCTCGATTGCATCAGCCTCCACCGCTCCATCTACTTTATCCCCAAAAGCAGCCAAAGCATAGAGAGCACCATATAGCGTAATGAATGTGATCGCTTGGCCATTTAGTGCGCTTTTCCATTCGTGATCTTTTGCAGGTAAATGCTCAGCCTCGTTGATAACTGATGCGTGTATCACCAAGCCGAACGTAACAAGCTCAATTGCCGAAATTGGCTCGACTTGATTTGTGGTGACGACGAACCAAACGAGCAACCTGATCAGGATCGGAATCAGGCCGACCAAGAGGGTATAAATGAACCACTTGCTTTTGGAGAATTTCATGGCCGGCGAAAGGAAGGGCAGCCTTCCTATCATATGCCCGGCGGCGCGTGGCACGTTTGATAAGGATCAGTGCCTCAGCAGGCGCCGCATGACCAGCGGGGCCGGCTCCAGCGGGTTGGCGTGGGAGTATTCCAACTCTTCGGCGAGAGTGAATTCGTAGGCGGTGTAGAAGTCGATCAGCTGGGGCTGGTCGCTGCGGACGGCAAGGCGGACTTCTTCGATGCCAGCGGCCAAGGCATGGTGGATGACTGCTTCCAGGAGGTGCTGCGAGAGGTTGGTGCCGCGGTAGTCGGCAATCACGCCCATGCGCAGGATTTCCCACACATCGGGATTTGAATCCAGCGGCAGCCAGCGCACTGAGCCGATCGGGGTTTCGCCATCGAGCAAAATAAAACCGCCGCCGTCGCGCAGGTGGTCGGCGACGTTGACGGCGGTTTCGCGATGTCCGCTGGAAGTAACGTTGACCTTGCCGGCCCACGCTTTGCGCGTGAGCTCGGCGATCAGTGACGCATCTTCGACGGTCGCTTCGCGGACTATCATGTCCATGCTTAGCGGACGCGCATGCCCGGCTCAGCGCCCGGCCATGGGTTCAGCACGTAGATGCCAGGGTTGGCTTTTTCGTCCTTGGCGGATGCGGCCAGCACCATGCCTTCGGACACGCCGAACTTCATCTTGCGCGGGGCGAGGTTGGCGACCATCACGGTCAGTTTGCCGACCAGGTCTTCCGGCTTGTACATCGACTTGATGCCGGAGAAGACGTTGCGGTAGCGGCCTTCGCCCACGTCCAGCGTCAGGCGCAGCAGTTTGCCGGCGCCCTCCACGTGTTCGCAATTGACGATCTTGGCGATGCGCAGGTCGATCTTGGTGAAATCGTCGATCGAGATTTCCGGCGACAGTTCTTCGATGTCGCCGGCAGCGCTCGCCGCATGCGGCTCGCCATCAAGTGCAGGCGCAGCTTCGACGGCAGCGGCAGCAGGAGCTGCAACGGCGGCAGCCTGCTGTGCAGGCGCATCGAACAGGTCTTCGATCATCTTGGCATCAACGCGGGTCATCAGGTGGCTGTAGGCGCCGATGGTGCGGCCCAGCATTGGCTGCCATGCGGCGCCATTGGCAACCGAAGTGTCAGCCCAGGTGTAGGCGGCATCGTTCAGGAAGGTGCGCACGTTGGCGGCCACACCCGGCAGTACTGGCGAGAGCAGGATGGTCAGCTGGCGGAACAGGATCAAGGCGGTGGTGCAGACGTCATGCAGTTCCGCGACTTTGGACTCGTCCTTGGCCAGCACCCATGGCTTGTTCTCGTCGACGAAGCGGTTGGCTACGTCGGCAATTTCCATGATTTCACGCAGTGCCTTGCCGAATTCGCGCGATTCGAAGTTGGCAGCGATGGATGCCTGGCGCTCGGAGCCATCTTCAGCCACCAGCGCCTTCTTGATCCACTCCTGCGACGAGGCGGACACGGACGAAGCCAGCTTGCCGTCGAATTTCTTGGCGATGAAGCCCGCGCAACGCGAAGCGATGTTGACGAATTTGCCGATCAGGTCCGAGTTTACGCGCGCCACGAAGTCGTCGCCGGTGAAGTCCAGGTCTTCGACGCGCGAGTTCAGCTTGTAGGCCAGGTAGTAGCGCAGCCACTCGGGATTCATCCCCAGGTTCAGGTAGCGCAGCGGCGAAATGCCGGTGCCGCGCGACTTGGACATCTTCTCGTTGTTCACGGTCAGGTGGCCATGCACGGCCACTTTCATGCGGTCGATAGTCGGGTGCTTGGCGAATTCCAGCATCGCAGGCCAGAACAGCAGGTGGAAGGAAACGATGTCCTTGCCGATGAAGTGGATCTGCTCCGTGCCCGGGTCGGCCAGCAGCGCATCGTAGTCGATGCCTTTCTTGCCGCAGTAGTTCTTCAGCGAGGCCAGGTAACCGACCGGCGCGTCCAGCCAGACGTAGAAGTATTTGTTCGGCGCGTCAGGGATCGGGATGCCGAAGTAGGGCGCGTCACGCGAAATATCCCAGTCGGCCAGCTTTTCGCCGGCTTCGCCCAGCCACTCGGAAACCTTGTTCACCATCTCCGGCTGCAAACGGCCAGGGGTGTTCAGCCAATCGCGCAGGAATTCGAAGCAGCGCGGGTCGGACAGCTTGAAGAAATATTGTTCCGAAGGCTTCAGGATCGGGGTGGCGTTGGTGAAGACCGAGTAAGGATTGATCAGGTCGGTCGGCTGGTAAGCCGCGCCGCACACCTCGCAGTTGTCGCCGTACTGGTCCTTGGCGTGGCATTTCGGGCACTCGCCCTTGATGTTGCGGTCGGCCAGGAACATGCCCTTGACCGGGTCGAAGAAGCGGTCCACGGTCTTGGTCTGGATCAGGCCAGCCTCGCGCAGCTTGCGGTAGATGCCCTGGGACAGTTCCACGTTTTCCGGCGAATCGGTGGAGTACCAGTTATCGAAAGCGATATGGAAGCCGTCCAGGTATTGCGGACGGCCAGCCGCGATCTTGGCCACGAATTCCTGCGGGGTGATGCCTTCTTTTTCAGCGGCGATCATGATCGGGGTGCCGTGGGTGTCATCGGCGCCCACGAAGTGCACTTCGCGCAAACCGTCGCCCTCGGCCTGCATTCGCTGGAAACGGACCCAGATATCGGCCTGGATGTACTCCATCATGTGGCCGATGTGGAAGGCAGCGTTTGCGTATGGCAGGGCAGTGGTGACGAACAGCTTGCGAGTCATAATTGATGCGCTTGTAAGGTGGATAAAAAGAGCATTTTACCAGTGGATGCGCTAGACTGCGCCATCACCAATGGAGAATTGCATGAGTATCACTGTAGATGACGTCAAATCAGCACTGTCCAAAGTAATTGACCCTAATACAAACAAGGACTTTATCTTCTCGAAGTCCGTCCGCAACCTGAAGGTCGAAGGCGGCGAAATCGGCCTGGAAATCGAACTGGGTTATCCGGCCAAGTCGCAAATCGAATCGATCCGTGCCAATGTGCTGGCTGCCCTGCAGCCGCTGGGCGCCAAGGTCAATCTGACCGTCAGCACCAAGATCATTTCCCACACCGTGCAGCGCGGCCTGAAGCTGATGCCGAACGTGAAGAATATCATCGCCGTCGCCTCGGGCAAGGGCGGCGTGGGCAAGTCGACCACCGCGGTCAACCTGGCGCTGGCGCTGGCTGCCGAAGGCGCCTCGGTTGGCGTGCTGGATGCCGATATCTACGGCCCGTCGCAGCCGATGATGCTGGGTGTTTCCGGCCGCCCGACCACATCCGACGGCAAGACCATGGACCCGATGGAAGGCCACGGCATCCAGGTTTCCTCGATCGGCTTCCTGATCGATCCCGACGAGCCGATGGTGTGGCGCGGCCCGATGGTCACCCAGGCCTTGCAGCAGCTGCTGGAGCAGACCAACTGGCGCGACCTGGACTACCTGATCGTCGACATGCCGCCTGGTACCGGCGATATCCAGCTGACGCTGTCGCAGAAAGTGCCGGTGACCGGCGCCGTGATCGTCACCACCCCGCAAGACATCGCGCTGCTGGACGCGCGCAAGGGCCTGAAGATGTTCGAGAAAGTCGGCATCCCGATCCTGGGTGTGGTGGAGAACATGAGCACCCATATCTGCTCCAACTGCGGCCATGTGGAGGAAATCTTCGGCCACGGTGGCGGCGAAAAGATGTGCGCCGACTTCGGCGTCGACTTCCTGGGCGCCTTGCCATTGAAGCTGGCGATTCGCGAGCAGGCCGATTCCGGCAAGCCGACTGTGGTCGCCGAACCGGATGGCCCGGAAGCGGCCATCTACAAGGCGATTGCGCGCAAGGTGGCTGTCAAGGTCGCCGAAAAAGCCAAGGATATGAGCAGCAAGTTCCCAAGCATCGTCATCAAGCACGACTGATGCGAAGCTCCCTCACTTGCGCGGCATTGGCCGCCTTGGCCCTGCTGGCCGCATGCACGGGGCCGCGCCCAGCCGCTGGAGAATTTGCGCCGGCTGTTGTGCCTCCGCCGCCGGCGCTTGCACAAGGCAGCACGTCCGCATGGATTCCGCAACGTTCTGCCTCCGACGCCGAGTTGCGCGGCCTCTCCGTCCTGAGCGACAAGCTGGCCTGGGCCAGTGGCGCCCATGGCACCGTGCTGCGCACCGCGGACGGCGAACACTGGAGCGTGCTGCCGGTGCCGGGCGCAGAAGCCTACGATTTCCGCGACATCGAAGCATTCGACGCCAACACCGCCATCGTGATGGGCGCCGGCCCGGGCGCTGCATCGCGCATGTACCGTACGCGCGATGGCGGCGTGACCTGGCAATTGCTGGTGGTGAACCAGGAGCCGGAAGGCTTCTGGGACGCCATGGCATTCTGGGATGCCCGCAACGGCATTGTCTTTGGCGATCCAGTGCGGGGCGCATTCACCGTCCTGGTCACGACGGACGGCGGCGAAAGCTGGCAGGCGGTCAGCGACCCGAAAGGCCTGGCAGCCTTGCCGCAAGAGGGCGCATTCGCCGCCAGCGGCACCTGCCTGAGCGTAGGCGGGAAGGGCGATGCCTGGTTCGTCACCGGCGGCGCAGCGCAATCGCGCGTCTTCCGCTCGGTCGACCGGGGGCGCAACTGGCAGGCGGCCGCCATCCAGATTCCAGCCGCCGCAGCGAGCAAGGGCGCCTTTTCTGTAGGTTTTGACGGCAAAGGGCGCGGCCTGGTGGCAGGCGGCGACTACAAGGAACCAGGCCTGGGCACCCTGAATGGCGCCGTCAGCACGGATGGCGGAGCAGGATGGTCGCCGCTTCAAATCCAGCCATCTGGCTTCATGTCCGCCGTGGTCCCAGTGCCGGGAACGAACGCCAGTTTCGTCGCAGTCGGCCTGGCCGGCTCGGGCTACACCCGCGATGGCGGTAAAAGCTGGACAATTATCGAAAAGGAAACGAAACTGAACGCCGTTGCCTTTTCGGCGCCCGACGCCGGATGGGCAGTCGGTCCGAAAGGCCTGATCGTCAAGTACGTTGGACCACCACTCAAATGAGGAGAAAGACATGAAAAAGATTATGGCGGCCCTCGCAATGGCCCTGGCTGCTGGTGCGGCGGCAGCGCAATCGGTAGACTTCACCGAACCCAAAGACGGCGCAGTGGTTAGCAGCCCCTTCAAAGTCAAATTCGCCGTGACCGGCATGGAAGTAAAGCCAGCCGGCACGATGGACACGAATACCGGCCACCACCACCTGATCATCAACGGCGACAGCATGAAGGTCGGCGAATCCGTCCCCTTCGACGAAACCCACCTGCACTTCGGCAAAGGCCAGACCGAAACCGAAGTCAAGCTGCCGCCCGGCACCTACAAGCTGACCATGCAATTCGCCAACGGCGCCCACCAAAGCTACGGCCCCGGCCTGTCGAAAACCATCACCGTCACCGTCAAGTAACAGCCGAGGCCGTGTCACACCTTGGGGTCAGACCCCAAGGTGTGACACGAGCTCAAGTGGTGGCTTTACGGGTAAAATAGCGCCTTTATAATTTTCCGCATTCCACCCGAAATGACTCAAGTCCGTACCCGTTTCGCACCTAGCCCGACCGGTTTCCTGCACGTTGGCGGCGCGCGCACTGCGCTGTATTCCTGGGCCTTCGCTCGCCACTTCGGCGGCACCTTCGTGCTGCGTATCGAGGATACCGACCTGGAACGTTCGACCCCGGAAGCCGTGCAGGCGATCCTGGACGGCATGAAGTGGCTGGGCCTGGACCATGACGAAGGCCCGTTCTACCAGATGCAGCGCATGGACCGCTACCGCGAAGTCGTGGCGCAAATGCTGGCCGCCGGTACCGCCTACCATTGCTATTCCTCGCCGGAAGAAGTGCAGGCCATGCGCGACAAGGCTACCGCTGCCGGCGAAAAGCCGCGCTACGACGGTACCTGGCGTCCGGAAGAGGGCAAGACCCTGCCTGCAATTCCCGCCGATCGCAAGCCGGTCGTCCGCTTCAAGAATCCGCTCGATGGCGACGTCACCTGGAACGACGTGGTCAAGGGCACCATCACCATCGCCAATAAGGAGCTGGATGACCTGGTCATCGCGCGTCCTGACGGCACCCCGACCTACAACTTCTGCGTGGCGGTCGACGATTGGGACATGAAGATCACCCACGTCCTGCGCGGCGACGACCATGTGAACAACACCCCGCGCCAGATCAACATCCTGCGCGCCATCGGCGCCGAATTGCCGCAATACGGCCACCTGCCGATGATCCTGGGCTCCGACGGCGTCAAGCTGTCCAAGCGCCACGGCGCCGTGAGCGTGATGGAATACCCGGCCCAGGGCTACCTGCCGGAAGCCATGCTGAACTACCTGGCCCGCCTGGGCTGGTCGCACGGCGACGATGAGCTGTTCTCGATGCAGCAGTTCTGCGAGTGGTTCAACCTGGAGAGCCTGACCGCTTCGCCAGCCCAGTTCAACTACGACAAGCTGGCCTGGGTCAACAACCACTGGATCAAGCAGTCCGACAACACCCGCCTGGCCGAACTGGTTACGCCGAAGCTGCTGGCCGATGGCGGCAAGCTGGAAGGCGCGCCTGCGCTGCCGCTGGTGCTGGCCCTGCTGAAAGACCGCACCAACACCATCAACGAACTGGCCGACGCTGCGATGCTGTTCTATCGCCAGCCGAACCCTGACGCGGCCCTGATGACCCAGCACTACACCGATGCCGTCAAGCCAGCCGTGGCCGACTTCGCCGCCCGTATCGCTACCGTCGAGTGGACCAAGGAAGCCATCGCCGCCATGATCAAGGAAGTGCTGGCTGCGCACGGCCTGAAAATGCCTCAGCTGGCCATGCCGCTGCGCTTGATGGTGGCCGGCCAGTTGCAGACGCCTGCCATCGATGCGGTGCTGCAACTGTTTGGACGCGACACTGTGGCAGCCCGCCTCGCTAAATTTGCTTAATTATTTTCGACAATCTTGCAATTTAGCATTTGCATTTCACAGAAGGGCTGCTATACTTCTGTCTCCTTGCAAAACGGGGGTATAGCTCAGCTGGGAGAGCGCTTGCATGGCATGCAAGAGGTCAGCGGTTCGATCCCGCTTACCTCCACCAGTTTTGCGAAGGAAAAGCAGTAAAAGAAAGTCCAGGGTCCCCATCGTCTAGAGGCCTAGGACATCACCCTTTCACGGTGAGTACCGGGGTTCGAATCCCCGTGGGGACGCCAAGAGCAGTAACAATCTGTGCCAGCACGGGGGTATAGCTCAGCTGGGAGAGCGCTTGCATGGCATGCAAGAGGTCAGCGGTTCGATCCCGCTTACCTCCACCAAGTCTGCACAGGTTGATAGCAGTAACGGAAAGTCCATATGGTCCCCATCGTCTAGAGGCCTAGGACATCACCCTTTCACGGTGAGTACCGGGGTTCGAATCCCCGTGGGGACGCCAGCTTTTCGCATTATGTTGTGCCCAGAGGGGGTATAGCTCAGCTGGGAGAGCGCTTGCATGGCATGCAAGAGGTCAGCGGTTCGATCCCGCTTACCTCCACCAACGCGGCACAACGTAGCAATAGTCCAACAGGTCCCCATCGTCTAGAGGCCTAGGACATCACCCTTTCACGGTGAGTACCGGGGTTCGAATCCCCGTGGGGACGCCAGCATTTCTTCTTACTTCCTTCCAAGACTGCCTAAAAAGCGTGCAAGCTTAACTCCTTTGCATCTTCGTGGTTTGCGTACTAATATGAGTTACGGACCCTGCACAGGAGGAAGTCATGGAACTTCGCATGCTGCAATCGCATCGCTGGGTGGCGCGCCAGGCTGACTGGACCGCCGCAGCCATCGCCGGTTTCGGAGCCGGCGGTATCCTGATGTTGCTGGAGTTGATTTGGGCCACCGCGCAAGGCGGCGACCGATGGCTGGCAACACGGATGGTCGCTGCGATGGTCATGGGTTGGGAGGTGCTGCAAACTTCCGGCTACGATTTGAGCGTCGTCATCGCAGCACTCGCAGTTCACTACATCCTCGGTATTACCTTCGCCATGATGCTGGCGGCCATCATCGCCCCGTTCCAGCTTGATTCAAGCACAGGACTGGTGATGCTGACCGGCGCTGCCTTCGGCGTGCTGCTGTATGTGCTGAACTTCTACGGCATGTCCGGCGCCTTCACCTGGTTTGCAGATTTGCGGGGGTGGTCCACCTTCGGCGCCCACGTCGTCTTCGGCGCCAGCTGTGCATTGTTCTACCGGATGCTGGAAAGGCCAGAAAAACGCGAGTGAATAAGCCTTGGCAGTGACGCCCCGCCTGCGAGCGGGGCGTAGCCGTGTGTAGTTTTCCCATAACTAACCGGGCTTATCATTATGGCGTTGGCAATCTCCCTCATCCTGATTGTTCTTGGCGCAGTTATTTTTCATTGGCTCAGCCCCTGGTGGCTGACTCCCATCGCTTCCAACTGGCAGGCGATGGACGATGCGTTGATGATCACGCTCGTGATCTGCGCCGTCCTGTTCATTGTCATCCACCTGTTTGTCGCTTACGCCGTGGTGAAATTCCGCCACCGCGAGGGCCATCGTGCCGCGGCGGAATCGCATAATGGCAAGCTGGAGTGGTGGCTGATTGGCGCCACGTCGCTGGGCATCGTGGCGATGCTGGCGCCGGGCCTGAACGTGTATGCCAAGCTGATTTCCCCGCCGGCGGACGCGAGTGTGTTCGAAGTGATGGGCAAGCAGTGGGACTGGCATTTCCGCCTTCCGGGCAAGGATGGCAAGCTGGGCGTGACGGATGTGCGTTTCATCAACGCCACCAATCCCTTCGGCATCGATCCGGACGACCCGGCAGGGCAGGATGACGTGCTGGTCGATGGCAGCGAGATCCATATCCCGATCAACAAGCCGGTCAAGGTGATGTTGCGCGCACAGGACGTTCTGCACGATTTCTATGTGCCGCAATTCCGCACCCGCATGAATATGGTGCCGGGACTGGTGACCCAGTTCTGGCTGACGCCGACGCAGGCCGGGCGCTTTGAAGTCATGTGTGCGCAATTGTGCGGGGTGGGACACTCGAATATGCGCAGCGCCGTGGTGGTGGATGAGCTGGCGGCTTACGACAGCTGGCTGGCGAAGCAGCCGACCTTCAGCGGACATAACGCGCCCGGCGGCGTGGGCGGTCCCGCCGAACCGGGCAAGCAGGGACGCCTGATCGCGCAATCGAAGGGCTGCGTGGCCTGCCACAGCGTTGACGGGGCGCCGAGTGTTGGCCCAACGTGGAAGGGTTTGTTTGGCAAGCAGGAGTCGCTCGAAGGCGGCGCCACCATCGCGGTGGATGAGGCCTATATCAAGCAGTCCATCCTCGACCCCAAGGCCAAAGTGGTCAAGGGCTATCCGAACATCATGCCGCCTAATCCGATGAGCGATGCGGAAGTGGCGGCATTGATCGACTACATCAAGACTGTACGCTGAGGAGACCTCGCATGTCTTATGGTGAAGAGCACGGCCACGATTCGCACGACGAAGGCCACGACCACGCGCCGCAAAGTTTCTGGACCAAGTATGTCTGGAGCCAAGACCACAAGGTGATCGCGATCCAGTACACGCTGACGGCGCTGTTCATCGGCACCGTCGGCCTGATCCTGTCCGACCTGATGCGCTTGCAGCTTGGCTTTCCGGGCAAATTCCAGTTCATCGACCCGAACAGCTATTACCAGTTCATCACCATGCACGGCATGATCATGGTGGTGTACCTGCTGACGGCGCTGTTCCTGGGCGGCTTCGGGAATTACCTGATTCCGCTGATGGTCGGGGCGCGCGATATGGTGTTCCCGTTCCTGAACATGCTGTCGTACTGGTTCTACCTGCTGGCGGTGGTGATCCTGTGCGTGAGCTTCTTCGTGCCGGGCGGGCCGACCGGGGCAGGGTGGACGCTCTATCCGCCGCAGGCGATCCTGCCGGGTACGCCGGGAACGGAATGGGGCATCATTGTGATGCTGATTTCGCTGGCGGTGTTCATCGTTGCTGCCACCATGGGCGGCTTGAATTACGTGACCACGGTGCTGCAGGCACGCACGCGCGGCATGACCTTGATGCGCATGCCGCTCTCGGTGTGGGGCATCTTCGTCGCAACCATCCTGGCGCTGCTTGCCTTCCCGGCGCTGTTCGTCAGCGCGGTGATGATGATGTTCGATAAGACGCTGCATACCAGCTTCTTCATGCCGGCACTGGTGTCGATGGGGCAGCAGCTTCATTACAAGGGCGGCAGCCCGCTGCTGTTCCAGCACCTGTTCTGGTTCTTCGGGCACCCGGAGGTCTACATCGTTGCTCTGCCGGCCTTTGGCGTGATCTCGGACTTGATCAGCGTGCATGCGCGCAAATGCATCTTTGGCTACCGCATGATGGTGTGGGCGATCGTGATCATCGGCGGCTTGAGCTTCGTGGTGTGGGCGCACCATATGTATGTGAGCGGCATGCACCCATGGTTCGGCTTCTTCTTTGCGACCACTACCTTGATCATCGCGGTGCCGACTGCGCTGAAGGTCTATAACTGGACGCTTACCCTGTGGCGTGGCGACATCCACCTGACGGTGCCGATGCTGTTCGCGCTGGGCTTCATCAGCACCTTCCTGATAGGCGGGCTGACCGGCCTGTTCCTGGGGAATGTGAGCGTGGACATTCCGCTGTCGAACACCTACTTCGTGGTGGCGCACTTCCATATGGTGATGGGGGTTTCGCCGGTGCTGGCGGTGTTTGGCGGGCTCTATCACTGGTATCCAAAGGTCACTGGGCGCATGTACAGCGAGAAGCTGGGCCAGGCGCACTTCTGGATTACCTTCATCGGCGCCTATGCGATCTTCTTCCCCATGCACTACCTGGGAATTCTCGGCATGCCGCGCCGCTATTACGCTTACGAGAACTATGCGTTCATCCCGCAGTCGGCCCATACACTGAACACCTTCATTTCCGTCGTGGCCCTGATTGTCGGCGTGGCGCAGCTGCTGTTCCTGTTTAATATTGCGTGGAGTGTGCGCAGGGGCGCAGCGGCGGGCGGCAATCCGTGGCGCGCGGCCAGCCTGGAGTGGTACACGCCGCAAACGCCGCCGGAGCATGGCAACTGGGGGCACGAGCTGCCGTCGGTGCACCGTGGGGCGTATGAATACGGTGTCGATGGCCCGGGTGCCGGGGGCGATTACATCCCGCAGAATGCGGGACCGGAATATGGCCCGGATCCGCATGCGCCGCCGCCGCATCCCAAGGCGCACCTGTCACCGCAGCATGATCCGGCGGAGGTGCCGAAATGAGCGCCAACGCAACGTTGCGCGCCAATGGCGGCAATGGTCCCGCCTGGCCGCAGGGGGCGCGCCGCACCGGCCTGTGGGTCTTCATGGTGGTGGTTTCCACCCTGTTCGGATTGTTCGGCGTGGCCTACATGATGCGTGCCGCGTACGAGGACTGGCGGCCCATCACTTACGTGCCGTGGCAGCTTTATTGCAGCACCGGGCTGCTGGTGCTGTGCAGCCTGGCGTGGGAGCTGGCCCGTCGCCACGTTGCTGCCGGCCGGCGCGATGCGGCGCGCAGTGCTTCGATCGGTGCGCTCGTGTTGTCGGCCATGTTCGTGCTATCCCAGCTCTACGCATGGCAGGCGATGACGGCAGCCGACTATGGCGTCGCCGCCAATCCGGCCAACAGCTTCTTTTACCTGATTACCGGCCTGCACGCGGTGCACGTGATGGGCGGCATGGTCGCCGCTGCGTTTGCGGTGCGTAAAGCTGGCGAGGCAATCGGGCTTTGCGCACAGTATTGGCATTTCCTGTTCGTCCTCTGGCTCGCGCTGTTCGCCTTGCTGTTCATGGTGACGCCGGACCTGGTCAGGGCTTTCTGCTCAACGATAGGCATTCCTGTGAGGTGAGGTATGGATACCGGCACCAATGACATGAAGGGCTTCGTCTCCGACTGGTCGGGCGACCGCGCTGCGTTCCGCGTCCCGTGGGGCAAGGCGATGATGTGGATCTTCCTGCTGAGCGACACCTTCATCTTCGGCACCTTCCTTACCGGCTATATGTCGGTGCGCACCTCCACCACGTCAGCGTGGCCCAATCCCAGCGAAGTCTTCGCGCTGACCATCAATGGTACCGACTACCCGCTGCTCCTGATTGCGATCATGACTTTTGTGCTGATCACCAGTAGCGGCACCATGGCGATGGCGGTCAACGCAGCCTACGCGCGCAACAGAAAGCTGGCCGCCATCCTCATGCTGGTGACCGCCGCATTTGGCGTGATGTTCGTCAGCATGCAGGCCTTTGAGTGGACCAAGCTGATTCACGAAGGCGTGCGCCCCTGGACGAATCCAATGGGTGCGGCGCAATTCGGTTCGTGCTTCTTCATGATTACGGGCTTCCACGGACTGCACGTGTCGGCGGGTGTGATTTACCTGGGGATCATTGCGCGGCGTGTATTGAACGGGCATTACGAGAAAAAGGGATATGACATCGTCGAAATCACCGGCCTGTATTGGCACTTCGTCGACCTTGTCTGGGTGTTCATCTTTGCATTGTTCTATCTCTGGTAGGAGGCCGCCATGTCCGATGCTACCGCTGCCCATCAACAGCACCCGATAGCGATTTATGTCAAAGTCTGGATCCTGCTGTTCGTACTGAGCTTCTTTTCCTACCTGGTGGACTTCTTCCATGTGCACGGCTTGCTGCGCTGGTCGCTGATCCTGATTCTGATGGTGCTGAAGGCCGGCTTTATCGTCGCTGTCTTCATGCACATGAAATGGGAAAGGCTGGCGCTGATCTTTGCCATTACGCTGCCGCCGTTGGCGATACTGGTGCTGGTTGGCATGATGTCGGCCGAATCACATTATGTGAATCACAATCGCACCGAACACTTCGCCGTTGCGCCCTTGAAATGAGGCTTGCACGCTGATATAATTCGCGCACGCTTTTCGACGTCCCCATCGTCTAGAGGCCTAGGACATCACCCTTTCACGGTGAGTACCGGGGTTCGAATCCCCGTGGGGACGCCAAGTAACTTTAAAGCGTAGTGCAAGTCCAGGGTCCCCATCGTCTAGAGGCCTAGGACATCACCCTTTCACGGTGAGTACCGGGGTTCGAATCCCCGTGGGGACGCCACAGATTAGAATGAAGCCGCCTAGTGCGGCTTTTTCGTTTTCAGCCTATGCCATCTTTGTCCCTCGATCTATTTTGCAAAGTTGTCGATAACTTCGGCGACATCGGCATCTGCTGGCGCCTGGCGCGCCAGCTGCAGCGCGAGCACGGCATCGCCGTGACGCTGTGGGTCGACGATATGGTGACGTTCCAGCGCATCTGCGCGCAAGTTGACCTGCGCGCCGAGCGCCAGCTTATCGACAGTGTGGCCGTGCGCCACTGGGCGTCGCAGGAAGGCGAGTTCACGCCGGCCGAGGTGGCGGATATCGTGATCGAGTTTTTCGGCTGCGACATCCCGCCCGGCTATATCGCCGCGATGGCCCAGCGCCCGCAGCGCCCGGTATGGCTGAACCTGGAAGGCTTGAGCGCGGAGGAGTGGGTTGAAGGCTGCCACAGCTTGCCATCCAAGCATCCGCGCCTGCCGTTGACCAAGTATTTCTTCTTCCCGGGCTTCACTGAAAAAACTGGCGGGCTCTTGTGCGAAACAGGTCTTGAGGCTGAGCGCAAAGCCTATATTTCCGATCCCGCTGCGGTGTCGGGCTTTCTGTCGTCACTGGGTGTGACGGCGGCCGAAGCGGCAGCAATGAAGGTTTCGCTGTTCTGCTATCCCTACGCACCGGTCGCCGAATTGTTTGCTGCATGGCGCGAAGCCGAGCAAGCGCTGACCTGCCTGGTGCCGGAAGGCGTGGCGAACGATGCGGTGGCCGCGTTCCTCGGCGCACCTGCGGTGCCGGGCGCGGTGCGGACCGCGGGCGCGCTGACGGTGCGCGTGCTGCCCTTCGTGCCGCAGCAGGATTACGACAAGCTGCTCTGGTCCTGCGACCTGAACTTTGTGCGCGGAGAAGATTCCTGGGTGCGGGCGCAATGGGCTGGCAAACCCTTCATCTGGCATATTTACGCGCAGGATGAAAACCTGCACCATAAGAAGTTGCGCGCTTTCCTGCAGCGCTATTCCGCTGGCAGTGCGCTCGATGAATTCTCCCTGTGCTGGAATGGCGCCGCGCCGGGCAACTGGCCAAGCCTGTGGAAAGCCCTCGTGACGGCAATGCCTGAAATTTCGGCAAAGTCGGCAGAATGGCAACAAAAAATCCTGGCCAACGGCGATCTGGCCACGAATTTGACTAAATTTTGTGCATCGCTGAGGTAACAAATCATATCCCCGTGCTATAATGCGCGGTTACTGCAACTCCCCTTAACCGGTATATATTCGCTATGAAATTCGCAAAAGAGATTCGTGTCGGCAACATCATCATGGTTGAAGACAAGCCATTCATCGTTCTGCGTTCCGACGTCAACGGCTCGTCCCGCACTGGCTTCACCTACAAATGGAAGATGAAGAACCTGCTGACCGGCTCCCCGCTGGAAAACGTGTTCCGCGGCGACGACAAGTTCGACGTGGTCGTTCTGGACAAGAAGCCAGTTACCTACTCGTACTTCGCTGACCCACTGTTCGTATTCATGGACGAAGAGTACAACCAGTTCGAAATCGAAGAAGAGAACATGGGCGAAGCCGTCAACTACCTGAAAGACGGTATGGAATGCGAAGCTGTCTTCTACGACGGCAAGGCAATCTCGGTTGAACTGCCAACCACCATCGCTCGCCAGATCATTTACTCGGAGCCAGCTGTCAAGGGCAACACCTCCGGCAACGTGACCAAGGAAGCGAAACTGGAAAACGCCATTGAAGGCCGCAACTTCTCGATCCAGGTGCCACTGTTCGTGTCCCAGGACGACATCGTTGAAATCGACACCCGTACCCACGAGTTCAAGAAGGTCGTTCGCGCCTGATGCACTGAACTGTTGCAATCGCGCAATAAAAAGCCCGCTCGTGCGGGCTTTTTCCTTTTGTGCAGCATTGTTTACTTGCAACATGCTGGTATGCTAGTGGTTTCTTGCTGTTCTTCTACATAAGAGGGCGTACCAGATGGATCGAAGGGGTTTCGTGAAGTTGGGGCTGGCTGCCGGCGGTGCAGCCACTTTGCCGCGTACGCAGGCAGCGGTGCCGTCGGTGCTGGATGCCGGCGTCCAGCATCAGCAGGAGCTGATGGCGGCGAACAAGCTGACCTCACATGCGCTCACTTCGCAATACCTGGCGCGGATCAACACCATCGACAAATCCGGCCCGCGCATCAATTCGATCATCGAGATCAATCCCGAAGCGCTGAAGATTGCGCGCGAGATGGACCGCGAGCGCCACGCCCGCCGCGTGCGCGGACCCTTGCATGGCATTCCCGTGCTCCTGAAAGACAATATCGCCACCGGCGACCGCATGAGCACAACCGCCGGTTCGCTGGCGCTGGCCGGCGTGCGTGCTGCGCGCGACTCGCACGTGGCGGCGCGCTTGCGCGAAGCTGGTGCCGTCATCATCGGCAAGACCAATCTGAGCGAGTGGGCCAATATGCGGTCCAACCATTCCGTCAGCGGCTGGAGTGCGCGCGGCGGGTTGACGCGCAATCCCTATTCGCTGGACCGTAACTGCAGCGGCTCGAGTTCCGGTTCCGGCGCGGCAATTGCGGCGGGACTGGCCACGCTGGCGGTGGGAACGGAGACGGATGGCTCCATCGTTTCGCCGGCATCGATTTGCGGACTGGTGGGCATCAAGCCGACCATCGGCCTGGTAAGCCGCAGCGGCATTATCCCGATTGCGCACTCGCAGGACACCGCCGGTCCAATGGCGCGCAGTGTTTCGGACGCGGCCTTGATGCTGGCGGCAATGGCGGGTGTCGACCCGAAAGACCCGGTGACGCAAGACGGCGACGGCAAGACGGCCGATTACTCGGCGGCGCTGAAGCGCGATGGCTTGCGCGGCAAACGCCTCGGAGTGGCGCGCAACTTCTTCGGCGGCAGCGATGGCGTCGATGCCGAAATCGAGAAGGCGCTGGAAGCCTTGAAAGCACAAGGTGCAATCCTGGTCGATGTGCAGGTGCCCAACACGGAAAAATACGGCGACAGCGAAACCGAAGTCCTGCTGCACGAATTCAAGGCCGACCTGGCAGCCTATCTGCGCGACTATGCGCCGGAGGCCAAGGTGAAAAACATGGCCGACCTGATCGCCTTCAACAAGCAGAATTCCCGGCTGGAGCTGCCATACTTCGGCCAGGAATACCTGGAGCGCGCGGAAGCCAAACCCGGGCTGGACAGCAAGGAATACCAGGACGCCCTGGCCAACAACCACCGTTATTCACGCGAAGAGGGCATCGACCTGGTGCTGAAAGCGCATGAACTTGACGCCCTGGTTGCGCCAACCGACGGCACCGCATGGCTGACGGACTTCATCAACGGCGACCATTACGGCAAGAGCTTCTCTTCCCCCGCCGCCGTTGCCGGCTACCCGCACGTCACAGTGCCGGCCGGCTATGTTCGCGGCCTACCGGTGGGCCTGTCCTTCGTTGGCACCGCATTCAGCGAAGCGGCCCTGATCGGCATGGCTTACGCCTTCGAGCAGGCGACCATGGTGCGCCGCGCCCCGCAATTCCCCGCCAGCGTCTCCATCCGCGCTTAGACTTCGATAAAGCGCATCTTGAAGTTGCGGCCCTTGAAGCTGCCGAAGTCACCGCCCTTGATGGTGCTGGCGGCTTTCAGGCGGTCGAAGGCTTGATGAGCGATGCGGCGGTCGAGCGCGACATAAGTCTGGAACTCGGTCACGGCGATCTTGCCGACTTGCTCCTTGGTCAGGCCGCCGTCGCCGCATAGTGCGCCCAGCACGTCGCCGGCACGCAGCTTTTCCTTCTTGCCGCCGGCGATGCACAGCGTCAGCATTGGCGCCGGTTCGGCGTTCACGAATTCGTCTTCCGCCAGCTCCTTGATGTCGTGCCATTCAGCCGGCGCGCCCTGGTAGTCTTCAATCAGCTTGACCCACTTCTTCTCGTTCGGCGCGCACAGCGTCAGCGACAGGCCTTTTTCGCCGCCGCGGCCGGTGCGGCCAATGCGGTGGATGTGGACTTCGGTGTCGCGCGAAACGTCGGCGTTGATCACCGCTTCCAGGTTCGCGATATCGAGGCCGCGCGCCGCGACGTCAGTGGCGATCAGGATCGAGCAGCTGCGGTTGGAGAACAGCACCAGGATCTCGTCGCGTTCGCGCTGTTCCAGTTCGCCATACAGGGCGAGGGCGGAGAAGCCTTCGGCGTGCAGTTCGTCCAGCAGCTCCTTGCAGTGCACCTTGGTGTTGCAGAAGATGATGGCCGAGGCGGGCTGGTAGTGCTTGAGCAGTTTGCCCACCGACTTGTCGCGTTCGTCGAAGTCGATTTCGTAGAAGCGCTGTTCGATCTGGCCGCCGCTGTGCTGCGCTTCCACGGTTACTTCGACCGGATCGTAAAGGAAGGCTTCCGTCGCCTGGCGAATATCGTCAGGGTAAGTGGCCGAGAACAGCAAGGTCTGCCGACGCTTCGGGCAGGCGCGCACGATGCCGGCGATTTCGTCGTAAAAGCCCATGTCGGTCATGCGGTCCGCCTCATCCAGTACCAGCATGCGCACATTGGACAGGTCGAGCGATTCGCGCGACAGGTGGTCGCGTACGCGGCCCGGCGTACCGACCACGATGTGGGCGCCAAATTCCAGCGAGGCGATTTGCGGACGCATTGGCGAGCCGCCAGTCAGCACGACTACTTTCACATTCGGCACGCAGCGCGCCAGGCGGCGTAATTCGCCGGCCACCTGGTCGGCCAGTTCGCGGGTCGGGCAGAGCACCAGGCCCTGTACGGCGAACCAGGCGGTATTCAGGTTGCAGAGCAAGCCGATGCCGAAGGCTGCGGTCTTGCCGCTGCCGGTCTTGGCTTGCGCGATCAGGTCGCGCCCTTCCATGATGGAGGGCAGGCTTTGCGCCTGGATCTCGGTCATTTCGCGGTATCCCAGCGAGTCCAGGTTGGCAAGAAGTTTGTCGGACAGCGGCAGGGTAGCGAAGGCGGTCATATTCAGTCTCGGCGCCAGATCGGCAGGCCGGTTAAGTCCAGGTTGGGATCATTCTGCCAGATTGGCAGGCCGCTGGAGTCGGTGGGACCGAGTTCACCCAGCAGGTCGAGTTGTTCTTGCTTGCGCGGAGCACGGCGGACACGCGGCGGCGGTGGAAGCTTGGCTTCCGCCGTCATCGGCTCGGCGGGCTCGAAGCCCGGCAGGTCGATTGTCGCGTTGTCTTTTTTATCTCTCATTATCCGCCGTAGAAAACAAAAGCCCGGCTGAATCAGTCGGGCTTCCCTTTAAAACGGGCGAATTGTAACACGGGCAACCATGTCAGCGGAAGGCGAGGGCTCCCGTCAAGTCGCCCGGCGGCAACGCGCCGCGCTCGGCGAAGGCCTTGTTGCGCACGGCCAGGCCCTCCAGCAGCGGCAGTCCGTGCAGGCGCGTGATCAGGCGCAGGATCGAGGTGGTGTCGTAGAAGCTGTGGTCCACGTTGCCCTTCTTGGCAAAAGGCGACACGATGATGGCCGGAATGCGCGAACCCGGACCCCAGCGGTCGCCTTTCGGCGGCGCCACGTGATCCCACCAGCCGCCGTTCTCGTCGAAAGTGACCACCACGACCATATTGTTCCACTGTGGTGACTTCTTCAGGTGCTCCAGCACGTTGACGATGTGCTGGTCGCCCGATTCGATATCGGAGTAGCCGGCATGCAGGTTCAGGTTGCCCTGCGGCTTGTAGAAGCTCACTGCCGGCAGCTTGCCGGCCACCACGTCGGCCAGGAACTTGTTGGAAATCGGGCTGTCACCCAGGCCGCCGTCGCGGATGTGGGTGCTGCGTTCGGCGGTGCCCGGCGCAAAGCTCTTGAAGTAGTTGAATGGCTGGTGGTGGTACTGGAAGTTCGGCTTGGAACCGCCACCCTTGTGATCCAGCGCCGCCTGGAATGCGCCGCCATACCATGCCCAGCTCACGCCCTTGCGCGACAGCAGGTCGCCGATGGTGTCATAGGTTTGCGGTGGCAGGGTGGCCGGGTCGTGCGGATCCGCATGCAGCGGGTCGCCGCCCGCAGCGGGACGGATAAAGCTCGGCTGGTAGGGCGGGGCCATGGTGTTGACGGCGAAACCATCAGGCGTAATGGCGCCGTCGTTCACATAGTGCGGCTTGCCTTCCAGCGCAGTCTTCGGGCTCTTGGGATCGATCGCCAGGGTGTGGCCGCTTGGCCCGTCGGACAGCACGGCGATCTTGCGCTTGGCCGGGCTGTTGGCGGCGTCCGGGTAGACCGGGCAGCGGCCCGACACGAGGAACTGGTGGTTCAGGTAGGACCCGCCAAAGGCTGCCATGAAGAAGTTGTCGCACAGTGTGTACTGGCGCGCCACCTGCCACAGGCCGAGGTTTTTCTCCGTCTCGCCGTAATATCCCATGACCATGCCGCCGGTGTTGCCCCAGGCGACGAAGCCATCGTTCTTGCCGCCGTTGATCTGCATCTGGTTTTGATAGAACAGGTGCCACAGGTCGCGCGTGATGACGGCTTCCGGCAGCGGCTTGCCTTCAGCGTCGACCAGTTTGAATGGCGCATTCGGCAGGCCGGAAAGCTGGTCTTCCTTGAGTTCATAGCGCTTGCCGGCGATGTCCTGCGGCACGGGCACCAGGCCGCCCCAGACTTTCGGCAGCGACGGCAGGATGCTGCCGTCGTAGTCGCGCTGCTGGTAATCGGCGGGCTTGAGCGCCGACATTGGCGACTCCAGGCCTGGGAAATCGGCGAACAGGTTGTTGAAGCTGCGGTTTTCCAGGTAGATCACCACGACGTTCTTGACGTTGGCCTGCAGCTTCTCGTCCAGGGACATGGCTTTGGCAGGCCTGGCGGATTTCTTGGCTGGCGCGGCGGTCACGCCTGGCAGGCTGGCGGCAAGGCCGGCTGCACCGGCGGCCTGGAAAATGCGCCGGCGGGCAGGGCTGGCCGGCTGGTCTTTGTGGTTCTGGTCGCTCACGCGCTACTCCTTGCGGTTCTTGTAGCGTGCAATTGTGACAGTTAGATTACAAAAATGCGAGCGTGCCGCGCTGATAGGTTTCGCGCACTTCGGCGATGGGCAGGTGCGAGGACGTGTACAGGATCGCGCCGTGCTCGAACAGCGCGGTCGGCGAATGCAGCATCTTGCTGGCGAACGTGCGGCGGTATGGCGCCAGCGGCTGTACTGCTTTGCCGAACGGCGTGTCGGTTGCGTCGAGCAGGCGGTTCATCTCGGGCGTCAGGCGGCTCGGGACGTACCAGTTGTCGGCCTCCGAGAACAGGTGGGCGCCGCAATAGAGCTGTACCCGGCGGTATTTGATGTCGGAGCTGCCCAGGCGGGCGATGGTTTCGGCGCTGGCTGGCTTGGCGTCGCCGCGCACCAGGCGCGCCACGATTTTCGGTTCGGCCGCCATGGCATGGTCCGCGCACCATTGTTCCAGCGTCAGGGTGGCGCTGCTGCTGGCCAGGATCCTGGCGCTCAGTTCTTGTGCGAGGACGTCGGAAGTGCCGGTGGCAGAAGCGCAAGCTGCCAGCAAGGGCAGGGCCGCAAGGTATGAGCAAATCCGCATTGGCGCACCCGGAAATGGAAAAAGCCGCTGCGAGGGCAACGGCTTTTTGGAATCTGGTTGCGGGGACAGGATTTGAACCTGTGACCTTCGGGTTATGAGCCCGACGAGCTGCCAGACTGCTCCACCCCGCGTCTGAGGCAAGCATTATAGCTCGCCCAACGCGGTTCCGCAAGGTCGAATTACGCAGCGCCCAGACGCCACAGCGAGGTGACCTCAGCCGAACGCGCCGCATGCAGGGGATCGCTGGCATCGCTCGCCTTGGGGTGGACCGGGCGCGCGTCCAGGCGGCCCAGCACTGTCAGGCCGGCGTCGGCGATCCAGCTTTCCAGCTCGGCGCGGGAGCGCAGGCCCAGGTGTTCGGCCAGGTCGGACAGGATCAGCCAGCCTTCCCCGCGTGGCGCCAGGTGAGCTTTCAGGCCCGACAGGAACCCCCGCAGCATGCGGCTATCCGGGTCATAAACTGCATGCTCGACCGAGGAATTGGGGCGGGCCGGCACCCATGGCGGGTTGCAGACCACCAGAGGGGCCTGGCCAGGAGGGAACAAGTCCGCTTCCAGCAATTCCACTTTGCCATCCAGCATCAGGCGGGAAAGATTGTCACGTGCGCAACTCAGGGCCCGCTTGTCCATATCGGTGGCGACCACACGCCGCACGCCGCGCTTGGCCAGCACGGCCGACAGCACGCCGGTACCCGCGCCAATATCGAAAGCCAGCTCGGACGCACCCTTCGGCAAGGGCGCATCCGCAACCAGCTGCACGTATTCGCCACGTACCGGCGAGAACACACCGTAATGCGGATGGATGCGCTCGCCCAGGGCAGCCACCGGAACGCCAGCCTTGCGCCATTCATGGGCGCCGATCAAGCCTTGCAGCTCGCGCAAGGAAATGACGAAAGCATCCTCGCCGCGGCCATAAGCTTCATTGCAGGCCAAAGCCACGTCAGGCGCACGGCGCAGCGGAATCTTGTAACCGGCCTCAAAAGGGATCAACACCATCGCCAGGGTACGCGCGCGCTGTGACTGAGCCTGGCGGTACAGGTGGAAGGCCTCGGTAGCGTTGGCCGGCGCCTTGGCTGCGGTCACCTTGCGGCCTTTGCCGCCCTTGGCTTTCTTATGGTCGGCCCGGCGTGCCAGGGCCTGCAACAGCTGGCGCGCGTTCTGGAAATCGCCGCGCCAGAGCAGGGCGGTGCCCTCGCAGGCCAGACGGTAGGCGACGTCAGCGTTCATGCTGTCATCGGCAACCTGCACACGCTTGGGCGGCGGATTACCTGCTTCGGAATGCCAGCGCGCGGAGCGCGGCTCGCCTTGTTCTGTCCAATGGATTTCTTGCATGTGTAGCTCGTAGTAAGAAAGTCGGGGTCAGCTCTGGCAATCGGACATTTTGCGCAGCAAAATGTCCGATTGCCAGAGCTGACCCCGACTTTCAAGTAAGGAGGCCGCAATTATACGCGGGCTTATGCCGCGGGCGGGTCGATCGGTGCGATCTCTGCCTTAGGTGGGTCGATTGGCGCTGCATCGGTCTTGACCGGTTCGATTTCAGTCGATGGCGGATCAATCTGGCCGTTGCGGGCGGCATCGCGGCTGTCGTTGGCGGCATGCGCCAGGTCGGCGGCTTGGCCAGGCTGGGTCTGCAGGAGGCCGTAGGCTTTCGCTTTTTCGCTGGCGTTCGGCGGCAGGAAGTTGTCCAGCGGCGTCGCGGAATCGACCAGCTTGAGCAGGCGCATGCTGAGCTTGCCGGCGTCGCTTTCCTTGCCCTGCTCGTCCGGCTGCTTGACGGTGGCGCTGACGCTCTTGTCCATCAGGCGGAACAGGTCGGCCAGGCTGCCCGGGAAGTCGATATCGGGGAAATCCACTTTCGGCAGCGGCATGGCCGGGTTCTGGTCGGCATTTTCCTTGCGGCGCGATGGCACGCTCGATGCTGCACCGGCGGTAGCGCGGGCTTCGTACTTGATTTCCACTTCAAAGTTCAGCTTGCGGCCGTCGGCGGTGGTAATCGTGCCTTTGCCGAGGAAGTGGGAGTCTTCGCTCAGGCTGAATCCCAGGGCGTCGCTGACGCCATCGCTGCCTTCGGCGTGCAGGGCGGCGGCGCCGAAGCTGGCGTTCGATTCCAGTGCAACGGAATCGAAAGAAATCTTGGCGCCTTTGGCATTGTCTCCGAGCAAGCTCTTTGCGAAGCTGCCGATCAGGTCCTGAGCCATGTCGACCGTCCGGTTGCCCAGCTGCTCGACACGTTTTTGCAGGTCGACAGCATTGCTGGACAGCGAAACCGCGCTGTCCGAGTTCACATCATTCACCACATTGGCAGGCGTGGCCTTGCCATCCTGCTGGCTGACAGCCGGGGAAAGGGTAGTGTTCTGATAGTGGCGCGGGCCAATGGAGTTCAAGGGGTTCATGATTGGAAACCTTTTAGGGCACTTCCCCCTGCTACGGCAAGTTTCAGGATTTCTTGAGCCAAATCAATGGTGATGGGTCCACAAACCGTTTGATTCGAGGTAGGACTTGACCGCTTCCGGGGCGCCAGTGGCGTGCAGCTTCACTTCGCCGCAGCTGCAGACACCATAGTACGGCGTAATGTGGGAACATGCAGAAGTTTTCTGCAAAGTAACTTTTACTGCTTTGGCGCATTTTGCGCACTTGAAAGTCAGGTTGCGTGGAGCTTTCAGGAACATGGCAAGGAATCCGGGCAAAACGGCGATTTTATCAGGCAAATATATCGACCGTTACTTGCTTTTCAGAATGCCCATAGCTGGCGGCAAGCTTTTGTTGCTTAGCTGAAATTTCAGCCTGGGCTTTCTGCGCCATTTGCGCCGCGCTGGCGGCGACGCTGCGGTCCTGGCCGGAGGGATCGGCCGGCGCCAGGGCGGCCGCCTGGATCTGGCGCGCCTTGTTGATGGTTTCTTCGGGCGTGCTGCCGGGCGAGGTGTCGATATTGACCTCGCCGCCGACGGCATAGTTCACGCCATTCGGGCCGCGCTGGTAGGTGTAGGTGGCGCCGGAGGTGGCCAGGCCGCCGGCGACCGCCAGGTGCGCTTGCTCATGCTGGCGTACCTGCAGGTCGCGCGCCTTGAGCTGGTCGATCTTTGCCTGCTCTTCGGCGGAGTACTGCTGCTGGGTGGACTCGGCGCGCGCGGCCTTCCGGGCGGGCGCGCTGGCCTGCTGCGCGGCGCTGCTGGACGATGATATGGCGTCGACTCCCATTTACACATGATAACAAATTGGACGAGGCGAATCGTCAACTGGCGGCTGCTTCCCGCGTTGAATGGGTGACCGTCATGCCGATGGAGGTTTACGATGGACCAGACCAAGCAACCCACCAAGGAAGCCGTGCGCAACTGGCTGCAATCGCGCCAGGAGGAACGCCGTCCTTTGCCCGACGCACAGCAGATCCGCCGCGAACTGGGGTGGGAGATGGTGCGCGCCGAACAGGATCAGCGCACCTGGCGCTTAGCTGACTGAGATCGCGCTGCGGCCGTTGGCGGCGGGTTGCACCACGATCCTGGTGGCGATCCGTTCGGTCATTTCCTGCACGTGGGAGATCACGCCCACCTTCCTTCCCATAGACTGCAAACCGTCCAGCGCGTCCATTGCGACGCGCAGGGTTTCCGCATCCAGGCTGCCAAAACCTTCGTCGATGAACAGCGATTCCACGCGCACCCGGTTGGAGGACAGCGAGGCCAGGCCGAGCGCCATGGCCAGCGACACCAGGAAGGATTCGCCGCCGGACAGCGAGTGCACGGAGCGTTTTTCGTCGCCCATGTGCAGGTCGCGCACCAGCAGGCCGAGCGAGGGCTGGGCGGGGTTGTCGATGCGTTCCAGCTGGTAGCGCGGGGCGAGCTGGGCCAGGTGGGCGTTGGCGTAGCCCAGCAGGACGTCGAGCGTGAATTGCTGCGCGTAGTTGCGGAATTTCTTGCCGTCCTGGGAGCCAATCAGCTCGTACATGGTGGCCCAGCGCTGTTCGATTTCCTGCTGTTTGGAGATGTCGGCCAACATGGCTTCGGCGGCTTTGCGGCGGGCGTCGTCCTGCGCCAGCTGCAGCTTGAGGGCCGTCGCGTGGTCGTGGGCCTGCTTGCGTTCTTCCTGCAGCGTTGCCAGGGCCTGTTCCAGTTCGGCGGCGCTGCGTTGTTCGCCCGCGGGGGCGGTTTCGAGGTGGGCGGCGTGTTGGGCTTCGCGTTCGGCTTGCACCGCCTTGGCGGAAGCGAAGGCCTGGTCGATCGCTTGCAGCGCGGTGCGTTCGTCGCGGATGCCTTGCTGCGAGTGGGCGAGCAGGGCGCGCAGCGCTTCCAAGCCGGCGATGCCGATGGCCTGATTGTCGGTGAGCCAGGCCTGCAGGCGTGCGGTGGCGCCTTCTGCTGCCTTGTCTTTTTCCGCCAATTGCTTGAGCGCTTGGGCGAGGGCTTCGTCGGCGCGGGTTCGCTGTTGCGCGGCTTGCTGGGCCGATTCCTGGCGCGCCTGCAAGGTCGCGCGGGCGGTGTCGATGGCTGCGCGCAGTCCGGCTTCCACTTCGCGCACGGAGCGGCCTTGCCAGAGCGCTTGCCGTTCGGCCGTCGCTTCGGCCAGTGCGGCCTGCGCGGCGTCGGCTGCGGCTTGTGCGCCGCGCACGTCGGCGCTGCTGCGCTGTTGTGCGCTGCGCAGGCTTTGCAGTTCGGTGGAGAGTGCGGCGATGGCGGCGGCGCGTTCGTCGGCCATCCGGCGCTGCGCTTGCCATTGCTTGCTTTCACGGCTGCGTTGTTCGTGGAAGCGGGACGGGCTGTCTTTCCATTCGTCTTGCCAGCCAGGACGGGACAGTGGCGCGTCCAACTGGTCGAGCAGGGTGGCGATTTGCAGGGCGGTGTCGATGCGCTGTTCGTCGAGTGCTTTTTGCTGCGCGTCGGACTGCGCCAGCGCGGCTTGCGCGGCGGCCAGGGCATGCTGGTGACGGTTGCATTCGGCGGCAGCTTGCTCGCAGGCGGTTTGCGCTACATCGCGCGTGCGGCTGGCCTGGCGCTGCGCTTGCTCCCGTGTCTCCAGGCTGCGTTGCGCGGCGTTCAGGCTGGCGCTGTGCGCGGCGAGCCAGGCCGGGATTTCGTCGCTGGCAGATGGAACGATGCTTGACGGCGTCCGTGCGGAAGTGGCGTCGCCGGTGGCTGCTAGGGCTGCGATCGGGCTGCTGACGTGGCCGGCGAGGGCCGTGCTGGCGGCGCTCCAGCGCGGCTGGGCGCCGGCAAGGGCGGCTTCGAGGCTGTGCTGCTCGGCGCCGAGGGCGGCAAGCTGTTCGACGCTGGACTGGAGGCGTGCCTGCTGCTCGGCCTCGTGCTTCAGGTTGCGTTGCAGTTTGTCGCGGCAGTCGCGCACCTCGGACTGCAGCTGCGCCAGCATGGCGTGCAGCGGGCCGTCCTCGTGCCGGTAGGGATGCTCGTGCGAGCCGCATACCGGGCATGGCGAGTCGTCCTGCAGCGTGGCCCGCAGCTTTTCGACGCTCTCGCCGGTGGCGGCTTCCGCCAGCTTCAGTGAGCGTTCTGCCTGGGTGGAAGCGGCAAACAGCGCGACGTTGGCCTCGCGCGCTGCGGCTACTTCGGCCGCCGCGCTGTCGCGTGCTGCCTGCAAGACGGCGCCGCGGGAGGAGAATTCCTGCTGGCGCTGGGTGAGTTGCGCCAGGTTTTGCCAAGCGGCGCTGCTGTCCGCCAGCAGCGCGCGCTGCTGGTCGAGGTGCTGGCGTTGCTGCGCCAGCTCGTCGGCGTTGAAACCGGCCAGCGTCCTTGCGGCCTGGTCGCGCTGGGCTTCTGCCTGGCGCAGGCGTTCGGTGGCGGCATCCAGGCCGCTGCGTGCATGGGCTTCATCCTGCCGCTGGCCGGCTGCGGCCTGCTGTACTGCCGCCAGCGCCTGCGAATGCTTCGCGGCGCGGTCGGCTTGCAGGCCCGCTTGCGTGAACAGGACGTCCCAGCGCGGCCACTCGGGCGCCAAGGCAGCCCAGTGTTCATGATGGGCCAGCCATTGCATGCCTGCCTGCTGTTCGCTGGCGAGCGCCTGGTTGTGCGCCTCACGCGCCTGCAAAACGGACAGGGCGGCGGCATCGGCCTGCCTGGCCGTATCGCGTGCACTGGCGGCCTGCGCGAAGGCGGCTTGCAGCGGCGCCAGGCGGGTGTCGAGTGCCTTGGCCTGGTCCAGGAGCGGCGCGGCCGCTTGCTGGGCGCTTTCGGCGGCGGCCAGGACGTCAGCAGCTTGCTGGGCGTCGTTGCTGAGCACTTCCAGGGCCATGCGTGTGCGCTCGGATTCCTGCGCGGCGAGCGAGATCGCGGCTTGGGTGGCGGCGCGCTCGGCGGCCAGGCGCACGACGTCGTCATCCAGCGCGCGCGCCGGCTGCACGGCGTCGAGCTTTGCCAGTGTCGCGCGGCGCGGGGCGGCGGTTTCCGATTCGTGCTGGCGCTGCTGGCAATGCTCGCGGGCGTGCTGCACGGCGGCTGCGAGGCGTTCGGCTTGCTGGTGCCAGCGCAGTTCCGCTTCCAGCGCCGTGACGCGCTGCGCGCTGGCATGCAGCGCCGCTTCGGCGGCATCGGATCGGGCGACGACTTCGGCGCGCTGCTCGGACGCCAGCGGCTGTTGTGTCGCCAAGCCGGCGCTCAGGGTCTTCAGCTTCAGCTCTTCGGCGCGCCAGCGCTCGAAGGCGCGCTTCGATATGTCGCTGTAAATGCCGCTGCCCGTCAGGGTTTCCAGCAAGGTGCCGCGATCGTCGTCTTTCGCTTTCAGGAAGGCGGAGAACTCGTTTTGCGCCAGGAGCACGGCGCGCGTGAATTGTTCGAAACTCAGGCCGACACGCTGGACGATCTCCCCCATCACTTCGGTCTTGGTGTGGCCGAGCGGCTGCAATCCGGGCAGCTTTTGCAGGGACATGGCGCTTGGCTGCAAGGCGCCGGCGGCCTTGCTGCGGGCGCGCCATACCTTCCAGCGGGCGCGGTAGGCGGCGCCGTCGTTGCCGACAAAATCCACTTCCGCCCAGCCTTCGGCGGCGCCGCGGCGCAGCAGCGTGCGCGGGTCCTGTGATGATACGGGGTCGCCCACGTCGGGTGTCTTGCCTTCAGCCTTGTGCAGGCGCGGCGTGTCGTCGTACAGCGCCAGGCACAGGGCGTCGAGCAGGGTGCTCTTGCCAGCGCCGGTCGGGCCGCTGATGGCAAACAGCCCCGCATCGGACAGCGGCTGCGAAGTGAAGTCGACCGCGAATTCATCGGCCAGGGAGGCCAGGTTCTTGCCGGCGATGCGCAGCACCCTCATGGCTGCACCAGTTCCGCAAAGGCTGCCAGTTGCTCGGGTGGCGCTTCACTGCCGAAGCGCTGCCGGTACAGGCGCTTGAAAATATCGTCCGGCTGCAAAGTGGCCAGCTGGTCGAGCGAGAGCGCGGCTTCTTCGAGGGAAGCGCGGGCGGCGCTGGTGGTTTCGATCTTGGCCAGGCGCACTGGCTTGCCTTGCAGGGCTTCTTCGATGGCGGCGCGCAGGCCCGGCTCGGGCGCGCTGAGCTTGATGCGGACTTCGAGCAGCGGCTGTTGTTCCAGCGGGACTTCCGGCAAGGCGAGGGCGGCCAGCGCGGCCCTTACTTCTTCCAGCGCAGCAGGCTTTTCGGGGATGCGCAGCAGCGGCACCGAGCGCGGAACGTGCAGCGGTGTGATCGCTGTGACCTGGGCGCCGTCAAAGTCGACGCGCAGCACCTGGTGCTGGTAGCCCGTCTCGGCGAACGAGAGCGGAATCGGGCTGCCGCAGTAACGGATATGTTCGTGCGGGCCGACTTGCTGGGCCAGGTGCAGGTGGCCCAGTGCGGCGTAGGCGATGGGCGGTGCAAAGATCCCGCTTGGGAGCATTTCTGTGCCGCCGATCACGATGCGGCGCTCCGAATCGGCGGACATGGTGCCGTTGACCATGTGGCAATGGCCCATGGCGACGATGGCCTGGCGGTCGGCGGCGCGGGCGGCCGCCAGATCCAGCGCCTGCCGGTACAGTTCCGCGATGCCGGCAAGGTAAGGATCCGGCTGCGGCGCTACCGGCGTTTCGTTCGGGGCTGCGCCAAAGGCGGACGCGGTCTCGGGCGCCTCGCCGGCATCGCTTGGAGCGGCGGCATCAGCTGCGGCGACGGAGGCGACGCGCGGCACGTCGCCGTGGCGCAGGAAGGGAACGGCCAACACCCAGGCGGCGACCGCGCCGTCCTTGCCGGTCAGCGGCACCAGCATGCGCTCCATGGCGATATTGCCGTCGGCGTCGCGGTGCGGGTAGCCGATGACGGTGGTGCCGTGGGCTTCCAGCAGCGGGCCGGGCGCTTCGATGCGCCCGGGCGAATCGTGGTTGCCCGCGATCACGACGATATCCAGCTGCGGGGCCCGGGCACGTGCCTGCTGCAGGAAGGTGTACAGCTGCCGCTGCGAAGCCGACGATGGATTGGCATTGTCGAAAATATCGCCTGCCACCAGCAGGGCATCGGCCTGTTCGGACACGATGGTGTCGAGCAGCCAGTCCAGGAAGCGCTGGTGCTCGTAGTGGCGTTCAAAATTATGCAGCGACTGGCCAAGGTGCCAATCGGAAGTGTGCAGCAGGCGCATGAAATGTAAAGCTGGGCGTGGGAAGCGCAAATATAGCGCAAACGGCAGGCCTATGTCTTGATCCGCGTCAGGCCGCGTTCGGCGAACGCACTTCGGCCAGCGCGGGGCTGCTGCGGTAGGTGTTGCGGCCGGCCTGTTTGGCTTCGTATAAAAGCGAATCGGCCCGTTTCAGCAACTCGGCCGGGTTGACATCCTCATTGCGGTAATAAGTGAGGCCAATGCTGGTTGAGACGTGCGCCAGGATGCCGTCCAGTTCAAAAGGCTGTTGCATTGCATGCACGATCTTGGCGGCGGTGGCAGTGGCGTCCTCCGGCTTGGAAATGCGGTCCATGATGATGGTGAATTCGTCGCCGCCCAGGCGCGCCACCGTGTCGCTGGCGCGCACCGTATTGGACAGGCGCGCCGAGAAAGCCTTGAGCAGCGCGTCGCCGACGGCGTGGCCGTAGGTGTCGTTGACCGGCTTGAAACGGTCGATATCGAGGTACATCACGGCCATCAGGCCGCCGCTTTCGCGGCAGGCGGCCATTGTTTCGCTGAGCTTTTGCAGGAATCCGGCGCGGTTGGTCAGTCCCGTCAGCGCGTCGACCTGCGACAGGCGCAGCAGCTGCTGTTTCTCGCGCTTTTGCGCCGTGACGTCCTGCCGCATCACGTGGAAGCCGACTACCGTGATGCCGTCTTCGTCCAGCTGCGGGATATAGACCACGTCATAAGTACGCGGGTAATCGCCGCCGTCGTCTTCCTCCTCGAAGGTCAGCGTTTCGCCGCGCAGCGCACGCGCAATGAAGGGCTGCAGCACGCCGTAGCGCTTCTCGCCCACGGTTTCCAGGATGGTGCGGCCGGTGACGTGCAGCCCCGATTTGCTGAATTCGCGCTCGTAGGCCAGGTTGTGGAAGCGGTAGATTTCTTCGAAATCGATGTAGGCGACCATGGCCGGCAGGGTGTCGGCGATGGTGCGCAGGCGCGATTCGCTTTCCCGCAGGGCCATGACGGACTTGCGCACCAGCGTGATGTCGTCCAGTGTGCCGACGTAGCCGGTGATTGCCTTGTCGATGACGATCGGCGCCACCTTGATCGAGGTCCAGACGATCTTGCCGTCCGGGTGCACGCAGCGCAGCGTTTCCTGGAAGGCTTGCTGCGTCTGGCTCAGGTGGCGCAAGGAGGCGCGCAGCATCTCGCGGTCGTTCGGATGCACGGCGTCAAACCAGCCATCGCCCAGGGCCGCCTCGCGCGGCATGCCGGTGATGGCTTCGAAAGTGCGGTTGACGTAAGTGCATTTGCCATCCTGGTCGGCGCGCACCAGGCCGAGCGGGGAGGCGTCGTTGACGGCCTGGAGTTCCGCCTGGTTCTGGCGCACCGCCAGTTCGGAGCGTTTGCGTTCAGTGATGTTGCGCGCCGTGATGGCAACGCCGTCCTCGATGGCGACGATCTGGTGCCGCAGCCACAGGCGCTCGCCGAACACGGTCGACTCGATTTCCTCTTCCAGCGGCTCGCCCGTCTGCAGCACGGCCAGGCATTTATCGAAGAAGCCTTCGCTGCGCCAGTGCGTCAGCATATCGCCCATGCGCTTGCCCAGCGCTTCGGCGGCAGGGTAGCCCAGGATGCTGGCGCCGCGTTCGTTCACATCGACCAGGGTGAAGTCCATGATGGCGCCACCGCTGCCGCCGGTGCGGCAGGCCTTCATCAGGAACAGCGTATCGAGGCTGGCGTCGACCGCCGCGTGCAGCTTTTCGCGCGCCTCGGTCGATTCGCGCATGCTCTCGCGCAGGCGCCGCGCCTGGCGCGTGAGCAGCAGGCTGAACACCAGCACCACGATGGAAACCAGGACGGTGACGACAAAGTACAGGCGGCGCTGGCTATTGTATTTGGCCAGTGCATGCTCGGTCGTGTCGCCTACCACCGCCGTCAGGGCGAAGCGCGGCATGTCGCGGAAGGCATAGATGCGCTGCGTCTGGTCGACCGGCGTTTTCAGTATGAGTTCTTCCGGCCGGCTGACAGGGTCGGCCGGGGCCACGAAATCCATGGTGTCGCTGATGAAGAGCTTCTCGTCGACCCGGCCGATGGCCAGGCCCGTGTCGCGGCTGATGAGCATCACCAGGCCGCCTTCGTCCACGTGCATGCGATCGTAGTCTTCAACAAAGAATGCCGGGTCGATCATCAGCACGATTGCGCCAGCGAACTTGCCGGCCTTGTCTTCCAGCCGGCGCGCGATCTGGATTTGCCATTTCTTGGTGATCGGTTCCACCATGGGGTTGGTGACGATGGTCGTATCGTCGCCCGTGGTGGACAAGGTTTTGAAAAAGGCCTGGTTGGCGGAGTTGGGCGGGAACGTGCCGTGCATGCTGTCCACCAGTTTGCCGTTGGCGTCGATCAGGGCGATCGGCAGTTCAAGCCTGGCCGGCATGACGGAATCGAGCAATCCCCCCCGTTTGCTGAATTCGGGCAGGCGCACGGCGCCGTTGGTTTCTTCGAACTTGAGCTTGAATAACTGGGTGGCATGTTCCGCCTGGCGCAGGACGTGGCTGGAGCTTTCGGCCAGCGTGCGCGCCAGCGAGTGGCTGTGCTGAACGGCGTCGTAGTGCGCGCTTTCGGCGTCCAGTTTCAGCTGGTAAAACACGTCGGCCCACATCACCACCAGCAAAACCAGGGTGAATGAGGGCAGCAGTATCACGCGATACAGCTGGCGAAGGACTTGGCGGGCGGTGGTCGTTGGCACGGCTTTATTCTGCGCCGAAAGCCCGGCAGCGGGGCGAAAAAAGCGGGGGAGTGCTGCTTGGCGGCCACCATCCCTCGTAAAATGCGAAGAAATACTGTCAAATCACTATTAAAATAGGCGATCACCTCCCATAGGAACCGAGACTTGACCGAATTGAATCTCACCCTGGCCGCGGCGCGCGCCCTGCACCTGGCGGCCCAGGGATTGCTGCAGCCGCGCCGGCGCAAGGCGCAAAAAGCCGACGTGCTGGACACCATCCGCAATATGGGCGTGCTGCAGATCGATACCATCCACGTGGTGGCGCGCAGCCCCTACCTGGTGTTGTGGAGCCGCCTTGGCGATTACCCGCAGCCCTGGCTCGAGGAGCACCTGGCCGAAGGCGCGTTGTTCGAGTACTGGGCGCACGAGGCCTGTTTCGTGCCGATCGAGGATTACCGCCTGCTGCGCCATCGCATGCTGGATCCGGCCTCCATGGGCTGGAAATATTCAGTGAACTGGATGCGCGAGCGGCGTGCCGACGTCGAGCGCGTGCTGCAGCATATCCGCAGCAACGGGCCGGCCCGTTCCGCCGACTTCGAACGTACCGACGGCAAGGGCGGCGGCTGGTGGGAGTGGAAACCGGAAAAACGCTCGCTGGAAGTGCTGTTCACCGCCGGCGAATTGATGATCGCTCGCCGCCACAACTTCCAGCGCGTGTACGACCTCGCCGAGCGCGTGCTGCCCGGTTGGCACGACAGCCAGATGCCGGATATGGACGAAGCGCGGCGCCAGCTGGCGTTAAAGACGGTGAAAGCCCTTGGGCTGGCGCGCGGCGCCTGGGTGGCGGACTACTATCGCACCAAGCCGCCGCGCCCCGACCTGGAAGCGCTGGCAGGGGAGGGCTTGCTGCTGCGCGCCCGTGTCGAGGGCTGGAAAGACACCGTCTACATCCATCCCGACCTGGCCGAGCTGGCGCAAGCTGCCGCCGACGGCGCACTGTCGCCGACACTGACCACCATCCTGTCGCCGTTCGACCCGGTGGTATGGGATCGCCGCCGCGCGGTCGACCTGTTCGGCTTCGACTACCGCCTGGAATGCTATACCCCGGCAGACAAGCGCCGCTACGGCTACTTCACACTGCCGATCCTGCGCCGCGGCGCGCTGGTGGGCCGCATCGACGCCAAGGCGCACCGCCGCGGCGGGATCTTCGAACTGAAAAACCTGGCGCTGGAGCCGGGCGTGCGCGTGACCGACCGCTTCGTGCGCGATGTGGCGGGAGCGGTGCAGCGCCTGGCCACCTGGCACGGCTGCCCGCACGTGCAGGTGCAGGCGAGCGAGCCGCCCGGCTTCGCGGCAACGCTGCAGGCGGAACTGGATGGGCAAGGAGTAGGGCAATGAAGCTGGCCCCTGCACCGCAACACGTGGTCGGCCCGGAGGGCAAGCCGAAATTGGGCCGCTTTTCCGGTGCGGCGGAGTCCTTCGGCTGGCACCTGCTGGCCGGAGAGCACGCGCGCAGCAGCCTGTGGCGCCGCTTCCACCACAAAAAATGGCACTACGTCTCGCTGGTGTCCGAGCAGGTGATGGCGGCAGTCGCCATCGTCGACCTGGGCTGGACCAGCACCTGCTTCTGCTACGCCTTCGACCGCAACGACAGCGACATGATGGCCAACTACTCGCAGGACGGCCTGCCGGGCCGCTTGTCGGTGGGCGTCGGCGAGCATGCGGGCGCCGCCAGCTGGTTCCGCACGCGCAGTACGCAGATCAGCATCGAGCCGCTGCCGGGCGGCAGGTTCCAGCTCACGCTGCGCTGTCCGTATATGGAAATCGACGCCGAATTCGGCCCGCCGATTGCGCCCTTGCTGCTGGCCACCGGCCCGGTCAAGGGCGGGGCGCTGCACGGCACCCAGAAGTCGCCCGGCATGCCGCTGACGGGCGAAGTGCGCACCTTCCGCGACGAGTACAAGCTCGATGGCGGCGTCGCCAGTTTCGATTACTCGAACGGTTTGCTGGCGCGTGAAACGGCGTGGCGCTGGGCCTCCGGGCATAGCCTGGAAATGGGTTTCAATCTGCAGTCCGGCTATTTCGGCGGCAACGAGAACGCGCTGTGGATCGACGGTGAGGTGGTGCCGCTGGCTCCCGCCCATTTCATCTTCGACCCGCACGACCCCATGCAGCGCTGGCATATCTTCACCGAAGACGACCAGCTGGAATTGTTCTTCACGCCGGACGGCGCGCGCCGCCAGGACCGCAACCTGCTGGTGGCGGCCAGCCGCTATATCCAGCCGGTGGGCCATTTCAGCGGCTGGGTGCGCAGCGAACCGGAAGGCGCCAAACGCATCGTCAGCCAGCTCGCTGGCGTGACGGAGGACCATTATTCACGCTGGTAAGGAAGATCGGCCATGAGCATCAGGAATATGGACAGCTTGTTCGAACCCGGCTCGGTGGCCATTTTCGGCGCCTCGCTGCGGCCGGACCGCATGGGCACGCAGGTGATGAACAATATGGCGGAACGCGGCTTTGCCGGCGCTATCTGGCCGGTCAACCCGAAGTACGAGCAATTGCGCGGCATTCCATGCTATGCGCGCCTGTCGGCGCTGCCGCGCGCGCCGGACCTGGCCATCATCTGCACGCCGCCGGACACGGTAGCCGCGCTGATCGCCGACCTGGGCGCGCGCGGCACACGCGGCGCCATCATCCTGACCCCGGTCAGCGATAGCGTCCGCCAGCAGACCCTGAAAGCTGCGCGTCCCTACCTGCTGCGCATCCTGGGCCCCGGCGGCATCGGCCTGGTGGCTCCCCTGGCGGGCCTGAACGCCAGCGCCGCCCATGCGGGTGCCAAGCCGGGCAAGATCGGCTTCATTTCCCAATCGGCGACCGTCATGACGGCGGTGCTGGACTGGGCGCGCCAGCACGGCATCGGCTTCTCGCGCGTGGTGTCGCTGGTGGAAGGCGGCGACATCGACCTGGGCGACATGCTGGACTTCCTGGCCGCGGACGAGGACACCGCCGCCATCATCATGCACATCGAAACCGTCACATGCGCCCGCAAATTCATTTCGGCGGCGCGCCTGGCGGCTCGCGGCAAGCCGGTGGTGGTGCTGAAGGCCGGCCGCAGCGGCGACGACAAGGTCTATGACGCCGTGATCCGGCGCGCCGGCATGCTGCGCGTCTACTCCTCGGCCGACCTGTTCGACGCCGTGGAAACGGTGGCGCGCGCGCGGCCAGGGCGCGGCACGCGCCTGGCCATCATGAGCAACGGCAGCGGCACCGGCCAGCTGGCGGCCGATGCGCTGCAATACGTACACGGCAAGCTGGCCCAATTCTCGCCGGAGACCGGCAAGCGGCTGCACAAGGAATTGCCCGCCGGGCTGTCGCTGGCCAATCCGATCGACATCGGCGGCGAGGCCAGCGCCGAGCGCCATGCGGCGGTCGCCAGTGCGCTGCTGGCAGACCAGAACGCCGATGCGTTGCTGGTGGTGCACGCGCCGTCGTCCGCCACCGCCAGTACCGGCGTGGCGCAAGCCCTGGCGCCCCTGGTGCAGCAAAGCAGCCGCTGCGTGTTGTCCTGCTGGCTGGGCGGCGAGGCCGTGGCGGGTGCGCGGCAAGTCTTCGCGGACGCCGGCCTGCCAAGCTACGACACGCCGGAAAAAGCCGTGCGCGCCTTCAGCCAGGTAGTGCAGTACTCGCGCAACCAGGCCTTGCTGATCGAAGTGCCGGCCCAGGTGCCGGCGCATTCGGTCCCGGAGCGCCAGGCTGCGCGCCACCTGGTGGAAGCCGCCCGCGCGGCCGGCCACGCCGAATTGCCGCCGGCCGACCTGGCCGCGGTGCTCGCCGCCTATGGCTTGCCGTTCGCCCATGGCGCCGCCGCTGGCGACGCACAACAGCTGCGCATCGGCATGCAGGCCGATCCGGTGTTCGGCCCCGCCATCAGCGTCGGCCTTGGCGGCAGCGCCGGCCGGGTTGTCGACGACCGCGCTGTCGGCCTGCCGCCGCTGAACACCGTGCTGGCGCGCGACATGCTGCGCCGTACCAGCGTTGGCCGCACCCTGGTCGCCGAGCGTGAAGTCCTGTGCCGCGCCCTGGTGCATGTGGCCGAACTGGTGGCCGACATCGGCGAGATCGCTGCACTGGACATCGATCCCGTCAGCGTGGTCAACGGCGTGCTGCAAGTGCATGGCGCGCGCGCCACCCTTGGCCCGCGCCGCCCCGAGAGCAGCATGGCGATCCGCCCCTATCCGCAGGAACTGGAGCAGGAAATCGACTGGCAGGGCGCTCCTTTGCTGCTGCGCCCGATCCGCCCGGAGGATGCGCCGGCCCACGTGCGTTTTTTCAGCCAGCTGGCCCCCGACGACGTGCGCCTGCGCTTTTTCTCGGCGATGAAGGAATTGCCGCCGACCCAGCTCGCGCGCCTGACCCAGATCGACTATGACCGGGCGATGGCCTTCATTGCCACCCGCACTGGCGCGGATGGCTTGCCGGAAACGCTGGGCGTGGTACGGGCGGTGGCGGACCCGGATAACCAGAAAGCGGAATTCGCGATCATCGTTCGTTCCGATTTGAAAGGCAAAGGCTTGGGAAATATCCTGTTCCAGAAATTACTTGACTATTTCCGCAGCCGAGGGACGCGTGAAATCACAGGCGAAGCATTGTCGGAGAATATCGGAATGCAACAACTGATGCGAAGATTCGGCGGAACCGTGACGCCGTCGCGAGAAGCTGGTATGGTTGATCTTCGCCTTGCGCTGCATTCGAAAACCTCCTAAATTAGGAGGGCGCTGTGACGTTACATTGAAGAATGTCAAAGCGAACCTGTCGGGCTAACTTACACTTGTACTTCCGTTTCCGCGTAGCGATATTTGGGAGCAAGAATGTTAACGGCCACATATACATTAGTTGCGCTATCCGTTGAACAGGCTAACGTGCGCCTTAGCCTGCTGTCGTTTCAAAAATACGTGCAATCGACGCTGTTGCAGCAACAGCGCCTGACCCTGTCCCAGCTTGAATATGCTTGCGAAACCCTGGAACGCCTGTACCAGGCCTGTCACTGGCGCAAGATCGAGCTGTATCTGATTCCGGCGCTGCAAAACGCAACGGAGCAGGCCAACCAGTTGCTGGATGAATTGAGCCGCCTGAACAACGCTGCCTTGTCGGTGATCCGGCGCCTGCAGTCGGAGCTCGATGAGGCGACTGAATACACGGAACGCCAGGTCACGCAGATCTGCGAATCGATCGAGACTTTCTGCACGCTGCTGCTGCAGCGCCTGGAGAAAGAGGAAAAGGAATTGTTCGCCATTGCGCGCTCGGCGATCGGTGGCGAAGCGTGGTTCGACATCGCGAACAAATTCCTGGCCCATGACGCCCAAGTGGTGGAAGCGCGCCGCGTGCCCGCTTCCGCCGAAAAAGACAGGAAGGCTTTGTCCGAAGCCAAGCAGGTGCGTGCATCCCTGCGGCAAGAAGGCGAGGCCGAGATTCCTGTGCCGAAGCTGCGCTACCACCGGCGCAGCCGTTCGGCCCATCGCGCTGCGGATACGGCCTGAACACGCCGTGCCTGCATTCGCCGCCCTTGCCGGGCGGCGCTGCGCTATGATGGTGGTTTTGATCCATTCATAGCACAACTATGTTTGAGTTCCTTTTCAAGCAGCAGGCCAGCCAGGCCAGCGTTGCCGGCCAGCCCAGCGCCGGCGGACCGCAGGCGCCGCTGGGGTCTCCCGCAGAACGCCGCGCGGCGCAAGCCGAGCTTGCCCGCAACCTGGGTGGGGACGAGGCTGCTGCGGTTGAGCTCATCCTGAACAGTGAATTCGCCGACGTACGCCTGGCTGCGGCCGAGCACGTGACGTCGCAGGCTGCGCTTGAGAGGGTGCAGCACGCCGTGCGCAACTCCGACCGGCGCGTTGCCAAGCTGATGCAGGGGCGGCTGGATGCGATCCGCCATGTGCAGGCCGAACAGAAACAGGCGCAGGCGTGCATTGCCCTGGCGCAGCGTTTGTTGGCTGATGAAAAGCTGACCCCGAATCTCGTGGCCGACCTGGACCGGCAGTGGAAAGTGGTCGATGCCGCGCCTGAGGCTGCTGCTGAGTTCAGCCATGTGCGCGAGGCGCTGGCCGAACGGCTGGAAGCGCAGGTGTCGCTGCAGCGTGCCGTGATCGATGCGCTGGCAGCGCTGCGCAAGCACCCGGATGCCGGCGCAGTGGAACGGCTGGCCAGCGAGCACGCCGCGCATATGGCATCGCCCGAGCGCGCTTCATTGCCGCGCCATCTCCTGAATGATTTCGATGCCGCGCTGGCGGCGGAGCGGAGCGTCCAGCAAGCAGCCGCTGCCGCACCCGCGGCGAGCAGCGTTGCGGCCGCACCGGGCGCGGCCAGCACGAATACCCCGGCGCGCACGCCTGGCGCCGCAGACGGCCAGCCCAGCGCAGTCAATGGCGGCGCATCCGCCGGCGTTGCCGAGAATGCCCCGCAGGCCGCGCCTGCCGGCAACGCGGATTCGGCGCCGGGCGGAACCGCCGAAGCGGCCAATGGCCATGACGGGGCCGCGCTGCGGCCCGCGCGGACGCCGAAGGATAAGCACAAGCCGACGCCTGCCGAGCTGGAAGCCAACCGCCAGTTCATGGACATGGTGGAAGCCATGGAGGCCGCCCTGGCGCAGGGCCAGCTTCACATCGCCGCCGAACACGACAAGACGCTCAAGGACAGCAAGACCGGCCGCCTGACCCCGGCCCAGGCCGAGCGCCTGGCCCACGTTCGGGCCGACCTGAAACGCCTGGGAGACTGGGCGCGCTGGGGCGGCAATGTGTCGCGCGAAGAACTGGTGCACGCCGTGGAAAGCCTGCCGGCCGCAGGCCTGGGCATGAGCGAGCTGGCGAAAAAAGTCGGCAGCATGCGCGAGCGCTGGAAGGCGCTCGATGGCGTTTCCGGCGCCGCCCCCAAGTCGCTGTGGGAAAAATTCGACGCCGCCTGCACGGCCGCCTATGCTCCTGCGGCCGCCCATTTCAAGCACCTGGCCGACGAACGCCATTCCAATGCGGCAAAGGCGCAACAGCTGGTCGATGAAGCCAACGCCCTGATCGCCAAGGATGCAGCCCAGCTGGAAGCCGCCGGCGGCGCCCAGGCCGACCGCGAAGAATCCGCTTCGGGCAACCTGCCGCACACGCACGACTGGCGTGCGCTGGCGTCGACCACGCAGCGCCTGCGCCAGGCCTGGAGCCGCCTCGGCACCATCGACCGCAAGGACAAGAAACGCCTGGACGCCGCCTTCAGCAAGGCCATGGATGCCTTGATGGCTCCACTGGATTCCCAGCGCCGGATCGAAGTGGCGCGCCGCGAGCAGTTGATCGAGGAAGTGGGCAAGCTGAATCCGCTCGACCGCCATACCATCGACACCTTGCGCCGCCTGCAGGAGTCCTGGCAAGGCCACGCGCGGGCCTTGCCCCTGGAGCGCAAGACCGAGCAAGCCCTGTGGCAGAAATTCCGCAGCGCCTGCGACCAGATCTTCGCCAAGCGCAAGGAACACGCCCACGCCGCCGACCATGAACGCAAGGCCCACCTGCACGCGCGCGAAGCAATTTGCGCGAGCCTGGAATCGGCGACATTCGAAGGCGACGATAAGGCAGTTTTGGCTGCCATCGGCAAGACATTGAAAGATGCGGCGGCCGCCTGGCACGCGTCGGGCGTGGTACCGCGTTCGAGCGAACAGAAAATCGACCAGCGCTACCGGGCCGCGGTGGGCGCGCTGCAATCGCAGGCCGATACCATCCGCAAGAGAGCCGGCGCGGCACAGGCCAATGCCATGCGTGAGAAACTGCGCCTGGTGCAGGCGCTGGAATGTGCGGTGGCCGATGCGGGCGACATCGATCAGGCGGAATGGAGCAGCCGCTGGCAAGCCTTGTCCGCGCTGCCAGCGGAGCAGGAGCGCACTTTGCGCACCCGTTTCGAGGCCGCGCTGAAAGCGGCCGTGGAGGGCGGCGCCGCGCGCTCCGCCTATGCCGCCCAACTGGAAAACAACCGTCAACGCCTGCTGTCCGAAGTGCTGCGCCTGGAGATCGTGGCCGGCATCGACAGCGGGGCTGAATTTGCGAAAGACCGATTGAAAATGCAGGTAGAAGTGTTGCAGTCCTCCTTGAAATCCGGCCAGAAGCCGGCCAGCCACGCCGCCCAGTTCCTTGCCCTGTGCGCCATGCCCGCCCTGGCGGATGCCCGCACGTCCAGCCGCATTGAGCAGCTGTTCCGCAAGATTGGTGCGGAGGGCAAATGAACGAAGTACGCATTCAAACGCAGGACTTTGACCTGTCCCGGGAAATGGCGCAACTGCGCGCCGGGAACGCCAAGGTCGGCGCTATAGTCAATTTCGTCGGCACCGTGCGCGACCTGAATGAAGGCGCCTCCGTTGCCGAAATGGAGCTTGAGCATTATCCGGGCATGACCGAGCAATCGATCCAGGCCATCATCGACCAGGCGAAGCAACGTTGGCCGATTTATGGCGCACTGGTTATCCACCGGGTCGGACCGCTCGAGCCCATGGACCAGATCGTGCTGGTGGCGGTGACTTCGCCGCACCGGGGCGAGGCATTCTCAGCTTGCGAATTTATTATCGATTACCTGAAGACGGAGGCGCCGTTCTGGAAAAAGGAGCAGACGCCGGAGGGAGCTCGCTGGGTTGATGCCCGTACAAGCGACGACGATGCGTTGAAAAAGTGGTCTTGAAAACTGTTAACGCATCCTCATGTTGTCCTTGACAATTCATCAGGAGCGTTTGAAATGCGCCAAGACAAACTTACAACAAAACTGCAAGAAGCCCTCGCCGACGCCCAGAGCCTGGCCGTCGGCAACGACAACCAGTACATTGAACCTGCGCACCTGCTGCTCGCCCTGCTGAACCAGGAAGACGGCGGCGCGCGTTCGCTGCTGCAGCGCGCCGGCGTGAATGTCGGTGGACTGGCACAGGCGCTCAAGCATGCGATGGAACGCATGCCGAAGGTGTCCGGCGGCGACGTCACGGTCAGCCGCGAGTTCGTCAACATGCTGAACCAGGCCGACCGCGAGACGCAAAAGCGCGGCGACCAGTTCGTCTCCAGTGAAATGGTGCTGTTGGCGATCGCCGAAGACAAGGGCGACGCCGGTAAGCTGGCGCGCGAGAACGGCTTGCAGCGTAAAGCGCTGGAAACCGCTATCGACGCCGTGCGCGGCGGCGCCAAGGTCGACTCTCAGGAAGCGGAAGGCCAGCGCGAGGCACTGAAGAAGTACACCCTAGACCTGACCGAGCGCGCCCGCATGGGCAAGCTGGACCCGGTGATCGGCCGCGACGACGAGATCCGCCGCGCCATCCAGGTGCTGCAGCGCCGTACCAAGAACAACCCGGTGCTGATCGGCGAGCCTGGCGTCGGCAAGACCGCCATCGTGGAAGGCCTGGCGCAGCGCATCGTCAATAACGAAGTACCTGATTCCCTGCGCGGCAAGCGCGTGCTCTCGCTCGACATGGCTGCGCTGCTGGCCGGCGCCAAATACCGCGGCGAGTTCGAGGAACGCCTGAAAGCCGTGCTGAAGGAACTGGCGCAGGACGAAGGCCAGACCATCGTCTTCATCGACGAGTTGCACACCATGGTGGGCGCCGGCAAGGCCGAAGGCGCCATGGACGCCGGCAATATGCTGAAACCTGCGCTGGCGCGCGGCGAGCTGCATTGCCTGGGCGCGACCACGCTCGACGAATACCGCAAATATATTGAAAAGGATGCTGCGCTGGAGCGCCGCTTCCAGAAGATCCTGGTCGACGAGCCGAGCGTGGAGGCGACCATCGCCATCCTGCGCGGCCTGCAGGACAAGTATGAGCTGCACCACAAGGTCGAAATTACCGACCCTGCGATCATCGCGGCGGCGGAACTGTCGCACCGCTACATCACCGACCGCTTCCTGCCGGACAAGGCGATCGACCTGATCGACGAAGCCGCTTCCAAGATCAAGATCGAGATCGATTCCAAGCCGGAGGTGATGGACAAGCTTGAACGGCGCCTGATCCAGCTCAAGATCGAGAAGGAAGCCGTCAAGCGCGAAAAGGACGAGGCGTCGAAAGCGCGCCTGCAATTGCTGGACGACGAGATCGCCAAGCTGCAGCGCGAGTACAACGATTACGAGGAAGTGCTGAAGGCCGAAAAAGCCAATGTGCAAGGCACCACCCATATCAAGGAAGAAATCGAGCGCATCAAGCAGCAGATGGAAGAGGCGACGCGCGCTTCCAACTGGCAGCGCGTGTCCGAGCTCCAGTACGGCAAACTGCCGGAGCTGGAAGCGCAGCTGAAGCATGCGGAAGCCACCGGCGCCGCCGAACAGGCAGGCGACAAGCCCAAGCTGCTGCGCACCCAGGTCGGCGCGGAAGAAATCGCCGAAGTGGTGTCGCGCGCGACCGGCATCCCCGTCTCGCGCATGATGCAGGGTGAACGCGACAAGCTGCTGCACATCGAAGAGAAGCTGCACGAACGCGTAGTGGGGCAGGACGAGGCGATCAGCGCCGTAGCCGACGCCATCCGACGCTCGCGTGCCGGCCTGTCGGACCCGAATCGTCCGTACGGTTCCTTCATGTTCCTCGGCCCGACCGGTGTCGGTAAGACGGAGCTGACCAAGGCGCTGGCGAACTTCCTGTTCGACTCGGAGGAATCGCTGATCCGCATCGACATGAGTGAGTTCATGGAGAAGCATTCGGTGGCGCGCCTGATTGGCGCGCCTCCAGGCTACGTGGGCTACGACGAGGGCGGCTACCTGACCGAAGCCGTGCGCCGCAAGCCGTACAGCGTGATCCTGCTCGACGAGATCGAGAAGGCGCACCCGGACGTGTTCAACGTGCTGCTGCAAGTGCTGGACGATGGCCGCATGACGGACGGGCAGGGCCGCACCGTGGACTTCAAGAACACGGTAGTGATCATGACGTCGAACCTGGGTTCGCAGAAGATCCAGTCGCTGGACGAATCCGATCCTGCGGTGGTGAAGCTGGCGGTGATGGCCGAGGTGCGGGGCCACTTCCGTCCCGAGTTCATTAACCGGATCGATGAGATCGTGGTGTTCCACGGCCTGGACGACAAGCATATCGGCTCGATCGCACGCATCCAGCTGCAGATCCTGGAGCAGCGCCTGAAGCGCATGGACATGGGCATGGAAGTGACCGAAGCGGCGCTGCAGAAGATCGCCGAGGCGGGCTACGACCCGGTGTATGGCGCCCGTCCGCTGAAGCGCGCGGTGCAGCAGCAGATCGAAAATCCGCTGTCGAAGCTGATCCTGGAAGGCCGCTTCGGCCCGAAAGACACGATCCTCGTCGACGCACAGGGCAGCGAGCTTGTCTTCCGCAAAGCCTGATCCAGCCCGGCTGGCCGGCCGCCTCGCGTTCCTGCGCGAGGCGGAGCGGCTCAAGAGCGTTTTGCGCAGCGGCTTCACCTCGTCCGGCCGTCCCGAAAGCACCGCCGAGCATAGCTGGCGGCTGTGTCTGATGGCGCTGGTGTTTGCCGACGAGTTGCCTGGCCTGGATCTGGCGCGCGTGCTGAAGCTGTGCGTTGTGCACGACCTTGGCGAAGCAATCCATGGCGATATCCCCGCCATCCACCAGCATGCCCATCCGGACAAATCGGCGCAGGAGAGCGAGGATTTGCTCACCTTGACGCGCGACCTGGACCCTCCGCTGCGCGCCGAAATCATCGGTCTGTGGGATGAGTACGAAGCCGCCGCCACGCCGGAAGCACAGGCCGTGAAGGCGTTCGACAAGCTGGAAACCATCCTCCAGCACAACCAGGGCGACAATCCGCCCGATTTCGATTACGCCTTCAACCTGGGATATGGCCGCAAGCACACCGCCACTGCTCCGCTATTCGTGGCCCTGCGCGACATACTGGACGCGGAGACCAGGCAGCGCGATGTCAGTTCCGGGTGTTGAAGAATTCAGTGGGCGGGCAGCCGAAGGTCTTGCGGAACATGGCGGTAAAGGCTGATTGGCTGGAATAGCCCAGCGCATCGGCCACTTGCGATAAGGGCATGCCGCTGGTGATCATCGGCGCCGCATGCGCGAGGCGCGCCTGTTGGCGCCATTGGCCGAAACTCATTCCCAGTTCTTTTTCGAATAGGCGCGCCAGCGTGCGCTCGGAAGCTCCTGCTTTGCTGGCCCATTCTTCCAGCGTTTCGGTTGCGCTTGGATCGGACAGCAAGGCGTCGCATAAAGTTCGCAGCCGCTTGTCGCGCGGCATGGGAACGCGAATCGGCCGCGTGGCCAGCTTCGGCAGTTCATCCAGGATCAGGCTGCAGATCAATTGCGAACGATGGCTTGGCGCTTCGGGATCTTCCTGCTCCAGCGCCATCACCAGTTCGCGCAGCAGCGGCGATACCTCGAGCACCTTGCACGGCTCGCCCGGGAAGGGATCGTAGGAGGTCACGAAATAAACAGGGCGCAGGCGCGCAGTTTCGATCACGCTGAGCGAGTGTTTGACGTTGGCGGCGGTCCAGACGGCACGCTGCGGCGGGACGATCCAGCTGCTGTCCATGGCGTTCACACGGATCACGCCTTCCAGCGCCAGGGTAAGCTGGGCGCAATCATGCGAATGCGTTTGCAGCGCACGCTGGCAGACCAGGTCACGCGCGATCATGGTGACTGGCTGGATTTCGGTTGGTTCGCGGCGGCTTTCGTGCGGGCCGGTATGGGTGACGACCTGGATCGGCATAGGATGGCGGTTTTGCGATAAACGATGTCATCCTAGCTCAAAACTGCCGGATACAGTGTTCCTAAAATGACGACATGGACAATCAAACTTTACGCAATGACGCACGCGTGATCGGCCTGGTCGGTCTCGCTCACGGCGTCTCCCATTTCTACCACCTGATCCTGGCGGCGCTGTTCCCATGGCTGAAGACGGCCTTTAGCCTGAGCTACTCGCAGCTTGCCTTCCTGATGACGGTGTTCTTCGTGATATCCGGCATCGGACAGGCCCTGGCGGGATTTGTGGTGGACCGTGTCGGTGCGCGCCGCGTGCTGTTCTCCGGCATGGCGATGCTGGGCGTGTCGGCCCTGGTGCTGTCGAATGCACAGAATTACGCGGGCCTGATAGTAGGGGCGCTGCTGGCCGGCATGGGCAACAGCATCTTCCACCCGGCGGACTACACTATCCTCAACCAGCGCGTTTCGCGCGAGCGCCTGGCGCATGGCTTCTCGGTGCATGGCATTAGCGGAAGCCTGGGCTGGGCCGCCGCACCGCTGTTCCTGACCGGCGTGGCCAGCGCCACCGACTGGCGCACGGCCTTGCTGTCGGCGGCTGCACTGCCGGCGACCGTGCTGGCGATCCTGTGGTGGAACCGTGAAGCCTTGCGCCCGGATCCGATCGTGCCGATTGCCGCCAGCGCGCAGCCGGAAGGCTCGTTCAGCTTCCTGCGTTTGCCGTCGGTATGGATGTGCTTCGCCTTCTTCTTCCTGACAGCGCTGGCGCTGGGCGGCATCCAGAGCTTTGCCTCGACTGGCTTGGTGAAGCTGTACGGCATGTCGCTGGCGATGGCGACCAGCGCCTTCACCGCCTATATGCTGGCGGGCGCGGTGGGCATGATGCTGGGCGGCTTCCTCGGCGCCGGGCGCAAGAATCATGACCGCACGATTGGCGCCGCCTTCGCCATCGCCGCCGTGCTGGCGCTGGCGATAGGGCTGGTGGCTGTTCCGGCCTGGGGCGCGCTGGTATTGATGGCGATGGTGGGCTTTTTTTCCGGCATTGCCGGACCTTCGCGCGACTTGATGATCCGTGCTGCCGCGCCGAAGAACGCTACTGGGCGGGTCTATGGCGTGGTGTACTCTGGCCTGGATAGCGGTCTTGCGGTGGGCCCGCTGTTGTTCGGCCTGATGATGGATGCCGGCAAACCGCAGATGGTGTTTGCCGCCATCGCCTTCTTCCTGATGCTCGCGATCGCAACGGCCACCGGTGTCGGCAGCCGCACGCGCGCCGCAGGCAACGAGGTCAGGGCTTGATGTAGGCGTAGCCTTCCTGCCATTGCAGGCGGCTGACTTCGGCGATGCCGGATGGCACAACGGTGGCCTCGGGCAGCACCCGGTCTTTGCTGATGCCGCGGCCCATTAGCGTGTTATTGCAGATCCGGAATTGCACCTTGCGCGCTACCAGTTCCCGCACGATGGCCTCGTAGGGATTGCCGTCCTTGTCTTTCTCACCTTGCAGCAGGAAGTCGATGCCGCCACCCAATGCCACCACCACGATCTGCGCATTGGGGCTGGCGTTCAGGTGGTTACGGATATTGCGCAAGCCAAGCATGATGGTATTGCTGTCGCTGAAGTGATAGACCACCTTTTCGACGCGCGGCGCTTCGGCTTGCGCCGCGCCCGCGCCGAGCAGCAGGATCAGGGGGAGCAGCAGGATACGGATGAACTTCATATGGTGGCCTCCATGCCAGATTTCGTAGAGCTGAATGGTAGCAGGTCCGCTACCACGATAGAATCGATGGATCTCTTACCACTGAAAGCCATGCCATGAATTTTGCGACGACCGATATTTGTGATGACAATCCAGGGCTGCTGGAGGACGGCAGCCTGCAGGTGCTGCCGCCCGTGTTCCGCCACTTCGGCAGGAAGACGAAGTTCGCCGGGCCAGCCGCAACGCTGAAGGTGCATGAAGATAATGCGCTGGTGCGGGCGACGCTGGAAACGCCGGGCGAGGGCAGGGTGCTGGTGGTTGATGGCGGCGGCAGCTTGCGCCGGGCGCTGGTCGGCGGGCAGCTCGGCTTGCTGGCGCAAAACAACGGCTGGGCGGGCGTGCTGGTCGACGGCTGCGTGCGTGACAACGCGGAGCTGGCGCAGTGCGATGTCGGCATCATGGCGCTGGCCACGCACCCTCAGCGCAGCGCGCGCGAAGGCGTCGGCAAGCGCGAGGTGATTGTGCAAGTCGCCGGCGTTGCGGTTCGTCCCGGCGACTGGATCTATGCCGATGCCGATGGCGTGCTGGTGGCCAGGCAAGCGCTTTCCGCGATGTGAAATCATCATTGCATGCGATGAAAAGCGCACCATTCCGGTTGGTGCAGCTTCTTTTGAAATGAGAAATGATGTTCCGTATCATGGAATTTTTATTTTAAGCGTTTGATTTTTATAGGATAAAAAATGCTTATATGTCTTATATAAGACAATTGTTGCGCTGAACAATTGAGCCTAAGATATCCCTAACAGTTTTCGTTTTTCAGCTTAGGAGAATAATCATGGCTACTCGCGCACAACAGATCGCAGCACTGCAACACGACTGGGACAGCAACCCGCGCTGGAAGGGCGTGACGCGCTCTTACAGCGCGGAAGACGTGGTGCGCTTGCGCGGCTCGCTGGCGATCGAGCACACCATCGCCAAGCGCGGTGCCGAAAAGTTGTGGGACCTGGTGAACAATGAACCCTTCGTCAATGCCCTCGGCGCACTGACCGGCAACCAGGCCATGCAGCAGGTGAAGGCCGGCCTGAAAGCGATTTACCTGTCCGGCTGGCAGGTGGCGGGCGATGCCAACCTGGCTGGCGAGATGTACCCTGACCAATCGCTGTACCCGGCCAATTCGGTGCCGATGGTTGTGCGCCGCATTAACAATACCTTCCAGCGCGCCGACCAGATCCAGTGGTCGGAAGGGAAGGACGACATCGACTTCTTTGCGCCTATCGTGGCGGATGCGGAAGCGGGCTTTGGCGGCGTGCTGAATGCGTTTGAGCTGATGAAGGCCATGATTGAAGCAGGCGCTTCGGGCGTGCACTTCGAGGACCAGCTGGCTTCTGTGAAGAAGTGCGGCCACATGGGTGGCAAGGTGCTGGTGCCCACCCGTGAAGCGGTTGAGAAGCTGACTGCGGCGCGCCTGGCGGCTGATGTCATGGGCACTTCAACCCTGGTGATCGCGCGTACCGATGCGGAGGCGGCGGATCTGCTGACTTCCGATGTCGATGACAACGACAAGCCGTTCTGCACCGGCGAGCGCACCGTGGAGGGCTTCTACAGGGTGCGTAATGGCCTGGAGCAGTCGATCTCCCGGGCCCTGGCTTATGCGCCTTATGCGGACCTGGTGTGGTGCGAAACGGGTAAGCCGGACCTGGCGTTTGCCAAGGCTTTTGCGGAAGCTGTGCATGCCAAGTTCCCGGGCAAGATGCTGGCGTATAACTGTTCGCCGTCGTTCAACTGGAAGAAGAACCTGGATGATGCGACCATTGCCAAGTTCCAGAAGGAGCTGGGGGCGATGGGGTATAAGTTCCAGTTCATTACGCTGGCTGGCTTCCATTCGCTGAATTACGGGATGTTCAACCTGGCGCATGGGTATGCGCGGCGGCAGATGTCGGCCTTCGTGGAGTTGCAGGAGGCGGAGTTTGCGGCGGCGGAGCGGGGATTTACGGCTGTGAAGCATCAGCGCGAGGTGGGGACCGGGTATTTTGATGCGGTGACGCAGACGATCCAGCAGGGGCAGTCGTCGACTACTGCGCTGCATGGGTCGACGGAGGATGAACAGTTCTTTGATTCGAAGAAGGTCGCTTAAACCCGGTAAACCTGGGTCAGACCCAAGGGTCAGACCCTTTCTGGTCGACGGCCGGCGGCTTCGGCACACCTTGGGTCTGACCCGGCCTTACCGGGTTGGTGCATCCCCATGAGATAATGCGAGATTGATTCCCACATCCCGCATTCCATGTTCAGTTACCGCCACGCATTCCATGCCGGCAATCATGCCGACGTCCTCAAGCACTTTGTCCTGGTCCAGGTCCTCGAATACCTGAACCAGAAAGACGTCGCCTACACCTATATCGACACGCACGCCGGCGCCGGCGTGTACTCCCTGGACAGTGCCCAAGCCACCAAGACCGCCGAATTCGAAACCGGTATCGGTCCGCTGTGGGACCGCGACGACCTGCCCGGGCCCCTGGCTGAATACGTCAAGCTGATCAAGGACATGAACCCGAGCGGCAAGCTGCGCTTCTACCCTGGTTCGCCATACTGCGCCGAAATCGTGGCGCGTGAAGAAGATCGCCTGCGTTTGTTCGAGCTGCACCCGGCCGACGCCAAGATCCTCGCCGACAATTTCCACAAGCTGGAGCAGCATCAGGCCGCCAATGGCCGCCGCCCTGCTGCGCGGGGCAAGCGCGTGATCGTCAACAAGGCCGATGGCTTCCTTGGCGTGAAAGCGCTGTTGCCGCCGCCATCCCGCCGCGGCGTCGTGCTGTGCGACCCGCCGTACGAAGACAAGCAGGACTACAAGAAGGTCACGGACATGCTGAACGATGCGCTGAAGCGCTTCCCGACCGGCACTTACGCGGTCTGGTATCCGGTACTGCAGCGTATTGAAGCGCGCAATTTCGCCGAGCGCCTGAAGCACCTGCCGGCCAAGAGCTGGCTGAACGTGACGTTGTGCATCAGCACCCCGACGCCGGACGGCATCGCACTGCATACCAGCGGCATGTTCCTGCTCAACCCGCCGTACACGCTGGAGCCGATGCTGCGCCAGGTCATGCCTTACCTGGTCCAGGTCCTGGGCCGCGATGCCGGCGCCCAGTTCACGCTGGAGAGTGGCGAAGCGACCACGGCGAAAAAAGGTGGTCCGCGTACCGCATAAAAATGTTGCCAAGACAGCACTGAAAGGTATAGTCTTGTAACCATGAGTCTTAGCAATGGGGAAACCCATGACAGCCGTGGTTGAAAGTGAAGTCCAGCTCCCAATGCCGTATGCCAATCAGTTCTTCTTGGCAAGGCAACCTATCCTCAATCGCAGCCAGCGGCTCGTCGCTTACGAGCTGCTTTACCGAAACGCCGAAGTCCACGAAGCCCGCGTGACCGACGGTACCCATGCCACTGCTTCCGTGATTGCCCACGCTTCCGAGCTGGGCATGGAGCAGGTGGTGGGTGACCAGCTGGCCTTCGTCAACGTCGATACGACGGGGCTGATGAGCGATTTCATTCATTTCCTGCCGAACGACAAAGTGATCCTCGAGGTGCTGGAGTCAGTCGAGGCGACGCCCGACGTCCTGCGCCGGGTGCAGGAATTGAAGCAGGCCGGCTATAAATTTGCGCTGGATGATGTGGCTGGCGAGAGCGAGGCGGTGACCGCCCTGCGCCCCTTGATGGACGTGATCAAGGTTGACATCAAGCAGATCGAGCGCGCGCAGCTGCCTGCACTGGCGCGCAACCTGCGCAACCCGAACCAGAAGCTGCTGGCTGAAAAGGTCGAAACGGTCGAGGAATTCCGTGAGTGCATGGACCTGGGCTTCGAATACTTCCAGGGCTATTACTTCGCGCGGCCGGTGATTTTGAGCGGCAAGAAGATTGCGCCGTCACAGATGGCCATCATGCAACTGCTCGATTTGCTGAACCGCGATGCCGACCAGCGCGAAGTAGAGCGCAGCGTCAAGCACGATCCCCTGATCTCGCTGAACCTGCTGCGGCTGGTGAATACGCCGGCGGTGGGGGCGCGTTTCCGCATCAATTCGGTGGGCCATGCCCTGATTGTGCTGGGGCGGAGGCAGTTGCAGCGCTGGTTGCAGATCCTGCTGTATGTGAAGGGCGCGGAGTTCGATTCGCCGCTGCTGCAGATGGCGACCACGCGCGGCAAGACCATGGAACTGGTGATGGGCCAGGTGCGGCCTTCCGAAAAGGTGGCTGCGGATATTGGCTTCACCGTCGGCATCATGTCGTTGATGGATGCGCTGTTCTCGGTACGCATGGGTGAAATCCTCGACAGCGTCAACGTGCTGGACGAGGTGCGCGATGCGCTGCTGCATCGCGAGGGTGATTACGGCGACGTCTTGCGCCTGATCGAGCTGATCGAGCGGGCGCAGGAGGGGCAGGAGCTGACCGGGCTGCTGCATAAGCTGGATCTGGCGCCGTCGGCATTGTATGCGCTTCAGCTTGAGGCGTTTGAGTGGGTGAACGAATACGCCCACGGGGTGCAGTAACTTATTGCGCCAGAAGCAGGAAGACGGTTGGCTTCTTGTGGAAGTCAGGCGCCTTGCCGGAGTCCAGCAGGCTTTTCCATTGCGCGCCCGTCCGGGTGTGGATCGTTTCCGTTGCCAAGCTGATGTCGGTGGCCACGCAGATCAGCGTGGCGCCGTTGCATGCGCTGACCAGGGCTTCCAGCATGGCGGCATTGCGATACGGCGTTTCGATAAACAGCTGCGTTTGTTTTTCCTGGCGGGAGCGGGTTTCCAGTTCTTTCAGGCGCTTGGCGCGCAGGGCGGCGTCGGTGGGCAGGTAGCCGTTGAAGGCAAAGCTTTGGCCATTCAGGCCGCTGGCCATCACCGACATCAGAATTGACGATGGGCCGACCAAGGGGCGGACTGGAATGTTGTTCGCGTGGGCCAGTCGGACCAGGTCGGCGCCGGGGTCGGCAACGGCGGGGACGCCGGCTTCGGAGAGGAGGCCGACGTCGTTGCCGGCTTTCAGTGGCTCGAGCAGGGCTTGCAGCGCTTGCGCGGGGGTGTTGATGTTCAACTCGCTGATAGCGATTTCCTGGATGGGCTTGGCGGTGCCGACTTGCTTCAGGAAGGCGCGGGCGGTTTTGGCGTTTTCGGCGACGAAGTGGGTGAGCTGGCTGGTCAGGTGCTGCACGTGCTGGGGGATGACCTGGTCCAGGGAGTCGGTTGGGCCGAGGGTGTTGGGGATTAAGTATAAGGTGCCGTTCATAGTGTTTTAAACCCGGTAAATCTGGGTCTGACCCGAGGGTCAGACCCGTATATTCAGAGTTGGCAGGTGCTAAATAGTTGGCCGGTTTACTGGCAGGGTTGGAAGAATGTCACGCCAGCGGCGCGCAACATGCCGGTCAGGGCGATCAGCGGCAAGCCGGTGAGCGCCGTCGGGTCGCTGGAATCGATCCGCTCCAGGATCGCGATCCCCAGCGCCTCATTCTTCGCGCTTCCGGCACAATCATAAGGCTGCTCGATGCGCAGGTAGGCATCCAGCTCGGCATCCGGCAAATCGCGGAACTTGACCGTGGTCCGGATATCCTCAAGTTGATAAGTATTGTTGCGTCCATCCCACAGGCAAAGCGCGGTGTGGAAAACGACTTCCCGTCCGCGCATTTTCTGCAGTTGGGCCAGCGCATTGGCATGATTGCCAGGCTTGCCGATTTGCGCATCGTCCAACGTGGCAACCTGGTCGGAGCCGATCACTAGCGCGCCCGGATGGCGGGCAGCCACGGCGGCCGCCTTCTCACGTGCCAGACGCAAGGCGGTGGCGGACGGCGTTGCGCCCGCCAGCGGGCTTTCATCAATATCCGGCACATCGACCGAAAACGGCAATTGAAGCCGCGACAACAGTTCCCGGCGATAGGCCGAGCTGGAGGCGAGAATGATCTTGGTTGTTTTCATCAGGGAAATGTTATATGCTCTCTGCGCCGTCGAAAAAGAGCGAAAAGTCTCGCAAGTCTTTGACGCGGCGTGGAAAATCCTGTTATTATCGCAGGTTTTCGAGGGAAATTTTAGCCAATGAATGCTTTTGAGATCGACGCCTTTGAGTTCTGTCGGACCAACAGCAGCAGGGAAGGGGTAACGCCCGTCGCTGAAATGACCCGACTGAGCAAGGAATGCGCTAACAATTCCGGTGAGATTTCCTGGAAGGTGGAGGGTGGTTCCAGCAAACAGGGTTTCCCGCAGATGCGCCTGACCGTTGCCGGCAAAGTGCAACTGGTGTGCCAGCGCTGCCTGACCCCGTTTGATTATGAAATCGATTCATCGACGCTCCTGATGCTCGGCAAAGACGACGCGGATGCGGACGAAATCGAAGAAATCATTGATGATGAAAGCATCGACGTGATCGTCGGTGCGCGCTCCATGAATCTCATGGACCTGGTTGAAGACGAGGCCCTGCTGGCCTTGCCGCAGTCGCCGAAGCACGAGGTGTGTCCTGATACCTCGCTGGTCGACTCTGCGAAGAATGAGAAGCCATCGCCGTTTGCGAGCCTCAAAGGGCTCAAGGCAAACTAAGGCAAATTAATCAGTTTGTAGTAGCAAAGGACGTGTCAAAACGCGTGCAGTAATCGAGTTTGGCATGGAAGTAGAAAGCTCGATTCGCATGTTTTTGCGCATCGGATGTGTTAAAATCTTAGAACTTTAGTATTAGGAGTCATCATGGCTGTTCAACAGAACAAGAAATCCCCGTCGAAGCGCGGCATGCACCGTTCGCACGATTTTCTGGTAGCACCGAACCTGGCCGTTGAGCCAACCACCGGTGAAACCCACCTGCGTCACCACATTTCGCCTAACGGCTTCTATCGTGGTCGCAAAGTGCTGAAGACCAAGAACGACGAGTAATCGACGTTTTTGCCTTTGGCCACAAGACAAAGCGGTGCTACGCAGGTTCTCTGACGTCGCGCCGCTTTTTCTTTGAGTTATACAATGACAATCAAAATCTCTATCGACTGCATGGGTGGCGATCACGGCCCCTCAGTCACGATTCCCGCTGCACTCTCATTCCTCAAGCACGAACCGAACGCCGAGCTGATTCTTGTCGGCCTGGAAGACGTTTTACGTGCTGAACTGAAGAAGCACCACGCCGAGGCCGAGCCGCGCCTGACCATCCTTCACGCTTCCGAGCAAGTCACTATGGATGACCCGCTCGAGGTCGCTTTGCGCCGCAAGAAAGATTCGTCGATGCGCGTGGCCATCGAGCAAGTCAAAGAGGGCAAGGCTTCCGCCTGCGTGTCCGCCGGTAATACCGCGGCGTTGATGGCTGTCTCCCGCTATGTGCTGAAGACCATGCCCGGCGTCGACCGCCCGGCCATCTGCAGCATCCTGCCAAACCAGAAGGACGGCCCGACCTACGTGCTGGACCTGGGCGCCAACGTGGACTGCGAACCGCACCACCTGCACCAGTTCGCCATCATGGGCTCCGTGCTGTGCCAGGCTTCCGAGGGCATCGAGCGCCCGTCGATCGGCTTGCTGAACGTGGGTACCGAAGACATCAAGGGCAATGAAGTGGTGAAGGCCACCGCCGAATTGCTGAAGGCCGACCACGCACGCGGCAAGCTGAATTTCCACGGCAATGTGGAAGGCAACGATATTTTCAAAGGCACTGCCGACGTGGTAGTGTGCGACGGCTTCGTTGGCAATGTGACGCTGAAGGCAATTGAAGGCCTGGCGCGTTTCATGAAGACGGTGCTGACGACCGAATTCAAGCGTAACCCGATCACCATGCTGGGCGCCCTGATTGCGCGCACGGCACTGAAGCACATCGGACAGCGCCTGAATCCAGCCCGCTATAACGGCGCTGGCTTGCTGGGCCTGCGCGGCCTGGTGTTCAAGAGCCATGGCGGGGCGGAGGCGGAGGCCTATGAATGGGCAATCCGCCGTGCATATGATGCGGCGAAAAATGACGTACAAGAGCATCTGTCGGCGCTGATCGCCGAACTGATGCCGCAAGAAGAGCCGACAACTGAACCGAGAGACACGCATGACCCTGTACAGCAAGATCGTAGGCACGGGCAGCTACCTGCCTGAAAAACGCGTCACTAACGAAGAACTCGCTGCCCAGCTGGCAGCCAAGGGTATCGAAACTTCCGACGAGTGGATTGTGTCGCGCAGCGGCATCTCCGCTCGTCACTACGCGGAACCGGAGCAATCTTCGTCCGACCTGGGCGTGATCGCTGCCAAGCGCGCTCTGGAAATGGCCGGCATGCAGCCGGACGATATCGACCTGATCATCGTCGCCAGCTCGACGCCTGACTTTTACGGCAGCTTCCCAAGCACCGCCTGCATCGTGCAGAAGAAGCTGGGCATGACCAATAACTGCGCGGCCGTGGACGTGCAAGCCGTTTGCTCCGGCTTCGTCTACGCAGTGTCGACGGCGGACAGCTTCATCAAGTCCGGCATGCACAAGAATGTGCTGGTGATTGGTTCGGAAGTGTTCTCGCGCATCCTGAATTTCGAAGACCGCACCACCTGCGTGCTGTTCGGCGATGGCGCTGGCGCTATCGTCATGAGCGCTTCGCAAGAGCCGGGCATCCTGGCGTGCAAGCTGCATGCGGATGGCCGTCACTCCGACGTGCTGCGCGTACCGGGCAGCCTGTCGAACGGCGCAATTGCCGGCAGCGCTTTCCTGTACATGGACGGCCAGGCGGTATTCAAGCTGGCGGTGTCCGTGCTGGAGAAGGTGGCTTACGAGGCGCTGGATGCGGCAGGCATGACTTCCGACCAGATTGACTGGCTGATCCCACACCAGGCCAATATCCGCATCATGAACGGCACCGCCAAGAAGCTGGGCATGGACGCCGAGAAGATGGTTGTGACCGTTGACCAGCATGGCAATACTTCCGCCGCGTCGATTCCGCTGGCGCTGGACGTCGCTGTCCGCGATGGCCGTGTGAAGAAGGGCGATGTCGTGATGATGGAAGGTGTTGGCGGCGGCTTTACCTGGGGTGCCGTCCTCGCTCGGATGTAATAAAATGCAGTCCTTTTTAGAATAAGAAGTCTAAAGGTTGAAAGATGAATAAATTCGCATTCGTATTCCCTGGCCAGGGTTCCCAGGCCGTGGGCATGATGGAAGGCTTTGCCGGCAACCCAGTGGTCGCGCAGACCCTTGCCGAAGCTTCCGACGCATTGCAGTTCGACCTGGCCAAGCTGATTGCTGAAGGTCCAAAAGAAGAACTCGACCTGACCACCAACACCCAGCCGGTCATGCTGACCGCTGCCGTGGCGGCTTACCGCGCCTGGATCGCCGCTGGCGGCCCAGTGCCTTCCGTCGTTGCCGGCCACTCGCTGGGCGAATACTCGGCACTGGTTGCCGCGGGCGTGATCTCGTTCAAGGATGCTGTGCCGCTGGTGCGCTTCCGCGCGCAAGCCATGCAGGAAGCCGTGCCGGTAGGACAGGGTACCATGGCTGTGATGCTGGGCCTGTCCGATGAAGACGTGCGTGCTGCCTGCGCCGAAGCGGCTGCCGCCGTGCCGGGCGAAGTGGTGGAGGCTGTTAACTACAACGCGCCAGCGCAAGTCGTGGTCGCCGGCCACACCGCCGCTGTCGACAAGGCCTGCGAAATCGCCAAGGCCAAGGGCGCCAAGCGCGCCATGCGCCTGCCGGTTTCCGCGCCGTTCCACAGCTCGCTGCTGAAGCCGGCGTCGGACCGCCTGCGCGACTATATGGCATCGATCCATTTCAACGCACCGCAGATCCCGCTGATCAACAATGTGGACGTGGCCGTGCTGAACGATCCGGCTTCGATCAAGGATGCGCTGGTGCGCCAGGCGGCTTCCCCAGTGCGCTGGGTGGAAACCATGCAGAAGGTTGCCGAAGAAGGCATCACTCATGTAGTGGAATGCGGTCCGGGCAAAGTGCTGATGGGCCTGGCCAAACGTATTGACGCGCGCCTGGTGGGCGAGGCGATCTACGACCAGGCCACCCTGGAGCGCATGCTGGAAACCCTGAAATAAGAAAAGGATGACAATGACTCTCGCTAATCAAGTAGCCCTGGTGACCGGCGCCTCGCGCGGCATCGGCAAGGCAATCGCACAGGAACTGGCCCGCCAGGGCGCCAAGGTGATCGGCACCGCCACCACCGAAGCCGGCGCGCAAGCCATCTCGGCCTACCTGGCCGAAATCGGCGCGGAAGCAGGCAAGGGCATGGTGCTGAACGTCACCAACGCCGAACAGTGCGCGGCCATCATCGACGACATCTCGAAGACCTACGGCGCCGTCGGCGTCCTGGTCAACAATGCGGGCATCACCCAGGACCAGCTGGCCATGCGCATGAAGGATGAGGAGTGGGACAATGTGATCTCCATCAACCTGACTTCGGTCGGCCGCCTGTCCCGTGCTGTCCTGCGCGGCATGATGAAAGCGAAGACTGGGCGTATCATTAATATCACCTCCGTGGTGGCATCGGCCGGCAACCCAGGCCAGATGAATTACGCTGCCGCCAAGGCTGGCGTCGAGGGTATGACCCGCGCCCTGGCCCGTGAAATCGGCAGCCGCAACATTACCGTCAACAGCGTCGCACCTGGCTTTATCGATACCGATATGACCAAGGCGCTGGGCGAAGACCAGCATACTGCCCTGCTGACCCAGATTCCTTTGGGCCGCCTGGGCAAGCCGGAAGATATTGCCGCAGCCGTCGCTTTCCTGGCTTCGCCAGCAGCTGCTTATATTACCGGTACCACCCTGCACGTTAATGGTGGTATGTATATGAATTGATACGGTTCTGCGGCATAATGCTGCACGATCGCATCATTTAATAGTGATTTCGACGTAGATCAAATCAACCGTCGAAATTAGTTTATAGGCGCGCAAACCTGCTAAAATGCGCGCTTTCCGTAACAACATATTGGAGCCATAACATGTCGGATATCGAACAACGCGTTAAGAAAATCGTCGCTGAACAACTGGGCGTCGCTGAAGCAGACATCAAGACCGAATCGTCCTTCGTTGACGACCTGGGCGCCGATTCCCTCGACACCGTTGAGCTGGTAATGGCACTGGAAGACGAGTTCGAAATGGAAATCCCAGACGAACAAGCTGAAAAGATCACCACCGTGCAGCAAGCGATCGACTACGCAACTGCACACGTCAAGGCCTAATCAGCCCGCTGACTCTCCGATCCACTCCGGGAGACTCGCTTGAGTTCTAAAAACCGTCGTGTAGTGGTCACCGGCCTCGGTGTAATTTCCCCAGTCGGCAACAGCGTTGCCGACGCGTGGAAAGCAATCACCGAGAGCAAGTCCGGGATCGCAAACATTACTAGTTTTGACGCGTCGGCCTTCTCCACCCGTTTCGCGGGTGAAGTGAAGGGCTTCAACGTCGAGGATTACCTCGACGCCAAAGAAGCGCGTCACATGGATAAATTCATCCATTTCGGCATGGCAGCTGGCATCCAGGCAATCCAGGATTCCGGCATTACCGTGACCGAAGAAAATGCCGATCGCATCGGCGTGATCATTGGTTCGGGTATCGGCGGCTTGCCGATGATCGAAGCACAGAAGGAAGACTACGACAAGCGCGGTCCGCGCCGTATCTCCCCGTTCTTCGTACCGGCCTCGATCATCAATATGATTTCCGGCAACCTGTCGATCAAGTACGGCATGCGCGGTCCAAACCTGTCCATCGTGACGGCTTGCACCACCGGCCTGCACTCGATTGGCGCGGCTGCTCGCCTGATTGAATACGGCGATGCGGATGTCATGATCGCCGGCGGCGCGGAATCGACCGTGTCGCCTCTGGGCCTGGGCGGTTTCGCTTCGGCTCGCGCACTGTCCTCGCGCAACGATGACCCAGCTACCGCCTCCCGTCCATGGGATACGGACCGCGACGGTTTCGTGCTGGGCGAAGGGGCAGGCGTCATGGTTCTGGAAGAGTACGAACACGCGAAAGCGCGCGGCGCCAAGATCTATGCAGAATTGCTGGGCTTTGGCATGAGCGCCGATGCATATCACATGACCTCGCCTCTGGAAGATGGCGCTGGCGGCAGCAAGGCATCGCAAAACGCCCTGAAGAACGCTGGCATCAACCCTGACCAGGTGAACTACGTGAATGCACACGGCACCTCGACCCCACTGGGCGACGTGGCCGAAGTGCAGGGTGTGAAGCGCACCTTCGGCGAGCACGCCAAGAAGCTGGTTGTCAGCTCCACCAAGTCGGCCACCGGCCACCTGTTGGGCGGCGCTGGCGGCCTGGAGTCTGTGTTCACCGTACTGGCGATCCACAACCAGGTGATCCCACCGACCATCAACCTGTTCAACCAGGATCCGGCTTGCGATCTGGACTTCTGCGCCAACACCGCGCGTAATGCCACGATCAACTATGCGCTGAAGAACTCCTTCGGCTTCGGCGGTACCAACGGCAGCCTGCTGTTCGGTAAAGTCTAAACGGAACTTCCAAGCCTCGCCCTGGTCTTAGTGCCGGGGCGAGCGCTTCTGCTGTACCCCCCCAACTCACTTTCCCTATGTCGATCGCGGCATCTGTCGCTGTTCGTCCGTCGCCGTGCCTGCGCGCTTTGCGGGCAGGGATTGTTGCGTCCATTTTGGCCGTGGGCGCCTGGAGCGGCCAGCCCTTGCTGGCGGCCGCGGCGCTGGCAGCCCTGCGCCGCGACGCCAATTGCAGCCATATTGATATTTCCGGTGTCGGAGAAATCCGGCTGACGGTATACCGGAATCAGTGCCGGGCCCGCTGGCTGGACGGCTGCACGGTCTGGCCTGGCGCCATGCTGCTGCACGCGGAACTGGAGGATGGCCGGCGTGTGTGGCTGGCCCTGCTGCCCGATTGCGTGGCGGCCGGCGACTGGCGGCGCCTGCAGGCCGCGGTGCGGGCGCAGCTGCAAAAAATATGAACCAATCTTCGCGGGGCGGATCTGATGAAGGTAGACCCAGATCGTGAGCTGGTGGAGCGGGCCCGGGCGGGGGAGAGGGCGGCGTTCGACCTGCTGGTCGCGCGTTACCAGCGGCGCCTGCTGCGCCTGGTGCTGCGGCTGCTGCGTGACCAGGCCGAGGCGGAAGATGTGGTGCAGGAGACTTTCCTCAGGGCTTACCGCGCCTTGCCGCGCTTTCGGGGCGATGCGGCGTTTTATACCTGGCTGTACCGGATTGCCCTGAATGGCGCGCGCAGTACGATCCTGAGGCGGCGGCAGCGTGCCGCACCGCATGGCTTGGTGCCCTCGCAGTTGCCGGCGCCGGTGCCGGAGATCGGTACGCCGGAGTCGATGTTGCTGAGTAAGCAGGTGATGCAGACCATCGACGCTGCGTTGGAGGCGTTGCCGCTGGAATTGCGCACCGTCATCGCGCTGCGCGAAATTGAGGGCTTGAGTTATGAGGAAATTGCGCAAATCATGGAGTGTCCGCTGGGAACCGTGCGCAGCCGGATTTTTCGTGCGCGGGAAGCCATTGCGCGGCGCTTGCGGCCTTTGCTGGATTTGCCTGTCGATAAGCGTTGGTGAGGAGAAGCAATGATTCTGCTGCCAGATGAGGATGAGGAGCCGGTGCGTGCCCAGGTCAATGCCGTGATCGCGGAAAGCTTACGCCAGAGCGTGGCCGGGGCCGAGCTCAGCCCCGGCTTCCAGTCGCGGCTGTCGGCAGCGCTCGACGCCTTGGAACGCGATGGCCTGCCCGCCAGTCAAGGGCCGGCGGCCGCGACGGCGGGAGCGCAGGCGGCCGAAGGCGGCGCGGCGGCGGGGCCGGGCGCGCCGGGGCTGGGCGCCGAGGCGGCGGAAGCTGCCTCTTGAAACGTGGCGGGGGTGCCCGCAACATATCGTCACAATATCCGGCTCCCGTTTAACACGAAGCTGATTTATATTGCTCGTACTTCATTGACTTTCATCAAACGCAACCATGAAAAAAACCATGATCTCTGCGCTGGTGCTCAGTGCAGCTACCCTCGGGCTGCCGGCTGTCGCCGGATTCGCTCCCGCCTTTGCAGCAGCACCGGCAGTCGCCGGCTTGCCAGACTTTGCCGACCTGGTAGAACGGGTCGGCCCGGCCGTCGTGAATATCCGGACGACCGAACGCATTACCCAGCGCGATGTCGATGCGGCCGGCCAGGCCGATGAAATGCAGGAATTCCTGCGCCGCTTCTTTGGTGGCCAAATGCCGCGCGGCCAGTCGCCGCGCCGGCGCAACCTGCCGGTGCCGGGACAGGAGATCCAGCGCGGCATCGGCTCTGGCTTTGTGGTGTCGGCCGATGGCTATGTGCTGACCAATGCCCACGTTGTCGACGGCGCCGACGAGGTCTACGTGACCCTGACCGACAAGCGCGAATTCAAGGCCAAGGTGCTGGGCGCCGACGCGCGCGCCGACGTGGCCGTGCTGAAGATCGATAGCGGCGGCAAACTGCCTTACCTGACCATGGGCGACCCGAACAAGGCGCGCGTGGGCGAATGGGTAATTGCCATCGGTTCGCCATTCAACCTCGAAAATACCGTGACCTCCGGCATTATCTCGGCCAAGGCGCGCGATACCGGCGATTTGCTGCCCCTGATCCAGAGCGATGTGGCGGTCAACCCTGGCAATTCGGGCGGCCCCTTGATCAATATGAAGGGTGAAGTGATCGGCATCAATTCGCAGATCGCCACGCTGTCGGGCGGCTATAACGGCATCTCGTTCGCGATTCCGATCGACGAAGCGATGCGCGTGGCCGACCAGCTGAAGAAATCCGGCAGGGTGACCCGTGGCCGCCTGGGCGTGCAGATCGGCGAACTGAACAAGGATGTCGCCGAGTCGCTGGGCCTGAAGAACAACAAGGGTGCGGAAGTGACCCAGGTTGAATCGGGCAGCCCGGCGGACAAGGCTGGGGTGCGCGTTGGCGACGTCGTCATCAAGTACAACGGCAAGGATATCGACCGCTTTGCCGACTTGACCCGTATGGTGCTTGGCACGGCGCCGGGTACCAAGTCGACCCTGACCGTCTGGCGCAAGGGTGCGCCGACGGAGCTGCACGTGACCGTCGGCGAGGCAGATCCGGACAACAAGGTTGCCGGCAAGTCCGGCGGCAAGAAGGGCGAGAAGAAGAGTGAGGAGCCCGCTTCCGCCGCCAATGCCTTGGGCTTTGTGGTCAGCGACCTGACGCCGGCGCAAAAGCGTGAGCTGGGCGTGACCGGCGGCGTGATCGTGGAAGACACCGACGGACCGGCCGAAGCTGCCGGCCTGCGCCAGGGCGACATCCTGCTGATGCTGAATAACCAGGATATCGTGGACGCCAAGCAGTTCAATGCTGCCGTGGCCAAGCTGGATCCGAAGAAGGCGGCGGCCGTGCTGGTCCGCCGCGGCAACCAGGCGCAGCACTTCTCGCTGCGTCCGGTCGCGCCCGCCAAGTAAGTTCGCCACTCGGCGCGCCGCCGCGTGTTTGCCGCACCTCGAGGCGGCAAGTGCGCGGCGGCGTTACATTTGGCTATCGGTCACTCGGGAGCCAACATAACCATGCATGAGTTTGACAACTATGACGTGCGCGCCGAAGATGAATCTATCCGCACAAGGGTGACAAAAGTGGAACTACGCGCCGCCGCCGCAGGGGCGATTGGCGAAGCAGGAGCCAAGCGCTGGCCGGTAGCGCCGGCCCAGCCGCCAGCCATCATTATCAACATCCCGCCTGGCGCGCTACAATGGCAGCCCGCGCCCGAGGGGGCGCAGCAACGCAAGCCCTGAATGCACTTCACTCTGTACTCCCGCTCCTACTGCCACCTGTGCGAAGACATGCTGGCAGCCCTGAACGCCCTGCAAACTGCGGAAAAGCCTTTTACAGTTGAAGTAATTGATGTCGATGCTGACGAGGCCCTGGTGGCGCGTTTCGATGAGCTGGTGCCGGTGCTGTTTGCCGACCTGGGCGAGCCCGAGCTGTGCCATTACTTCCTGGACGAAGCCAAAGTGCGTGCCGTGTTGTCGAAATGATTGCCTAAATAGCAGTATTTCACAGTCTCTCCTCTAGAAATCCGGCTTTCCCCTCTGAAATCCGGTAAAATGCCGGGGGTTACCCTTGCAACGAATTCCATAAAAAGGCGCATGAGCGCCTTTTTGTTATAGCTCGCTTCGATTTTTAATGAACAACATTCGCAATTTTTCCATCATCGCCCACATTGACCACGGCAAGTCCACGCTGGCGGATCGCATCATCCAGCTGTGCGGCGGCCTGTCCGACCGCGAGATGGAAGCGCAGGTCCTGGACTCCATGGACCTGGAACGTGAACGCGGCATCACCATCAAAGCCCAGACCGCAGCCCTGAAGTACAAGGCGCGCAACGGCGAGATCTACAACCTGAACCTGATCGACACCCCAGGCCACGTCGACTTCTCCTATGAAGTGAGCCGTTCGCTGTCCGCCTGCGAAGGCGCGCTGCTGGTGGTCGACGCTTCGCAGGGGGTGGAAGCGCAGACTGTGGCCAACTGCTACACCGCGCTCGACCTGGGCGTGGAAGTGGTGCCGGTGCTGAACAAGATCGACTTGCCGAACGCCGACCCGCCAACCGCCATCGCCGAAATCGAAGACGTGATCGGCATCGAGGCGGGCGACGCCGTGCAGTGCTCGGCCAAGACCGGCCTGGGCGTGGAAGATGTGCTGGAATCCATCATCGCCAAGGTTCCGCCGCCAAAGGGCGATGCCGAAGCGCCGCTGCAGGCCCTGATTATCGACTCCTGGTACGACGCCTATGTGGGCGTGGTGATGCTGGTGCGCGTGGTCAACGGTACGCTGCGTCCAAAAGAAAAGATCCGCCTGATGGCGACCGACTCGGTGCAACTGGTGGAAGACATCGGTATCTTCTCGCCGCGCTCGGTCTCGCTGCCGCAGCTGACCGCAGGCCAGGTAGGCTTCGTCATCGCCGGCATCAAGGAACTGAAAGCTGCCCGCGTCGGCGACACCATCACCACCGTGGCCAAGCCGGCCCCGGCCCCGCTGCCAGGCTTCAAGGAAGTGCAGCCGCAGGTGTTTGCCGGCCTGTTCCCGGTGGAAGCCAACCAGTACGATGCGCTGCGCGACTCGCTGGAAAAGCTGAAGCTGAACGACGCCGCACTGCAATTCGAACCTGAAGTATCGCAAGCGCTGGGCTTCGGCTTCCGCTGCGGCTTCCTTGGCCTGCTGCACATGGAAATCGTGCAGGAGCGCCTGGAGCGCGAATTCGACCAGGACCTGATCACCACCGCGCCGACCGTGGTGTATGAGGTGGAGCGCCGCGACGGTACCGTGATCAACGTCGACAACCCGTCGCGCATGCCGGATCCGAGCCACATCAACGAGGTGCGCGAGCCGATCGTGACGGTGAACCTGTACATGCCGCAGGAGTATGTCGGTTCCGTGATCACCCTGTGTATCGCCAAGCGCGGCATCCAGATGGACATGAGCTACCACGGCCGCCAGGTCAAGCTGGTGTACGAGATGCCGATGGCCGAAATCGTGCTCGACTTCTTCGATAAGCTCAAATCCACCTCGCGCGGCTACGCGTCGATGGACTACGAGTTCAAGGAATACCGTGCGGCCGACGTGGTCAAGGTCGACATGCTGATCAACAGCGAAAAGGTCGATGCGCTGGCCATCATCGTGCACCGCGCCAATGCGCCATACCGCGGCCGCGCCGTGGCGGCCAAGATGCGCGAACTGATCCCGCGCCAGATGTTCGACGTGGCAATCCAGGCAGCGATCGGCTCCAACATCATTTCGCGTGAAAACGTGAAGGCGATGCGCAAGAACGTGCTGGCCAAGTGCTACGGCGGCGACATCACCCGTAAGAAGAAACTGCTCGAAAAGCAGAAAGCAGGTAAGAAGCGCATGAAACAAGTGGGCTCCGTCGAGATCCCGCAAGAGGCATTCCTGGCAATCCTTCAAGTGGAAGAGAAATGACACTGCAATCCATCCTGGGCAATTTCGCATTAATCCTGTTCGTCCTGATGGTAGTGACGGGGGTGATCTGGGTTCTCGACCTGGTGGTGTTCTCCAAGCAGCGCCGCGCTGCCGCCGACAAGGCCCTGGTCGAATACGACGAGCGCATGGCGCGTTCGGCCGCCAACGGCATCCGCATGGACGAGCAGGGCAACGCCCGCTCCAAGCTGGAAGCGGACATCCTGCGCCAGCCGACCTGGATCGAATATTCGGGCAGCTTCTTCCCGGTGATTGCGCTGGTGTTCTTCCTGCGCTCCTTCCTGTGGGAGCCGTTCAAGATCCCGTCGTCGTCGATGGTGCCGACCCTGCTGGTGGGCGACCTGATCCTGGTGAACAAATACACCTACGGCATTCGCCTGCCCATCCTCAACAAGAAGGTGGTGCAGATCAACGACCCGCAGCGCGGCGACGTGATGGTGTTCAAGTATCCGAAGGACATGACCCAGGATTACATCAAGCGGGTCATTGGCGTGCCGGGTGATAAAATTGTTTATCAAAACAAGCGCTTAACGATCAACGGACAGCCGCTGGCTTACGCTCCGATGGAAGACTACCTGGAAGAGGGTACTCTTTCTTACCAGAAACAGTTCACCGAGCAGCTGGGCCCCGTGCAGCACCGCATCCTGAACAATGAAAAGATGCCGATGTCCTTGCAGGCGGACGATTTCCCGGGCCGCGAGGCATGCACTTACAACTATGAAGGTTTTTCGTGTGTAGTTCCTGAAGGAAATTACTTTATGATGGGTGACAATCGGGACAATAGTGCCGACAGCCGTATCTGGGGTTTTGTTCCGGACAAGAATATCGTTGGCAAGGCTTTCTTTGTCTGGATGAACCTCGGTAATTTCAATTTTGATCGTCTTGGCGGCATCCGCTAAGCACACAGGAGAACAGATCTTATGCGCATGCAGCGTGAACGCGGTATCAGCCTGATTGGCCTGATTTTTGTCCTTGCCATTCTGGGCGGGATTGGCCTGCTGGCCATGCAGGTGGTTCCTACTTACATTGAATACCGCGCCATCCTGGGCGCGATTGAGCGTGCCAAGAAGGACGGCGGCGAGAACATCAAGGAGATCCAGGATTCGTTCAACAAGAGCGCTGAAGTGGGCTACATCACGGCGATCCAGGGCCGCGACCTGCTCATCGTGCGCGAAAACGGCCAGTTCGAAATCAGCTTCGAGTACGAGAAGAAGATTCCCCTGGCCGGTCCAGCCAGCCTGCTGATGGAATACAAGGGCACGACGGCCAAAGAAGGCGCAAAGAAAAAGGTTGCAGAATAAGTGATGAAATTACAGTTATTGCAAACCAGGTTGGGCTACACGTTCCAGGATGCTGGATTGCTCCAGCAGGCCTTGACGCACCGTAGCCACAGCAGTTTGCATAACGAGCGGCTGGAATTCCTTGGCGATTCGATCCTTAACTGCGTGGTCGCCTCCATCCTGTACGAACGTTTCAACTCCCTTGACGAGGGCGACCTGTCGCGCGTGCGCGCCAACCTGGTCAAGCAGCAATCGCTGTTCGAGATCGCGCAGAAGCTGGAACTGTCGCAGTTCCTGCGCCTGGGCGAGGGTGAATTGAAGTCGGGCGGTTTCCGCCGCCCGTCGATCCTGGCCGACACGCTGGAAGCGCTGCTGGGTGCGATTTACCTGGACGGCGGTTTCGACCAGGCGGCGGGCGTGATCCGGGCCTTCTACATCCCGATCCTCGATACGGTCGATCCGCAGACGCTTGGCAAGGACGCCAAGACCCTGCTGCAGGAATTCCTGCAATCGAAGAAGATCTCGCTGCCGCTGTATAACGTGGTGGCCACCCATGGCGCTGCGCACAGCCAGGAATTCGAGATCGAGTGCCTGGTGCCAAAGCTGGGCATCCAGGTGTTCGGGCGTGGCGGCAGCCGCCGCGCCGGCGAGCAGGCCGCCGCCAAGCTGGCGCTGGAAGTGGCCGAAGAAGCGCTGAAGAAGGCGCCATCGGCCGGGCGCAAGCCGCGCCAGCGTTCGCCCCAGCTCAAGCTGGCCGGCATCGCGACGGTGCAGGGCGACGAAGCTGGCGACAAAAAGCTCGCCAAACAATAACCGAATTGAGTTTGACCATGACTACCGCACCTACTCCCGCCGGCTTCCGCTGCGGTTACATTGCCATTGTCGGCCGCCCCAACGTGGGCAAGTCGACCCTGATGAATACCCTGATCGGCGCCAAGGTGAGCATCACCTCGCGCAAGGCGCAGACGACACGCCACCGCATCACCGGCATCCAGACCGTAAGCGATGCGCAGTTCATCTACGTCGATACACCGGGCTTCCAGACGCGCCACTCGAATGCGCTGAACAAGACGCTGAACAAGACCGTCACCAACACGCTGGAGTCGTCGGACCTGATCCTGTACATCGTGGAAGCGGGCACTTTCGGCCAGGCCGACCAGCAGGTGATGGACCTGCTGCCGAAGAATGTGCCGGTCATCCTGGTGATCAACAAGTCCGACCGCGTGAAGGACAAGGCCGTGCTGATGCCGTTCGCGCAGCAGATCGCCGAGAAATTCCAGTTCACCGCGATTGTGCCGGTGAGCGCCAAGCTGCGCTTCCAGCTGGACGGACTGCAGAACGAGATCAAGAAGTACCTGCCTGAGAACGAACCGATTTTCGGCGAGGACGACATCACCGACCGCAGCGAGAAATTCCTGGCGTCGGAAATCGTGCGCGAAAAGCTGTTCCGTTTTGTCGGCGACGAACTGCCGTACACCAGCACGGTGCTGATCGAGAAATTTGAACAGGAAGGCAACCTGCGCCGCATCTTCGCCGCGATCCTGGTGGAGCGCGACAGCCACAAGTCCATGATCATCGGTAACAAGGGCGCTCGTCTGAAAGAGGTCAGCACCCAGGCCCGCCTGGACATGGAAAAACTGTTCGGTGGCCCGGTCTATCTCGAGATCTGGGTGAAAGTGAAATCCGGCTGGGCCGACAACGAAGCTGGCCTGCGCGCATACGGCTACGAATAATGCCTGTCTTGACAGCTGAGCACGTGTCTCAAATGGGGTCTGACCCCAAGGGGGACACGAGCACGGCCGTACCAGCGCCGCCGGGGCAGAAGCGCAGGGCGCCGGGGCAGCAGCGTACCGTAGGGACGCGTGTGACCGGGCAGCCGGCCTTTGTGCTGCATTCCTATCCTTACAAGGAAACCTCGCTCATCGTCGAGCTGTTCACGCGCGACTTTGGGCGGGTGGCCTTGATTGCGAAGGGCGCCAAGCGTCCGCATTCGCAGCTGCGCGGCGTGCTGCAAACCTTCCAGCCGCTGACGACCGGCTGGACCGGCAAAAATGAGCTGCGTACGCTGACCGATGCCGATTGGGTCGGCGGCATGCTGCCCCTCGAAAAGACCGCGCTGTTGTGCGGCTTCTATCTGAACGAACTGCTGGTCAAGCTGACTGCGCGCGACGATGCGCACGCCAAGCTGTTCGACCATTACGTCTCCACCCTGAACCAGCTGGCCCACAACGAACCTGCGCCCATCGTGCTGCGCAAGTTCGAGATGGCGCTGTTGAAGCAGACCGGCGTGGCGGCGGACCTGACGCGCTGCACGGTCACGCGCACAAAAGTCCAGCCCGATGTACATTATGTGGTGGACCCTGAGCGCGGCCCGCGTCCCGAGCGCCCTGACGATAGCGCTCCGCGTGTCGCCGGCAAGACCTTGCTGGACATGGAGCGCGAGGATTACACGGACCCGGCGACGCAGGCGCAAAGCAAGCAGCTGATGCGCTACCTGCTGTCCTGGCATCTTGGCGGCGCGCCATTGAACACGCGCCAGATATTGATCGATTTGCTGCAACTTTAAGAAAAGAATATGAGCTTCCTGTCTCCCTCCGGCACCATCATCGACCTTGGCGTGAACATCGACCACGTCGCCACGCTGCGCAATGCGCGCGGCACCGTGTACCCGGACCCGATCCGCGCTGCGCTGCTGGCCGAACAGGCAGGCGCCGACTGCATTACCCTGCACCTGCGCGAAGACCGCCGCCACATCAAGGATGCCGACGTGATTGCGCTGGCGCCGCAGCTGGTCACCCGTATGAACCTGGAAGCAGCCGTGACCCAGGAGATGATCGATTTCGCCTGCCGCATCAAGCCGGCCGACGTTTGCCTGGTGCCGGAAAAGCGCACCGAAGTCACCACCGAGGGCGGCCTGGATGTGGTCCGCTTCTACAAGGAAGTGGAAGCGGCGGTAAAGCAGCTGCAAGGCGAGGGCATCCGTGTTTCCCTGTTCATCGATGCCGATGAGGAGCAGATCAAGGCCGCCGCTGCCGTTGGCGCGCCGGTCATTGAACTGCACACCGGCGCTTATGCCGATGCCGAAGGCGAGGCGCAGGCGCGCGAACTGGCCCGCGTGAAGGATGGCGTGCGCTGGGGCGTGCAGAATGGCCTGAAGGTCAACGCCGGCCATGGCCTGCATTACACCAATGTGCAGGCGATTGCCGCCATTCCGGAGATCGCGGAACTGAATATCGGCCATGCCATCGTCGCGCATTCGATTTTCGCCGGCTGGGAAAACGCCGTGCGTGAGATGAAGGCGATCATGGTGTCGACCCGCCTGGGCGCGAAATGATCTACGGGATCGGGACGGACGTCAGCAAGGTGCCCCGCATCGCCGCCGCGCTTGAGCGCAGCGGTGAGCGCTTTGCGCGCAAGATCCTCGGCCCCGACGAATTCCTGGTCTACCAGGAGCGCTGCGCCCGCAGCCCGCTACGTGGCGTGCGCTATGCCGCGACCCGCTTCGCCGCCAAGGAAGCTTTTTCCAAGGCCCTCGGCCTGGGCTTGCGCCCGCCAATGACCTGGCACACTGCGCAGCTGCTGAATGATGATTTGGGCAAGCCGTACATGGCCTGCAGCGGTGCGCTGGGCGAATTCATGTTGCAGAATGGGCTGGTCGCCCATATCTCCGTGAGCGATGAAGAGGATTACGCGGTCGCCTATGCGATCGTCGAGCGATCGAATGACTGAAGAGACCCAAGACCCACGCGAACAGGTGCTGGCCACCGTTGCCAAGCTGCCAAACCTGCCGGGCGTGTACCGCTACTTCGATGCCGAAGACAAGGTGCTTTACGTGGGCAAGGCGCGCGACCTGAAAAAGCGCGTTTCCAGCTACTTCCAGAAGAATCTATCGAGCCCGCGCATCGCGCTGATGGTCGAGCGTATCGCGCGCCTGGAGACCACGGTCACGCGCAGCGAGGCCGAGGCACTGATCCTGGAAAACAACCTGATCAAGGCCCTGCAACCGCGCTACAACATCTTGTTCCGCGACGACAAGAGCTATCCCTACCTGAAGATCACAGGCGACGAGATCCCGCGCATGGTGTACTACCGTGGGGCGGTGGACCGCAAGCACCAGTATTTCGGACCATTCCCGTCCTCGTGGGCGGTGAAGGAATCGATGCAGATCCTGCAAAAGGTCTTCATGCTGCGTACATGCGAGGACAGCGTGTACATGAACCGCACGCGCCCCTGCCTGCTGCACCAGATCGGCCGTTGCAGCGGCCCTTGCGTCGGCCTGATCGTGCCTGAAGACTACCGCAATGACGTGAACAACGCTGCGCGGTTCCTGCGCGGCCGCCAGACGGAGGTGATGGAGGAGCTGGAGCAGAAGATGCTCGCCTACGCCACCGAACTCAAATTCGAGCAGGCAGCGGTGGTGCGCAACCGTATCCAGTCCTTGTCGAAAGTGCTGCACCAGCAGTCGATGGAAACCACAGGCGACCAGGATGTCGATATCCTGGCCGTGGTAGTGCAGGGCGGACGCGCTTGCGTCAACCTGGCCATGGTGCGCGGCGGCCGCCACTTGGGCGACCGGGCCTACTTCCCGACGCACGTGATGGATGCCGAAGTGGTGGCTGAGCGTCCGATCGAGCAGGAAGTGCTGGCGGCGTTCCTGGTCCAGCATTACACGGAAAAATCGATTCCGGGCACCCTGATCCTGAATATCGAATTCGACCAGCCGGAGCTGATCCTGGCGCTGCAGGAGCAGTGCGGCCACCGCATCCACCTGGTCTTCCAGCCGCAGGGGCAGCGCCGCCAATGGCAGGATCTGGCGCAGAAAGGCGCGGAGATTTCGCTGGCGCGGCTGCTGTCCGAGCAGGGCTCTCAGCAAGCGCGGACGCGTGCGCTGGCGGAGGTGCTGGGCCTGGAAAACGAAGACCTCGACACCTTGCGCGTTGAGTGCTTCGACATTTCGCACACGGCGGGCGAGGCGACACAGGCTTCTTGCGTGGTGTTCCATCATCACCAGATGCAGAACGGCGAGTACCGCCGCTACAACATCAACGACATTACGCCGGGCGACGATTACGCCGCCATGCGCCAGGTGCTGACGCGCCGCTATGAGAAGGTAGCTGGCGGCGATGGCGTGATGCCGGACGTGGTGCTGATCGACGGCGGCAAAGGCCAGGTCGAAATGGCGCGCCAGGTGTTCGTCGAACTGGGGCTGGACATCAGCCTGATCGTCGGCGTGGCAAAAGGAGAGGGCAGGCGTGTCGGCCTGGAGACGCTGGTTTTCGTCGATGGCCGTGAGCCGCAGGAACTGGGCAAGGAGTCGGCGGCGCTGATGCTGGTGGCCATGATTCGCGACGAAGCGCACCGTTTCGCCATCACAGGCATGCGCGCCAAGCGGGCCAAAGCCCGCCAGACTTCGCGCCTGGAGGAAATCGAGGGGATTGGCGCCAAGCGCCGCCAAAAGCTGCTATCGCGCTTTGGGGGGCTGAAAGGCGTGATGAACGCCAGTATCGAAGACTTGAAGTCCGTCGAAGGCATCTCAGACACCTTGGCTGAAGAAATCTACCGGCAGCTCCACTGAACCGGTACGTGATGGCCGCGGGTTGCGGGTCCGACCCTTGGGGGGTACCCAGGTTTGCCGGTTTTCGCAGTCAAATTGGCTTTGCAAGCGCCGCCGTTATACACTAGCGGCGCGTCATTACAATTCTTATACACCGCATATGCCTTTCAACATCCCGATCCTGCTGACCTGGTTGCGCGTAGCGCTGATTCCCCTGGTCGTGGGCGTGTTCTACCTTCCCGAAACCTGGCTCACCGTCCACGAACACAATCTCGCCGCCACCCTGATCTTCATCGTGGCAGCTGTAACGGACTGGTTTGACGGCTTCCTGGCCCGCCGCTGGAACCAGACCTCGGCCTTCGGCGCCTTCCTCGACCCGGTGGCGGACAAGCTGATGGTGGCCGCAGCCTTGCTGGTGATCGTGAACCTGCGGCTCGACCCCTGGCACCCAATCCTGGCCCTGATCATCATCGGCCGCGAAATCACTATCTCCGCCCTGCGCGAGTGGATGGCGCAAATTGGCGCCTCCAAGTCGGTGGCGGTGCACCAGATCGGCAAGATCAAGACGGCAGCGCAAATGACGGCCATCCCGCTGCTCCTGTACCAGGACGTGCTGTTCGGCGCGATCGATACCCGGGTGGTAGGGCATATGCTGCTGTGGATCGCCAGTGTCCTGACGGTGTGGTCCATGTTCTACTACCTCAAGAAAGCATGGCCGATGATCAAGGAACGTGCGGGCACCTTGAGTTAAATAACAATGTTGCCCCTTGACAGCGTCAACAGATCATCTATAATGCTGGCCTGCTGTTGATGACAGCGCAGGAATGCGAAGCGGGAGTAGCTCAGTTGGTAGAGCGCAACCTTGCCAAGGTTGAGGTCGAGAGTTCGAGACTCTTCTCCCGCTCCAAAGTCATCGGCAACGAAGCAGTAACGTCGCACTGGAAATATGAGAATGTTTCTGCGATAATGCGGTTCCTCTGAAATGCGGGAGTAGCTCAGTTGGTAGAGCGCAACCTTGCCAAGGTTGAGGTCGAGAGTTCGAGACTCTTCTCCCGCTCCAGTTCACTGGAGCAGCAACAGTAGTAAAATTTGAAATTCACTCCATGCGGGAGTAGCTCAGTTGGTAGAGCGCAACCTTGCCAAGGTTGAGGTCGAGAGTTCGAGACTCTTCTCCCGCTCCAAGTATTTCAAACCCAACGCGGGAATAGCTCAGTTGGTAGAGCGCAACCTTGCCAAGGTTGAGGTCGAGAGTTCGAGACTCTTTTCCCGCTCCAGAATTCCAAGAGAACGCGATCTGCCGCGCCTCTGAAAACCCCTTCGGCGGGGTAGCAAAATGGTTATGCAGCGGCCTGCAAAGCCGTCTACGCCGGTTCGATTCCGGCCCTCGCCTCCAAAAGATGAAAAATCCTCGCCTCGGCGGGGATTTTTCATTTGGGGGCCAAAGTCGGTGCCAGGTCTGTCATTTGGACACAAAACGCACATCTTTGATTTTCCTCAAAACGGTTTAGATTGGTTTGAAAGCAGAGCATCTCTGGGCCAGAATGATTTATCTTAAGGGGCTGAGGTCGCTGTCCGAATGACAGACCTGGCACCGACCTACCGACCTATGGCACTGGCACCGCTGGCAAACGACCCATAGGTCTTTTCAAAAAAAAAAGATATGAGATATATAACCTACTCGCCAGACCGTGGTTGGCTGATGGAGGATTACTTCAGCTTCTTGGAGTCAAACCGTACGAAGTTTCCCGAAGGCGTTTTTGAGTTTGCTTACAATTTCTGCCATTACGATTTGTCTGACCCGTCGAGCCTGCACGACGCCTGGCTTAATCATCTCGTTCTTCGAGAGAATGGTACTGGCGATCGTAAACAGTTCAGGTCGCTGGCGCTTGAGCTCGAGTTTCTCGGGCCGTTTCACGATAAACTCTTGCAGTTCGATTACTCTGGAGTCACCGGTTTTTCAATGCAGTCAAAGGACGGCGCGCCGGCGCTCCTAAATGGATGTGGCGATGTCTTGATGCACGAAGTTCGTTTAAGTGATGGGGGCCTGGTTGAACATGAATTGCAGTTTTCGTCTTCGGTCGTTCTGACGATAACATGTTCAACGTTCCGCTTCGAATCCGTAAATAACTGATTCTAAAGATGTGCGTCGGCCTGCAAAGCCATCTACGCCGGTTCGATTCCGGCCCTCGCCTCCAAAAAATCAAGCGCTTAGCTTGCGAAAAGCCGGGAAATTCGCGGTTTTTTTCGTTCAAAACCCTCAACGTGCATCTTCAAGGCCACCTAAACATTCGGGGAGTAAGCGATGCTCAACAATGCGCCTAAGAATTCGCCACTGACGGCATTGGTGGTGTCTTTTGTGATTTGTTTTGCCGCAGCGGGGATAGGGGCGCTGGCGACCGCAAATGCGCCGGCATACTACCGGGCTCTTACGCTACCAGGCTGGGCGCCACCGGCATGGGTATTTGGTCCAGTCTGGACGTTGCTTTATTCCTTGATGGCGGTTGCTGCATTCCTGGTGTGGCGTGCATCAGGGTTCCAAAGAAGTCCTGCGCTGACTATGGTATTTGGATTGCAGCTCCTGACAAATTCTCTCTGGAGTTGGCTCTTCTTTTATTGGCAGGTCACAGGTATTGCGCTGCTCGATGTCGCTCTTTTGGACTGCCTGGTGGCCATCATGCTGTCCATGTACTGGCATTTCAGCCGAGGCGCAGCATACCTTACTGCCCCATACCTGGCGTGGATTCTCTTTGCAAGCGCTTTGAATTTCCAGATATGGAGGCTTAATCCATCGGCCTAGGTTTGCCTTGGGACGATGCCGAAAATTTCCCGCGCAAGAAGTGGACCAGTTTCCCAATCAACGGCAGTTTTTCGAACAGCTCTTCGGCCGCATCCCAATAGTCCCGGTGTACCGTCACCAGGCCGTCCGGGCCGAACCAGATGTGTGACGATCCTTCGACCGTGTAGTGTTTGCCGCGTAGATCAAAATCAAAGAGCCACGTGGCGAATCCTTGATCATCCTGGGACATCCGATCCTTGATGATAAACCTAGGATTTTCCGTCACCTCGAACATGTGATCGAAGATTTGCTCAATTGCCTCCGCGCCGCACACGTCGTTGAATGGGTCGCGAAAGCGCGCGTCGGGTGCATAAAATTCGCGGACTCGCTGAACGCTTTCAGGTGTGAGGTTTGCGTACCAGCCCAGGAGTTTGTCGAGATTCGTGGTCATGTCTTAACGAGTTGGCCGATCAGGGCGAAGCGTAATCTATAGGGGAGCATGCGCATCAGCTTTAGCAGCATGGTAAATCGCCACGGGAAGTGTATCTCGAACCGCCCTGACGAAATTCCTTTGAAAATGGACCTGGCGGCGCCTTCAGCCGTCTGCAAGGCCGGCATGTGGAAGTCGTTGCGAGCGGTCAGTTGGGTCCTGACGAAGCCTGGGTTGATCAGGTAGACATCCACACCTTTCGGATGAAGATCGCTGTACAGAATTTCAGCCAGGTTGATCAGCGCTGCCTTAGTCGGGCCGTAGACGCTAGCCTTGGGCAGGCCGATGTAGCCGGCGACGCTCGCAACCAGGGCGATGCCTCCGCTCCCGCGCAGGATCATTTCGGGGAGCACGTTTGCGAGACCGGAGTAAACGCTCCCTACGTTGACGCTCAGGGTCCGATTTGCTCCGCTTGGCGTGACTTCCCAGCTGCGCTCGGGCCTATAGTCGGCCGCGCAGAAAATGACCAGGTCAACGCCTCCAAAACGCTCCCGGATTCCTTGATACGCGAGCGTCCAGGCAGAATCATTGAGCACATCAAGCTGGATTGCCAACGCATTGGCATCCGCGTTGGCGATGTCTTCCAGAGCCTCTATGCGTCGCGCGGAAAGGGCAACCATGGCTCCAGCACGCAGCGCTTCTTGCGCTAACGCCGCGCCGATTCCGCTGGAGGCCCCGACAATCCAGACCCGCTTGTTGTGCCAATCATTGATCGGGCGATTCAAGGGGAACATGAGCGCTTCCTGAACATGAAGGTCACCTGGCCGAACTCGATACCGAACTTTCGCATGCTTGCGCGATTAAGCATCGTGCACGCATCGATCAAATACATCCAGTCGTCAAACTGCATTTCAACTGTGCGCCCGTCGACGGGCAGGAGCAGGGTGTATTGCCAGCGGAATGCGTTGCCGGCAAATTCGCCATGAGCCTGTCCTTTGACGTCGCCCGCCGTGCCTTGCCATCGGCCGTCAGGCAGCCGGCTTAATGTCCAGACCCTGCGGTCGTTGCTTCCATCGCTATTGCGAAACTTTTCATCCAACTGCAAAGTCCCGGCCCCGACTTTGCCTTCAATTTCGACCTTGAAGCGTTTGAGGACTTCGCCGTTTCGGCGCTGGAACATGCCCCATGCGTCTGTCGTTCCGTTGAAGAACTCGGCGACGTCCAGTTTGGGCTGCTCCTTCGCGTACATCTGTACGTCCTGACCTGCGCATCCAGCCAGGGAAAGCAGGATCAGGCTATTCAGAAACTTTTTCATCGGACCTCCACATCAGGCTGATTACGAGCAGTTTGATGACGCACGGCAGTCCCGCATAAAGCGCGACCAGCGGCATGCTCGGGCCGGCGCCCGGCTGGTAGCCCGCATAGGTCAGCAAAGGTAAGCTCAGACCGGTGCATGCGAGGGCAAGCTTTGAAAGCAGGGTGTAGATGCCGAAATACGCACCCGATCCTTCCCCGTCCCGCACGGTTCGTGCGAATAGGACAGGCGGCATCGCCAAATCGGCGCCCAATGCGAATCCTGCTGAAATGCAGACTGCGAAATAGGACCACCTGTCGCCATCACCGAGCAGCGCCGCTCCGCAGAAGGCCAGCACAGCCATTAACATACCCAGGCACCAGCAGCGGGCTGGGCCGGTTCTGGACGCGAGCTTTGTCCAGAATGGCAGGCCACAGACTGCAGAAGCGAAATAGCTCAACAGGAATGCCGGGGCCCAGGCCGGCGATTTGAGCTGATCGCGTATGTAGAACAGCGCAAGCGTCGCCGGCAGCGACATCGCAACCGCGTTGAGGAAATACGGCAGCAGCAGGCCCATGAAGCGGCGGTTCTTCGCCAGCGCTTTAGCGGACTCGAAAAACGGAGGCGTGACATGCTCGGTTTTGCGCCATGCAGGAGCGAATTGAAGAAGCGCATATAGCGACACGGCGAACAGCAACGCAAAGCTCAGGTTGTAGAAACCCATCCCGGTGCTGATCGCATCGATGCCGTTCGCCATGATTGCTGCGGGAATGACGCTTGCCAACATGATCCCGGCGAGGCCGGCTCCTTCGCGCCAGGCAGTGGCGCTCAATAGGGCCTGCGTGCATCCGTTCAGGCTCGCCCCCCACGCAAGGTAGCAAATAGTAATGAAACTATGGGCGCTATAGGTAAGTGCGAGCATTGCCGCCAGCCAGGCGACTGTTGAGCCCCGCCCGGTTGGCGGCAACCATAATCCTGCAAAAGCCAGGACGAATATCGTCGCCGCGGCGATGAGCAGCGGCGCTACCTTTGTGTCCAGGCGGTCAATCCACATGCCCCAGAACGGGTCTTGTGCCGTATCAAATAGCCGCGCTGTGAACAATACCCATCCCAGGGGGGCAAGTCCCATGTCGAGGTTCATTGCGTAATAGGCCGGAATATGGACATAGACTGGAAGCGTCGCCATGGCTAACGGCATACCGAGCAGGCCATATGCCACATACCTGAAGCGCTCTGGTGAGGCAGTCATGGCGACTTCCCCAACAATTGGCTGCGCAATTCCGGGTCACGGCTTTTTTCATTCAGCCAGATATCGAAGAATGCCTTGGCCAACACTGGGTCGCTAATGTCGGCAAGTTGTTTTTCGCCATGGTAAAAGCGCATGCCGTATCCGGGAATGCTCACGCCTGTCAGCTGGTCTCCAGGCTGAACGTCGACAAAAGCACCTTGCAGGAGAGATCTCCAGCGCGTCTGCCCGACTTCGTCGCGTGGGGCGCTTCCGATCCGACGCATTTCATCCATGCTGGTGTTGACCAGCCTGTCGCGGCTAATGCTCCGATAATAGGTAAGCTGCAGCGCAAATTTTGATCCAGGATCGAATGGCTGCCGGTCACCCCATAGGACTGCCCGGTATATCCGAAAGCCTAGCCAACGCATTTCTCCTCTGCCGACAACGAGAGCGTCGGGGACCTCGTCGCGCCATGTGGGCGAAGCCATCGCGTTGCCAAGCAAGACGATGCCCAGGGCGAACGCGATTGTCCTGTTAAACCACGGGCGGCTTGGCGAGAATGAATTGAACGACATTGGTCCGTCCCTCATCAAACGCGGCTTCGCAATAGGCGAAATACATGTGCCAGATGCGCTGGAAATGGTCATCAAATCCCTGCGCGGTGATGTGCTGGCGCATCGCCGTACATTGCTTATCCCAGCGGCGCAAAGTCTCGGCGTAGTCCGGTCCGAACGGGAAGACATCCTGGGTCGCCAGGTTCGCTTGCGCAGCATGCTGGATGAAACGCTCAACGCTGGGGAGCATCCCTCCAGGGAAGATATATTGTTGGATGAAGTCTGTGCTGCTGCGATATCGCGGGAAGTAGCGTTCGCCAATCGTGATCGATTGCACCAGTGCTTTGCCGCCAGGGCGCAACCGGCGCGCTACCGCCTTGAAATAGTCGGGCCAGTATTTTTCGCCGACGGCTTCAAACATTTCGATGGATACGACCGCGTCGTACTCCCCGGTGATGTCACGGTAATCGCGCAGTTCCAGTTCAACCAGTTCGGCGAGGCCGTGCTGTTCGATGCGTTCCGTCGCATGCGTCAGCTGGGCGTTGGAAATGGTCAGGCCGTGTACCCGGATCCCTTGTTTTGCAGCGTGTTCAGCGAAACCACCCCAGCCGCAGCCGATTTCCAGCACCCGGTCGCCTGAACGCAGGCCAAGGGTATCGATGATGCGCTGGTATTTCCTGCGCTGGCCTTCTTGCAGCGAGAGACTGTAGTCGCCGTCGAATAATGCGCTGGAATAGGTCCAGCTTGGATCGAGCCACAGTGCGTAAAAAGCGTTCCCCAGATCGTAATGTGCGTGAATATTGCGTTTGCTTCCTTCGCGCGTGTTGGCGCGCAGGAGGTGGCGCAGCCGGTACCAGCACTGCGCAATCGCACCGCCGAACAGCGCCGGCTCGAGTGCCTCCTCGTTGCGTATCGCCACGCGAAGCAAGGCTGTCAGGTCGGGCGACTCTATCCAGCGCGCCGCATATGCTTCCGCGAAGCCGATGTCCCCCGCGCGCAGGATGCGGCTGCAGGCCCGCCAGTCATGGATCTTCAGCGTGGCGCCGAAGGGCATGTGCGCGTCGCCAAACACCATGTGCGTCTCGTCTGGCGTGACCAGCGTCAGGTGGCCGGTGCGGATTCGGCTGAGAAGAGACAGGAATAGCTTGGCACCGGTCGGTGCTGCCAGCTGGCGGATTGTCAGAGCGTGGTTCATCACAGGAGGTCCTCAGTTAAGGTCCGTTTGCTTGCTGGAGGATTTTTGCCGTGGAAAGGGACGCCCTTGAGCCAGAGCCGCAATGCCTGCCAATGGATGCGGGCGATAATTCCGATGCACTGCAGCGGCTGGCTGGCCAGTGCTTTGAGCAATTCGGCGTCGCCCAACGCGGCCGTTTTTCCTGCTACCGCCGTCTTCAACACCAGTCCATCTGTGTCGCAGTAGTCAATGCGTGTCTGCTGGGCCGTCGAATCGATGTGGAAGCGAAAACGGTATTCGCCCTCGATTCTGCAAAATGGCGAAACGTGCAGCTCTTTTGCGCATGCGGCTTGTCCCGTATTGGCATCGATCCGGAGCAGGTACGACTGGTGGCCGCCGAAGGTGTTGTTCACTTCTGCCAGCACCGCTCGCAAATTGCCCTGGGCGTCGTGGCAATGGAAGAAGCTGACCGGATTGAAAACGTAGCCCAGGATACGCGGAAAAGTTTGCAGCCAGATATCGCCATCGGCCGCTATAGCGTGGCTGCGGAGCAGGGCGCGCATCCATTCTTCCAGATTGGATTCGTCACGCGGTCCATAGTCGCCCGTCCGTACGGATACCAGGCGCTTGCGGTTGACGCCAAACCACCTCGTATTCGCTTCCTCAAGCCGGGCAAGATTCAGGCGAACGAAAAACACCGGATACGTGAACTTGTGCCGCCTGGGACGAAGGCGTTCATGCATCACATGGCCACGAATGAGTTGGGCGATCATGGCAGCACAGCCCAGGAAGGCGCTGCATCAAAAGCACCGGCTACCCTCAATGCCGACTTGAGGCCGTCTTCGTGGAACCCATAGCCGGTCCAGGCGCCTGCGTACCATACACGGCCATGCCCCTGGATTTCCTGCAGTCGGTCCTGGGCATTGATTGTTGCCTGGTCCATGATGGGGTGTTCATATTCGAACCTGGCCAGGACTTTGCTCGCTTCCGGCGGATGGTGCGGATTGAGCGTCACCACGACTGGCGTCTCGAACGGCAAGCTTTGTAATCGGTTCAGCCAATAACTCACGCAAACGGGACGTTGGCCGTCTACTTTTGCTCCCGACAGGTAATTCCAGGAAGACCACAGCTTGCGCTGACGCGGCATCAACGTTTCATCGGTGTGCAGCCAGGCTGTGTTGGGCTGATATCGAACAGCGCCCAGGATCTCGCGTTCAAGCGGCCCCGCGTCTTCCAGCAGCGCCAGAGAAGCGGGCGCATGGGTCGCGAGAACGACCGCGTCGAACCTTTCCTCGCCGCCGGCGGCGGTCACGGTCGCATGGTTGGCGCTGCGGGTGATCGCATGGACTGGCGTGTTAAGCCGATAGTCCGAAAGTGAGCTTGCAATGCGTTTGACGTATTCTCGTGCGCCGCCTTGTACCGTTCTCCATTGAGGACGATCGTTTATTTGCAATAGCGCGTGATTCAGGCAAAAGCGAAGGAAGGTCGCGGCAGGGAACTTTAGTATGTCAGCAGGGGTACTGGACCAGATCGCAGCGGCCATCGGCAGCAGATACGCATCGCGGAACAGCGGGCCGTAGCTATTTTCCTGCAGTAACTGGCCCAAGGTGAGCGCATTGCCGTGCACCTCGCCAAGGAATCGCTGGGAGTTGCGATTGAAATGGAGGATATTGAGCACCATGCGAATGAAGGAAGGCGATAGCATCCGCAGACGTTGGGCGAACAAGGTGTCAAGACTGGTGCCAGCCCATTCCAGCGCCCCTTCGTCCATGGACACGGCAAAGGACATATCGCTTGCGATATTGCTTACGCCAAGCTCGTGCAGCAGGTGAATGAAGTTGGGGTAGGTGCGCTCGTTATAGACCAGGAATCCGGTGTCGACGCTGCATGTCGTTCCCTCGAGCGTTACGTCCACTGTATTCGTATGGCCACCCAGATAGTTTCCTGCCTCGTAGAGGACTACTTCATGGCGCCGGCTCAGGAAATAGGCGGAGGCGAGTCCGGAAATTCCGGCGCCGATTACGGCAATGCGTTGGCGTATTGGGTTCATGTTTGCGCGGAGGTTGTCGTGCTCGTCTCTACTGGTGTGCTAATATTACTACTAACAAATAACAAAAGCTACTGATTAGTAGCGAAAATTTACTCATGAGTATCCTGTCGAAATTTAGCTTTAAAGATCAAGCGTTTAAGCTTCGCGAGAATGCCATCCTGGACGCTGCGACGAGCGTCCTCGGCAGCAAAGGCTACGACTTGATGACGATGGATGATGTCGCCGGGGCGGTGGGGATTTCCAAGCCGAGCCTGTACAAGCACTTCAAATCCAAAGAAGAGCTTGTCGGCGAGGCGATGGTTCGATTGCTGGAAGGTGCGATCGAACAGATCGCCGGGCTTGATCCGGCGCTCAACCCGCGTGAGAAATTGATGGCGCTTCTTGAATGGGCGCTACGGGTGCGGCTGGCAGGAGGGCTGCCATTCCTGCCTTCCACCAGTCCACATGTGCGCGAGATGTTGATGCGCAATTTCAAGTACATGACCCGTGTGCTGAAGCTGAACCGCCAGCTCGAAGGCTTGGTAAAGCAAGCTCAAAAGGAAGAACTTCTCAACGCTGATTTGCCGGCCGACGTTATCCTGTTCAGCTACTACGCGCGAACCTGCGATCCTTCGGTAGAGTATCTGCAGAAATTCAGCAAGATGAGTGATGACGCGATCGTTAAGAACATGCTGCAAGTTGCATTCGACGGATTCAAGTAATCAGCTTTGATATCGAACCCGGCCAACACGAAAGATCCTCGCCTCGGCGGAGATTTTTCGTTGAGGAGGTGGTTCAATTCACAACCCATTCGTATTGCACAGTGGTCCAGCCCGGCGCGCGGCTGCTGTCTTTGGCTGTGGTCCCGAACTTGCAGTTGGCACTGGCGCGAAGCGAGGCCTTGTCCAGCTCACGGTAGCCGCTGGAACCGACTACTTTTTTCTCCTTCACTGAACCGTCAGCGCCCACCAGCAAGGCCAGGCGGACGGTGCCTTCGACACCGTCATCGATCCATGCCGCCGGGTAGTCGGGAGTGCCGCAGCTGTCGGATTTCGGGACCGCGGTCGTTTCGGCGGCGTTGGCGGCGAACCCGGTCATCGACAGGGTGAAAGCGATTACAACGGCGTGCAATTGACCAATCATGATGAGCTCCAGTAGCAGGTTGAGTTTGAAAACTTCGCTTGGGTGAGCTCAATATACTGCGCTGCAGCATATGATGAAAATTTATTTATAGAATCCTCATCATTCATGTTGTGAATAGCTTGGCAAAGGTTCCGGTAAGCTCAAGCCAGCTTGAAGCGAACCTTGATGTCCTGATCAAAGGCGAAGGCGGCGCACAGGCGATGGAATCCATCGGCGATCACCAGGGGTTTACCGTGCTCTCCACAGACGAGCAGGATCGGTGAAAACCGGCGCCCTCGTTTGATATCCTTGTTCTGCTTTTCCCAATCGAATGCTTTGACTTCAGCCATCGGTGTGTGGGAAGCGCGCAAAATGTCGCGTGCGGCGCACTGTTGGACCTTGGTCCGTTTCAGGCGCGTGGTCAGCGCCGCGGCTCCCTTGCGCCCGAATTGGAAGTGCAGGTAGGCATTGGCGGCAGCGTAGTCCTTCGCTTTCGGTTTCTTCGACCATTTGAGCGCGCCGCCCATCTCTCCTCCTAGGCAAGGTGAGCTATCTCGAGCGAGCCGTGCTCGTCGAAGATGGGACAACGTTCCGCCAATGCGACAGCGTCGTTGAAATCTTCCGCTGCGAGAACAGAGTAGCCAGCAAGCGAGCTGCTCGATGATTTGGGGCCTGCAAGACGCGTATCGATGTCGACGCTGGCATGTGTCAGGCTTCCGCGGTCGAGCACATTTGCTCCAAGTGATTCGAACCAGTTCGTCCAGCGCTGTGCGTCATGTTTGCCAGCATCAGGGGAGCCGCTTGGGCTGCCGCGATAAACTAAAAGAAACTTCTCCATATCGCCTCCTTCGTTTGTTCCATTTCCGATGTTAGCTACTCGCTTGACGTTCAGACGCACCGTTGCCGCGTTGGCGTTGATTCGGGCGTGGATGTAGCATCGCGCTGGAAAGGGAGGCGCGATGTCAACGTGGTTCAGGGCCAATCTGCGCAATGATGTATTGACTGCTGCCGTCATCGATCACGGCCTGGCAATGCAAGGTATCGCTGGACCTGTGGCCGCTTACAACTTCCTTTTGCAGCAGCGCGTTCCGATTGCCATCATCTGTCGCGTGATGGCATGCCCACGGGAACGCCGCCAGGCGGGCGTCGTGGGAATTGCGCCAGCGTCGCGTTAGCCCATATGTTGTAAGGCGCGCTTCAATGCCCGTTTTATTTGCCCGTTCGTATCGTGAGCGCACTGAAGTAGGTGCGCTGTTACGATGGCCCATCGAAAAAATAGAATCGGGCAGGGGAGAAAATGGGCCAGTTCGAATATCCACGGCCGCAGCTTGTGCGCGAGCAATGGCAGTCGCTGAACGGCGAGTGGGACTTTGAGTTCGATGACGAGCATCAGTTCAGCTTGCCTTCCGATCCGATTCCATGGTCGCGCCGAATCCAGGTTCCATTTGCGCCTGAAGCCGCTGCGAGCGGCATTGGCGATACCGGCTTCCATTCGGCCTGCTGGTATCGCTGCCGCTTCACGGTAGAAGAGCGAGGCCCGCGCACTTTGCTGCACTTCGGCGCAGTGGATTATCAGGCGCGCGTGTGGATCAACAACCATATGGTTGCCGAGCACGAAGGCGGCCATACTTCCTTTACTGCCGACATCACCGACGAACTCATCGACGGTGAGCAGACCCTGGTTGTGTATGTCGAAGACGACCCGGCCGACCTCGCCAAGCCGCGCGGAAAACAGGATTGGCAGCGCGAGCCGCATTCGATCTGGTACCCCCGTACGACCGGCATCTGGCAATCCGTCTGGCTGGAAAATGTCGCGGCAACCTATATTCGCCGCCTGCGCTGGACGCCGATTTTCGACGGTTATGAATTGGGCTGCGAGGTGCTGGCCGGCGGCGATGCCTGTTCCGGCCTGGCGGTCGAAGTCAGGGTATGGCATGGCGAAAAACTGCTGGCCGCCGACAGCTATCTGCTGGTGGGCCAGGAGGCCAACCGCAAGATCGCCTTGTCCGATCCCGGCATCGACGATTCCCGCAACGAAATCCTTTGGAGCCCCGAGCGGCCGACCCTGCTTGATGCAGAACTGACCCTGTATAGCGGCGACCGGGTTCTCGATCGGGTGCGTTCCTATACTGCGATGCGCTCGGTGTCGATCAACCGCGACCGTTTCATGCTCAACGGCCGGCCCTATCATTTGCGCCTGGTGCTCGACCAGGGTTATTGGGTGGACAGCCTGATGACAGCGCCGTCGGACAATGACTTGCGGCGTGATGTCGAGCTGGCAAAGGCGATGGGCTTCAACGGCGTGCGCAAGCACCAGAAGATCGAAGATCCGCGCTACCTGTACTGGGCCGACCGCCTGGGCCTGCTGGTATGGGAAGAAATGCCGTCCGCCTATGCATTTACGGCGCGCGCCATGACGCGGCTGGTGCATGAATGGACGGAGGCGATCGAGCGCGACTACAGCCATCCCAGCCTGATTGTCTGGGTGCCGTTCAACGAATCATGGGGCGTACCCAACCTGACGGCGGTGCAGGCGCACCGCAACGCGGTGGAAGCCTTGTACCACCTGACGCGCATGCTCGATCCGACCAGGCCCGTCATCGGCAATGATGGCTGGGAAGCGTCGGCCACCGATATCCTCGGCATCCATGATTATGATCCGGATCCCGACAAGGTCCGCCAGCGCTATGAGGTCACCGACCCGGTGCGTACCCTGTTCGACCAGCGCCGCCCCGGCGGCCGCATCCTGACGCTGGATGGTTTCCCGCATCGGGGCCAACCCATCGTGCTGACGGAGTTCGGCGGCATTGCCTTCGATCCCAATGCGCCAGCGCACCATACCTGGGGCTATTCCCGGCAGAACACGGCCGAATCTTTCCTGGAACATTACCGCGCCTTGCTGAAAGTGGTGAACGAGACGGTCATGTTCAGCGGTTTTTGCTATACGCAGTTCGCCGATACATTCCAGGAGACCAACGGCCTGCTGAATGCGGACCGCACGCCCAAGATTCCACTCGATCAAATCAGCGCCGCCACGCGCAACGTCAGCTAGGTGCGCCGTGCTGAAACCACCGTGCCATCCATTCCAAACCTTCTGGCAGGTCGGCTACGAAGGTGCGGACCATGTCAACCACGCGGGCCAGCCGCAGGATATGAACCGGGTGACTGGCCATTTGCAGCGCGCGCGGCAGGATTATGCGCTGCTGTCGCAGTTCGGTATCCGGACCGTACGCGAGTCGATCGGCTGGCGTCTGGTGGAGCGTGATGGACAGTTCGACTTTTCGCCTTTGCTGCCGCGGCTGGAAGCGGCGCGCGAGCTTGGCTTGCAGACTTGCTGGACTTTTTGCCACTACGGCTGGCCGGAAGACGTCGACATCTACAGCGACGATTTCGTTCCCAGGTTCGTCCGTTTCTGCCAGGCGAGCGCAAGCTTCCTTGCGCCATGGCTCGGTGAAGAACCAGTCTATTCGCCGATGAACGAGTTGTCGTTCACCGCATGGGGCTTGTCGGTGCATATGTTCCGTTGCCTGAACATGTATCACGAGCAGGCGGGCGAGCTGGGCAAGCGGCAGCTGGTCCGCGCTTCGGTCGCCGCCATCGATGCCATTCGCGAGATCACGCCGGGCGCGCGCTTCTTCCAATGCGATCCATTGATCCACGTGATTGCGCCCAATGACCGGCCGGACTGGGCGCCGCAAGCGGCAGGCTGGAGCGCGTCCCAATTTGAAGCACTTGACATGCTGTGCGGCCGGATCGAGCCCGAACTGGGCGGACACCCGCGCTACGTTGACCTGGTCGGCGGCAATTATTACCACAGCAACCAATGGGAGAGCGGCACCAATATGCGCCTGTGGTGGCACCTGGACGACCCGCGCCGGCGCCCACTGCATGACATCCTGTTGGAACTTCATCAGCGATACGGCCGCCCAGTGCTGTTGGCTGAAACCAGTCACGTCGGCAGCGGCCGCGGGGCCTGGATACGTGAAATGGCGGAGCAAGTCGCCATGGCGCACGAACAAGGGGCACAGATGTGTGGGATCTGCCTGTATCCGGCAATCGACCGCCCCGACTGGGATAACGCAGACCACTGGCACCGCAGCGGCCTGTGGGATATGGACCGTGACGGTCCTGACCCACTGGCCCGGGTGCTTGTCGCTCCTTATGCCAGCGCGCTGCGCCAATCGATTCGGCTGACCGACAGCCTTTGCCTATCCGAGGAGAATACTATGCAAACCCTGATCGTTTTCTGCCACCTGCGCTGGGATTTCGTATTCCAGCGCCCGCAGCACCTGCTCACGCGCCTGGCGAAGCATTACAAGGTGATGTTTGTCGAGGAGCCGGTGTACGAGGAGGGGCCTGCACACATGGTGTTGTCCCACCCGGCGCCCAACCTGACAGTCTGCCAGCCCCATACGCCATCGCAGGCGCATGGTTTCCATGACGACCAGATCCCGTTGTTGCAGCCGCTTGTTGCGGACCTGGCGCCCGACGGCGAAGAGGTACTGGTGTGGTTCTATACGCCGATGGCGCTGCCCCTGCTGCAAGCGCTGCATCCCTCGCTGGTGATGTATGACTGCATGGATGAGCTGAGCGCATTCAAGAATCCACCCAAGCAGCTGCTGCAGCGCGAAACCGCCTTGCTCAATATTGCCGACCTGGTATTCACTGGCGGCCCGAGCCTCTACGAGGCAAAGCGCACCCGCCATGCCAATGCGCATTGCTTCCCAAGCAGCGTCGATGCGGTGCATTTTGCACAGGCACTTGACCGCAGCAATGGCCACCCGCTGCATACCGGAATTGGACGCCCCCGGCTCGGATTTTTTGGCGTCATCGATGAGCGCTTCGATGCTGCGCTGATCGCCGACATCGCCGACGCGCACCCTGAATGGCAGGTCGTGCTGGTCGGGCCCATCGTGAAGATTGATCCGGCTTCGCTGCCGCAGCGGCAGAATGTGCACTACCTCGGCCAGCAGTCCTACAAGGCGCTGCCGCACTTCCTGGCAGGCTGGGATGTGTGCCTGCTGCCGTTTTCCCTGAATGAGGCGACGCGTTTCATCAGCCCGACCAAAGTCCTGGAATATATGGCGGCCGAGCTGCCCATTGTCAGCACGGCGATCCGCGATGTGGAACAACCCTACGGAAACATCGTCGCGATCGGCCATGACCACAATGAATTCATCGCCCACTGCGAAGCCGCTCTGGCGCAAACACCGGAACAGACGGCCGCCATGGCCAGCGCCATGCGGGAGGTGGTGGAAAACACCTCGTGGGACAGCACTGCCGACCGGATGCAGGAACTGATGGCGCATACGCCGCCGGGCGGCAAGGCCGCGCGGCTTGCCGGGAAAGGCGCTGACGGCGACGCTGCGGCGCCGGCCGATGCGCCAGGCAAGGTCAATTCCTTGCGTACTTCGCCAGGCAGCCAGCTATATGGCAGCATCGTGATCGGCGGCGGTCCGACCGGTCTGTCCGCGGCCTACCATATCGGCACCGACAACCTGCTGCTGGAGCGCAACGCAAGCGTGGGCGGCTGGTGCCGTTCGATCCAGGATGGCGGCTTTACCTTCGACCATGCCGGACACATCATGTTTTCCAACGATCCTTATGTGCTGGACCTGTACGACAAGCTGCTTGGCGATAACCAGCACTGGCAGATGCGCGAGGCCTGGGTGTACAGCAAAGAGGTGTACACGCGCTATCCCTTCCAGGCATCCCTGAACGGACTGCCGCCCGAAGTCATCAAGGAGTGCATCCTCGGTGCGATCGAAGCCCGCTATGGCGATGCTTCCGGCGCGCCGTCGTGCCCAAGCCCGGATGCGGAGGATTGCTGTGCCGACGGCGGCGCCGAAGCGGTGCGCGCCAGCGCGCTGGCGCGCAAGGAGGAAACACAAAGCTTCGAGGACTTCATCTACAAGGTGTGGGGAGCCGGGATCGCCAAGCACTTCGCCATTCCCTACAACCGCAAGCTGTGGACCGTACCGTTGAGCGAGATGGAGACCTCCTGGCTGGGCGGGCGGGTGCCCCTGCCTAACCTGGCAGAAATCATTGAGGGGGCGCTGCGGCCGGTGCCGCGCCCGATGGGGCCCAATGCCCGCTTCGGCTATCCGAAACGCGGCGGTTTCCAATCATTGATGAACGGCTTTTTGCCGCTGATACGCGGGAAGATTGAACTGAATGCCGAAGTCGCCCAGGTGCTGCCGGAGGAACACCGCGTTACGCTGGCCGACGGCCGCCGTTTCGAGTATGAGAAGCTGGTCAGCACCATGCCGCTGCCGGAACTGGTGAGGCTTATCGGCAACGCTGCGCCGCAATCGGTACGCGAGGCGGCGCGCGGCTTGCGGCACATCTCGATCCGCTGCGTGAACATTGGTGTCGCCCGCAGTGATGTCTCGGATAAGCACTGGATCTACTATCCGGAAGATACCATCTTCCACCGCATCTTCGTGCAGGGCAACGCCAGCCCGGAATGCAATGCACCGGGTGGTTTCGGTTTCACTTGCGAGATTTCATACTCGCCGCTGAAGCCCTTGCCGCTGGATGGCGAAGCGCTCATCCAGCGCTGCATTGACGACGCCATCAAGGTTGGTTTCATCCGCGCCGACGACCGGATCCTGGTCGCCAACCAGGTCGACATGCCGGTGGCGTATGTGGTCTATGACCACCAGCGGGCGCATAACGTGGCCGTCGTGCGGGAGTGGCTCGCGCAGCATGACATCCATCTCGCGGGCCGATACAGCGAATGGGAATACTACAACTCGGATCATGCTTTCCTGGCCGGCAAGCGGGCCGCCGAGCAGGTCATGCGCGAGCGCGGACGGGCTGCGCCGCGCGCTTCGTAAGGCGGTCAATGGAAGGCACAAGCTGGCGGAGTGGCCATGAAAATATCCAAGCTAAGCACTTACCGCGTGCCGCCGCGCTGGATGTTCCTCAAGATCGACACGGACGAGGGCATCTGCGGCTGGGGCGAACCGGTCATCGAAGGCCGCGCGCGGACGGTTGAAGCTGCCGTGCATGAGCTGGCGGAATTGCTGGTCGGGCGCGATCCGGCCCGTATCAACGACCTGTGGCAAGCCATGTACCGTGGCGGCTTCTACCGGGGCGGCGCCGTGTTCATGAGCGCGATCGCCGGTATCGACCAGGCCTTGTGGGACATCAAGGGCAAGGCGCTCGGCGTGCCGGTCTACCAGCTGCTGGGCGGGCTGGTGCGTGAGCGGATGAAGATTTACAGCTGGGTAGGCGGCGACCGCCCGGCCGATATCGTGGCCGGCATACAGAAATTGCAAGCGCTCGGCCTGAACACCTTCAAGATGAACGGCACCGAAGAACTGGGGATGCTGGACAGCGCAAAAGCGCTCGATGCCGCCGTCGAGCGGATCGCCGGCATACGCTCCGCGTTCGGACACGACATCGAATTCGGCATCGACTTCCACGGCCGGGTGGCCTGGCCCATGGCCAAGCCGCTGCTGCGCGAGCTGGAGCCCTACCGGCCCTTGTTTGTGGAAGAGCCGGTGCTGGCCGAACAGTCGGAGTATTACCGCAGGCTGAGCGACATGACGAGCATTCCCCTTGCCGCCGGCGAGCGCATGTATTCCCGCTTTGAATTCAAGCGCGTCCTCGAGCATGGTGGCCTGGCCATCCTGCAGCCGGACCTGTCGCATGCGGGCGGCATCAGCGAATGCATGCGCATTGCTTCCATGGCCGAGGCGTACGACGTGGCGCTGGCCCCGCATTGCCCGCTGGGTCCGGTTGCCCTCGCAGCCTGCCTGCAAGTGGACTTTGCCTCCTACAACGCGGTACTGCAGGAGCAGAGCATGGGCATCCACTATAACCAGGGCGCGGAGCTGCTGGATTATGTGCACAATGGCGGCGATTTCTCCATGGATGGCGGCTATATCGAGCCCTTGCCCTTGCCGGGCCTGGGTGTGAACGTCAACGAAGAACGGGTCATCGAAGCGAGCCGAGCGGTGCAGGACTGGCGCAATCCGCTCTGGCGTCATGCCGATGGCAGCGTGGCCGAATGGTAGATACTGCATGCCTGCTCGGAATCGACTGGGGGACCAGTAACCGGCGCGCTTACGTCATCAGTGCCGGCGGGCAGTGCCTGCACAAGCACGAAGATGCCCAAGGCGCGCTGGCGGTCGACGGCCACTTTCCCGAGTCGCTGAGGGCCTTGCGCGAACTGCTCGGCGTTGATGCACTGGTGCCTGTGGTCATGTCGGGCATGGTGGGCAGCGCCATGGGCTGGCAGGAAGTCGCTTACCTCGACAGCAGCGTGGCGCTGGGACGGCTGCCGGAAACGCTGGTCCCGGTCTCGGGCGCCCCTGGCTGCTATATCGTGCCGGGATATTGCCACCGCAGCCACGGGGGAGTCGACGTGATGCGCGGCGAGGAGACGCAACTGCTTGGCGCGGTCGCGCTGCAGCACGGCGATGGCTGGTACGTATTGCCGGGCACCCACAGCAAGTGGGTCGAGCTGAACAGCGGGGTAATCCAATGCCTGTCGACCTATATCACCGGTGAGCTGTTCGCCGCTTTGCGCCGCGGCGGCACGCTGGCGCCGCTGATGGATGGCGGCGAAGATGACGCGGCGCTACGGGAAGGGGCAGGGCGGGCGCTGGACGGGGAAGCGCTGTCCCACACCTTGTTCGAGGCGAGGGCGCGGGTGGTGGCGGGCGATGCGCCGGCGTCTGCAACGCGCTCCTATGTCAGCGGCCTGCTGATAGGCACCGAGTTTGCAGCGCGGCGAGAAGGCAGCGAAGGTGAAATGCCAGCCTTGCACCTGCTTGCGGCCGAGGGGCTGGAGACGCCTTACCTGCAAGTGGCGCAAATGCTCGGCTACTCCACACATCTGATCAATCCGGACCAGGCATATTGCGCCGCCCTGGCTCGTTTCGTGGAGGTGTTATGAGCTTGAATATCGATGAATTCCAGCCACCGATGGTGGCGATCCTGCGCGGCTTGAGCGCAGTCGAAGCGCCGGCGGTCGCCGAGGTGCTTTTCGCTTGCGGCTTCCGCTTGCTGGAAGTCCCATTGAACCGGCCTGGCGCCCTCGAATGCATTTCAATCATCAACAGCCTGAAGCCGCCCGATGCCTTGGTCGGCGGCGGCACCATGCTGACGGTGGGAGACGTGGAACTGGTACGCCAGCATGGCGGACGCATCATGGTCGCGCCCAATTTCAACGCTGACGTCATACGCCACGCCAAGGACTTGGACATGCTCGCCGTGCCAGGCGTCGCTACGCCGACTGAGGCGCTCGCGGCGCTCGCTGCCGGGGCCGATGCAATCAAATGGTTTCCGGCCGAAGCCTTGGGCCTTGCCGGCCTGCGCAGCGTGAAAACGATCCTGCCGGGGGGCGCCCGTGTCTGGCCGGTCGGCGGCGTCAGCGCCGGCAATCTTCGCGATTGGCGGCTGGCCGGCGCCGACGGCTTTGGGATCGGCGGACGGCTTTATGAGCCGGGTGTGACGCTGTCGGAGCTGGAAGGAAGAGCGCGCGAGCTGATCGCTGCCTGGAGGACGGGATGAAGCCATCCGTTTCAGAAGCGCCATTTGGCAAACTCGCGGACGGAAGCCCCATCACGGAGTTTTCCCTGGATAACGGCGCCGGCATGGTGCTGGGCGTGCTCAATTACGGCTGCATCATCCGGCGCTGGACGGTGACGCCTGCCGACGGACGCGCGGTCGGCCTGGTGCTGGGATTCGACACTGCCGAGGAATACGAGCGCGACCGAACTTATAGGGGAGCACTGGTGGGCCGTTTCGCGAACCGGATCGCAGGTGGCCGCTTCGAACTGGATGGAGCGGTCTTCCAGCTTAGCCAGAACGAGGGACCGCATCACCTGCATGGTGGGCGGTGCGGATTTCACAAGCGCTTATGGCAGGCCAGTCCGAGCGTCGAAGAAGACCGGGCGCGCGTCAACCTTTACCGCCTGAGCCTTGCGGGCGAAGAGGGTTACCCTGGAAACCTGCTGGTAATGGTGACTTATGAGCTGCTGGCCTCGGGCGCCTTACGCTGTTTCTATCAGGCGGTCTCGGATGGGGCGACACCGGTCAGCATCAGCCAGCACAGCTACTTCAACCTTGCTGGCAAGGGCGATGTGCTGTCCCATGAACTGTATATCGATGCCGAGTATTACCTCCCGGTTCGCGATGACCTGATACCGGTCGGCGGTGCGGCGGCGGTGACCGGCGGGCCGTTTGACTTCCGCCAGCCGCGAAAAATTGGAGACGCTTTGCTTGCCGATGACTCGCAGCTGAAGCTGGCCGGCGGATACGACCATAATTTTGTGCTGACCGGAATTCCCGGGCCGCAAGCCATCCTCGCCGACCCCGGATCAGGACGCAGGCTGGACATCTATACCGACTGTCCGGGCTTGCAGTTCTACAGCGGACAGTACATGGATGTGCCGCACGCCGGCCTGTGCCTTGAGCCACAGCAGTTTCCCGACGCGCCCAACCACGCGTCGTTTCCCTCGCTGATTTGCAGGCCGGGCGAGCCGTGCTCCATGTCGACACTGTATGTTGTGAATCAGGGAGGAGGCCGTGGAGCTGATTATTGATGCTCAAAACGTGCTGGGCGAATGCGCGCTCTGGTGCGACAGGAAACAGTGTCTTTGGTGGACGGACATCCTGGGAAGGGCGTTGTGGCGGTTCACGCCATCTACCGGCGAAACCAAGGCGTGGGACATGCCGGAACGGTTGGCGTCTTTCGCACTGACCCACAACGATGACCGCCTTTTGCTCGGCCTGGAGAGCCGCCTGGCCTGGTTCAACCTTGTGGACAAGGAAGTCCTGACAATCGCGGAAGTGGAGGCTGACGTGCCGGAGGTGAGGCTGAATGACGGCCGCTGCGACCGGCAAGGGCGATTTGTCTTCGGCACGATGAACGAAGCGATAGGCCGTGCCCCGATCGGCAAATTCTTCCGGCTCGGTCACGACCTGAAGCTGGAGCAGCTTCCCTTGAAGCCGGTTGCCATTGCCAACAGCATCTGCTTCAGTCCTGACGGCGGGATCATGTACTTCTGCGATTCCTTATCCGGGGCCATTCGCTGTTGCGACTATGGTGAGGAGATTTCCGGGGAACGGGAATTTGCGATTTTGCCGCCTGGCTGCGGTGAGCCCGATGGCTCCCTGGTCGATGCCGACGGATTTCTTTGGAACGCGGAGTGGGGCGCAGGACGCGTCGTGCGCTACCGTCCCGATGGCAGCATAGAGCGTGCTATCGCGGTACCGGTCAGCCAGCCTACCTGTCCTGTGTTTGGCGGTCCCATGCTGGACGAATTGTTTGTCACCAGCGCACTTGTCGACCTGATGGCCAGGGAGCCCTATGCGGGTGGCGTTTTTTCAATGCGCGTGACGGATGCAGTTGGCTTGCCCGAATCGCGGTTTGGCAGCTGATTTCAGGAGGTCCTATGCGCGCGCTTGTCTACCATTCAGCACATGATGTGAAAGTCGAAACGGTACCGGATCCCATCATCCAGGAACCTGACGACATCATTCTCCAGGTCACGGCTACAGCTATCTGCGGGTCCGACCTGCACCTGTACCGGGGCAAGGTTCCCGGCATGAAGGAAGGCGATATCCTGGGCCATGAATTCATGGGCGTGGTGGTGGACGCCGGGCCGGCGGTGAGCAAGCTGAAGAAGGGCGACCGTGTCGTCGTGCCGTTCGTCATCGCCTGCGGCAATTGCTTCTTCTGCGATATGCAGCTGTACTCTGCCTGTGAGACGACGAACCCCGACCGCGGCTCGATCATGAACAAGAAGTCGCTGCGCTCAGGTGCGGCCTTGTTTGGATTCAGCCATCTGTATGGCGGCGTACCAGGCGGACAGGCCGAATATGTTCGCGTGCCCAAGGCTAATGTCGGACCGATCAGGATTCCGGACATTCTGGAAGATGAAAAGGTGTTGTTCCTTAGCGATATCCTGCCGACGGGATACCAGGCTGTGCTGAACGCCGGCGTGGGCCAGGGTTCTTCGATTGCGATCTTCGGCGCCGGTCCTGTCGGCCAAATGGCAGCGGCTTGCGCGCGGATGCTGGGTGTCGACACCATCTTCATGGTGGACCATCATCCCTACCGGCTGGAATTCGCGCGCGCAACCTGGAACGTGGTTCCCATCAACTTCGATGAAGTGGATGCTGCGGAAGTCATCATCGAGCACACGCGCCGGCGAGGCGTCGACGCCGCCATTGATGCTGTCGGCTTTGAAGCGAAGGGCAGTGCGGTGGAAACCACCTTGGCGACACTGAAGCTGGAGGGCAGCAGCGGCAAGGCTTTGCGTCAATGTATCGCAGCGGTGAGGCGTGGCGGTATCGTCAGCGTTCCAGGTGTCTACGCGGGATTCATCCATGGCTTTTTGTTCGGCGATGTCTTTGAAAAGGGGATTGGTTTCAAGACTGGCCAAACCCATGTGCAAAGGTTCATGCCTGAGCTGCTGTCATTGATCGAAGACGGGCGGCTGAACCCGGATGTGATCATCTCCCACCGCTTACCGCTCGAACAGGCGGCCGAGGGCTACAAGATTTTTGATCAAAAGGTCGACGCCTGCCGCAAGGTCGTTCTCCGGACATGAAGGCATCAAGTGGTGTAAAATTGTTGCCCTAATGGACCAAATATCCTCGCCTCGGCGGGGATTTTTCATTTGCGGCTCCGATTTTTGCGAAATTCACACCTTTGTTGAAATAGTCATGGAAAAGCCTGTCAAGACCCCCCGGGAAGCGCTCAAACTGATCACCGCCACATGGCGTCGAGCGAAGCCGTTTTTCGCCAGTATTGAAGTGTGGTTGATGGTTGTGGTGGCCGCCGCCATTGTAGGCGGCGTTTTCCTCGCGGCCATGGGGGATGCGCGCTGTCTGCTGGCAATCGGCTTTGCGGTTGGCTACCTGGTGGCACGCCCCGTATTGCATGCTAAAGGTATTCTCAGCTGGCCCTTCCTCTGAGAGCTTGACCTTCCTACAATGGTAACCCCGATAGTTGGCTCACCCGCAAACTATTGGAGAGAAAATGAAAAAGCTGAATGGCGCGATCTTGGCCTTGATGGCAGGGCTGATACCTGTTTCGAATTCGCTCGCTCAGGATCAGCCGGAGCATTCGCACGCTGTACATCAGCATGAAGGCCACCATGACTCGAGTCAGCTGGTCGGCAAACCTGGCGATCCAAGAAAGATCTCGCGCAGCGTCAATGTCGACATGAACGATTCGATGCGCTTCGCACCGGGCTCCATTGCGGTCAAGGCCGGAGAAGTGATCCGCTTTGTCGTCAAGAATTCCGGCAAGGTGAAACATGAAATGGTGATTGGCACTGCCGCTGAATTGAAGGAACACGCGCAAGCCATGGCGAAGTTTCCCAATATGGAGCATGACGAACCGAACCAGGTGACGCTGGAGCCGGGCAAGACCGGCTCTATCGTTTGGCAGTTCGATAAAGCGGGTAAGGTCGATTTTGCTTGCCTTCAGCCAGGGCATTTCGAAGCTGGCATGAAGGGGCAGGTTGTGGTTTCGCACTGACCGCCTGGGCCGAACGACGCACGCGCATTAATGAATCCTGCTCATAGGCTTATGCAGCGGTCAATGACTACATTCAACGCGCTTGCCTGGCTATAGTGAGTGCATCTTGATCGTTTGGCGCCGTCAAAGGAGAGCACTATGCCGCACGTCGTCGTGAAATTATGGCCGGGGAAGACCTCGCAACAGAAACAGCAGCTGGCCGATGCCATCGCCAGTGATGTGATGTCCATCATGCACTGCGGCGAGGAGTCGGTGTCGGTGGGTTTCGAGGAAGTCCCGGCCAAAGATTGGACCGAAAAGGTATATCGGCCCGAAATCAAGGCAAATTGGGCGCAGCTGTATAAAAAGCCCGGCTACTGATACAGTCAGGCAAGCAGGCGTTACCTGAATGCAGACTGGATCTCGTCCAGCTTGCTATCCTCGGCCCCCCGGGCGGCAAGAACTCTTCGCCATGCCAAGAATCGATTTCAACCACCTGCAAGCATTTATCTTGGTTGCGCGCGAGCGCAGCTTCACGCGCGCCGCTGCGCAGCTGGGTGTATCGCAATCGGCGCTGAGCCATACGATACGCGGGCTGGAAACGAAGCTTGGCGTGCGCCTGCTCAGCCGCACCACACGCGGCGTGTCGCCGACCGAAGCGGGCGATCGCTTGTACGCTTCGCTGGAGCCGCACTTTGACGGCATAGATGCGGGGCTGCTTGACTTGAGTGAAATGCGAGAAAAGCCCAGCGGCACCATACGCATTTCGGCGCACGACCATTCCGCCAGCACCATCCTGTGGCCAAAGCTTTCGAAGCTGCTGGCGGATTACCCGGACATCAATATTGAGATCAACATCAATTACGGCATGATCGATATCGTCGCTGAACGCTTCGACGCCGGCGTGCGCTTGGGTGACCAGGTGGCGAAGGACATGATCGCCGTGCGTATCTCGCCGGACGTGAAAATGGCTGTGGTGTGTGCGCCGTCATACCTCGGCAAGTACAAGGCGCCGACCACGCCCAGGGATTTGACCGGGCATAACTGCATCAATATGCGCTTGCCGACCCATGGCGGGATCTACGCCTGGGAGTTCGCCAAGGATGGGCAGGCGCTTGACGTGCAGGTGAGCGGCCAGGCGATCTTCAACACCACGCCGCAGAAGGTGCAGGCGGCACTGGATGGCGCCGGGCTGGCTTTCGTGCCGAATGACCTGGTGAGTGGCCATGTTGCTGCCGGCCGGCTGGTGCATGTTCTGGAAGACTGGTGCCCGGCTTTTCCTGGCTACCACCTGTATTACCCGAGCCGCCGCCAAGCTTCGCCCGCGTTTTCCCTCGTGCTGGACGCGTTGCGCGCCTGAGCCGTTGATGAATCGAGCTCATGACGGTATTGCGCCGTACACGGCTACATTCATGGCGCCTGCAGCACTACACTGGATTCCATCGAAACGAAAGGAATCCATCATGGAATTGAAACGCGCAGGATCGCAGCCTTCTGTCAAAGGCCCAGAACAGTTCTTTACCGGCGATGTACGCATCGATCCCGTCAACTCGGCGCCACCGCCATCGCGGGTGACGGCGGCCAGCGTGACTTTTGAACCGGGCGCGCGCTCGGCATGGCATACCCACCCACTTGGGCAGACGCTGATCGTTACCGCGGGGTGCGGCTGGACCCAGTGCGAAGGGGAGGCCAAGGTCGAGATTCGCGCGGGCGATGTGGTTTGGTGCCCGCCGGGTCATAAGCATTGGCATGGCGCCACCGCCACGACTTTTATGACGCATATCGCGGTACAGGAAGCCCTGGATGGCGTTGTCGTGGTGTGGATGGAAAAAGTGAGTGACGAAGATTATCTGAGTGCGCTCGGCGAAGCGCACGCGCACCAGTCAAAGTAAAGCTTGGCGCAGGGCGATCGGCGCGCCGTGGCGGACAGCGGTCATTTCCGCCACGATTGCCACGGCGATTTCTGGCGGCGTGTGGCTGCCGATGGGCAGTCCGATCGGACCGTGCAGGCGCGCCAGGTCTTCGGCCGAGAAGTCGAAGTGCTGCGCCAGGCGCTCGCGCCGTTTGCTGTCGTTCAGACGCGAGCCGACCGCTCCGACATAAAAGGCGGGCGAACGCAGCGCTTCCAATAACAGCATATCGTCCAGTTTGGGATCATGCGTCAGGGCGACCACGGCGCAGCGCGAGTCTGCATTCATTGCCAGGAAGGCGTCGTCGGGCATCGTGCTGACCAGCTTCGTGCCCGGAACGCGCCATTCGGCGCCGTACTCATTGCGCGGCTCGCAGATGGTGATGTCGTAGTCCAGTGCCTGCGCGATTTGCGCCAGGTAGTAGGAAATCTGCCCTGCGCCGACGATGAATAGGCGCCATTGCGGGCCGTGGATAATGCGCAGCTGCTGGCCGTCCCAGCCCAATGCATCGCCGCGCTGGGCGGCGCGCAAGGCGGTAACGCCGCTTGCCAGGTCCACTTCCCGCAAGGTCAGTTCTCCGCGCGCCAAGCTCTGGGCTAGTTCGTCCAGTTGCGCGGCATCCGGCTGCGGCTCGACCACGAGCTGCAAGGCGCCGCCACAGGGCAGGCCAAAGCGCGCGGCTTCGTCCTGCGTGACGCCGTAGTCCAGGCTGAACGGCCAGCGCTCGCCAAGCCGGCTTTCCCGCATGCGGTCGATGATGTCGTCTTCCACGCAGCCGCCCGACACGGAGCCGACGGTCATGCCATCATCTCGTACCACCAGCCATGAGCCGGCGGGACGCGGCGCCGAACCCCAGGTATGTGCCACTGTTACCAGGGCATAGCGCCGCCCTTCGGCCGCCCATCGGCGGGCGGCATCCAGGACCTGCAAATCAACGCTCTTCATCAGGCCTTCAGCTCCTCCGTGCCGATCGGAAGGCTGCGTACCCGCTTCCCGGTCGCGGCGGCAAGTGCATTGGCCAGGGCTGGCGCCAGTGGCGGCACGCCTGGTTCGCCGATGCCGCTAGGCTTTTCAGCTGAAGGGACGATGTGCACCTCCACTTTGGGCATTTCGTTGATGCGGATCGGCGCGTAGTCGTGGAAGTTGGATTGTTCCACTGCGCCGTCCTTCAGCGTAATCGCTCCGTGCAAAGCGGCAGACAAGGCGAAGCCCACGCCGCCTTCCAGCTGCGCGCGTACGATGTCGGGATTGACGACGATGCCGCAGTCGACGGCACATACAACGCGGTCGACGCTGAAGCTGCCGTCTGCGCTGACAGTGACCTCGGCCACTTCGGCCACATAGGTGCCGAAAGCTTCATGCACGGCGATGCCGCGGCCACGGCGCGTTCCGGCCTGGCCTGCAGGCAAGGGCTGGCCCCATCCGGCCTTTTCAGCCGCGAGTTTGAGAACGCCCGCGTGGCGCGGATGCTTGCCGAGCAGTGCGAGTCGGTAGGCCACAGGGTCTTTCCCGGCGCTGCCCGCCAGTTCGTCGATAAACGTCTCGGTGGAATAGGCCGTATGTGTCGAACCCACCGAGCGCCACCAGTGCACTGGAACGGGATTGCCGGTCGGCGTGTGCAGTTCGACGCGCAATGCTGGGATGCCATAGGGAAGATTGGCTGCGCCCTCGACGGACACCGCATCGATGCCGTCCTTGACCATCATGCCTTCAAATACCGTGCCTGCAAGGATCGATTGCCCTACCAGGCGATGGCGCCAGGCAGCCGGCATGCCATCGGCGCCCAGCGATGCTTCCAGCGCATGGTGGAAAGCAGGGCGGTAGTAGCCGCCTTTCATGTCGTCCTCGCGCAGCCAGACCATCTTGATCGGCGCACGGGACTTGCTGGCCCGGGCGATCTGCACCGCTTCCAGCACATAGTCCGCGTCCTTGCTGGCGCGCCGGCCAAAGCTGCCGCCGGCATAGAGCATGTTGATCTTCACCTTTTCCGGCGGCAGGCCAAGCAGTGCGGCGATCGATGGCTGGTCGATGGACTGGAACTGGGCGCCGTACCACAACTCGCATTCTTTCTCACCGATGCGCACGACGCAGTTCAGCGGCTCCATCGCTGCGTGGGCGAGGTAGGGGAAGTCGTAGACGGCACGCAGCACGCGGCCCGACTGGGCGAGGGCGGTGTCGGCATCGCCCTGGCTGTGGGCGACTCGGCCCGGTTGCTGCGCCAGCTCACGATATTGCGCAAGGAGATCATTGCTTCCCAGCTTGAACGCTCTGGATTCGTCCCAGACGATCTTGAGGGCGTCGCGGCCTTTTTTTGCGCTCCAGGTATCGTGTGCCAGTACGGCGACGCCAGTAGGGATCTGCACCACGTCCACGACGCCTTTGATCGCTTTGGCCCTGCTGGCGTCGAAGGATTTGACGGTGGCGCCAAAGCGCGGCGGGTGGGCGACGACGGCAGTCAGCATGCCGGGCAGTTGCACGTCCTGGGTGAATTGTGCGCGGCCGTTCACTTTGTCCGCGCTGTCCTTGCGAGGCGCACGCTTGCCGATCAGCTTGAAGTCCTGGGCCGGCTTCAACGTCACGTCCGTCGGCACTGGCAGCAATGCTGCTGCCGGCGCCAGTTCTCCGAATGTCGCCTTGCATGCCCCGTGCGAGATGACACCTTCGCTGACGCTGATCTCGCTGGCCGGTACCTTCCATTGCGCGGCGGCGGCCGATACCAGCATGGCGCGCGCACTGGCGCCAGCTTTGCGCATTTGCTCCCAGGAGTTGGCAATGGCGGTACTGCCGCCGGTGCCCTGGAACGGCCCGAAAGCCAGGTTGTTGTAGCGGCGGGCGTCGGCTGGCGCGCCTTCCACGCGGACCTGTGGCCAGGCCGCGTCAAGTTCTTCCACCACCAGTGTGGCCAGCCCGGTGTAGGCGCCTTGGCCCATTTCCACGTGCTTGGCGATGACGGTGACCATGCCGTCCGTTCCGATGCGGATGAAAGCGTTCGGCTCGAATTCAGCTGCGGCGGGTGCGGCGGCTTGGGTGCCGGGCAGGTAAATGGCCAGCGTCAGGCCGGCAGCGGCTTGCAGTGCACCGCGCAGGAAGTCGCGGCGGCTGCCGTTTTCAATGCGTGAGTTAGTCATATTCATGCCAGCTCCTGTGCGGCTTCGTGGATGGCAGCGCGAATGCGGACATAGGTGGCGCAGCGGCAGATATTGCCGGCCATGGCGGCATCGATGTCGGCATCCGATGGCTTGCGATTGCCCTCCAACAGGGCGACGGCGCTCATGATCTGGCCGGACTGGCAGTAGCCGCACTGGACCACGTCCAGTTTCTTCCAGGTTTCCTGCACCACCTGGCCAATGCGTGCACGGTCGACGCCTTCGATAGTGACGATCTTCTTGCCGACCGCTGCCGACACCGGGGTGCTGCACGAACGAATCGGGGTGCCGTCCAGGTGCGCAGTACAGGCGCCGCACAAACCCATGCCGCAGCCATATTTGGTGCCGGTCAAGTGCAGCTTATCGCGCAGCACCCACAGCAAAGGTGTGTCGGCGGCGACGTCAACGCGTGTCGTCGTGCCGTTGATATTCAGTGTGATCATTCCGTACTCTCCGCTCATATGGAAATGCAAGCTTGCATTCTATTGAGCGCGTTTTTACAGCCGATAGCACGATTCCACTGATTTCTTGCCTGATCCTCTTTGGCGTTTCAGACTGGTGCAGCCTCGCGCCGCATGGTGTCGATATCGCGCTTGGGCGGCGCGCCGAACAGGCGGCTGTATTCCCGGCTGAATTGCGAAGGACTTTCATAGCCGACCTTGAACGCCGCACTGGCGGCATCCAGGTGCTCGTTCAGCATCAGGCGCCGCGCTTCATTCAGGCGTAGCCATTTCTGGTACTGCAAAGGGCTCATCGCCGTCAGCTGGCGGAAGTGCAAGTGCAGGTTGGATGTGCTCATCTGGACGCGCGCCGCCAGTTCGTCAATCCGCAGCGGCTCGGCAAAGTGAACGCGCAGCCAGTCGAGCGCACGCGCAATGCGGAAGCCCTGGCTGCCAGCAGCCGCGATCTGGCGCAGGCGCGCCGACTGGTCGCTGAGGAGAAGGCGGTAATGGATTTCACGCTCGATCAACGGCGCCAGAACCGGGCTGGCATCCGGCTCGCCCAGCAGGGCGATCAGGCGCTTGAAAGGATCCGCGAGCGCGGGCGTCAGGCTGCCGATGGCCGCTGCGCCCTGGCTGGCGACGTCCACTGGCACCGGCAGCGCGCCCTGCGTCGCCAGTTCGGCAATGGTGCGCAGATCCAGCTTGTAGACCAGGCCAAGGCAGGGCCGGTCCGGTTGCGCCTCCAGCACCTGCGAGCTGCCGGGAAGGTTGAGCGCCGTCACCATGAAACGGGTCGAATCGTAGCGGTAGCTTTGTTCGCCGATGACCAATTGCTTGGCGCCCTGCGCGACCAGCACGATGCTGGGCTCGACCAGGCAGACGTGCGGTGTGGTCGGTGCGCTGCGCCGGTAAAGGAACAGATTGGCAATGGGGGACTGGAAGTCTTCTTCATCCCGTGTCCATTGCGCGATTGATTCAGCCAGGGTTTGCATGCAGGTCTCAACAAGTTAATCACCGCCGAGGATAACACTATCGCCCATTTCATTCATGAGCCAGATTGATAAGCCCATGCAATTTCTAGCCCGTTTTTCCCTTGTCTTTGTCGTTAAGATGCTCTCTTTCGGTTTTCAGTATCAATGAAAGGAAGCTTCTTATGACGGTCAAAGCATATGGCGCCCACGCTGGCGACCAAGCCCTTGTTTCCATGGACATCACTCGTCGAGAGCCTGGCGCGCATGATGTGCTGATCGATATCGCATTCTGCGGCGTGTGCCATTCCGACTTGCATACGGTTCGCGCGGAATGGGCCGGTACCCAGTTCCCATGCGTGCCTGGCCATGAAATTGTTGGCCGCATTTCCGCCGTCGGCGCCCATGTGAGCAGCCACAAAGTCGGCGACCTGGTCGGCGTTGGCTGCATCGTCAACAGCTGCAAGCATTGCGCCGACTGCGGCGACGGCCTCGAAAACTATTGCGACGGTATGGTCGGAACCTACAACGGAGCCACCGAAGAGAAGCCGGGTTGGACCCTGGGCGGTTACTCGCAGCAGATCGTGGTGCATGAGCGCTATGTGCTGCGTGTCCGTCACCCGGAACAGGACCTGGCCGCAGTGGCGCCGCTGCTGTGCGCCGGCATCACCACGTATTCGCCGCTACGGCACTGGAACGTTGGGCCGGGCAAGAAGGTTGGCGTGGTGGGGATCGGCGGTTTGGGCCATATGGGGATCAAGCTGGCTCGTGCCATGGGGGCGCATGTGGTAGCGTTCACCACCTCGGAATCGAAGCGCGCCGATGCCAGGGCGCTCGGCGCCAACGAAGTTGTCGTTTCGCGCAATGCGGATGAAATGGCGGCCCATGTCCAGAGCCTGGACTTCATCCTTGACACGGTAGCCGCCCCGCACGACCTCGACGCGTTCCTGGTGCTGCTGAAACGCGACGGGACGATGACGCTGGTAGGGGCGCCCGCGACGCCGCATCCTTCGCCCAACGTTTTCAACCAGATCATGAAGCGCCGCGCCATTGCCGGTTCGATGATCGGCGGTATTCCGGAAACCCAGGAAATGCTCGATTTCTGCGCCGAATATGGCATTGTGGCCGACATCGAATTGATCCGGGCCGAAGAAATCAACGTTGCCTATGAGCGCATGCTCAAGGGCGATGTCAAATATCGCTTTGTGATCGACAACGCTACGCTCTCTAAATGAATCCAACTGCAATCACGACGGCCGCGCCGCCGCCGGCCCGGGCGGCATGGGGCGCGGTGCTGGCGATGTCGCTCGGCGCCTTTGCGCTGGTGGCATCTGAATTCATGCCGGTCAGCTTGCTGACTCCGATCGCCGCCGACCTTCATATCACCGAAGGGCAGGCTGGCCAGGCGATTTCGATCTCGGGCGCCTTCGCCTTGCTGGCCAGCCTGGTCATCAGTTCGCTGGCCAGTCGGATGGACCGTAAGCTCCTGCTTCTTTCCATGTCGCTGCTGATGATGGTTTCGGGAGCTGTAGTGGCGTTTGCACCAAACTACCTGGTCTTCATGTCGGGCCGGGCCCTGATCGGAATCGCCATTGGCGGCTTCTGGTCGATTTCGGCGGCTACCGCGATGCGGCTGGTGCCTGAGGATCTTGTGCCGCGCGCGTTGGCCATTGTCAACGGCGGCAACGCGCTGGCGACGGTCATCGCCGCGCCGTTGGGCAGTTTTCTGGGCGCGAGCATCGGCTGGCGCGGCGCATTTTTCTGCGTGGTGCCTGTGGCGGCCTTGGCTTTTGGCTGGAAGTTCACCAGCTTGCCCGCCATGCGCACTGAGGCAGGGCAGGGAAGCGGTAAACAGTTTCGCCTGCTTGCGCGGCCCGTGGTGGGCTGGGGCATCCTGGCGGTCAGCCTGTTTTTCATGGGGCAGTTCGCCCTGTTCACCTACCTGCGCCCATTCCTCGAGAGCGCAACCCAGCTCAATGTTTCCGGCCTGTCGCTGATGCTGCTGATGATGGGCGTGTCGGGGTTTGCCGGTACGACGCTGATTGGTGCCTTTGTGGGCAAGGGCCTTTACCGCACGTTGACCGTAATTCCGCTGTTGATGGCGGCGATTGCGGTACTGCTTGTGGCATTCGGCGGCGAGCGGATACCGGTCATGCTGTTGCTGGCGGCATGGGGCTTGTTCGGCACCTCGGCGCCCGTTGGCTGGTGGACCTGGCTGGCGCGGACCTTACCCGACGATGCTGAAGCGGGAGGCGGCTTGATCGTCGCTGTAGTTCAGTTGGCGATCATGCTGGGCGCGACAGCGGGTGGCCTTCTGTTCGATGTGAGCGGCTATCAGGCCACGTTCTTCATGAGTGCTGCCTTGCTGCTTGCTGCAGCTGCTACGGCCTGGCTGGCGGCGCGCGCGAGCCGCGCTGCGCCTATCCATTGAACCTTATCGCCTCAATCACCAGGGCTAATGCACGCGAAGAGTTGCGTCGGTTGGGGAAGAACGCATGCAGACCTGGAAACGCTGGGCACCAGTCCGGCATCACGCTGACCAGGCGGCCGGCCTGCACGTGTTCCGACACCATGTCTCCCGGCAGGAATGCCAGGCCGCAGCCGTCAAGCGCAGCATCAAGCATCGGATAGACGCTCGTGAACAAGGCCTGGCCGCGCACCCGAGCCTCAATGGGGCGCCCCTGGTCCAGTAATTCCCAGGCATAGACTCCGCCGCTGCTGGATAAACGCAGACAGATGCAGTTATGGCGCATCAGTTCCTGCAGCGAGACCGGGATGGGGCGATGCTCGAAATAGGCCGGTGAGCCCACAATCACCATTTGCACGTCGGCGGTCAGGCGCACGGCGACCATGTCCTTTTCTACCTGGTCGCCATGGCGCACGCCGATGTCATAGCGTTCGGCGGCAATATCGATCAAGCGGTAATCGGAGCTGATTTCAACCTGCAGGTCCGGATACTGGCGCAGTAAGGGGGCGATGCGGGGCCAGAGCACGGTATTGACCGTATGGTCGATAGCGGTGATGCGGACGGTTCCTGTCGGTTTCTCGCCAAGGTCGCTGACGGCGGCGATTTCCGCTTCGATTTCCTCCAGACGGGGTGCTACGTTTTGCAACAGGCGCTCTCCGGCTTCGGTTGGCGAAACGCTGCGCGTTGTCCGCGTCAGCAGGCGTACGCCGAGCCGGCTTTCCAATGAACGGATGATATGGCTAAGGGCAGACTGCGTCATCCCCAACTTGGCGGCGGCGCGCGTGAAACTGCGTTCCCTCGCAACAGCCAGGAACACTAGGATATCGTTGATGTTGTCGCGGGCCATTCAGTAGTCCAGAGTTGAATTGAACCGATGATACACCGCCGCAATCAGATTGTTTCTGCGGGAGCTCGCCCCGAGGGGGACGGGCTCCCTTGACATCAGGACTTATCAGGAAGTCGTGATGGAGAAGATGCGCAGCGCCGGCTGGTTAGGCAGTGTGATGGAGATCACGCTCTTGCCGGCAGGGAGAGCGAACTTGGCCTGGGAAATCAGGTGGTTACCGCTCACCTGCGCCTTGGTCTGCGTGTTGGCATGCGTCGTTACCACGGCGGTGGTGTCGCCGAAGGCACTGGGGTTTACGCTTTGCCAATCCGGGAAGCCGAGCGTCACCGTGCTGCTGGTTCCGTCGCTGTAGTTCAGGGTCAGCGTGCCGGACACGTCGCCGCCGTTCGAGGCGCCGAGGAAGCCGATATAGCTGCGGCTGACCGCGGAATACGAAATGGTCTGGCCCTGGGCAATGATGCTGTCCAGTTGTCCTGCGCCGCCGCCTACCCAATTGGTAAAGGTTTGCCCGCCGACCGTGATGCTGCCGCCGGCGGCCACACCGGCCGAAGCCAACGCATCGGAGGAGAAGCTGCGGCAGGCGCTGTCGAAGCAGCCGGCAGTAGAGGCGTCATCGTCGCTGATCGAACTCGCATTGCGTGCCTGGCGCCAGGCGCTGAAGGCGTTGGAAGTCGGATGCAGGCGGTAGAGAATGGCGCTGGTCGCCGGCACGCTTGCCGAAATGCTGCCGGTGCTGGTGGAGACGGCTTTCGACCAAACGTCGGTCAGGCTGAACTGCGTTGCGGACGTGCCGACAGCCGTGCCGCTGGTGGAAATGGTCTGGGCCGTGGTGGACTTATTCAGTAACAGCACTGCGTAGTCACCGTTCGCCAGCGGTTTGGTGAAGACCGAGGTGTTGGCGTCGTTATAAATGCGCTTGCCTTGCGCCCCGATCTGGTCCTGGCTGATGGCGATCACGTCGGTGTTGCCGGCGTCGCTGACCAGCTGCGCTGTCAATCCGGTGGTGACGCCGACCTTGATGTTAAGCGGCGCTGCCATGATGGCCCAGAGGCTGAATTCGGACTGGCCTTGGGCCGTCGTCATTGAACCTTTGCCCATGGCGAGTTGGTCCAGGTCGTTGAAGTGGCCGGCGCGGGCGAATGCGGCGGTGCCGACCCCCTGGTCCAGCGTGGTCAGCATGGAAGACCAGGTGCTGCCGCCGTTGTCGCCGCCAATGCGCCACTGTTGCGCGTACAGGGCCAGGCCGCCGACCACTTTCTGGAAGGCGGCGGTGCCGGTGGCGTCGTTATGCCAGTTGAAGTAGGCTGCCGGCGACGGAGTCAAGACCATGTGGGTGCCGTAGGCGGCGTTGGCGGCATCGACCGCCAGCGCGGTCTGGCGGTAGGCGTCGACGGCGACGGTAGCATCGCTGTCGGTGGTGAGCGGCCAGCCGTTGGAGGTGTTGTTGATGTTGTAGCAGTAGTCGCTCTTGATGTAGTCGACACCCATGCTGGCGAAGTAGTTGGAATCGCTGATGAAGTAGGTTGGGCCGCTGGCGGCATTCATCGCCGCGCCGCCGTCGCAGGTCTTGGAGCCGCCGTCAGTGTAGATGCCGAACTTCAGTCCCTTGGAGTGGACGTAGTTGATGGTGGACTGAATGCCTTGCGGGTATTTGCTCGGCGAGGCGATCGGGTGGCCGTTGGCATCCCGGCCGCCGGAGCAGTTTGGTACCGGTGTGCGTGCGGCATCCCAGTCCGTGCAGTCAGTCCTGACCATCCAGTCATCGTCGACTGCGACGATGTTCCAGCCTTTGGCCGCGAGCCCAGTGCTGACCAGGCCATCCGCGGTCGAGCGGACCAGGACGTCGGTGGTCTCGCGCCAGGAGCCGGGGCGCACGACCATGCTCGGCACGCCCTGCAGGGTGTGGTCGGCTACATTGCCGGGCAATGAGACTGCGTGCACCGGCACTGCAGCTGCCAGCGTGGCGAAAGTGGACAAGGCGGCTTTGACGGCCGAAGCGGTGCTGCTTGACTTCTTTTTATGCATGGTTCTCCTCCATTGGATTTCCCGTCTGATTTGGCGCCTTGAATGGCACTCTCTGTGGTAACGTTATCAGGCTGATAAGGTTAGCATAGCATGGAATTCTTGCGAGAGGGGAAGATTGGTAATAGCATACTGTTGCTAAAATATTTCGAGTGCAGGATGAAGGATCTTTATATCTCGCAGCACCCAAGGGAAAACTGGGGCAACAGGTTGCTCAACGTGGCTTCCATAATCCTGCCGTGGATATTGATGGCAGCCCTGGCGCTGCGCGGGAAGTGGCAGCTGACACCGACTGCTGCGACATGGATCGTGTTTGCTGTTTTCTTCGGTTCGACCGTGCTGGGCGTGGCCATCGGCATGCATCGCTACTTCACGCATCATGCGTTCAAGACCAGTGCCGTCATCAAGGTCATTTTAGGTGTGCTTGGCACCTGGGCGATGCAGGGGGATATAACGCGCTGGGTGGCGGACCACCGGCGCCACCATCGCTTTGCCGACAAGCAGTTCGATCCGCATTCGCCGTGGTTTTCCGACAGCGGCCCGATTTCGAACCGCTTCCTGGGCTGGTTCCACTCGCACATGGGGTGGATGATTTATGGCCGCGTCTCGCAGCCTGAACGCTATGCGCCGGATTGCCTTGCAGACGGCAGTATCGCTTTCCTTTCAAAGTTCTATTGGCCGATCGCCGCCACCGGACTGGTTCTGCCTGGCGCGGTTGGCTTTCTGCTGGGCGGAGAGGGCGAGATGGTGCGCTGCCTTTTCTGGGCTGGCGCCACGCGGGTGGCCCTGCTGCACCAGTTCACGTGGTCGGTCAATTCGTTCGGCCATATATTCGGGAACAAGGTGGCGGGAAGCGATAGCGAAGCACGGGACAATGTCTTCTTTGCCTTGCTGCTGCTAGGCGAGGGCCTGCATAGCCATCACCACGCGCGTCCAACCTCGGCGATGAACGAGCCAAGGCACCTCGATCCGGGCGGCTGGATCATTCGGGGATGCGAAAGACTTGGCCTGGTATGGCAGCTCCGGTAGCCGCCGTTCGCCCCTTATTTTCGACCGTTCGTCCGACTGCCGCTTGTTGTGCGCAGCAGGATTCAGATAGCGTAAGCAGGTTCGATTTCTTTGAGGAGAGAAGACCATGCGTGCGATTTGTCTGTTCATTGGACTGTTCCTGGCCAAGCTGGCGTGGGCAAGCGGCATCTCGTCCATGGAGAGGGTACGGCTTGGCGGCGTGGAGCAGGCAATCGGTATCCATGGAGAGGACACCAGCAAGCCGCTCTTACTGATACTTCATGGCGGGCCGGGTTTCTCCGAACTGCTGCTGTTCCGAAGCTATAACCGTGGCCTGGAGCGCGACTTTGTCGTCGTGAACTGGGACCAGCGCGGAGCCGGCCTTTCCTTCGATCCCCAAGCCCCCGCGTCTTCCCTGCGTATCGGCCAGATCGAGGCGGATGCGCATGAACTGGTAACGCTGTTGAAGCAGCGCTTTGGGCGCAAGAAGATTTTCCTGCTTGGCCACTCATGGGGAACGGTCCTTGGCACGATGCTGGCGCGCGATTATCCGGAAGATTTTTACGCCTACGTCGGCGTCGGTCAGGTAGCCAACCTGATTGAAAACGAAAAAGTCTCGCTGGCTTATGTCCTCGACAAGGCGCGCCAGGACAAGAATGCCCAGGCTATTCGCGAGCTTGAGGGTTTGCAAGGCCGCTATCCGTCTGGTGGCAAGCAAGGCGTGGAAGACCTGAAGACACAGCGGAACTGGCTGCTGCGCTATGGCGGCGTGTTTTACGGCGGCATGAATTACCGGAAAATGTTCGAGGGCGTGCACACGGAAGAAGAAGCACTGTACCGCGATGCGCAAAGCGACAAAGGTGAAGCACTGTCGCTGGCGACCCTTTGGCCGGAATTACTCCAACTGGATCTCACGCGTACGGCCCGCACTTTCCAGGTTCCGGTCTACTTCCTGCTTGGCCGAGCCGACTTCAACGCACCGTGGCAAATAGCACGCAATTACTTTGACCAGATCGAAGCGCCGCACAAGGCACTGGTGATGTTTGAGCGTTCGGGCCACTTCATTCCGTTCGAAGAGCCGGCCAAGTTCAACCAGTTCATGCATGGCCTGAGTGCGCTGGATTAGCGCGTTATTTTCTTGACAATTCTAGGGCGCGCGTCCTAATATATTCCCATGACTGGAAAAGCGACGCGCGAACGAATCATCGAAGCGGCTGACCGGCTGTTCTATCAGCAGGGTTACGAGCAGACGTCGTTCGCCGACGTGGCGGCGGCCGTCGGCATCACTCGCGGCAATTTCTATCATCACTTCAAGGCAAAGGACGAGATTCTCGATGCTGTCATCCAGCTACGCCTGGACGCCACCGCAGGAATGCTTGCGCGTTGGGAGGTGGCGGGCGGGCATCCGGAAGGGCGGCTGCTTTGTTTCGTCGGCATCCTGGTCGCGAACCGCGCGAAGATCATGGCCCACGGCTGTCCGGTCGGTACGCTGAGCACCGAATTGTCGAAGCTTGAGCATCGCTCGCGCGAAGATGCCAACAAGATCTTCCTGCTGTTTCGCACTTGGCTGCGCCGCCAGTTCGAGCTACTCGGCAGGCCGGACGATGCCGATGACCTGGCCATGCATTTGCTCGCGCGTAGCCAGGGCGTGGCCACGCTTGCCAATGCATTCCATGATGAAGGGTTTATCCAAAAAGAAGTCGACGCCATGCGCGACTGGATCAAAGGAGTGAGAACATGTTTGTCATAACACTGCGTTTTGCCGACAAGAGCCGGGCGGCCCTGCATACGGATGCGCATAAGGCATGGATGCGTTTGGGCCTGCAGGAGGGAGTGTTCTTGCTGGCGGGGAGCATCCAGCCGAATGCCGGCGGCGCCATCATCGCCCATAACACGTCCTTACCGGCGCTGCAGGAACGCCTGGCGCAAGACCCGTTTGTTGCGGAAGGCGTTGTTACGGCGGACATCCTGGAGATCGCGCCATCGATGACCGATGAGCGCTTGGCATTCCTGAAGCACGAGGTGGCGGCGTGAGCGAATTATTCGCCGGGCCTGATGGCGGCGCGCGCTGCCGCTGGTGCGGTGCCGCGCCGGAATTCCCGCACTATCATGATTCCGAGTGGGGATTTCCGGTAGTCGATGACACGCGCCTGTTTGAAAAGATCTGCCTTGAAGGATTCCAGTCAGGCTTGAGCTGGCGAACCATCCTGGCAAAGCGCGAGAATTTCCGGCGCGCGTTCCATCATTTCGATATCGACCGTGTCGCTCGCTTCACGGAGAAGGACGTGGAGCGCCTGTTGCAGGACGAAGGAATTGTCCGCCATCGCGGCAAGATCGAGGCGGTGATCAACAACGCCAGGCGCGCCAGGGAGCTGATTGCGAGCGAAGGATCGCTGGCGCGCTTTGTCTGGAAATTCGAGCCAGCGCCGGATGGAGCGGCGCCTCCGCAGACTGTTTCCACGTCTGATGAAGCCATCGCATTATCGAAGGCGCTGAAAAAGCTGGGCTGGAAATTTGTCGGCCCGACGACCGTCTATGCATTCATGCAGGCGATGGGCCTGGTCAATGATCACGCCCAGGGATGCGTCGTCCGGGAACGTGCGGAACGTGCGCGCAGCAAGCTCAAGCGGCCTTGATCATTGGCGGCGATAGCGCATCGGCGTCTGGCCGGTGTGACGTGTGAACAGGCGCGAAAAGCTGCTGGCATCCGCGTAGCCGACCGCTTCGGCGATGCGCGGCATACTCCACGCGCTGCTGCGTAATAGTTCCTTTGCCTTTTCCACTCGTGCGGCATGCAGCAGGGACAAGGGCGTCTGGCCGGTCTCGCTGCGGACCCGGCGCATCAAGGTGCTGGGGCTTGTGTGGAAGGCGCCTGCGACCTCCTGCAGCGAGTAGGGCGTTGCCAAGCGGCCGTTGAACCATTCGATCAAGCGTTGGGAAAAGTCTGGCAGCTCCTGGGCTGCGATATTGGTGTCCACATAAGGGGCCTGGCTGCTGCGCTGGTCCGGCAGTAGCGAAACGCGGGCGGTGGCGACTGCTGCCTCCGCTCCCAACAGGTGCTTGATCAGGTAGATGGCGAGGTCGGTGGCCGCGCTGACGGCGCCGGTGGTAATGACGGCGCTGTCGTCCACCAGCAGCGCTTCCGGCCGGACGGAGACTGCAGGGTAGAGCCGCGCGAGGTCGCCTGCGAACAGCCAGGAAGTGGCGGCCTTGCGGCCATTGAGCAAGCCGGCTTCGGCCAACAGGAAGGCGCCCACACATGCCGACGCCACCCGGCTGCCTTTGGCAAAACTGCGGCGGATGAATTCAACTTCCTTGCTCCAGGCGGCCAGCCTGAATTGCCAGTCGACGGGGCGGTTGAGGCCAAAGCCGGGGACGATCAGTACATCATATTTTCCGCTGGGCTTGACCGCTTCCAGGGGAACTCCGCCCGACAACAGGACGCGGCGCCCGTGGACCGAAACCCAGTCCACTTCCGGGGGCGCAGCCTTTGCGATGTCCGCCCCGATGGCAAGAATGTCCGCCACGCTGAATAGCTGCAGGCCCATGCAGCCAGGGTAGGCCAGAAGGGCGACGCGCGCAGGTTTCAAAGGTTTGACCATATCGGCTAAAAAAATGCGAATATCGCCATGCTAATGGAACGCGGCGCCCGTGCACAATAGCCTGGCCGATTTCTTTTGCCAGGAGTTCCAGGAATGAGTACGCCCGAGATTGTTCGAGTTGGCATCGCGCCGCTTGGCATGGTGAACTGCCATATCATCATTGGCCCCAAAGGCTGTGTCCTGGTCGATACCGGTTTGCCGGGCAGCGGTCGCAAAGTGGAACGGGCCCTTTATCTCCATGGGCTGCAGCTTTCCGACATCAAGCTGATCGTGGTGACGCATGCGCATATCGACCATGCGGGAAGCGCTGCGCAACTGCGCGCGCAAACCGGTGCCCCCATCGTTGCGCACGCGGGCGATCTTGACTACTACCTGCAGAAGCGGCCGATGACATTTTGCGCCACTGGCTGGTTCGGGCGCGCGTTTCTCCGAACCGGCTTGATCAGGAAGCCGTACGTACCGTTCACTCCCGATATCCTTTTGCAGGAAGACGAGGTCCTTGCACTGAAGCCGTTCGGTCTCGACGGCATGGTTTTGCCGACCCCTGGGCATACTTGCGGCTCGATTTCGGTGCAGCTTGCAGGCGGCGATGCGATGGTAGGCGACTTGATCTCCTCAGGCATCCTGCTGGGGGGGATTGCCAGGACCGGCAAGGCGAAGCGCCCGCCATTCGAAGACAATCCCCAAGCGGTTGCAGCGCAGCTGGAAAGCATGCTGGAGGCGGGATCGCAGCGCTTTTTCATGGGACATGGCGGCCCGCTCAGGGCGGGCGAGGTGCGGCGCCATGTTGAATCACTGCGTGAACTTGCAAGCTGAATGCGGCAACGTCCGTTACGCTTTGCGCAGGCTGCTGCCGAAGCAGAAAGCGGCTAGCTCGCTGCCGTTTGCGGGCAACTGGCTTTGCCGGCGGCCAGGCCGCGCACGGCTCGCGAGATGTCCGCCGCGACGCGGGCCAGGGCACGGCGATGGCCGATCACGAGTGCGTCGAACCCGGCGGCCACCTCTTCGCGCGCAGTGCTGCGGCAAGTCAGGACTTGCGTGCTGCCTGCCTGGCGCACGCTCCACACGGCGTCCAGCAGCGCATACTTGCCGGGCGCCGATTCAAAGCGCAGCACGCCGGTGCTGATGCGGTAGACCACGGCTTTTTCCGGCGGCTGCGTGCGGAACACGTCGATGGCGCCCAGTTCGCCGGAAATGGCCAGCGACAGCGCCTGGCCAATTTCCGACGCCGGCGGCGACGACCAGCGTTCCTGCTCCAGTACGTCGATGCGGCCTTCGCCCGACGTCACTACCAGCTGGCTGCGCGCCACCTGCTGCGGCACGCTCACGTTTTGCACCTCGATGTAGTAGCCGGGATCCGGCACGCTGGCGGCGGACGCCATGCCGTTGCTAAGGCTGTAGAAGCGTTCCGGCGGCGCGCTGGCGCAGCCGGCCAGGGTCAGCGCGGCCGCGGCGGCAAAGGGGAAGGCATGCCAGCGCATCATTTGTTCTCCTTCATGGGCAGGGGTTTGGCGCGGATCAGCGCTTCCGGATGGCGCTCCAGGTAATCGGACAGTTCGCTCAGCGATTGCAGCGTCTGCGTCAGCTGCTGCAAGGCGGTGCGCAAATCGGACTGCACCGGCGAATCCTGCTGCAGCACCTGCTGCGCTTCGCCGAAGGTCTTGCGCGCTTCGCCCAGCGTCGCCTGCAGGTCCGGCACCAGCTGGCCATCGACTTTCTTGAACAGGTTGTCGGCGCTCTTCAGCAAGTCGCGCAGGTTGATGCCGATCTGGTCGAACGGGACCTTGTCCAGTTTGCGCGCGATGCTGGCGATCTGCGCCTGCAGTTCGTCAAGGGCGTTCGGTACCGTCGGCACTTCGATCGGGTAGGCGTTCATATCCAGTTTGGCTTGCGCCGCGTTGGGGAAGAAGTCCAGCGCGATGTACAGCTGGCCGGTCAGCAGGTTGCCGGTGCGCAGCTGCCCGCGCAGGCCGTGGCTGACCATGCGCTCCAGCACCAGCGGGCCGGCGTTGCGGTCCTTTTCATCCGTCACCGTCTCCTGGAAGCGGCGGCCAAGGCGGCTTGGGTACATGTCCACCGTGACCGGCATGCGGAAGTCTTTCTTGACCGGGTCGAATTCAACGCCTACGGAACGCACCTCGCCGAGCACAATGCCGCGGAAGTCCACCGGCGCGCCGGGCGACAGGCCGCGCAGGGACTGGTTAAAGTAGAACACCGTGGTCACCGGCGCACCGTCCTGCTCGCGCATGGCGCGCGCCTGGTCGGCGGCGAGCGGGAATTCGGTGCCTGCGGCGGCAAGCGTATCGGGCTTGCGTCCGCTGACCGATTCGAAACCGATGCCGCCCACCAGCAGCGCCGCCACGGACTGCGTATTCAGCTTGAAGCCGCCGGAGTCGAGCTGCAGGTCCACCCCGCTGGCGTGCCACCAGCGCGTATTCTTGCCTACGTACTGGTCGTACGGGGCATTGACAAACACCTTGATTGCCACGCCCTGGCCATTGTTTTCCAGCTCGTAGCCGATCACCTGGCCGGCCGGGATGCGGCGGTAGAAGACGGGCGAGCCGGCGTCGATCGACCCAAGCGAATCGCCGTGCAGGGTGAATTGCTTGCCTTTCTGGTCGCCTGCCACTTGCGGCACTTTTTCGAGGCCTGTGAAATCGTGGCTGCTCTCCTGCGATTTGCCCGCGTCGACACCAATGTAGGCGCCGGACAGCAGCGTGCCAAGGCCGGAAACGCCGCTGACGCCGATGCGCGGCTTGACCACCCAGAAGCGCGTATCGGCTGCGGTGAAGCGGCGCGCATCCTTGTTCATGTCGATGGTCACCTGCACCTTGCTCAAATCCGGCGACAGGGAAATCGCGCGCACCTGGCCCACGTCCACGTCCTTGTATTTCACCTTGGTCTTGCCCGCTTCCAGGCCTTCGCCGCTGCGGAAGCTGACCACCACGGTCGGCCCTTCATCGAAATAGGATTTGGCGACCAGGCCGATGCCGATCAGCGCCGCCAGCAGCGGAACCAGCCAGACCAGGGAAGGCAGCCAGTGGCTGGCTTTGTCGACCTGGGGCTGCGGCAGGGGAGCGCCGGCGGTGTTGGCTTGGGTGCCGTCGTGTTCAGGCATGTTGTTGTTCTCCATTCGGCGGGACAGGGTCCCAGATCAGGCGCGGATCGAATTGCATCGAAGCGATCATGGTCAGCACCACGACGGCGCAAAATGCCAGGGCTCCCGGCCCGGCGGTAATGGTGGCAAGCGACTGGAAGCGCACCAGCGCCACAGTCAGCGTAATGACGAAAATATCGAGCATCGACCAGCGGCCGACGAATTCCACCAGGCGGTACAGGACGGTGCGCTGCTGCGGGCGCCAGCGCGAGTGGCGCTGCGCGGTCCATGTCAGCAAGGCCAGCACGGCCAGCTTCATCAAGGGCACGACGATGCTGGCGATGAAGATGATCGCCGCCAGGCCGGGCGAGCCGCTGTCCCAGAAATACAGTACGCCGCTGATGATGGTGTCATCCTCCAGTCCGAACAGCGAGTGCGTGTACATCACCGGCAGCAGGTTGGCGGGAATGTACAGGATGGCCGCGGCGATCAGGTAGGCCCAGGTGCGCCCCAGGCTATTGGGTTGACGGTGGTGCAGGCGGGCGTGGCAGCGCGGGCAGTGCTGGTGCGCGGCGTGTGTGTCGGCGGACACCAGTCCGCAGACGTGGCAGGACAAGGCTTCGGCCGGCACGGCTGGCGCCGGCGTTGGCGGCGACAGCGCATCGCCCAGGTTCCATAGCGTTTTCGGATTGAACGAAACGACAATCGCAAGCATCAGCGTGAGCCCGCCAAAAGCGAACAGGCCGGGTTGCAGGACCACGGTGGCCAGGCTGGTCATCTTGACGATGGTGATGAGGATGCCGATCATCAGCACCTCCGTCATGCCCCAGCGCCGCGCCAGGTGGACTGTGCGAAGCAAAACGTTGAACAGCATGGGCTTGTGGCCAAGCGCCAATGCCAGGGTGACGTGCAGCAGCGACAGCAGTTCAACCGCCGGCAAGAGGAAGGTAAATAAAAATACCGCGCTGGCGACCAGCTGCATGTGCTCGCGCCAAAGCACCGTGATGGCGCCGAGCAGCGTGGCGCGCGAGACGTTGCCGTTCACGTCCAGTTCGACGATAGGGCTGCATTGTGCAATCAGGTACATGATCAGCGTGGCCAGGATGATGGCTGCCATGCGGCTGGCATCCGAATGGATACCCCGGTACAGCACTGACCGGCAGCGCACGCAGCGCGCTTTTTCGCGCGGCAGCACAGGACGCCGGCGATGCAGCACGCCGCAGTCGTGGCAACTGATTAAGTCGTATCGATGCACTCGTTTAGCCTGATCCTGACAATGGCAGCATGATACGACATTTGAGCGGCGCCCCGCCTCAGTTGTTTTCGATGCGTGAAACCCAGCCCTGCCGGCCGTTATGGCCGATGGCGGCGACCTTGATCAGGCCTCTTTCGGCAATTGGGCCCTGCACCAGCGGGCTGGCGGCACTCGGGTCGCTGCCATCGCTGGTGTAATGCAGCGGCACGCCGGGCAGATCATGATTGGCGTAGACCTTGCCGCCTTCCTGTTTCAAGCCGGGCGGTGCGAGGCGGTAGTTCACCTGGCCGAGCCCTGGCAGGACGCGTTGTCCCAGTACGTTGACGAAGCCCGACCATGCACTGCGGTGCAAGGCTTCGGCCTTGACTGGGTCTGCTTCGATGGCCCAGGCAGGCTCCGGCGCCCAGGCGCGTTCGGCCAGGGCCAGCAAGCGTGGCAAGAGCAAGTACTCCATCTCCGGCCGCGTGCGTACCGTTTCGGTCCAGAGTGCACCTTCCAGGCCGAGGATATGGCGCTTGCCGTCCTCCGTCAGGCGTTCCTGGACAGCAGCCGGGATGCCGCTGCGTTTCGTATGGTCGAAGGGGACGTAGTCGTAGATGGCGTCGATGTCCGTTGCGCCGGCCCAGGTGGCGCCAGGCTCGCCGGGGTTCTTGTTATAGGTCATGTCCAGGTAGAACCTGGTAGCGGGAGCCAGCACAGTGTCATACCCGGCGTTGGCGAGGCGATAACCAAGATCGGCCGCATTCCCGGTATTGTTCCAAACATAGACTTTGAATCCGCGCTGCATGAAATGAGGATTGGGGGCTTGCCTGCGCTTGCCCTCGGCCATTTCGGCGCGCGTGCCCAGCTCTTCCCAGCCGGACGCCGCCAGGCCTTGCCGGCGCAGGATGGCTTCGACGCGGTCGTAGAAATAGTTCCACAGCCCGGCGGTGCCTTGCAGGTTCCGGCTGGCGATCAAGCTTTGGCTGCGCGGCGACTTTTCCCAAGCGCCGAGCGGCAGTTCGTCGCCGCCGACGTGCAGCGTGCGCAATGGAGCGCCGGCTTCGCGGTGCAGCGCGGCGACCTGCTTCACCACATGCTCGATAAAGGTATAGCTTGATTCGAGGCCCGGGTTGATCACATTGTCGTTATATTCCTGCGCTGAGCGGTATTCCGAGCGGTCTTCCAGGTCGTTCAGCAGGAACTGGCCGGCGCCAGGTTTGCCGGCAGCTTTCAGGCGGCGATAGCGTGCTTCCATTGCCTGCACTGCGGCGCGGGCATGGCCCGGCATTTCGATTTCGGGGATGACTTCGATGTGGCGGGCCGCTGCATAGCGCAGGATTTCGAGGTAATCGGCGCGGGTGTAAAAACCGCTGCCATGCTTGTCATTGGGGCTGGGGCCGGAACCATAGGCCGGCTGCAGGCGCACGCCCGATATGTTGCTGTGGCCGCGCACCGCGCCGATGCCGGTCAGTTCGGGCAGGCCGGCGATTTCAAGCCGCCAGCCTTCGTCATCGGTCAGGTGGAAATGGAATGCGTTCAGCTTGAAGCGCGCCATCAGGTCCAGCAGGCGCAGCACGGACTCCTTGTCCTGGAAATTACGGCTGACGTCCAGCATGAAGCCTCGATAGGCGAAGCGTGGCGCGTCGGTGACCGACAGTATCGGCAGGTCGACTGGGCCGCTGGCGCGGCCATCAGGGCGCACTGGCAGCAGGTCGCGCAGCGATTGCAGGCCGTTGGCGACGCCGGCGGCGCTGTTGCCGGTGATGGCGATGCCCTTGGCGTCCACCTCCAGGGTGTACGCTTCGGGCGAGGCCTGGCCTTCAACCTGGCCGATTGCGAGGCGCAGCGAGGATCGCGCGAGGCGCGCGGCGCCTTTGGGCCAGTAAGGGCGCAACAGGCTTTCGGCGAGGGTGCGTTCCGCTTTCAGCGCCGGGGCGGCGATAATCGCGGGGGCGATGGCAAGGTGCAGGGTGCCTTGGCCTTGTTGCAGCTTGAGCGGAGTAGGGAAGATTGGGGGCAAGGCGGTTGCGGGCAAGACGTCGGCCTGCTCGTTGCGCTGGTAAAGCTCCTGAGGAGATATCAAATCCGGCTGCGGCAGGATCTTCAAATCCCCGATGGCCTGGGCTTGTTCAGGCATGTTGTCGTAGACCAGGTAAAAGCCCTGCGGCGCCTTGTAGATTTTCGTCATGGCAGCGGATTTGTGGGAGCCGAATTCCAGCGCCTGTCCCTTTGCCAGGCCAGCAAAGCCAGTTTGCGGACGCAGGCGATACAGGCTGCCGGCCACGTGCTCGACCGCTACCTTGTCCTGCGACGCTCCCGTCGCACATTCCATGCAATTGAAGTAGATCGACCATCCTGTTGCCGGCAGCGGTGCGGGCTCCAGGTTGGTCATGGTCACTTTGTTTGATTGCTGGTCCCAGCGCACTTGCAACTGCGCGGCTTGCGAGGCGGTCATGCACAGCAGCGCCAGGCCGATCGTACTCTTGAAAATCATGGGCGAACCGAATAGGGTGGACAAAAATGTGCTAACCGTAGCACATGTTTTGTCCGAAAAACCGGGACCTTTCGATTTCTTTAATGCGGGGGCGGTGGCAGGCGCCCCTGCGATTAATTCATGACACCGGCGATTCTTGCGATTTTGCGCTGCAGCGCCATTTCATCGAGTGCGTCGGTGGGAAGGTTGCGGAAGATCTCGACGCGTGCCCTGATTTCGCGGCAGGTTGCTGAATACTCGCTGCGGATTTCGCGGTCCGATCCGCGCGTGGCGGCTGGATCCCGGAAATCCCAGTTCGCCGTGACGGGCTGCCCAGGCCAACGAGGGGGGACTTCGCCGCCTGCGGTATTGCAGACTGTGATCACGAAGTCCATTTCCGGTGCTCCCGGTGTCGAATACTCACTCCAGGACTTGCTGCGCAAGTATTCCGGTGCGTAGCCGATCAGCCGGATTTGCTCAAGTGTGAAAGGATTGACTTCGCCGGCAGGCGCGCTTCCGGCGCTGAATGCGCGAAAACGGCCAGCGCCGGCAGTATTCAGCAACGCCTCCGCAATCAGGCTGCGCGCCGAATTTTCGGTGCAGAGGAACATTACGCTGTAAGTTTTCTGATTGGCCGGGGCGGCCAGGACATCTTTGTTTTCCACGAAATTCGATAGCAGGGTGGTGCGAAACTCCTCATCCTATCGAAGCTTCATGACAGCATGATGACATGGCTCGCCCAGCCTTGGTCATGTCCGCTGCAGGCCGCGCGAGGCCTGGGCGACCAGGCCATAGCATCGCCGCGGTCGTGCAATGGCTGCTGGGCGACCGCCTTGGGCCAGTGGACTCAATGCATCATCAGCACGGGTAGCGTGGCCTGGGACAGTACGGTACGGGTGGCGCCGCCCATGACCATCTCGCGGAAGCGGCTGTGGCCATAAGCGCCCATCACCAGCAGGTCGGCGTCGAAATCGGCGGCCATCGACAAGATGGCCTGGCCGGCATCGGCCGGGTGCGGGCGGCGCAGGACCTCGACCTTCAGGTCATGCCGCGCAAGATACAGAGCCATATCGGCGCCGGGTTCCGCGCCATGGTCGTCCCGTTCCGCGCCGAATACCGCCAGCGTGACCTGGCCTACGCCGCGCAGCAGGGGCAGGGCGGCGCTGATGGCGCGGGCTGCCTGCTGGCTGCCGTTCCAGGCGACGAGCGCGCGGCGGGAAGGGACGCCGAAACTGCCGCTGCGCGGCACCAGCAGCACGGGGCGGCCGCCTTGCAGCAGCACCTGTTCCGGCAAGTCATGCAGCAAGCCGCCCTGTTCCCGGTCAGTCGGATCGGCCTGGCCCAGCACCACCAGGTCGGCGTAGCGCGCCTGCAGGCAAAGACCGGCATATTCATCGACGTTGTCGCGCCGCTTCTCATAAGAGCAGGCAGCGCGGTTGGCCAATTCCTCGAACTGGGCCAGCGCCTGGTCGGCGCGCTCATTGGCCTGGCGCAGGTGCTCGGCGATCAGCATGCCGCTGCCATCGTAGGGGCTGCCGGCGAGCATGTAGCGCGGTACTCCGGTCATGGCTGCACCGACAAGGTGGGCGCTTTCGCGCAGCGCCAGCTGTGCGGCCAGGTTGATGCGGGCGGCCGAATTGGACGCGCGGTCCACGTGGACCAGGATGGTACGGTATGGCATGAATGTCTCCTTGGATAGGTTGAACCTCTTGGAGCGTAACGTGCGAAGTCATGATAGCAGGCTGTGCGCAGCGCCAGCTCCATCGAGCAACTGCGCCGCCGTCTGGTTATGCGCCTTCAGTTCGTGCAAGCGACGGCTGCAGCGCTGCATTTCACGCAAGCCCCTGATGGCCAGGTAGGTGCCCAGCATCACCAGTACCGCGCTCAAGACCAGCAGGGGCAGGAGCAGCAGTACCTCTTCGCGGAAGCGGTAGCTGCCGGAGGTGGCGATCAGGAGTCCCAGCACCGACAGGGGCAGGGCGAATACGCCGATGCCGGTGCGCAGCAGGGACAGGGCCGTCCGCTCCTCTGCCAGCAGCAGCTGGATTTCATTGGACAGCAGCAGGAAGCCGCCGGTTGCAGGCTGCTTCATTGCGTCATCAGGAGCGCCACCGGGCTCTGCTCGATCAGGCTGGCGGTGGTGCTGCCCAGGACCCAGTCGTGCATGCGGCTATGGCCATAGGCGCCGGCCACCAGCAAGTCGATGCTGTGCTTGCGCGCCAGGTCGCACAGGGCGCTGCCGGTTTCCTGCACGGTGTCCAGGCCCAGCACCTGCACGCTGCGGTGGTGGCGCGCCAGGTAGGTGGCCAGGTCGGCGCCCGGTTCGGCGCCCATGTCGATGCGTTCCGCTTCCGGGTTGGCCACCGCAATGTACACCTGCGAAGCGCGCTGTATCAGGGGCAGGGCGAAGGCCAGGGCCCGGCTGGCGCCGGGGCTGCCGTTCCAGGCGATCATGATCTTGTCGAACTTGGCTGGAGGCTGGCGCAACCCAGGCGGCACGAGCAGTACCGGACGTACGCACTGCGTCACCAGGCGGCCGGGCAGGCGGGAAGGGGCGAGGACGCCGTAGTCGGCCACGTCCTGGGTGCCGGCTACCAGCAGGTCGCAGTAGCGCGATTCCAGGATCAGGGCCTCCACTGCGGAAGTGTCCAGCAGGCGCGATTCGAAGGAGTCGACATCGGCCTCGAAGCATTGGCGTTCGAAGGCCTCGAGCCGGCTGCGCGCCTCCTGGCGCAGCAGCTCCGGGTCGGGTGCGGGCATGATGGCCATCGGCGCCCCGGCCGCCAGCAGGGTGTTCAGCTCGAGCCAGCCGCTGACGGCGGTGCCGACCAGGTGGGCGCCATGGCCGCGCGCCAGGCCCGCTGCCACGGCGAATGTGGCAGGCATGCCGGACACCGGGCTTACGTGAACAACAATCGTTTTGTACATGATGCGCTCCATGTCGGGTTATGAAATTTTCCATTGCAGCCACCAGAAGGCAGCTACGCCCAGCAGCAGCAGCCAGCCGATGCTGTGCCAGCCGCGCCGCAGGCCCTGTCCCGCGTCACCGGCCTTTTTCCCGCTGAACATCGATGCCACCAGGTTCTCGTGGTGCAGGCGGCTGCTGACGATCACCCCGGCAACGTGCAGCAGCACCACGGCGAGCATCAGGTTGGCAATGGTTTCGTGGATCTCTTCCCATTGTTCGCCGCTGGTCTCCTGCAGCGCGAACCAGCCGCTGGCCGTGGTCAGGGCGCCCAGTACCAGCAGGGCGACGATGGCCAGCGCGCCGGCCGGGTTATGTCCAAGGAAATGTTGCGGCTTCCCCTGCAGCAGGGAACGCAGGTAGCTGGCCACCGCCGCAGGTCCGCGTACAAAGTCGCTGAAGCGCGCGTGACGCGAGCCGATGAAGCCCCACACAAGGCGGAAGACGATCAGCCCGGCCATGGTGTAGCCGAGGGTGGTGTGCACCGTTTTCAAGCTTTCGCTTTCGGAGGTGAGATAGGCGCCCGCAAAGCACAGCACCATCAGCCAGTGGAAGACGCGCACGGGCACATCCCACACCAGGATCTTGATGCTGTTGGCGGCCAGGGGGACGTGGGTAGGTTCCATGGGGGACTCCTGTTGGCAGTATGGTATGAGCCCATGCTACGACCCGGAGCGCGCCGATTCCATGATCCAGGTCAAACGGCGCCACCATCATGCGTGTTTACTAAAACGCGCTAAAAAGCGCCTTTTTCGCGCCGTTTTTAACCGTTGTCCCAAATGGCAAATATATACTGGACCGGTACTTCTACTGTTTATTAAACTTTCCGTGGAGTTCCTTATGAGCCAGGTCACGATCCGCGACATCGCCGAGGCGACCAGTCTCTCGATTGGTACCGTATCGCGCGCCCTGAAGAACCAGGCGGGGATGACGGAGCTCACGCGCGACAAGGTGCGCGAGGCGGCGCGCCGCCTTGGCTACGACTTGTCGCAATTGAAAAAAGGCCGCATCCGCCGCATCGCCTTCCTCCTCCACAGCCAGCACAACACACTGGCCTGCAGCCAGTTCTTCTCGCCGGTGCTGCATGGCGCCGAGGCAGCTTGCCGGCGCGAAGGCATCGCCCTGTCCTTTATTGCGGTGGGGCCGGCGGAGCCGGTCATGGCGCAGATCCGCCTGCACCAGCCGGACGCCATCCTGTGCGCCGGCTTCTTTGAGCCGGAAGCACTCGCCGCACTGCAGCAGGCCGGCAAGCCGCTGGTGCTGGTCGACATGCATAGGCGCGGCTTTACCTCGGTGAACCCGGACAATGTGCGCGGCGGCTACCTGGCCACACAGCATCTGCTGCGCTGCGGCAGGAAACGCATCGCCATGCTGCACGGCTCCCTGGCCCACTACAGCATCGCGCAGCGCAACCGCGGCTTCCGCCAGGCGCTGTTTGACGCCAGGGTGCACGCCGATCCGGAACTGGAAGTCAGCATTCCCGCCATGGGCGAAGGGGACGACGCCGTGGCGGAGGCGGTGCAAAGCCTGCTGGACCTGCCCAAGCGCCCGGACGCGCTGTTCTGCTACAACGACAGCACGGCGCTGATCGCCATGCGGCACTGCCTTAGCCAAGGCCTGAAGATCCCGCACGATATTGCCATTGTCGGTTTCGACGGCATCAGCAGCGCCGCCGCCGCCATTCCGCCGCTCACCACCATCGAGGTGGACAAGGAAGCGCTGGGACGTGCCGGCATCGAACGATTGCTCCACAAGACTGAAGAAAACAACCCTAACGAAACCACCCTGCCGGTCAACCTTATCGTGCGCGAAAGCAGTTACGACGACTAGTGCGCCACCAACCTGGAACCCCCGTCCATGCCAATTTTCCCGAACTTCCGCAGCAAGCTGGTATTGCTCGAACATGCGCAGCACAGCATGCGTTTCTACCACCCGCGCGCTATCGATCCGAACGGCGGCCTTTATCACTATTTCAAGGACGACGGCACGGTGTACGACAGCCGTCACCGGCACCTGGTCAGCAGCACGCGTTTCGTGTTCACTTATGCCATGGCGTACCGCCAGTTTCACGATGCGGGCTACCTGGAAGGGCTGAAGCATGCGCTGCGCTTCCTCCGCGTCGCCCACCGCGACCCGGTGAGCGGCGGCTACGCCTGGATGCTGGACGGCGACAAGGTGGAAGACGGCACCCAGCATGCCTACGGCCTGGCTTTCGTGCTGCTGGCCTATGCGCACGCCACCATGGCCGGACAAGAGCAGGCGCGCGCATGGATCGGCGAGACTTTCGAACTGATGGAGCAGCGGTTTTGGGATGCGGAAGCGGGCCTGTACGCCGACGAGGCGAGCCGCGACTGGAGCGTGTTGTCCACTTACCGCGGCCAGAACGCGAACATGCATGCCTGCGAAGCGCTGCAGGCGGCCTACCAGGCCACCGGTGAAAAGCGCTACCTGGAGCGCGCTTTCACCATCGCCTACAACATTACCCAGCGCCAGGCGCAGCGCTGCGGCGGGCTGATTTGGGAGCATTACGACACCGATTGGCAGCCGGACTGGAAATTCAATATCGACGATCCGGAAAACCTGTTCCGTCCATGGGGCTACCAGCCCGGCCACTTTACCGAGTGGGCCAAGCTGCTGTTGCAACTGGAAGCGCGCGGCGCCGTGCTGCAAAAAGACCTGGGCTGGCTGCTCCCGACGGCGGAGCGCCTGTTCCAGGTGGCGGTGAACAAAGGCTGGGATGCCGAACATGGTGGGCTGTGCTACTCGCTGGCGCCGGACCTTTCCATCTGCGACTTCCACAAATACTTCTGGGTGCAGGCGGAGAGTGCGGCCGCCGCCGCCATGCTGGCGCAGCGCACCGGCGAGCAATCCTATTGGGACTGGTACCAGCGCATCTGGGAATACAGCTGGACCCACATGGTGGACCATCAGCACGGCGCCTGGTACCGCATCCTGGACCGCGAGAACCGCAAGCTGAGCGACGAAAAGAGCCCGGCCGGCAAGGTCGATTACCACACCATGGGCGCCTGCTACGACATCGTATCGGTGCTGGGAGCGGCCGACCATGCATGATGCGCCGCTGATGCTGTGCGCCGGCGAGGCGCTGACCGACATGATCCATCAAGGCAATGAGCAATGGGTGAGCCGCGATGGCGGCTCGGTGTGGAACGTGGCGCGTGCCTTGGCCACGCTGGGCGAGCGCACGGCTTTCGCCGGCGCCATCAGCCGCGACCGGTTTGGCGCCAGCCTGTGGGCCGCCAGCGAAGCCGTCGGGCTGGACCTGCGCCTGCTGCAGCGCGTTGAGCGTTCACCGCTGCTGGCAATCGTGGAGCAGGGCGAGCCGCCGCGCTACTTCTTCGTCGGCGACGACAGCGCCGACCTGCATTTCGACCCGTCCGCACTACCGGAAGGCTGGTCGCGCTCCTTGCGCTGGGCCCACTTCGGCGGCATCAGCCTGGCGCGCGAACCGCTTGCTTCGCGCCTGGTGGCGCTGGCGGAAAAACTGAAAGCGCAGGGCGTGGCGATCAGTTACGACCCGAACTACCGCAACGTCATGGGCCCGGCCTACGCGCCCGTCCTGCAGCGCATGGCGGCGCTGGCCGACCTGATCAAGGTGTCGGACGACGATTTGCGCGGCCTATTCCCCGGAGTCGCGCTGGATGCGGCGCTGCAGCAGCTGCGCGACGCCAGCCCGGATGCCTATTTCCTGTTCACGCGCGGCGGGCAGGGCGCCAGCCTGCTGCATGGCGCGCAGCGGGCCGATGCCCGTGCACCTGCCGTTGACGTGGTGGACACGGTCGGCGCCGGCGACGCCAGTGTGGCGGGCTTGCTGGCCAGCCTTTCGCGCCATCCGGAGCGCGCCCTGCAAGCGCACCTGCACTCGGCGCTGGCAGCCGGTTCCGCCGCCTGCCTGCAATCAGGGGCGACTCCGCCGCAGCCGGCCGCCATGCAGCGGTTATTCGAAAAACTCCAAGGAGAGGTAAGGCAATGAGTGGAATTCGTACCTTGCGCCTGGCCGGCCTGGCTGGTGTGGGCACCCTGCTGGCTGGGCTCGCGCTGACAGGCGCCATCGCGGCGCCTGCGGCCAAGGCCGATACGCCCGTCAACACCTTCATCGGCACCCAGGATGAAGGCAATACTTTCCCCGGCGCCTCGGCGCCTTTCGGCATGATCCAGGTCAGCCCGACCGGCGAGCATTACGCCGGCTGGCGCTACAGCGACGCGCGTATCCGCGGCTTCGGCCACTCATACCTGTCCGGCGCCGGCTGCTGGGAGCAGGGCGGCCAGCTGTCCGTGCTGCCGGTGACCGGCAGCATCGGCCCTGGCGGCGACTTCGATACCGCCAAGCCGGAAAGTTTCAACGCCAAGCGCTACGCTGCCGAATACCGCCACGAGGGCGAAGTAGGACAAGCCGGCTATTACAAAGTACAGTTGTCCAGCTATGGCGGCATCACTGCGGAAGCGACCGCACTGACCCGCGCCGCCGCCGAGCGCTACAGCTTCGCCGACGGCACAACAGCCGGCCACCTGCTGCTGAACCTGGGCCAGGCCAATGAGCGCCATTCCGTTGTCGGCAGCGAAGTGCAGGTGCTGGACGACCGCAGCGTCGAAGGCAAGATCGTCACCCGCAGCTTTTGCGGCGGCGCGCAGTACACCACGTGGTTCCGCATGGTGTTCGACCAGCCTTTCACCGCGCACGGCATCTGGGACGACCGCGGCGGCTGGCCTGGCGTGAATGGCCCCAGCCAGCAGGGCGACAGCCGTCCGCACGGCGTCTGGCTCACCTTCGACCTGAAACGCGGTAAGGCGGTGACTGCCGTCAGCGCCATTTCCCACGTCGATGCCGAAGGTGCGCGCGTCAACCTGCGCGCCGAAGGCCAGTCCGGCGGCATGCCGCTGACCTTCGATGCGATGCGCGAAAAGGCGCAGGCCAACTGGCAGAAGGAATTGGGCAGCGTGCGCATTGAGGGCGGCAGCAACGATGACCGCACCGTGTTCTACACCGCGCTTTACCACGCGCTGCTGCAGCCGCTGACCGGCAGCGATGCCGACGGCCGCTATCGCGGCTACGACGACGCGCTGCACACCGCCAAGGACTGGACCTATTACGAGTTCTTCTCGCTGTGGGACACCTACCGTGCGCAAAACCAGCTGCTGGCGCTGTTGCGTCCTGAGCGCTCGCGCGACATCGCCAACTCGGTTCTTAAAATACGCGAGCAGGGCAAATGGCTGCCACGCTGGGGCTATGCCAACTTCGACAGCAATGTGATGACCGGCGACCCGGTCACCCCGTTCCTGGTGGACCTGTGGCGTTTTGGCGCGCTGAAAGGCCGCGAGCGTGAAGCCTATGCCGCCCTGCGCGAGAATGCCTATGGCGTGCCGCCGGCGCAGATCCGCGCCGAAGGCCGCGCCGGCAACCCGAGCTACCTGCGCCAGGGTTTCGTGCAGTATGACCGCGGCTTTGTGGCCAAGGGCATGGATATCGACCCGCACCACGGCGCCTCGGCGACGCTGGAATACGCGCTGGCCGACAGCTCGCTGGCGGTGATGGCCAAGGCGCTGGGACAGGCCAAGGATGCACAGGACTTGTCGCAGCGCGCCCTGAACTGGCGCAAAGTATGGGATGCGGACGTGGTGGACGCGCCAACCGGCCAGCGCGGCTTCCCACGGCCGCGCGTGCTGGATGGCAGCTGGTTCGCCGACGTGAACGGCAGCTACGACCCGCGCGCCGAGCGCGGCTTCCATGAAGGCACGGCATGGCAATACCAGTGGCTGGTACCGCAGGACATTCCGGGCCTGGCCGCGGCAATGGGCGGACAAGCCAAGGCCCTGCATCGCCTGGACCTGTTCTTCGATTACGACGCCCTGCTGGCCGATCCGGCGGCGGTACGCAAATCGTGGGTGGTTGGCGCATACAGCTACTACAGCCAGTTCCGCTACAACCCGAACAACGAGCCTGACCTGCACACGCCGTGGATGTACACCCTGATGGGCCAGCCGTGGAAAACCACCACCGTGCTGCGCGCCGCAGAGACCCTGTTCGGCAACGGACCGAGCGGCGTCACCGGCAACGACGACCTGGGCACCATGTCGGCCTGGTACCTGTTCAGCGCCCTGGGACTGTACCCGGACGCGCCGGGCAGCGGCCGCTTCCTGCTGCATGCACCACGTTTTCCACGCGCCGAAATCGACCTGGCGGGCGGCCGCACCCTGCGCATCGAAGCGCCGGAAGCGAAACCGGGTGAACGCAAGTTTGTGCAATCGGTACAATGGGGCGGCCGCCCGCTGTCGCGGGTATGGCTCGATTGGGAGCAGTTGCAGGCTGCAGGTACGCTGTCGTACAAACTGTCGCTGCAGCCCGATACGGCTGGCTGGGGAACACATGGCCGCGACCTGCCGCATGCGCCGGCCGACGCCGCCCAGTGACGGCACACGAATTCAATAATACGGAGGAGACATCATGGCAAACATGGCACACAACACAGCGCCACCCTCGTCGCCGCAAGCGGCGGGCGGCGCGCAGAACGGCACCAATACCAGCGCGATGGCGATCGTTACGACGCTGTTCTTCATGTGGGGGCTGATTACCTCCCTGAACGACGTCCTGATTCCGCACCTGAAGGCGATTTATACACTGTCATACTTCCAGGCGATGCTGGTGCAGTTCTGCTTCTTCGGCGCCTATTTCATCATCTCGCTGCCGGCCGGCGCTTTGATTCGCCGCATCGGCTACCAGAAGGGCGCCGTGGCTGGCCTGCTGATTGCTGCAGCCGGCTGCGTGCTGTTCTATCCGGCGTCGTTCGGCGGCTATGAGCTGTTCCTGTTTGCGTTCTTTGTGCTCGCATCCGGCATCACGGTGCTGCAGGTCGCGGCCAATCCCTATGTGACGGTACTCGGCCCGGCGCGCACCGCGTCCAGCCGCCTGAACCTGACGCAGGCCTTCAACTCGCTCGGCACCACCATTGGCCCGGCCATCGGCGGCCTGCTGATCCTGTCGACGGCGGGCGTCGCGGCCGGCGCGGTTGCTGATGCGGCAACCGTGCGCGGTCCTTACCTGGCGCTGGCCGGCGCTCTGGCGCTGCTGGCCGTCATGTTCTATGTGGCCAAGCTGCCGAAGATCGCGGACAGCGAAGACGTGGCGCTGGCAGGCGAGGGCCATGGCTCCGCCTGGGCGCATCGCCACCTGGTGCTGGGGGCGATCGGCATCTTCCTGTACGTGGGCGCGGAAGTAAGCATCGGCAGCTTCCTGATCAATTTCATCGGCGAGTCCTACATCGCCGGCCTGCCGCACTCCGAGGCATATCACTATGTCAGCATCTACTGGGGCGGCGCCATGGTCGGCCGCTTCATCGGTTCCGCCGTGTTGCGTTTTGCCAGCCCTGGCAAGGTGCTGGCCTTCAATTCGCTGCTGGCGATCGGGCTGGTGCTGGCCGCCGTATTCGGCAAGGGCAGCGTGACGATGTGGGCGATCCTGGCGGTGGGCCTGTGCAACTCGGTCATGTTCCCAACCATCTTCAGCATGGCCTTGAATGGCCTGGGCAAGTACGCCGGCCAGGGGTCCGGCATCCTGTGCATGGCGATTGTCGGCGGCGCCGTCGTTCCTGCGGTGCAGGGCAAACTGGCGGACGTCGTTGGGCTGCAGGCTTCGTTCCTGCTGCCGGCTGCATGCTACGCCTTCATCCTCTACTTCGGCGCCAAGTACTCGAAGATGTATGTGGAACAGTAAGGCTGTCGCCGCGCTTCTCGCGCTGTGCGCGGCGGGCGCAGATGCGGAAACGCTGGACCGCCTGGAGCTGTCGCGCGGCGGTACCGTGCTGGAAGTATCGTCGCCTGCCAGCGGCGTTTTGCGCCTGCGCATGGGGCGCGGGCATTTGCCGGAAGACGCCTCCTGGGCGGTGCCAGGAGACGTGCGCTCCGCCCGGCAGCCGCTGCAGGTTACGCGCAGCGCGAGCATGGTGCAACTGGGTGCAGGCGGCATTAGCGTGCGCATCGATCGCCGCACGCTGCGCGCAGAGGTGCTGGATGGCGGCGGCAAGCTGCTGCTGTCCGACCTTGCCGGCGGCGCTGCGCTGCCGGCGGCGGGCGGCTTCCGCCTGCGGGAGCGTTTGAGCGGCGACGACCATATCTTCGGCCTCGGCGACAAGACCGGCGCCTTCGACCGCAAGGGTGGCGCCTACACCATGTGGAACTCGGACACTTACAAGTTCACGCAGGGCACGGATCCGCTGTACAAGACCATTCCATTCTTTATGTCGGTGAGCGACCGCGGGAAAGCCTTCGGCCTGTTCCTCGACAATACCTGGCGCAGCACCTTCGATTTCGGCAAGACCGAGCGCGATGTGCTGTCGATCAGCGGCGAAGGCGGACCCGTCGACTATTACGTGATGGCCGGACCGGCGCCGAAAGACGTGCTGCAGCAATACGCGCGCCTGACCGGCACGGCGCCGCTGATGCCGCAATGGGCGCTGGGCTTCCAGCAGTCCAAATGGAGCTACAAGAGCGATGCGGAAGTACGCGGCATCGTCCGGCGCCTGCGCAGCGAGCGCCTGCCGGCCGACGTGGTCTACATGGACATCGACTACCAGGACCGTTCGCGACCCTTCACCGTCAACCGTGCGGCATTCCCCGACCTGCCGCAACTGGCGAACGACTTGCGCGGGCAGGGCATTCGCCTGGTGCTGATCACAGATCCCCATATCGCCAATGCGCCCGGCCAGGGCTATGCTGCTTACGACAGCGGCGCCGCGCAAGACCTGTTCCTGAAACTGCCGGGCGGACAGCTCTACTCGGGCGATGTGTGGCCTGGCGCCGCGGTGTTCCCAGACTTCAGCCGCGTGAAGGCGCGCGCATGGTGGGGCGGCTTGTATGCCGATTTCGTCAACGCCGGTGTTTCGGGCTTCTGGAACGACATGAACGAGCCGTCGATCTTCAATGTACGGAGCAAGACCATGCCGTTGGATGTGGTGCACCGCATCGACAGCGACGATTTTGCCCCGCGCAGCGCGACCCACGCTGAGATGCACAACGTCTACGGCCAGTTGAATTCGCGCGCCACGTTCGAAGGCCTGCTGCGGCTGCAGCCGGATGTGCGTCCCTTCGTGCTGACCCGCGCCACCTATTCAGGAGGGCAGCGCTATGCCGTCACCTGGACCGGAGACAACGCCTCCAGCTGGCAGCATCTCAAGATGGGCGTGCAGCAACTGGTCAACCTGGGCCTGAGCGGCTTTTCTTATGCCGGCAACGACGTCGGCGGCTACGCGGGCGAGCGCCCATCGCCGGAACTGCTGACGCGCTGGTTCCAGATCGGCGCCTTCATGCCGATGTTCCGCGCCCATGCGGAGACCAATCGTCCTGACCAGGAGCCGTGGGTAGGAGATGCGGCGCAGGTGGAGATCCGCCGGCGCTTCATTTCCGAGCGCTACCGCTTGCTGCCTTACCTGTACGCCGCAGCGGAAGAAAACAGCCGCAGCGGCATTCCCATGCTAAGGCCCGTGTTCCTGAACTTCCCTGAGGTGCTGGCGAAGGGCGACAGGCTGGGCGGCTCGGAAGACCAGTTCATGGTCGGCGGCGATTTGCTGGTGGCGCCGTCGCCAACGCTGGAGTCGCCCGGCGACTACCAAGTGGAATTGCCAGGGCAGGGCTGGTACGAATATTGGACCGGCAGGCGCCTGGAAGGCAAAACGCTGACCGTTACGCCCGACATCGCCCAGCTCCCGGCATTTGTGCGTCCCGGAGCGATCATTCCGAAACAGCCGCTCGTGCAGAGTACCGCCTTCACTGCCGAAGGGCGGCTGGAGCTGCACGTCTACCCGGGGCAGGACTGCCGAGGCGAAATTTATGCAGATGATGGCGCCAGTCTGGCCTACAAGCGTGGCGGCTTCCTGCGCCAGCGCCTGCGCTGCGAGGAAACGAGAGACGGCTGGCGGGTGACGTTCGACCAGCGCCAAGGCAGCTGGAAGCCCTGGTGGAACGGGCTGGCGCTCTATGTGCACGGCTGGAATGCGGGCGCCGTGCCGCAAGCACGTGCCGCCGGCGCCGCGCTCCCCGTATCGCTCGACAGCGCGCAGGGAGCTGCCGTCGTACTGGCGCCCGACATGGCAAACGGAGCGATCGAAATCAAACGCTAACGCCAAACATGAACCCTGTTGAACACGCCACACGAACTGTGATATCGTTAACTCACATTTTGTGAGGACCCAGATGAGACATGCTCTGATGGCGCTGGCCGTAGCGGCAAACCTGCTTCCTGCTACGGCGACGGCCGGCGACCAATTCGATGCCATGCGCGCGCGTTGGCAGGTGAAACTGGTCGGCGCAGCGGACCAGGAGCGCAGCGCGCCGGACGTGGCAGCCCAATTGAAAGCGCAATCCGAAACGGCGCAGCGCGCGCTGGCCGGCATGGCGCGCGAACCGGACGCCAAGGTGCTATGGCCCGATGTCGCCGGTTTCAATGACCCATACCCGACCAAAGCCTCTGCCGCCGTGACTGCAAGCGCATCGCGCCTGGTCCAGATGGCGCAAGCCTATGCCGCTCCAGGCACGCCGTCCTACCACGACCCGCAATTGGGCGCCGGCGTCGCAGCCGGCCTTGATTGGCTGGAACGCCACTATTACACCGCTGGCCGCCACGAATTTGGCAACTGGTGGGACTGGCAGATCGGCACGCCCTTGCATTTGCTGAATGCATTGAGCCTGGCCGATGACGCGGTGCCCGCCGAACTGCGCCTCCGCACGCTGAATGCAGTCAACTGGCACGTGCCCGATGGCCGCTACAAGACCCGAAAAGACGGGACGCTGGACAAGAACTGGCTGGAAGAGGGCGCCAACCTGCTGGACAAAGGCCTGGTGATGGTCCTGAGCGGCATGCTGGGCAAGGATGGCGCGCGCATTGCCGGCGGCCGCGATGCGCTGGCATTGACGCTGGATTTTGCGACCGAAGGCAACGGCTTTTACCGCGATGGCTCCTATGTCCAGCATACCCACATCGCCTATAACGGTGGCTACGGTGCTGTGGCGCTGTCCGATTATGCGCGCTTGCTGTACATCCTGTCGGGCACGGATTGGGCCCTGAAAGACCCGCGCGCGCCGCGCATTTTCCAGTGGGCGCGGGATGGCTTTGCCGCCGTGCTGGTTGATGGCGCGATGCCGGATGCACTGCGCGGCCGTGGCGTTTCCCGGCATGGCCAGACGGACCATTCGGTGGGACGCGGCATGATTGCCTCGCTCGCGGTCATCGCCGAACAGGCCCCGCCAGGCGAGCGCGCCGAACTGCGCTCGGCCATCAAGGGCTGGATGCAGCGCGACCGCACTTTTGGCGCCAGCTATTTCGCCAGGCCGAATGGCGAAGGCGTTTCCAATATCGCTCTTTATGAGCGTGGCTTGCTGGAACAGATCGCCGCCGATCCGGCGCTTCCCGCTGCGCCGGAAGCGCAAGGTGCCCGCATCTACCCCTCCATGGACCGCGCCATGCTGCGCGGCCAGGGCTTCACCGCAGTGGTGAGCATGTTCTCGCCCAGGATTTCGTCGTTCGAGACCGGCAACAGGGAAAACCTGAAACCCTGGTGGCAGGGCGTGGGCGTTTTGCAGCTATACGATGCGGACCAAAGCCAGTTCGATGGGGATTACTGGGCTACGATCGATCCGCAGCGCCTGCCGGGTATCACGACCGACCGTTCCGGCAAGGCGGGGCAAGCCGAATGGAAGAAATTCCCCAACACCGAAACCTGGGTCGGCGGGGCCGCACTGGGAAAATACGCAGCAGTCGGCATGGCCTTCTCGCTGCACCAAGTGACCGGCTCCAGCCTGCATGGCCGCAAGAGCTGGTTCCAGCTGGGCGATCGCGTGCTGGCGCTAGGCTCCGGCATTGACGGCGGTGAAGGTCCAGTGGAAACCATCGTGGACAACCGCCGCCTGATGGATGCGAAGGGCGCGCGGCTGCTGATCGACGGCAGACCCGCCGCCAACGGCAGCAAGGCCAAAGCCAATTGGGCACACTTGCAGGACGATCGTTCCGGCAGCCGCATCGGCTATGTATTCCCGCAAGGAGTCCCGCTCAATGCCGAGCGTTCCGAGCGCAGCGGCAGTTGGCGCGAGGTCAACGGACTGACAGGCGCGCCGGGCGAGGTGCGCGACAGCTACCAGGTGCTCGCCATCCCGCAAAGCAGCCCGCAGTACGCCTACCTCCTGCTGCCGAACGCCAGCGCCGATGAAACGCGCGCGGCGGCTCGAGATTCCGGCGTGAGCATCGAAGCCAACAACGAGCAGGCGTCAGCCGTTTCGCTGCCGAAGCAGGACGTGTACGCCGCCAACCTGTGGCAGGCTGGCAGCGCGCCGCGCGCAGGCAAGGCCTACGTCTGGAGTTCAGCTCCCGTGGCCCTGGTGACGCAAACTTGCGGCGGCAAGCTGCAGATATCGATTGCCGAGCCGACCCAGCGCGCCGCCTCGCTGGAACTGCGCTTCAACCATGCGGTGAAAGATGTCGTCAGCCTGGCTTCGGGAATGACCGTTATCGAGAAATCGCCGCAACTGCGCCTTCGCATCGACACCACAGGCGCCGCCGGCGCCAGCTTTAAAGCCGAATTTTCACTTAACTCAGAGATTTTGCGATGAAAATGACTTGCGTTGGATTGTTGGCAGCGGCCGCCCTGTTGCTTGGCGCGCCCGCGACTGCGGGTGTGATGGCCTATGGCGGCACCGTGCTGAGCGCACCGGCCGGCAGTTTTGGCCTGTTGGCGCCACGCCTGTTCGATCAATCCGGCCTCTCGAAAAGCTATGTCAGCGGCACAACCGATTTCACGCAATACGCGGCTTCCGGAGTGACCCACCTTGGCTCGTCCACGACGAACGGCACCGGCTACTATGCGGCGGCTGGCGCCACGGTCGATATTGACCTCGGCCAGACGCTGCTCCTGCGCAGCTTGGCGCTGTGGAACGATAACGATGCCCAGGGCGTGAAAAATTTCAGCCTGTCGCTCGCCGATAACCCCGCCTTTGCCAACGCAGTGTCGCTGGGCAGCTTTGTGGCCCAATATGGGTATAACAATACTTTCCTTTCCTATTCCAGGGGCACGGCTGCCCAGCTGTTTGACCTGAACGATGCAGTCGGCCGCTATGTGCGAATCAAATTCGAAACGGCCAATTCTGGCAGCAACATCAACGTGGGCGAACTGGTATTCGGCGCCCAGCCACCCCAGGAAATTCCCGAGCCCGGCACCATTATGCTGACAGGCCTCGGCCTGCTGGCGGTGGCCTGCTGCCGCCGCAGGAGTGGCACAACAAAGTGACACCCCATCCCGCCTTTCCCGTTACAATATAAATATCGTTAACGGAAATCGTAGCAGGGAATAACATGAAGAAAGCTGGCGTAACACTTGTCGACGTGGCCAAACTGGCCGGCGTATCGGTGATGACCGCCTCGCGCGCGCTGAGCGGCGAAGGCTATGCTTCGGAAGAAACCCGAACGAAGGTGCAGGCTGCGGCCAAGCAGCTGGGCTATACGCCCAATGCGCTGGCGCGCATGATGAAGGGCGGTAAAACCAACGTCATCGGCGTGGTGGTCAATGACTTGACTTCCTCGGTGATCAACTGCTTCGTGACGGCGTTGAGCGAAGAGGTGCGCAAGGTCGACATGGACCTGTTCATCTATAACTCGCTGGGCGACCTGGGCGACGGCAAGGGCAAGCGCGTGAGCCAGATGCTGCACGGCTTGTGGGATGGCCTGGTCTATGTTTTGCCGCGCATGACCGACGACTACCTGGAGACGCTGGAGAAGAGCTCCAGCCCGATCGTCCTGATCAACTACTTCCGCCACGAGACCAGTTTGCCCGTGGTACGCGGCGATAACGTCAACGGCGCCCACGACGCGGTGTCGCACCTGGTTGAACTGGGACACAGGCGCATTGGTTTCATTCGAGGCAATGCCTATACCGGCCAGAGCGACCTGCGCGAACAAGGATATGTGAAGGCCTTGTCCGATGCCGGCATCGAGCTCGATCCGGCGCTGGTCTACCAAGGCAATTTCAGCGAACAATCCGGCATGGACGGCGGCCATCACCTGCTGTCGCTGGCCGAACCGCCAACCGCCATTTTTGCCGCCAGCGACGCCATGGCGCAGGGCGCGATGACGGCGATCCGGGAAAAAGGCCTGCGCATTCCGGAAGATATTTCCGTCATCGGCTTCGATGATATTCCATCGGCCGCAATGACCCGGCCGCCATTGACTACCTTGCGCCACCCGTTCGATGCCATGGCCCACGCTACCGTGCAGGAGCTGGTGCGCCGCATCAAGGGCGAGCCTGGCCGCCGCCATCGCATTGAATTCCCGAGCGAGTTCGTGGTGCGCGAATCGACCGGTCCTGCGCCTGCCGGCAGTTCCTCCAAGCGCAGCCGCCTGCGCCGCGTGTAGTTTTTGCGCAAAATCGAAAGAAACTCCTTGAGTTCAGCCAGAAATGAGTGGTATCGTTATCACAGTGCGCAGCTTCCAATGCTGCGTTTTTCTGACACAGGAATGATAACGTTAACTCACCGGCTCCCAGCAGAGCAGGGCGTGCCAAATTCAAACGAGGAGGAGTAGCTGTGGATATCACCAATCAATCTCAGGGCAGTTTTGTAGTACGGCCGGTCGTGGCTGCCGTAGCCCTGGCGGTAGCAAGCTTCGCGCATGCGCAGGAAGCAAAGAAGGACGAGTCGGTGCAACTTGAGAAGGTTGTTGTTACCGCCAACAAGCGCGCGCAGAACCTGCAGGACGTGCCGGTCGCAATCACCGTTCTGAACGATGAAGTCCTGCAGCGAAATAACGTCAAGGACTTTGATAACCTGCCAGCGCTTTCGCCGGCATTGTCCGTCACCTACAGCACGCAGCCAGGCAATTACAGCATCAATATGCGCGGCATTGGCACCTTCTCGTTGGGAGTGGGCGTGGAAGCCGACGTGTCGGTGATTATCGACGATATTCCATTCGCAATGCAGGCCAATGCCTTCAAGGATCTGGCCGACGTGAACCGCATCGAAGTGCTGAAAGGCCCGCAAAGCACCCTGATGGGCAAAAGCTCGATTGCCGGGGCCGTGAATATCAGCACCAAGCCAATCGACAGCCTGTGGAAGAGCAAAGTCTCGACATACCTGACCAATGACCATGAGTGGCGCATCAGTGGCAGCACGTCCGGCGCGCTGAGCGATACTGTGCGCATGCGCCTGGCCGCGGGCAAGAGCGCCAACCCGGGTGTGGTGAAAAACCTGACCGACGGTAAGAACCTGAACGGCTCGGACGACACCAACTTCGCCGGCAAGCTCGAATGGAACCCGGACGACCAGTGGTCGGTGATGTTTGCGCCACGCTACAGCAAGTTCAATAAGAATTGCTGCGTCAGCCCGTTCCGCATGATGACCAACACCGGAGGCCTGTACAACATCAATAACGGCTTCACCTACGCTTCCAACAACGATCGTATCCCGGTCAGCAAAATACTGGGCGGCATTGTCCCGGGACCGGACAATGTATCTGTGCGCAACGATTACCCTGCTGGTGGCAACGCTAAAGATATGGGAGCTGGCCTGAAGGTGGGTTACGCTTTCGGCGACAGCGGTTTCCTCGCCAACCATACGCTGACGTCGATTACGTCCTGGTCGCACTACATGATGGACGACTACCAGGACGGCGACTTCACTGACAGCGACGTCCTGAACAAGACCCTGATCGGCGGCAAACCTACCAATTTGCACGGCGGACTGTTCCAGCAAGGCCACTTTGACGTCAAGTCGAAAACCGAAGAATTGCGTCTGACTTCGCCGGACAAGGGACGCCTGCGTTACGTTGCCGGCCTGTTCTACGGCAAAAACGAACTCGGTCGTCATCTGGGCCGCTTCCCGGCCGGCACCTATATCACCGACTATACCGCTTCCGCTGAAAATACCAACTATGCCATCTTCGGTAATGGCACCTTCGACCTGACTTCGCAAACCAGCATTATCGCCGGCCTGCGCTTCAACCGCGAAGACGTGGCGTACACGTTTGACAGCCCGCTGGTGGCGCCAACCGTCGCCTCGCGCACCCAGCACCATTATGAAGGCACGGACGCCGAGAACAAAAAGACCGGCAAGCTGGGCCTGGAACACCGCTTCAACCCGGATGCCATGGGTTACGTCACCTATTCGACTGGCCACAAGGGCAAAGGCATTGACCTGACCAGTACCTTCAACGACAACAACTACAAGAACGGCTTTGTACCCGGCGAAGACGCGCACAGCGTAGAAGCAGGCTTGAAGTTGACCTTGCTCGACAACCGCATGTCCCTGGACCTGGCAGCGTTCAAGACGGACTTCAAGGGATTCCAGCAATCGGCGGGACAGACTGACGCGGACGGCATCTATCGTACCCAGTTGCACAGCATCGGCAACGTGCGCACAAGCGGCCTGGAGGCTGACATGAACTGGCGCGTTACCCGTGACCTGCTGTTGAACGGTTCGTTTGCCTACACGAAGGCGATTGTCACCGAATTCCCGAACGGCCCTTGCTACAGCGTGATCAACGCGGCCGGCACCGGCACCACGCCAGGCGGCAATTGCATCGTCAAGAATCCGCTGTTCGGCAATTCCAATACCGCGGACCTGGCTGGCATGCCTATGCCGAACGCGCCGAAATACAAGTTGAATATGGGCGGCCAGTACGAGATCCGCACCGATATGCCATTCGACGGTTTTGTCAATGCAGCCTATCGCTGGCAGAGCAAGGTGAACTACCGCATTGATCAGGACCCAACCTCCATCCAGAAGTCCTACGGCATCTTCAACCTGGGCGGTGGTATCAAGGACAAGAAGGGCGGCTGGAAGCTGAGCTTCATGATCAATAACCTGTTCAACAAGTCCTACGCGGCCAGCTTGGGTAACGTCGGTTACTTCAATACGATGTATGGCAGCACTGCAGCGGCACCGGTACACATCCAGCAATGGACTCCCGCGCGGGACTATCAGCGCTATTACTCGATGCGTGCGGACTTCGCATTCTGATTAACGCGTAGTCTCTCTCTTGGCGTACAAGGCCCCATCCTTGTGCGCCTTTTTTGCTAAACCGGGAAATAATAAAAATGCCTATTCAAAGAATCAAACGCGTTCCGCTGGCGCTGCTGTGCGCCAGCCTGTGTTTCAGCGGCAGCGCCATTGTGGCGGCCCTGCCCGCCAATGCCGCAACGCCTGCGGTCTCCAGCGCGCAAGTGCTGGCGCCTAGCGTTGTCCTCGAAACGATGGAAAAGGTAGCGGACTGGCAGTTGGAAAATCCGACCGGCTACCCGCTTGACGACTGGACCGAAGGCGTTGGCGATGCAGGCTTCATGGCCTTGTCCGGCATTTCCGCCAATCCGAAATATCGCGAGGCGATGCGGGCAGCCGGTGAGAAACTGCAGTGGCGCCTTGGCCCGAGCAAATTCCATGCGGACGACCATGTAGTTGGCCAGATGTATTCCGAGCTATACCTGCAGCTGCGCGACCCGCGCATGATTGCCAAGCTGCGCGCGCAGTTCGACGAAATGCTGGCCGAGCCGCGCCCCGGTTCGCTGAACTGGTTGGTGCCGGATGTGCTGCACCGGTGGGGGTGGTGCGATTCCTTGTTCATGGGCCCCGGCGCGTGGGCGCGCCTGACAGCAGCCACCGGTGATCAGCGCTACCTTGATTACGCCCTCAAGACCTGGTGGCAGACCTCCGACTACTTGTATGACAAGGAAGAACACCTGTACTTCCGCGATAGCCGCTATTTCGATAAAAAGGAAGAAAACGGCAAGAAGGTCTTCTGGGGCCGCGGCAATGGCTGGGTGCTCGCCGGCTTGGCGCGCATGCTGCAGTACATCCCGGACAATCGCCCTGAGCGCGAACGCTTCCTGCAGCAGTATCGCGAAATGTCCGAACGCCTGGCCGGTTTGCAGCAGGCCGATGGCTTGTGGCGCGCCAGCCTGCTGGACCCGGACAGCTATAAAAGCGCCGAGACCAGCGGCACCGGCCTGTACGCCTACGCCCTGGCCTGGGGCGTGAACCAGGGCATCCTGCCGCGCGATAAATATGCGCCTGCAGTCAAGCGCGCATGGCAGGCGCTGAACGCCAGCGTGCAGGCCAATAGCAAGCTGATTAACGTACAACCGATCGGTGCCGACCCAAAGCATTTCGACCCGCAATCGAGCGACGTGTTCGCAGTTGGCGCCTTCCTGCTGGCCGGCGCCGAGATGTACCGCATGGGTCTGGAAGAGGCGGGCGCGGTTCGTGTTCTGACGGTGCAGAACGACGGCGCAGCTGCGCGCCTGGATACGCCGGTCGATGTGGCCGATGTCGGCGATATGGCCGTGATGGACGCACTGACCACGCGCTTGCTGCCTACCGTGCTGGCCGGCAAAGACCTGGAGTTCCGCACAGATATCGCGGCGGGCGAGACGCGCCGCTATCTGCTGATTCCGCGCAGCCGCCTGCCTGCCGGCGGCAAAGGTGCGGGTCTGGCACGTGCTTCATTACCGCTGAAGGTCAGCCTGTCCCGCTGAGGGCCGCTTCAACGAAAAGCCCGCAACAGGCATCGTGATGCCGGATTTGATGTGGAAGGTACGTCGAAAGGCCAAGCCGAAAACTCCTTTCGGCGCACTTGTTTCCATTTTGGCGGTCTGGAATGCGATGTAATGAAATCTCGGTAGCGGGTATTTACGATCCCATCGGCTCCGCACTCCTTCAAGCGATGCTATATTGCACCATTACTTTGTTTCTGGACAATTCATGACCCGATGGAGTCTCACCGTCGCTGCCGCCGGTGCAGCGTTGCTGGCCGGATGTGCCACCCCGATGACTGATTTCACCGCCAATTCCGGTTCGCCGCGCGCCAGCGAACAGCTAGCGGTGAGCCTGGAAAATGTTGACCTTTCTCTGCGCGTCGACCCGACTTCGCAAAGTATCGCCGGGGATGCTGCGCTGACCTTTGCGTTGACTGCACCGCTGACGCGCATCGCCGTCGAACTGGATCGCAATTTGCCGGTGGACGGGGTCAGCGTGGATGGCGTGACCCTGGCACCATCGGCCATCAGCAATCCGGAAGGACGTCTTTTCCTGACCCTGCCAACGGCGCTGCCGGCGGGTGCCCGCACGGTCGTGCGTATCCGCTACCACGGCAAGCCGCATGTGGCGAAACGCGCGCCGTGGGACGGCGCTTTTGTCTGGAGTAAGACGGAAGACGGGCAGCCGTGGGTTTCGACCACGGTGGAAGGCGAGGGCTGTGACCTGTTCTGGCCATGTATCGACCATCCGCAAGGCAAACCGAAAATGATGGACATGCACATCACCGTTCCGGCCCCGCTGGTGGCCGCGGGTAATGGCATGTCCATGGGCATGGACGAAAAGGATGGCTGGCGTACCTGGCACTGGCGCGCAAAGAACCCCAGCACTTACGGGATCGCGCTAAATATCGGGCCGTATGAAATGCTGTCCGGTGAATACGACAGCCAGTACGGCAACAAGATCCCTCTGCGCTTCTGGTACCTGAAGGGCCACGACAAGCAAGCCAAAGGCCTGTTCACCGAATTCAAGCCAATGCTCAAGTTCTTCGAGAGCCGCATCGGCCCATACCCATTCGGCGACGAGAAGATGGGCGTGGTCGAAACGCCGCACCTCGGCATGGAGCACCAGACCATCAATGCTTACGGCAACGGTTACAAGAAAGCCCCGACGGGATACGACTGGCTGCTTCATCATGAACTATCGCATGAATGGTTCGGTAACCAGATGACCAACGCGGACTGGGACGACATGTGGCTGCACGAAGGCTTCGGCAGCTATATGCAGCCGCTTTACCTGGAATACCTGCGCGGCGACCAGGCCTACTACGCCGAGTTGTTCAAGCAACGCCAGCATCTGTTGAACAAAGTGCCGGTCGTGAGCGGAAAGTCGAAGCGCATCGAAGATGTATATGAAGAGGAGCGAGGCGGGCCAGGCAACGATATTTATGCCAAGGGATCCCTGATCCTGCACACGCTGCGTGGCCTGATCGGCGATGAAGCCTTCTTCCGCGCCACGCGCCGCCTTGTGTATGGCACCGATAACCCAAAGCCGGGCAACTTCCAGCCGCGCTACAGCAGTACCAAGGAATTCGTTGGCATCGTCAAGGACGTAAGTGGCCGAGACCTGGGCTGGTTCTTCGACGCTTATCTGTATCACGCTGCAGTACCGGAGCTGGTGGAAGAACGCGAAGACGACAAGCTCAAATTGCACTGGAAACTGAAGGATGGTGGCGCCTTCCCGATGCCGATCGAAGTGAGGGTGGGTGACCGCATCGAGCGCCTGGACATGGCTGATGGCAAAGGTGAACTGAAGGTACCGGCCGGTGAGTTGTACACCATCGATCCCCGTTCCCGCGTGCTGCGCCAGGAAGCCCATATTGATGAATGGCAGGCCGACGAAAAAGAGCGCAAGAAGAAGGCGGGGAAGGGGCAGTAATTCTTGCCCTGAACGAACCGGGCGGATCGTAACCCGATGAACGTTGAGACGTTCGTCGAACCGCTTCACGCTTCTGCAATTTAATCGGCGTTTTTACGGCAAGGTACAACGAGGCGCCCGTGCTGTTGATGCCTTCGAATGAGTTTACGCGTCGTGCTAAAATTTTCAAAAACGTCAATTTGACGTCGATATCACGTTTGGCGCTTTATGACCGTAGCTGCTTTGAGTGAACTTGAAGATCGAGCACTAGCGATGGCTGAGGGGAGTTCATCCGCGCTGCGCGCTCCAGCCGCCAGTTGTCGCACACGTTCGTCGTCCTAAATCATTTATGGCCTCAACTCACACAGAAAGCGCTATTGCACTTGGGGATTTCGTCGAGTCTTTGAATGGAAAGTCCGTTCAGATCTCCCAAGCGATTTCTTGGCGCCCTGGAACCGGCTTCGAACACCATTCAACCGTTCATTCGCGGTTTATCTTTCAGGTTGAACTGACATTGTGGTCTATGAGTGGCGGGCACTATATGCTGTTTGGGGCGCACGAAATTTCTTACGGCATCGGCACAAACAAACTCTTTAGCGTGCAAATTTCACCGGATGAAGCGATAGTAATTGAGCGCTATGGAGACGAAGCTGAGCGACGATCCTCCATCAAGGTCGTAGCGGCAGAAAAGCCGAACATTTCATCCAGCTCGGACGCGCAAAGCGCGCCGGTTAATCCAAGCCGGTTGGGCTGAACAATGCAGTGGAATGACTGGGCTCTGTTGGTTGCTGTGATCGTGTTACCCTTCATCGGGCTGCGCCACAGGCGCTGGTTCGTACGTTGTTGCTTGACTTTATTGGCAAGCACTTTTTGGGGCCCGCTTTTTGCGTGCGCCGTTGGGTGGTTACTTGGTATTCTGGGTGATCCTCGGCTGCTTTTTGTGGGCCTTCCGATGTCAATTGCAATTGGAGTATTCTTCTGGCGTCGATCCGAGAAAGTGGTGGATCACCACTTTGACTAACTATTTCATGCCCAATCTTTTAATCAGCCGGACGGCTTACGCGCTGCGCGCTACAGTCGTCGGTTCTCGTCGGTTTTGGGCCTAAATATGCAAACCGTACCGCTCTTTCTTGAAGATGGAAGTTCTGTGGTGGAGTATTCCCAGCTTATGCCAATCCGTATCAACCAGCCTGGTTCTCTTAGTGTCGGGGACTATTTTGAGAGCTGCTCCTTCCATCCTTGCCTCGTTTCGAGTGTCGATTCATCCGGGATTCAAGTGGAAGGAATCTCCCTCGTAGATGGGGGGACGCATTCGTGCAACGTGCGTCACTGTGGGCTCCGCTCACTGTCTGTCGATGAGGCGATTCGTTGGCGGCTTGCGGGGCCTGCTGATCTGGATTTGCCTCTTGAGGAGCGCTGGTGGTAACAAGGGAAAACAACTTGACCAACCGAACGGCTTGCGCGCTGCGCGCCTTGGTCGCCGGTTATCGCAAACGGTGAGTCTAAGATGCGACACGCAATCAAACAGCTCCTGCTTTTCATTCTTGTGCTTCCCCTCAGTGCCATGTTTTGGCGACTGGGTGCTGGTGCTGGCATGATCTTGCTCACTTTTGTTACTGGCCTTGCTGTTGCCGGCGCAAGGAATTGGCTTCCGTTGACCATTGCTTTACTTGTTATCGGTGGCATCTTGCTTGGCTTTTTCGCAGTTCTTTCCTCTACAGCTTCCCCGAGTGGAAGTCTGGTTATTGGGCTTGCCATTTTTGGTATAACCCCGCTTGCGCCTGCGATCTTCTTATGGTGTGCTCATAAACTTCGTGTAAAAAGCGGAGCGCTCGCTCGTCGTTGGCGGCGCAGCTAGTTAATTTCGTTCACATTACTGGCCAGTTGTCGGTTGTCGGCCACGTTGGACCACAAATCTGTCTTCACGCCGTACGTTTCGTCAGCCAGATATTTTTTTGACCCAAGGATTACATGGAAATCACAGCATTCGCTGCTCTCACGCGCAACGTCATACGCGACAACGGATTTGATGACTTCATTCCAGTTGCACGTCTGCCGGCCCGCCACGAAATTCGCGGACTTGATGGCATTGATCACGAGTCGGAGGAAACCCAGTTTAAGATAGTCCGTCGTCTGAATGGCACATTCGATAGCGGGATTTTCGAGGCATGAGCATGATTTTTTCAAGAATCACCGGGATCTTCCTAAGCGCCAGCTCAGTCCTCGCAAGCCTGTTATGTTTTTTTGTCCTCAGTGCTGATGCCAGTTGCGGGGCACAGGACTGGAGCTGTCGTACTCTAGCTGGTGTCGCGGTTGTTGCTATCGTAGTCGGTACTGCCTGTGCGCTTATTTTCACTAGCTTCGCAGTGATTCTGGGCCGGCTTCTGCAAGTCGCTGTGCCAGCGGCAAAGGTGCTTGAACCGGCACCAAGGGCAATTAAGGTCGCCGCGCTATTGAGCATCGCTCACTTTGTGCTCTTTGCGGTTTTGGGACTGTTAGGATTGCTTCCGGTTGGAGCCGCTTGGTGGCAAGGGGTTTTTAGCCTGCTTTCTCAAGAGCCGCGCGGAACTGTAATCTATGTGCCAATCCATTGACCGGCCGGACATTCCGGCCGGCACAATGCTCCAAATATGACCAACATCCTTGCTCGACTTTTCTTGTTGTCGCTGTTTGGACTGCCCGGCATCGCCTTGGCAGGTTATGACTTACATATCACCAGGGCTACTGAATGGGCACTGAGTTCGAAACAACCGATTTCGGAGCTTGAATGGAAAGCCGCTGTCGCTTCGGACGGCCAGCTTGAAATGGATTCGACCGCGACCGCTGAAAGTCCTCGAACACGAGAAGTCATTCAGGCTTCTAACACTTTGATGGCTTCGTGGATCGACCCTTCGTCGAAGGAAAAGCACTACTTCTACTATTTTGGAGGCGAAATCACGGTCAAGAATCCTAGTAAGAACGCAATCGCGAAAATGAAAGCAGTCGCCAAAAAGCTTGCGGCACGAGTTCAAGGAGACGAGGGTGAGTGGTACTGACGCAATTGGCTCTACACTCTTGCTCCAGTGATCCGCTAAGCCGAACATTGCCCGCCTTCGCGCCCCGCTGAGCAGGTGCTATGGCTGGCGAAAGGAAGACATCTTGGAAAAGTTTGAAAGTCTAGAAGCACTCGAGCGCTTTGAATTTCGATGGAAAATAGTCTTTACTTGTTTCGGACTGGTACTGGCTGGTGCACTGTTAGACTACATGCTGCGAACACCGCGCGGTCAAGAAGCCGTATGGTGTTATTCCGCAGGAGCGCTTGGCTTCATTGGAGCCCTGTTATCGGCATACAGGCTTCGCGACGGCGCAAGGATTGATGGTGTCCTGGATAGCCTGGATTTGCTCGGAGAAGATTTATCCCTCGGGGACTTAAGTGACTAAACCCAGCCAATCCGTTCTGCGGACGTTGAACCGCGCGAGGCTCCTATGATGGTAACTGATCTTCCATTTCCTATCGTGATCGTGGCTCCCGATGGCTGGGCTGAACTCATCGAGAACGGAAACGATGCAAACTCGTGGAACTCTATCGCCATTCGAAAATACTCCGGCATCGGCTTCATTGTGGCTGATGCCAGTGGCTCCGTTTGGGATTTGGTAAGTCTGACGCCGATCAGGAAGCCAACGTTGTTTGACCGTTTTAGACTCCAACCACGCCCCATTGTCACTGACGTTCTTCTCAAAGGTACAATTGGACACCCGCTTGCCATCTTCTGCGAACGTCTTCGCGACGCGTTGTCGGCAGATTCCGACTGTATGACACATATATGGACTCCTCCTCGTTTGCAAACATTCCGTTCTTGAACACCAGGTGCGACTGCTCACGTATATCCGGTCTCTAACTGCGTTGCCTCTCTTGAGGCACGGACCATAATGGGCTATTCGCGCGCT
>NZ_WNKX01000079.1 GCF_009720745.1 Massilia eburnea | reverse complement strand
TCGCAGTGAGCGTGAACGCCGCCGACAACGTGGGCGTGGCCCGTGTCGACCTGAAGGTCAACGGCACCGTGGTCGCCTCCGACGTCGCAGGCCCATACGGCTTCTCCTGGGATTCGACCAGCGTGGCCAACGGCATGAACAACCTGGTGGCCATCGCTTATGACGCTGCCGGCAACGTGGCGACCTCCTCCACCGTGCAGGTGAACGTCTCCAACGCCGTACAGGCGCCGGTGGCCGACACCACGCCGCCAGTGGTCGCCATCGCCAACCCGACCAGCGGCATGGTTTCCGGCAACGTGAACGTGAGCGTGAACGCCTCCGACAACAGCGGTTCGGCCGGCATCAACATGAGCGTCTACATCGACGGCGTATTGAAAGCTTCCGGCGCCGGTTCCTCGCTGTCCTTCAGCTGGAACACCCGCAAGGC
>NZ_WNKX01000078.1 GCF_009720745.1 Massilia eburnea | reverse complement strand
CAGTCGCACCTTTCAGCGTGGCGTCGCCCTTGCTATGCAGGTTGATGGTGTCCGCTTTGAGCTGGGTGTTGTTGTTGATCGTGGAGTCGCTGTTGTTGTGGCCATTGCCCACGTTGGCGGCGGCGTAAACGTAGACGCCGGTCTGCGCGCCAACCTGGAAGCCAACGCCCACTTCCGCACCGGCACTGTGGTTCTTACCGTCGTTGTGTGCCGTGCTTTGGCTGGCGTCCAGCATGATGTTCTGCGCCGAATCCAGGTTCAGGGTCTTGCCGGTATTGAGCGTGGCGCCCGTGGCGTGGATATCGCCGCCGGTGGACGTCAGGTTGACGTTGCCTTTGGCGTTGATGGAGCTGCCTTCGGCGGTGCTGCCGTTACCATTGCTGGAGTTGTTGCTACTGGCGAAGCCGAGGCCCGCTTCCCCTTTGACCAGAATGCC
>NZ_WNKX01000077.1 GCF_009720745.1 Massilia eburnea | reverse complement strand
GCCGGCCCGGGGCTCGGGCCAGCCGGCGCTGGGCGGCGCCCGCATCCTGCTGGTGGAAGACAATCCGACCAACCAGGTGGTGGCGCGCGGCGTGCTGGAGCCGGCCGGCGCGCTGGTGACGGTGGCGGAAAACGGCCAGCAGGCGGTGGACCTGGTGCGCGCCGCGCCGGACGCATTCGACCTGGTGCTGATGGACGTGCAGATGCCAGTCATGGATGGTTTCGAAGCGACGCGCATCCTGCGCCAGCAGCTTGGCTTGCGGATACCGATCCTGGCGATGAGCGCCGGCGTGCTCGATACGGAGCGCAGCCGCTGCGTCGAGTGCGGCATGGACGGCTTCATCGCCAAGCCGGTCGATTACGCGCAAATGCTGGCCGCCATCGCCGGCCACCTGCACGCCGGCGCCGCGCCTGGCCAGGCGCGCAGCCCTGCGCCCGCCCAGGCG
>NZ_WNKX01000076.1 GCF_009720745.1 Massilia eburnea | reverse complement strand
ATAACCTTGACGGCTATCAGTTCAAGCACTTACTACTGTGTTTGATGAGTTTTACTACTACCCTAAGTAGATATCTTTCGATATCCGCTTAATAAAACTTTTACTTCTTCCAGATTGTTAAAGAACGGTACTACTCTTATGTCTGCGTCTGCGCACACATAAGAGTATTTGGTGGAGGATGACGGGATCGAACCGACGACCCCCTGCTTGCAAAGCAGGTGCTCTCCCAGCTGAGCTAATCCCCCGTGTATGGTAGGGCTGGTTGGGCTCGAACCAACGACCCCCGCGTTATCAACACGGTGCTCTAACCAGCTGAGCTACAGCCCCAAATACTGCTCTTCTATTACAACAGCCGATAAGTGTGAACGTTTGAGTCTGATGCCGACTCTAGAAAGGAGGTGATCCAGCCGCACCTTCCGATACGGCTACCTTGTTACGACTTCACCCCAGTCACGAATCCTACCGTGGTAAGC
>NZ_WNKX01000075.1 GCF_009720745.1 Massilia eburnea | reverse complement strand
TGTTGAATTGCACCGAAAACTGACCCACCATCCCCACAAATTTGCATCTGAATCTGACCCACGTTGGTAGCACAATCCCACCTGTCTTATCGGCAGGAGATCGGAGTGATCGACGTGGCATTGCTAGGCATAATTCGACGCTGGCACCTTCGTGACCAGATCCCCCTACGAGAGATCGCCAGACGACTCGGCATCTCCCGCAATACCGTCCGACGCTATCTCAGGTCGGAAACGACAGAACCTGCCTATGCGGAGCGGCGGTCATCGAGCGGTTTGGACAAATACTCAGTGCAACTATCAGCCTGGCTCAAGGCCGAGGCCAGCAAGCCCAGAAAGCAGCGGCGCAATCTGAAGCAGATCCACCTGGATCTCAAAGAACTCGGCTATGAAGGGTCATACGACCGCGTAGCAGCCTTTGCCAGGCAGTGGAAGACGGGTCAACTGGAGTGGGTCAATTCTGCGAGCAAACGCACAC
>NZ_WNKX01000074.1 GCF_009720745.1 Massilia eburnea | reverse complement strand
TGTTGATTTGCACCGAAAATTGACCCACTTTGCCGCATAATTTGCATCAGAATCTGACCCACGTTTAAGACACAATCCTGCTCATGACATTGAGTGGGGAATTGGAGTGATCGACGTGGCATTACTAGGAATTATTCGACGCTGGCACATTCGCGACCAGATCCCACTACGGGAAATCGCCAGACGCCTTGGCATCTCAAGAAACACTGTCCGACGCTATCTACGCTCGGAAGCGACAGAGCCGTCCTACGCAGACAGGCGATCGCCCAGTGCAATCGACAAATACGCTTTCCAACTTTCTGGCTTGCTAAAGACCGAGGCGGCCAAGTCACGCAAGCAGCGGCGCACTTTGAAGCAGCTTCATGAAGAACTAAGGGAGTTAGGCTTTGAAGGGTCTTACGACCGGGTCGCGGCGTTCGCGAGGGTATGGCGGGCGGGTCAAACTGATAGGGTCAATTCAGCTAGCAAACGCACA
>NZ_WNKX01000073.1 GCF_009720745.1 Massilia eburnea | reverse complement strand
AGCAATTCGGTGAAAGACCTGGGCATCAACACCGACGCGAGCAAAGCCAACGTGGCACTGGACAAGCTGCCAGACCTGAAAAAGCTCATGAAAGAGCAGCAGGCCATATCGATCGCCGCCGGTACGGCGATGGGGACGGCCAAGCAGATTTCCGCCGACTTTACCAATGATGCGAGAAACGCTGAAGCAGGGGCGCGAAAGGTACTTGAGAAATCGGATAGCACGCCTGAACAAATAGCGGCGGCGAACAAAACGATCGAAGAAGCCCAAAAAGTCCAGGCAGAATGGGGCGTGGGCGGCAACAAGAGCCGCGCGCTGAACGTGGTCACCGGCATTCTGGTTGGCGGGGTTGCCGGTCAAGCAGGAACGCAGATCGCGGCCAATGCGGCGGCACCGTATGCAGCTGCTGAAATTGGTGATTACTTCAAAACGAAGGGAAATGAAAACCAGACACTGCAGGATTTGAGCCATGCGGTCC
>NZ_WNKX01000072.1 GCF_009720745.1 Massilia eburnea | reverse complement strand
GCCGTCGCGCCGCCAGCCGGCCAGCACCAGCGGCTGGCCGACGCTGCCGTCGGCCAGGCCCGCCAGCAGGGCGCCGCCTGCCTGCAGCAACTGCTCGACCGGCTTGCCCAGCACCTGCGCGCGCGGCCAGCCGAAGATTTGCTCGGCGCGCCCGTTCCAGTCGGTCACCGTGCCCGCTGCATCGAGGCCGATGTAGGCTTCCTGCGCCGCCGCCAGCATGGCCAGGGTGCGCCGCTCGTTGGCGCCGGCCTGCTCCCCGGCCTTGGCCAGGTCGGCGCCGAGCAGTTCGACGCGCCGCCCCAGTTGCGCGTTCGCGCGCCCCAGATCCTGGCCCTCGCGGTACAGCCGCTGCAACAGCGCATTGCAGGCCTGGCGCAGGCTGTCCAGTTCGGCAAAGCCGCCTGCCGCGGCCGGCAATTGCGGCAGCGCGCCCTGCGGCGCGGCCTGCAAGGCCCGCGCAGCCTGCGCCATGGGCCGGGTCAGCCGG
>NZ_WNKX01000071.1 GCF_009720745.1 Massilia eburnea | reverse complement strand
GGTCCCAAGTGAGCGACTTGTAAAGCTCTTGCGGCAGCTTCATCGCGTGCTGGATCAAGGCATTGACGACCGTTTCGGTATCCTTGCGCGCCACCTTCACCAACATCACGTAGCGCGTCTGTCGCTCTACTAGGGTGACGATCTGGCTGTTATGGCTACCGCACAGAAGATCGCCCTCCCAATGACCTGGCACAGCTCGATCTTCTGCCGTAGCTGGCCGTTCGCTAATCGAAACGGCATCCACGATTCGGCCGTGATCCTCGGTTTTCTGGGTGTGGTGGCGGGAACGGCGCATCACACGAGTACGTCGTAAATGCTCAACCAACTCCTTCTTCAAGGCGCCACGAGCCTGGATGTACAAGCTGCGATAGATGGTCTCGTGTGACACTTGCTGGTCCTTGACGCCTGGATAGGTGTGCTTGAGCCACCCAGCAATCTGTTCAGGTGCCCATTCCAATCGCAGCTTGTCCGCCACGATACTGGCCAGCGCTGGGTTCTC
>NZ_WNKX01000070.1 GCF_009720745.1 Massilia eburnea | reverse complement strand
CAACAGCCGATAAGTGTGAACGTTTGAGTCTGATGCCGACTCTAGAAAGGAGGTGATCCAGCCGCACCTTCCGATACGGCTACCTTGTTACGACTTCACCCCAGTCACGAATCCTACCGTGGTAAGCGCCCTCCTTACGGTTAAGCTACCTACTTCTGGTAAAACCCGCTCCCATGGTGTGACGGGCGGTGTGTACAAGACCCGGGAACGTATTCACCGCGACATGCTGATCCGCGATTACTAGCGATTCCAACTTCATGTAGTCGAGTTGCAGACTACAATCCGGACTACGATACACTTTCTGGGATTAGCTCCCCCTCGCGGGTTGGCGGCCCTCTGTATGTACCATTGTATGACGTGTGAAGCCCTACCCATAAGGGCCATGAGGACTTGACGTCATCCCCACCTTCCTCCGGTTTGTCACCGGCAGTCTCATTAGAGTGCTCTTGCGTAGCAACTAATGACAAGGGTTGCGCTCGTTGCGGGACTTAACCCAACATCTCACGACACGAGCTGACGACAGCCATGCAGCACCTGTGTGCAGGTTCTCTTTCGAGCACTCCCA
>NZ_WNKX01000006.1 GCF_009720745.1 Massilia eburnea | reverse complement strand
GCCGATGCATACCGGCCAACTGGAGGGAATCAATAACCGGATTAAGGTGATGAAGCGGATGGCTTACGGATACCGCGACTCCGAATTCTTCTTCATGAAGATCAAAGCCGCGTTTCCCGGAAATCCGTGATGAACCTAAAAAAAGGGGACGTAACACTTTTTCGAAGAAAAAGTGTTACGTCCCCTTTTTTTAGCGGCCCCGACTTTTATCGCGTAAGGCGGTACAGCAGTAGCGCTGTGCGAATTGCTCCTTGCTCAATCGAGCGCACATCCAGATCTTCTCCCGGCGCGTGGGCGCCCTTCCCTGTGGCGCCCAGGCCATCGAGGCTATCGACATATGGCGCGACGAATTGCACGTCGCCGGCTCCGCGCAAGCCGGGCGGCAGTGCGGCGATGGGGCCCAGGCCGGCGTCGGCGCTGGCTTTCGAATAGATTTCCAACAGTTTCAGGTTGCCTGCGGTGGGCGCCATCGGCGGGTAGCCGTCCTGGAAGGTGATTTCGGCGCTGGTGCCGGGAAGGCTTTGGGCGACGATGGTGCGCATGCGGGCGCGGGCTTGCTCGCCTTGCTCCGGTGTCAGGAAGCGCAGGTCGCCTTTCACTATCGCGCTGTTGGCGATGACGTTGGATTTACCGAATGCGGTCCCTTTGGAGGGGCCGCTGTGGGTGACTTCGGTCCCGCCCAGGATCATGCCGGGGTTGAAGGTCAGGTTGGGTTCCTGCAGTTGCTGGCGGAAGGCGTCCAGGATGCGGGCTGTTTCGTACACCGCGCCATAACCGGCGCTGGCGGTGAAGATGCCGGAAGAGTGGCCTTGCTTGCCCTTTACGGCCAGATCCCAGGAGGTCGAGGAGCGGCGGCCGATGGTGCCGGTGGCTTTGCCGTTTTCATCGAGCACGGTGGCTTCGAAAGCCAGGGCGACGTCGCTGCGCTTGGCCAGGTCGACCATGTCGCGGCGCGAGATTTCTTTCGGGTCGCCTGCATTTTCTTCGTCGCCGGTGAAGATCACGCTGATGGTGGTGTTATCGAGGGCGCCCGCGGCTTTCAATGCGCGCAACGCTTCGATGATGATGACGTCGCCGCCTTTCATGTCGTTGACGCCCTGGCCGCTGGCGCGATCGCCCTGCCTTTCCCATTTAGCCATCGGCGAGTCGGCTTCGAAGACGGTATCGAGGTGGCCGATCATCAGTACGCGTTTGCCTTGCTTGCCTTCACGCGTGGCAACCAGGTGGCCGGCGCGCTGCATTTCCTTCGGCATGTCGATCCATTGGGTCTTGAACCCCAGCTTGTCGAATTCGGCGCGGAACACTTTGCCGACTTCGCGCACGCCTTTGTGATTCATGGTGCCGCTGTTGATGTTGACCGTCTTTTCCAGCAACTCCAGTGCTTTGGGCGAGTTGCCCTTGACGATGGCGACGATGCGCTCTTCTTCGCTCGTGAGTGATTGGGCTGCGGCGCTGCCCATCAGTCCAGCGGCAAGCATCGAAACGAACAGGCGGGTCAAGCGCATTTCTGGCATCCTCCTTGAAGTGTGTTCGCAACTTTACTACGGAAAAATGGTATGAGCATCCGTGTTGGCATTGGCGGCTGGGACTTTGCTCCCTGGCGCGAGACTTTTTACCCGCCCGACGTTCCCATCAAGCGCGCGCTGGAATATGCGAGCAGCGTGCTGACCAGCATCGAGATCAACAGCACCTTCTACCGCAACGCCAAGCCTGAGCATTTCGCCGCCTGGGCCGAACGCACGCCGGACGATTTCGTGTTTGCAGTGAAGGCCTCGCGCTACGCCACCAATCGCAAGGTGCTGGGCGAAGCCGGCGATTCGGTCGAGCGCTTCATGGACAGCGGCCTGTCGGAACTGGGCGACAAGCTCGGCCCCATCCTCTGGCAGCTGGCCGCCACCAAACGTTTCGATCCAGATGACCTGGACGCTTTCTTCAAGCTGCTGCCGAAGAAGCTGGGCAAGCGCAAGCTGCAGCATGTGCTGGATGCGCGCCATGAGAGTTTCATGTGTCCTGAGTACCTCAAACTGGCGAAGAAGCACAAGATCGCGACGGTCATCACGGACTCGCCGAAATACCCGAACTTCAGCGAAGTGACCGGCGATTTCGTCTACGCGCGGCTGATGGATGCGCGCAGCGAGGTGGCGACCGGCTATACCAAGCCGGCGCTGAAGAAATGGGCCGCGCAAGCGCAGGAATGGACGGCCGCAGGCAAGCGAGACGTATTCGTCTATTTCATCAATGGCGCCAAGGAGCGCGCGCCGGCGGCGGCGCAACAGCTGCTGCGCGAACTCGCGCGCTAGCCGGGCGCCCGTTCGCTCAGCGCCCCAGCCCTTCGAACCATTGCAGGGCGCGTGTCCACAGCGGCTGCGCGTGCGGACGGAAGTAACCCATGTGCCCCAGCTTGCCCAGGCCGGCGGCGGACGGATCGATGTCCACCCCATGCCAGGGAGCGTTGCGATAGCCGGACATGAACGCATCACGCGACAGCGGCGGCGCCCACAAGTCGTCGGTGGCGTTCAGCGCCAGGATCGGCGTGCGTACGGTAGCGAAGCCGTCCGCGATTTCCGGCACCTCCGGGTCGTCGAAGAAATAGCGCGGGAAACTGCACCAGCGCTTCCATTGGTGGTACACGCCCATCGGCAAATCCTCGCCCATGCCTAGCTTGCTCCAGGCCAGGCGGCCCTTCCAGCGCGTGACGATGGGGCCGACGATATGCCACATGGCCAGTACGCGCAGGCGTTCCAGGCGCGGCATCCAGCCGTGCCAGCCCGCCCCGACGCCGAACAGGTACACGCCGGCGAACTTGTCATGGTTCGGCACCAGCCCGAGCGCGTGGCCGCCATAGGAGTGGCCCACCATATAGAGCGGCGTGTTGTCGGATGGGGCGAAGTATTCGATGACCGCCTTCAGGTCCAGGTAGGCCCAGTCGAGGAAGCTCGCTTCGAAGCCGCGCAGGGTGCGCGGCGCCGAACCGCCCACGCCGCGATAATCGAAAGTCAGCACGGTATAGCCCTGCCCCGCCGCGAATTCGGCGAAGCGGCGGTAGAAGCCCTGCGGCACGCCGGTGGCGCCGGCCACCAGCAGGCGCGCTTTCTCCGGGCCGCGCGCACGGTAGCACATGGCGGACAGCGGGTAGCCGTCAGCGGCGCGCAACTCCAGTTTTTCCGCCAGCAGCAAGGCGGCAGCAGGCATATTGCTCATGTTCTCTTCTCCACTTCAGCATTGGCATCAGCGCATCCATCGTCTGCACCATGGGCGCGGTGTCGCCCGCGACGCGGGCTTGCAGCAGGCCGCCTTCGTAGGCTGCCAGGATCAGGGCGGCGATGCCTTCGGCGCGCTGGCGCTCGTGGCCGGCCAGCACCAGGGCGTCGGCCATGCGGCCGCGCAAGGCGGCGAAGCCGGTTTTCAGGGCGGTGCGGATTTCCACGTCGTCGGCGGTGGACTCCAACGCCACCGCCGCCAGCGGGCAGCCCAGTTCGAATTCGCTGTCATCCAGGCCGCGCAGGGCGCGCAGGATCCAGGCTTGCAGCGCGGTGACCACGTCGGGCTCGCGCTCCATATAGGTATCGAGCTTGTGCAGCAGGAAGCTGAAGGTGGCTTCGATGGCCGCCACCGCCAGTTGGTCCTTCCCCCCGGGAAAATGGTGGTACATCACGCCTTTGGGCGCCTTGGCCGTGGCCAGGATCTCGCTCAGGCCGGCGCCGTGCAGGCCACGGTGCTGCAGCGTGGTGATCATGGCGTTGATCAGGCGTTCCCGCGTGGTGATTTGGTGAGTCGTCATGCACTCACTCTATAGACCGGTCGGTCCAGTGTCAAGTGCTGCAAATCCCGTTGCCCTTGGTAAAATACTCCTTTGGGCGATAGCCTAGCTTTCGAGACTTGCAAATGAGCCAACATTTTTCCGGCAGCCTGTTCATGGTTGCAGCACCATCCGGTGCCGGTAAATCGACTCTGGTCAATGCGCTGCTGGCGCAGGAACCAAGCATCAAACTGTCCATCTCGACCACCACGCGCCAGCCGCGTCCGGGCGAGCAGCATGGCCGCGAATACTTCTTTACCACGGCGGAAGACTTCCGCAAGCGTGCCGACCAGGGCGAATTCCTGGAGTGGGCCGAAGTGCACGGCAATTATTACGGCACCTCGCGCATCTTCGTGGAAGAGCAGATGAAGGCCGGTACCGACATCCTGCTGGAGATCGATTGGCAGGGCGCGCGCCAGGTCAAGAAGCAGTTCCCGCAGGCGAACGGCATCTTCATCCTGCCGCCCTCCTTCGCGGCACTGGAAGAACGCCTGCACAAGCGCGGCCAGGACGAGGTCCATGTGATCAACCGCCGCCTGCTGGCTGCGGGCGGCGAAATCGCCCACGCGCCCGAGTTTGAGTATGTTATTATCAACCAAGAGTTCCCGGTCGCCTTGTCGGAGCTGAGCGCGATCGTCCGATCCGCACGTTGCCGTTTCGCGCAACAATTCGCCCGCAATGCCAAGTTGATGTCCGAGTTGGGCATCCACGCCGACCACGCAGAATAAACACCGCATTCACCCAGGAGTTAAAGCATGGCCCGTATCACTATTGAAGATTGCCTGAAAAACGTACCTAACCGCTTCCAGCTGACCCTGGCAGCCACCTACCGCGCACGCCAGCTGCTGCAAGGCCACACCCCTAAGGTCGAAGCCAAGGACAAGCCAACCGTGGTCGCCCTGCGTGAAATCGCTGCAGGCAAAGTAGGTCTGGAAATGCTGAAAAAGGTCCCTATGTAAGCTGGGAACCTTTTTGTTCCCGATATGAACCTGACTTCCGCCGATCCCAACATCAGCGAACAGCCCGCACGGCGGGCCCGGCGCCCGGCTAAGCAACAGCCGGGCGTTGACGTTTCTGCATCATCGATTTCCAGCTCCCCGCTGGCCGCGCCGACCGTGACCACGGGCGTCGCCACCATCACCCACCTCACCGAAAAACTGGCCGAGTACATGAACGAGGCCGACCTGAAAAAGGTCAAGGAAGCCTATCGCTTCTCGGACGAGATGCATCTGGGCCAGGTGCGCAAGTCGGGCGAGCCGTACATCTCTCACCCGATCGCGGTGGCCGAGATCTGCGCCGACTGGAAGCTCGACGCGCAAGCCATCATGGCCGCGCTGCTGCACGACGTGATGGAAGACCAGGACGTCAAAAAGGACGAACTGATCGAACGCTTCGGCGCGCCGGTGGCGCACCTGGTGGACGGCTTGTCCAAGCTGGAAAAAATCGAGTTCCAGAGCCAGATCGAAGCGCAGGCGGAAAACTTCCGCAAGATGCTGCTGGCCATGGCCTCGGACGTGCGCGTGATCCTGATCAAGCTGGCCGACCGCCTGCACAATATGCGCACGCTGGAAGTGATGATCCCGGCCAAGAAGCGCCGCATCGCGGCCGAGACGATGGAAGTCTACGTGCCCATCGCGCACCGCCTTGGCTTGAACAACATCTACCGCGAACTGCAGGACCTGTCCTTCTCCCACCTGTACCCGACGCGCTACCACGTGCTTGCCAAAGCCGTGAAGGCCGCGCGCGGCAACCGGCGCGAGGTGGTGACCAAGATCCTGGAAGCGGTGAAGAACACCCTGGCCGCCGCCGGCATCAACGCCGAGGTGTATGGCCGCGAAAAGACCCTGTACGGCATCTACAAGAAGATGCGCTCCAAGCACCTGTCGTTCTCGCAGGTGCTGGACGTGTACGGCTTCCGCGTGGTGGTGGACAGCTTCTCGCACTGCTACGTGGCGCTGGGCACCCTGCACTCGCTGTACAAGCCGATGCCGGGCAAGTTCAAGGACTACATCGCGATCCGTAAGCTGAACGGCTACCAGTCGCTGCACACTACCCTGATCGGCCCTTACGGCACGCCGGTGGAATTCCAGATCCGCACCCAGGAGATGCACCGCACCGCCGAATCGGGCGTAGCGGCGCACTGGCTTTACAAGAGCAACGACGCGAATATCTCGGACATGCAGCAGCGCACCCACGCCTGGCTGCAATCGCTGCTCGACATCCAGCAGCAAACCGGCGACTCGGCCGAATTCCTGGAGCACGTGAAGGTCGACCTGTTCCCCGATTCGGTCTACGTCTTCACGCCGAAATCCAAGATTATCGCCCTGCCGCGCGGCGCCACCCCGATCGACTTTGCGTATTCGATCCACACCGGCATTGGCGACCACACGGTATCGGTCAACATCAACGGCGAGCCGGCGCAGTTGCGCACGGAACTGCGCAACGGCGACATCGTGGAGATTGTCACCGATACGAATTCGCGCCCCAGCCCGACCTGGCTGTCGTTTGTCCGCACCGGCAAGGCGCGCTCCGCGATCCGCCACCACCTGCGCACCATCAACCTGCCGGAGTCGATTGGCCTTGGCAGGCAGCTGCTGGCGCAGGCGCTCGACGCGATCAATGTGCCGGGCGAACTGCCGCCGGCGCTGATGGAACGCCTGCTGAACGAATCTTCAGCCAAGTCGATGGAAGAGCTGTATGCCGACATCGGCATCGGCAAACGCATGGCGGCCCTGGTGGCGCGCCACATCTTCGGCCTGCTGGGCGGCGAATCGGCCAGCGCACCGATCGAGCACACCAGTTCGAAAGAACTCGACCCCGTCACGATCTACGGCAGCGAAGGCGTATCGGTGCAGCTGGCGCCATGCTGCCTGCCGATCCCGGGCGACCACATCGTCGGTCAACTGCGCCGCGACCAGGGCCTGCAAGTACACACCGGCGACTGCTCCGTCGCCAAGCGGTTGAAGCAGAAGGAACCCGAACGCTGGATCGCAGTGAAATGGGGCACCGAGATCAACCGCCGCTTCGACAGCCGTATCCGCCTGATCATCAACAATGAGAAGGGTATTTTGGCGCGCGTGGCCGCCGAAATCGGCGAAAGCGACGGCAACATCACCTTCGTCGGCATGGATGAAGACAGAGAGCACGTCTTGCACCAGCTTCGCTTCACAATCCAGGTAAAAGACCGCGTCCACCTGGCCGCCCTGATCCGCAACGTGCGAAAAGTAGCCGGCGTCAACCGCGTCACCCGCGAGCGCGCATAGAAGGGGTCAGACCCTTGGGTCTGACCCAGGTTTGCCGGGTTTACGCATCGCAAAGTCATTCTGGATCGCAAAGCGTATCCGCATCAAATCGCTCTCAGTAAGCGGAAGTTCAAATAACGCGCGATAAGCAGATTGCCTCGACGGCCCATCACGCCCCAAACCCAAATAAACCCCGTGCGGCACCAACCAATCATCCACCATCTCCTCCGCGTTGGTGCGATAACTCGACCACGGATAGTGCCCTGGGTAGGAAACAATTCCAGCGCGCACAGGGTTCAGCTCGATATATCGTTGGCAGGTCAAAAGATACGCCTCGCTGTCGATCAACGAAGCGTGATATCGGCCCTCCCACATTGTTCCTGTTGTTCCATTGCGGACGTGCATCCAGTGCGCGGTGAATTGAGAAATAGCCTTCATCAATTGCGATTGAGCGTTTCTCTCATGTACGGTCAGTAGCAAGTGCACGTGGTTAGTCATCAGCACATATGCGTGAATGTCGCAGCCTGTACGTAGACTGTGCTCAGAGAGGAGGCCCCGGTAGTGCGCCTTATCCTGGTCGTCGTGAAAGCAAGCGCGTCGATTGTCGCCACGCTGGATGACATGCAGGCAGCTTCCTGGTGGATAATTTCTGAGGGCGCGTGTCATTTGACCTCCTTAACCCGGTAAACCTGGGTCTGACCCAAGCCGGATGGCCGTCCCGTCAGACCCCGTCTGTTCAAGCTTAACGGGGTAAAGGAGTTTGCGTTTTGCGTACGCTCAAGGGGTGGGGGCGGGGTAGCTGACTTCTAATATTTCGAGCTCTTCGGCGCCGTTGGGGGTGTGGAGGAGGACCGTGTCGCCTTCGCGGGCTTTGGTCAGCGTTCGTGCGACGGGGCTGATCCAGCTGACCTTTCCTTTCAACGGGTCGAATTCGTCGATGCCGACAATGGTTATCGTGTGCTCTTCGCCATCGCGCTTGGCATAGGTAACCGTGGCGCCAAAGAAGACCTGGTCGTTGCCGTGGTGGATGCTGGGGTCGACTACCTCGGCCAAATCCATGCGCTTGGTCAGGAAGCGGATGCGGCGGTCGATCTCGCGCAGGCGACGCTTGCCGTAGATATAGTCGCCGTTTTCCGAACGGTCGCCATTCGAGGCGGCCCAGTGCACCACCTTCACCACTTCCGGACGTTCGACATCGATCAGCTGCAGCAGCTCATCCTTGATGCGCTGGTAGCCGACGGGCGTGATGTAATTCTTGGAACCAGGGGGAATCGGCGGCGCGCCTGGCGGCAGGTCGTCGTCATCGTCCTGATCGCCCTCTTTGACAAAAGCTTTGTTCATAACCGTATTCTAATTATTTGGTGCAATAATGGCACTCACATGAAGCGATTGTACACATTCAGACGGCGCCTGTTTGCGCCCCTCGTCTACCTTGCCGCCCTGTTCCTGATCTTTGAGGAATGGCTGTGGGACGTCGGTGCGCGCTTGATGGCCAAGCTGTCCGCTTTCCCGCCGTTCCGGGCGCTGGAGCGCATGATCTGCAGCCTGGGCCCGGCTGCCGCCATGGCCGTGTTCCTGCTGCCGGCATTGATGCTGTTCCCGGTCAAGCTGCTGGCCCTGTTCGCCATGGCGCGCGGCCACGCCATCATGGGCCTGAGCGTCTTCGTGCTCGCCAAGATCGCGGGCGCCGCTGCGGTGGCGCGGCTGTACGCGCTGACCCGCCCTTCCTTGCTGAAGCTGCGCTGGTTCGCCTGGCTGCACTTCCGCTTCATCGAACTGAAAGACCGTTGGATCGCCCGCCTCAAGGCCACCGCCGCTTGGCGCGAATGCCGTGCGCTGATTGATGGCATACGCGATGCCCTGCGCCGCTGGCGCGCTGGTTGGCGCCGCGGCCGCTTCGCAGCACGCCCCATGCGTATCCTGCGCCGCTTCAGCGCGTTCTGGCGCATGCGCCGCCGCTGACCTGACCCCAACTTCATGCGCCCTGCCTTGCCGACAGCCCTCCACAATATTGCCGCCAACGCTCCCGGACTGGTCTACCAGTTCCGCCGCAATGCCGATGGCAGCGTGACCTTTCCCTACCTGAGCGACGGCTGCCTGGCCCTGCTGGGCATTACCGCCGCCGAACTGCAGGCCGAGCCGGAACGTTTCCTGTCGCTGGTGCTGGCGGAAGACCGTCCAGCCTACCTGGAATCGATGCAGGCGTCCGCCCACTCGCTATGGAGCTGGAACTGGGAAGGCCGCATCTGGGTCGAGGCCTGGAAGGACGTGAAGTGGATCAACCTGCGCAGCACCCCGCACGCCCTGCCCGACGGCGCCGTGCAGTGGGAAGGCATCATGTCCAACATCACGGAAAGCAAGCAGGAGCAGCTGGAAGTGCGTGCCAGCCGCGCCCGCCTCGCCGAGTTGACCGCCCACATCGAAAAGGTGAAGGAGCAGGAGCGCGAGCGTATCGCGCGTGAAATCCACGACGACCTGGGCGGCAACCTGACCGCCATCAAGATGGCCATCGCGATGCTGGCCGCGCGTTTGCCCGAAGGCGACGAAACCCTGCAGCAGAAAGCCGCCTACGTCGACTCCCTGGTCGACCGCACCATCGACGCCGTGCACCGCCTGACGCTGGACCTGCGCCCTTCCGTGCTGGACTTCGGCCTGCTGCCCGCGCTGGAATGGCAGGCCAAGGAATTCGAGGCCCAGGCTGGCATCTCCTGCACCGTGCTGGCCAGCATGAAAGAACTCGAACTCGATCCGGAACAGGCCACCGCCCTGTTCCGGATCGCGCAAGAAGCGCTGACCAATATTGCCAAGCATGCGCAAGCGAGCGCGGTCACCATCAAGCTGACGCGCAGCCGTGGCGTGGTGACCTTGAAGATCACCGACAACGGGCGCGGCATCCGTCCCGCCGACCGCGCCAAGCCGGACTCTTTCGGCCTGCGTGGCATGGCCGAGCGGGCGCGGGCGCTGGGCGGTACGCTGAACCTGGGACATCCCCCCGGCGGAGGTACCGAAGTGATGATCAAAATCCGGCTCCCGGCACGTGCGCCAGACGTTAAAATAAATCATGAGTGAAAAAAGCGTCATCAAAGTCTTCATTGCCGACGACCACGCCATCGTGCGCGAGGGTTTGAAGCAAATCCTGGCCGAGACCAAGGACATCGTGGTCGCCGGCGAAGCCGAAAATGGCCTCGACGCCATCAAGCTGTTCCGCAAGTCCGGCTGCCACGTCATGCTGCTCGATATTTCGCTGCCAGACCGCAACGGTATCGAAGTGCTCAAGCAGATCAAAAAAGACAAGCCTGAGCTGGCCGTGCTGATGCTTTCCATGCATCGCGAAGACCAGTACGCCATCCGTTCACTCAAAGCCGGCGCTGCCGGCTACCTGACGAAACAAAGTGCGCCGAAAGAGTTAGTAAATGCAATCCGCCAGTGCGCTGCGGGTTTAAAATATGTAAGCCCGGCATTGGCCCAGGAACTGGCCAACCATGTCGGCGAGGACCACACGGCTGCGCCGCACGAAGCGCTGTCGGACCGCGAGTACCAGACCCTGACCATGATTGCCTCCGGAAAAACGGTGGGCACCATTGCCAAGGAGCTATCACTCTCGGTCAAGACAGTCAGCGAGTACCGCTCCCGCCTGCTGGCCAAGATGAACCTGAAGAACAGCGCCGAACTGACTCACTACGCCATCAAGAACCAGCTGATCGACTGAGAAATGATGCTAGGAAGTAAGCACATTTCCCCTCGTTTATCACCGAATCAAGCGACTGGACAGTGGCTTAAGATGCTAGTAACGGTAAAACCTTAGTAAAGGCTGTACGTCAGATGTCTAGCAAACCCACCAATCCAGCCGCGGCGGACATGAATCCGGCTGATATCGCTCGCGAGGCTTTCCGCCGCCTCGCAGTGCGCCGGATTGCCCCTACGCCAGAAGCGTATCGCGACATCTACAACGAAATCGCCGGCATCGTCGAGGCGCCTGTCGCGGCCCCGGCCGTGCAGGAAAGCCCGGCAGAAACCATGCTGGCCCAATTCGCAGCCCGCCTGACCGACCAGCCGGGCGACCTGGCCGACTTCGGCCGCCGCTTCAACCGCGCGGTCAAGGCGCGCGACTGGGATACCTACGCCCGCACGCTTGCCTCGCTGGCTGAGCGCCCCCTGATCAAGGTCGGCGCCGGCGGCCTGGTACCGGAAGAAAACAACGAGCAAGCGCGCCAGTTGCGCGAACTGCTGAGCCGTACCCTGACCTTTGCCGTCGCCTCCCTGCTGTCTGCCACCCCTACCCTGGTGGCCGAAGCCGAGTCGCTCGGCGCAGCGACCAAGGAAGCGCATACCGAAGCTGCCCTATCCGAGATCGGCGCCCGCCTCAAGCAGCTGTGCTACCAGATCGAGATCCGCAGCGGCGATACCGCCGAGCAGCAAGAACTGCTGCTGCGCCTGTTCCGCCTGCTGCTGGAAAACGTCAGCGAACTGCTGGACGACGATTCCTGGCTGCGCGGACAGATCGACGCCGTGCAGAACCTGATCGCCGGCCCACTCGACCAGCGCGCGCTGGAAGAAGCCACGCGCAGCCTGAAGGACGTTATCTATAAACAGAGCCAGCTCAAGCACTCGATCACCGATGTGAAGGCCACCGTCAAGAACATGATGATGACCTTCATTGACCGCCTCGGCGTGGTCGCGACCTCGACCGGCGATTTCCACGAAAAGATCGGCGGCTACTCCGAGAAGATCCGCGCCGCGCACGATATAGGCGAGCTGAACCAGATCTTGGACGACGTGTTGAAAGAAACCCGCCAAGTGCAAAGCGAGGCCCTAAAGGCACGCGACAATATGATGGTAGCGCGCCAGGAAGTGCAGGACGCCGAAGCGCGCATCCACGCGCTGGAAGCCAAGCTGCAGCACCTGAGCGAGCTGGTGCGCGAAGACCAGTTGACCGGTTCCCTCAACCGGCGCGGCCTGGACGATGTGTTCGAACGCGAAACGGCCCGCGCCGACCGCCGCGGCACCCCGCTGTGCATCGCCGTGCTCGACCTGGACGACTTCAAGAAGCTCAACGACACGCTGGGCCACATCGCCGGCGACAACGCACTGAAGCACCTGGTCAAGGTTGTCAAAGAAACCCTTCGCTCAATGGACGTGATCGCCCGTTTCGGCGGCGAAGAATTCTTGATCCTGCTGCCCGAGACCACGCTCGAAGCGGCTGAGGCGACCATGACCCGCTTGCAGCGCGAACTGACCCGCCACTTCTTCATGCACGAGCATGAGAAAGTGCTGATCACCTTTTCCGCCGGCGTCGCCCTGCGCCGACCCCACGAGCCCCAGGCCGACCTGGTCAAACGCGCCGACGAAGCTATGTACAAGGCCAAAAAATCCGGCAAGAACCGGGTCGTCGTAGCCGAATAGTCAATAACACCCCAACAAGCCCGCCCCTCCGGCGGGCTTTTGCTTTTTGACGAGTTCTCGTGAAACTTAAGACTTGCCAGCAGCGGCTGAGCCAGCGGGTCTGCCCCTTGGGTCAGACCCAGATTTACCGGGTTTGAGCCTCCAGACCCGATGGCCTTCGATCCAAGAGGCCTAGATTTCCCAGTCCTGAAGATTTTTTTGCCCCTGAAAAATATTTTTTTTCGGCCTAAAGTTCAGTAAAAGCCCGCCGTATAAGCGGCACTCTGTAGGCAACTTGAGGGTAAAAAGAGTGAGATTTACCTGCTAAATCCCCCTAAAGGTTCCCGTGCGGCAACCGTTACCCAAAACAACAGCGGCTTGATCGCCACAGAACAGCGTGGCGGGCCAATGTGAATGAGCAAATTGCCCAATCAGTAGTACCGAATGGAGAAATACCATGGCTTCCGTAATTAACACCAACATCTCGTCCCTGAACGCGCAGCGCAACCTGACCGCCTCCCAGGGCAGCCTCGCTACTTCCCTGCAACGTCTGTCCTCCGGCCTGCGTATCAACAGCGCTAAAGACGATGCGGCAGGCCTGGCGATTTCCGACCGTATGTCTTCCCAGATCCGCGGTATGAATCAGGCTGTGCGTAACGCAAACGACGGCGTTTCGCTGGCTCAGACCGCTGAAGGTGCACTGGCTTCGTCCGGCGACATCCTGCAGCGTATCCGTGAACTGGCAGTGCAGTCGTCCAACGCCACCAACTCGGCTTCCGACCGTCAAGCTCTGCAGACCGAAGTTGGTCAGCTGTCGCAAGAACTGAACCGTGTTGCGCAAACCACCACCTTCAACGGCCAGAACCTGCTGGACGGCACCATGGGCACCGCTACCTTCCAGGTAGGTGCTGATGCCAACCAGACCATCTCGGCTTCCGGTGCCAACTTCCTGACCAACACCTACGGTGACAACCGTGTGGAAAACGACCAGGTAGCTGTTGGCGCGACCACCAAGCTGGTGGCTGCCAAGGCAGTAGACGTTGCAGGTGTGCGCGGCTCCGCTTCCTACACCACCGTTGCTGGCGATTCCGCCAAGTCGATCGCTGCTGGCGTGAACAAGCTGACCTCCCAGACCGGCGTGACCGCAACTGCCCGTACCGATGCCAACCTGGCTCTGGGCGCCAGCCAGTCGTACTCGCTGGACCTGGTGGGCGACAACGTCGGTTCCGCAGTGCGTATCTCGTTCTCGACCGGTGCAACCGTTTCTTCGGCAACCGACTACGCTGCTGGTATCAATGCCATCAATGCACAGTCCGCCAAGACCGGCATCACCGCCCAGTACGATGACAAGAACGGCGGCATCAAGCTGACCAGCGCCACCGGCGCCGACATCTCGCTGGTGAACCAGTCCTCCGCTGCCAACACCAAGCTGGACGTGGCTTCCTACACCACCGCTAACGGCCTGACCACGGCATTCGACGCCAAAGCAGCTGCCGCTACCGCTGTTGCCAACGGCCGCGTGACCTTCGACTCGGAAAGCTCGTTCTCGGTCAAGGATAACGGCACCGGTTTCGGCGTGGGCGCACCTGCAGCAGCAGCGACCATCCAGGCTTCGACCCTGAAGGCCGTGTCGACCCTGGACGTGACCACCTTCGACAACGCCCAGCTGGCAATCAAGATTGCTGACGCGGCTCTGGCTTCGGTGAACAACCAGCGCGCAGCTTACGGTGCACTGCAGTCCCGTTTCTCGTCGACCATCTCGAACCTGAGCACGACGACCGAGAACCTGTCCGCATCCCGCAGCCGTATCGTCGATACCGACTTCGCACAGGAAACCGCCAGCCTGACCCGCGGCCAGATCCTGCAACAAGCTGGTACCGCAATGCTGGCCCAGGCTAACTCGCTGCCAAACGGCGTGCTGAGCCTGCTGCGCGGCTAAGCGCCAGGTAGTTAGCTAAAAAGCGGTTCCCCGCTCCGGTTCGCCGGACCGGGGAATTTTCCGTAGGAGGTCTCTATGACTATCGATTCAATTACTGCTACTGTGCCGCGGGCTGACCGCAGCATTGCGGGCTACGATTTCGTGGCTCTCCCGGTGGCAGGCCGTAGCCCTGCTGCTACGGTGGAAACCATCGATGCGGTCAAGGCCAAGGAGGCTGTACCTTCCAGGAAAGAAGTGGAAGACGCAGTCACCAAACTCAACAAGTCGGTGCAGGAACGGGCCCAAAGCCTCGTCTTTTCCATCGACGATGACAGCCACCGCACCATCGTCAAAGTGATTGACCAGCACACTAAGGAAGTCTTACGACAGATTCCCACTCCGGAAGCCCTGGAGATTGCGAAATCGATCGATGCCTTCAAAGGTGGCCTGCTGGTAGACCACGAAGCCTGAACGCTGGCCACTGCATTCCAGGCCCGGCCTGTCCTTGCGGCAGACCGGGCCTTTTTACGTTATGCTGCCTTGACGGCCAGATTGTCTTTTCGGACACGAATAAACAGGTATTTCCCCCTCTCAAGTCCCCTTTGAATCTGCCGTAAACAAGTTAGACTTATCTTGTTACCTCAGGAGTTTGCCGTGGCCGTTTCTTCTACCCCTGCACTTGCATCACCGGGCATTGGCTCGGGTCTGAACGTCAACGACATCGTCGACAAGCTGATGGCTGCCGAGGCTGCGCCGCTGCAAGGCTATGACAGGAAGACTGCCTCCTATCAGGCCAAGGTGAGCGCCTACGGCCAGCTGAGCGGGGCCGTCGGCGTGTTCCAGAGCGCACTGAGCAGCCTGAATTCTGCCACCGCCTTCAAGGGCTTGTCGACTACGGTGGGCAATAAGGACGTGCTGGGCGCCTCCGCCAGTTCAAAGGCCGTGGCCGGCAACTACCGGATCAACGTTTCCCAGCTGGCCCAGGCGCAGACCCTGATGACCAGCGGCATGGCCAGCAAGACTTCCAGCATCGGCCTGGGCGGCTCCACCACCCTGTTCTTCCAGTTCGGCAGCGCCAGCGGCAGCTTCGGCTTGCAGGGTACGGGCTTGAGCTCTTCCATGCTGACCAGCGGCCTGAGCAATGGGTCGCTGAGCATCAATGGCACTGCGATTGCCACCTCGTCCAGCACCAACAGCGCCAGCGCGCTGGCCACGGCGATCAACGACAAGAGCGGCACCACGGGCGTCACCGCCAGCGTCGCCAATATTTTCTCGACCTTCGGCGACGTGGCAACTGACGCCGGCGGTTCGTATAGCCTGAAGGTAGGCAACACCGTCATCGCAACCCAAGGCGCGGGCGTGGCCGCCGGGGCCGGCGTCACCGCCGCTTCGCTTGACGCCGACCTGGCCAATTCCGGCGGCGCCACCGCCACCGCACTGGCCGCCGCCGGCATCACCTTTACCGGCAGCGCTGCTGCCGGCACCCTGGAATTCCGCAGCGCCAGCGGCGCCAGCGTCGCCATTACCGAAACGGCTACCGGCGTAACGGGCGGCGCCAAGACCGCAACCGGCGCGGCCAATGCTGGCGCCAGCTACACCTCGGCCAGCAGCGTGACCCTGGCTGCAGCCAACGGCAATCCGATCACCATCGCCGGCACCAATCCGGCAGCGGCCGGCCTGACTGCCGGCACCGGCGGCAGCGTGCTGGGCGGCGGTTTCACCCAGGACGCGAGCCAGCCTTCCGGCTCGGTGGTGATCGACAGCAGCAACAACACGCTGCAAGGCGTTGCCGATGCAATCAACAAGGCCAGCCTGGGCGTCACAGCCACCATCGTGTCCGACGGCAGCAGCAATCCTTACCACCTGGTGCTGACTTCCAATAAGACCGGCGAAAACGCCTCGATGAAGATTAGCCTGAGCGGCGACGGCAGCAACCCGCCCGATGCTGCCTTGCAATCCCTGCTCGGCTACGATCCAGGCAGCAGCCAGTCCATGCAGCAGACCACGGCGGCCCAGGACACCAAACTGACCGTCAACGGCATCGCCGTCAGCAGCCACTCGAACACCGTGAGCGAAGCCATCCAGGGCGTGAGCATGACGGTCAACCAGGTTGGCAGCAGCACGCTAAACGTCGCGCGCGACACCGGCAGCGTGAAGACGAACCTGCAGGCCTTCGTCAAAGCGTATAACGATCTCAGCGGCGCGCTGAAAAAGCTTACCGCCTACGATCCGGAAACCAAGAAAGCCGGGGCGCTGCAAGGCGACCCGGCGGCGCAGTCGATGATCTCGCAACTGCGTCGCATGCTGGGCGGGCAGATCACTGGCCTGTCGGGTGGCTTGACCAACCTTGGCCAGGTCGGCATTACGTTCGGAAAGGACGGCACCCTAAGCCTGGACGACGCCAAACTGAACAAGGCGATGGACTCCAATTTCGGCGACATCGCAGGCCTGTTCACTGCCATCGGTAAAGCCACCGACCCGAACGTCAACTTTGTCAGCTCGACCGCCAAGACCAAGCCCGGCACTTTCGACCTCAATATTACGAACCTGGCCAGCCAGGGCTCGCTGACCAGCGCTGCCGCAGTCGGCGGCAGCACGACCATCAGCGCCAACACCGTGTGGGCCGTCACCCTGAACGACACCACCCCGAGCAACGCGAAGAATATCGCCAACGTCACTATTCCGGCAGGTACCTACACGGCAGACCAGCTGGCGAAGATCGTGCAGTCGTCGATCAATGGCTCGTCCGCGTTTTCCTCCAACGGCACCAGTGTTGCCGCTTCGATCGACAGCAACGGCAAGCTGGTACTGTCCTCGAGCAAATACGGCTCGACCTCGAACATCGCCCTGGCCGATGTCAGCGGCAGCACTGTGTCCAGCATTTTCGGCGGCGCGACCCCGGTCGTGGGCACCGACGTTGCGGGCACACTGGGCGGTAAAGCCGTGGTTGGCAGCGGCCAGACGCTGACCGGTGCCGATGGTTCCGATGCCGAAGGCTTGAAGATCGAGGTCACCGGCGGCGCCTTGGGCGACCGCGGGACTGTCGGTTTCTCGCAAGGCTATGCCTACCAGCTCAACAACCTGGCGACGTCCTTCCTGGGTACTGGCGGCCTGCTGACCAGCGTGACCGAAGGCTTGAACAACAGCATCAAGGATGTGGCCAAGCAGCGCGACGCCTTCTCGGCCAAGCTGGATGATATTGAAAAGCGCTACCGCGCCCAGTTCAACGCACTGGATGTGACCCTGTCGAAGATGCAGAGCACACAAGCGTATTTGACTCAGCAATTGGCTGCTATTTCCAAGAACGGCTGAGTACAGGATTAAGGAGAGATTATGTTTGGAACTACCTCACGCGGCGTCAATGCCTATGCGAAAGTCGGCCTGGAAACCGGCGTCACGTCGGCCTCGCCCCATAAGCTGATCGTGATGCTGTACGACGGCGCATTGGCCGCGATCATGACCGGTATCACCCAAATGAAGGCAGGCAATGTGCAGGAAAAAGGCAATGCCATCTCCAAAGCCATCCGCATCATCGACGATGGCCTGAAAGCCAGCCTGGACAAGGAAGTCGGCGGCGAGATCGCCCGCAACCTGGACGCGCTGTACGACTACATGAGCCGCCGCCTGCTGGAAGCAAACATCAAGAACGACCCGGCCATCCTGGACGAGGTGCGCGGCCTGCTGGCCGACTTGCGCGACACCTGGAACCAGATCGGCGGCGCCAATACCGCAGCCAACACGAATGCCCAGCCTGCTGCCTTCGCCAGCATGTAACAAAGGATGACAATGACGAACGTAGAAGTATTGACCGCCTACACCGCCATGGCAGCACTGACCCGCAAGATGGTGGCGGCAGCAACGGTAGCAGACTGGGATGGGCTGGAAGCGCTGGAAACCCAGGTGACGGCCCACGTCGCCGCCCTGCGCGGCAACGAAGAGGCAGTCACGCTGGACGCGGGCGAGCGCCAGCAGAAGCTGGGCCTGATCAAGCAGATGCTGGACGATGACCGCCAGATCCGCGACCTGACCATGCCATGGATGGCGCAGCTGTCCAAACTGATCAACAACACCGGCACTGAACGGCGCCTGGCCGCCGCCTACGGCGCCGTCTGATCGGGGCGGCGATCATGCTGCCCCCGCGCCTGGATGTCCGGGGCGTCAGTGCCACCAGTGCGGCGTCGGCCGCGCCCGCGGTTGCCGCGCCCCGCCAGGAAGCCTTCCAGCGCGCCCTCTCCCAAATGGTCGGGCAAACCCTGCCCGCCCAGGTCCTCAGTAAATTCTCCGATGGCAGTTTCCTGGTACGCGTGGCCGACACCAATGCGCGCATGCTGCTGCCCAACGGTATCAATACCGGCGACGAGCTGCCGTTGACGGTGGTCAGCGGCCAGCCGCGCGCCACGCTGCAAGTGGGCGCAGGCAGCCCACAGGCCGGCCAGATGGCCACTTTCGTCGCCGGCGACCAGATGCCCGAGATGCCGGGCGATGGACGCCTTCCGTCTCAGGAAGCCGCCATCCTCAACCTCAGCGGCAAGCAACCGCAAGCGGCGGAAGCGGAAGGCGCACATCCCGGCCAGGCCGCGGCAGCGCAAGCCCAGGGCGGCCGCGCGCTGAGCCCCGGTGCGGCACTGTTGAGCAAGGCGCCGCTGGTGCCCGCCGACCAGTTGCCCTCCCTCGGAAAGGACACACCGCAAGCCGCCTTGAGCCCGGCCGCGCGTGCCATTGCCAGCGCTCTCGCGTCGGCCTACACCGCGCCCGGTGTTCCGGTCACCATCAACGGCAAGACGCCATTGAGCACCGGTGGCCCGCCCGACACGGGCAAACTCAGCGAAGGCCTTCAGCGCGCCCTTGGCGACAGTGGCCTGTTCTACGAATCCCACGTGGCCGAATGGGCCGAAGGCAAGCGCTCCCTGCAAGACTTGCAGCGCGAACCGCAGATGCAGCGCCAGGCCGCCACCCAGGGCCAGGCCGACGCAATGGCAAAAACGTTAGCCGGGCCCGACTTGTCGGCGGCCCAAATGATCAACCAGCAATTGCACACGCACGAGCAGGGCAAAGTCATGTGGCAAGGCGAGGCTTGGCCGGGACAGCAGATGCAATGGCTGGTCGAGCGCGACCAGCAGCAAAGCGATGAAGGCGGCCAAGGTGCACGCCGCGAAGGCCGCGATGGTGACGGCGCAGATTCCGTCTGGCGCAGCGGCGTGCGCTTCCGCTTCCCCATGCTGGGCAAGGTCGCCGCCAACGTCACCCTGGTTGGCGACCAGGTCCACATTTCGGTGCAGTCCGGCTCGGAAGACACGGCGGCCACGCTGCGCGCCTGGGCCGGCGCCCTGCAGCAGGCAATGGATGCGGCCGGTGCGCCGCTGACCTCGCTCGCCATCAATGCGGAGGCCAACGATGGCGCAAGCTGACAGCCAGGATCCGCCGCGCAGGCCGCTGCAAAGCGCCGTCGCCCTCGCCTACAAAAGCGGGGAAGCGGCGCCGAAAGTGGTGGCCAAAGGACGCGGCCTGGTCGCTGAACAGATTATTGCCGTCGCTGCCGAGCACGGCGTGCACATCCACGAGTCGAAGGAGCTGGTTTCATTACTGATGGAGGTGGACCTGGACCACCAGATCCCGCCCATGCTCTACCGTGTAATTGCGGAACTGTTAGCATGGCTTTATCATATTGAAGCAGCGCAAAAGACTGGCAAGCCCCCGCCCCCGGCGCCGGATCTCAGCGTACCGAATGATTCCCCAGACAATGGACTTTGATGCACAGCTATATATCGGACTCGGACATGGAGAACTGGCATGATTTCGAGGTTTCGTCGCCCCGGGAAATCACTGCCCTGCTGCGTAGCATCGGCGAGAAAAACCAGCTGATCCGCATGCTGGTGGCGGGCGAGTCCGACGTGTGCGTCACGTCCATCCTGGAAGTCGATGCCGAAGGCGGCAACGTCATCCTCGACTGCTCCATCAGCCCCGACCAGAACCGCCGCATCCTGGGCGCAAAGCGCCTGTCATTCGAGACCACACTCGACAAGATCCGCATCATGTTCGGAGGTAACCACATTGAGTCCTGCACATTTGAAGGCAGCCCTGCCTTCAAGATGCTCCTGCCTACCAGCCTGATCCGCCTGCAGCGCCGCGAGTTCTACCGCATGGCGACGCCGGTCACAAATCCCGTGCGCGCACTGATCCCGCAACCGGCCGAACTGGGCGGCGGCAGCAAAGCCTTCCCGCTGGCCGACATCAGCTGTGGTGGCATTGCAATTCTCGACAACAGCCTGGTATTGGGCGACACGATCGGCAAGGTCTACAGCGACTGCCGCATTGAACTACCTGAAATTGGCACGATTACCACCGGCCTGCAGATCCGCAACTCGCTGGACCTGACGCTTTTAAACAACAAATCCAACCGTCGCCTGGGCTGCCAGTTTGTCGACATGCCGCGCTCTGCTTTGAATGCCGTGCAGCGCTACATCACCAAGCTCGAGCGCGAACGCAACGCCCGCATCGCTGGCCTCGAATAAGCACGTAAAAAGCGGCATCAAAAAAAGGGGACGTAACACATTTTCGAAGAAAATGTGTTACGTCCCCTTTTTTACGTCCGCTTTTTTACTTCTTAGACTTGCATGTTCATGATGTCGTGATACGCCTGCACCAGCTTATTCCGCACCTGTGCGGTGGCCTGAAACTGGATGCTGGCTTTTTGCATCGAAATCATCACATCCGAGAGGTTGACCGAATCATCTCCCATCTGGAAGCGCTTGCTCAGGCCTTCCGCCTGGTCCTGGCTGGCTTGGACCGAGTCCAGCGCACCCTTCAGGGCGTTGCTGAAGTCCGGCTTCTGTACCGCCTGCTCGGTCTGGATCGCCGGCGGGGTGGCCGAGGGCCGCGTCGCAGCCGCATGCAGCTGGGCGATCATGGCCTGGATTTGGCTAGAATCAATTCCGCCTGTTCTCATATATTGACTCCAAGATACAATATTCCTGTTTTCAGGCTTCCAGAATACCCTTGTGAAAGCAAGGGGATAGCCCTGAGCAGGAAGGCAAACGGGCGCCTATTCAGGCCTTTAAATGGCGCAACAGCGCCTGATAATGTGCAACAGGCCCATTAACCCACAGTGATTACCCATGGCTGCAGCCGCCGAACAAGTCGACATCGAAGATCCAGAAGCCCAGCAGGCGCCTCAGGGCCGCTTTGCCTTCTTCCAGACCCCTATGGGCAAGATGGTGGTGCGCGGCGCGGCTGTCGCGGGCGTGCTGGCCCTGCTCCTGATCCTGTGGCTGTGGAATAAGGAATCGGACTACAAGGTCCTGTTCGCCAATTACACGGACAAGGATGGCGGCGCCATCACGGCGGCCCTCGACCAGATGCAGGTCAAGTACAAGCTGGCTGAAGGTGGCCAGGCTATCCTGGTGCCTTCCGAACAGGTACATAGCGTGCGCCTGCGCTTGGCGCAGCAGGGCCTGCCAAAAGGCGGCAATGTCGGCTTTGAAGTCATGGAAAACCAGAAGCTGGGCGTTTCCCAGTTCCTGGAACAGGTGAATTACCAGCGCGCGCTGGAAGGTGAACTGGCGCGCTCCATCCAGTCCATTGGCGCGGTCGAATCGGCGCGCGTCCACCTGGCGCTGCCGAAACCTTCCGTCTTCGTGCGTGACCAGCAGAAGCCGACCGCTTCCGTGATCCTGCAGTTGCATGCCAACCGCATGATCGATCCGGCCCAGGTCAGCGCCATCGTGCACCTGGTTGCCTCTTCCGTGCCGGAATTGTCGCCTGCTAACGTCACCGTGGTGGACCAGGCCGGCAATCTGGTTTCCGACCTGAACAAGAACGGCAACGCGGCCAATAACGCCAAGAATCTCGATGCCTCGCAGCTCAAGTACGTGCAGGAGTTGCAGAACCAAGTCATCAAACAAGTCGAATCCATCATCAAGCCGATCGTAGGCGAAGGCAATGTGCGCGCCGAAGCGGTGGCCGATGTGGACTTCTCCGCCATCGAGCAGGCTGCGGAATCCTTCAAGCCGAATTCGCCGCCGGCCGCTTCGGCCATCCGCAGCCAGCAGAGCAGCGAGACCAGCGGCACCGCCAACAGCAATCCTGGCGGCATTCCGGGCGCGCTGTCGAACCAGCCGCCGGGCGTTGCCACTGCCCCGCTGACTACCACGCCGCCAGGCACTGCCGGAGCTCCGGGTCAGCCAGGAACGGGCGCAGCCACCACCGCGACCGGTCCTTCGCATAAGGAATCGACAACCAATTATGAGGTCGACAAGACCGTGCGCTATGAACAGAAGGCAATGGCCGGACTGAAGCGCATGACCGTGGGCGTCGTAGTAAACTATCGTCGGACCATCGATAAAAACGGCAAGGTCGTGGTCAAACCGCTGAGCGCGGATGAGATGGCGAAGATCAACAGCCTGGTCAAGGAAGCCATGGGCTATAACCAGGACCGCGGCGATTCCGTCAGCGTGGCCAATGCGCCGTTCGACGGTGTCGACAAGGAACCGGAAGCCCCGCTGGAATGGTGGCGCGATCCGGCCAACTTGCCGCTGGCCAAGGAGCTGGCGAAGTTCCTGATCACAGCCCTGATCCTGCTTTACATCCTGCTGCGTATCGTGCGTCCAATGATGCGTCCGGTATTCAAGAAGATCGATGCGATCAACGAGCCGGAACCGGAACCGGAACCAGAGCCGATCGCCGAACCGCTCGGCCCGACACCGGAAGAATTGCTGGCGGAGGAGATCGCCAAGATGGAAGAAAACACTGCCCGCACCTACCGCGACAACCTGGCGCTGGCGAAAAAACTGGCAGCGGAAGATCCGCGCATCGTCGCCAACGTCATCAAGGAATGGATAGGCAACAATGACTGAGAATACCGGATTGCAAAAGGCCGCCATCCTGATGCTCGCGATGGGTGAGGCCGAAGCCGCTGAAGTAATGAAATTCCTCGGCCCGCGCGAAGTGCTCAAGCTGGGCGCGTCGATGGCGACCATGAAGAACATCCCGCATGAGATGGTGGTCGATGTGCTGGACGATTTCCGCGACCAGTACGCGGCCGCATCCACCGTGGGCCTCGATTCGGACGAATACATCCGCCAGGTGCTGACCAAGGCGCTGGGCGACGACAAGGCGTCCGTGCTGCTGTCGCGCATTTTGGGCGGCAAGGATGCTTCCGGCATCGAATCGCTGAAGTGGATGGATTCGCAGTCGGTGGCGGAATTGATCCGCAACGAACATCCGCAGATCATTGCCACCATCCTGGTGCACCTGGAACGCGACCAGGCTTGTGAAATCCTGGGCCATTTCACCGACCGCCTGCGCAACGATGCGGTGCTGCGTATCGCTACACTGGATGGTGTGCAGCCGGCGGCGCTGCGCGAACTGAACGACGTGCTGACCAAGCTCTTGTCCGGTAATGAAAACATCAAGAAATCGACGCTGGGCGGTGTACGCGCGGCGGCTGAGATCCTGAACTTCATGTCCGGCGAGCAGGAACAGAACGTGATGGATAACATCAAGAACTACGACAACGATATGGCGCAGAAGATCATGGACGAAATGTTCGTGTTCGATAACCTGATCGATGTTGATGACCGCGGTATCCAGTTGCTGCTGCGCGAGGTGCAGTCGGAGATGCTGATCATTGCGCTGAAGGGTGCTTCGCCTGATTTGCGCGACAAGATCTTCAAGAACATGTCGGCGCGTGCGTCGGAGATGATGCGCGAAGACCTGGAGAATAAAGGGCCGGTGCGCTTGTCTGAGGTGGAGACGCAGCAGAAGCAGATCCTGCAGATTGTGCGGCGACTGGCGGATGAAGGGCAGATTGTGCTGGGTGGTAAGGGTGAGGATTCGTTTGTTTAACCTTCAACCCGGCAAGTCCGGGTCAGGCCCAAGGGTCAGACCCCTGGTCCGCGATAGCCGTCGGTCGGGTCTGACCCTTGGGTCTGACCCAGGTTTACCGGGTTAAAAGCAAGCATAGCAATGACGACCATCCCAAAAGAACAGCAAACCGCCTACCAACGCTGGGAACTGCGTTCCTTCGGCGACTCACGCCCCAGCGCAGTAGCGCAGCGCGAACGCGAGGAAGAAGAAGCCCGCGCCATCGCAGCGCAAGAAGCCGCCGCACAAGCCGAAGTCCAGGAAGCCGAATACGCCGGCGAAGAACACGTCCCCGCCCTCGACTACCCCACCGAAGAAGAACTGGCCGCCATCCGCGAGCAAGCCCGCCAGCAAGGCTACGACGAGGGTTTCAAGGCCGGCCACGAAGAAGGCATGGCGCAAGCCCTGGACGAACAACGCGCCGCGAGCGAACAAGCCATCGCCCCCGTGCGCCAGATCGCAGACAATTTCAGCACCGCCCTGCGCGAAGCCGACCAGGCCATCAGCAATGAGGTGCTGGAACTGGCCCTGCACCTGGCCAAGGGCATGATCAAGACCGCCCTGCGCGTCAAGCCCGAACTGATCCTGCCGGTCGTGCGCGAAGCCATCGAATACCTGCCCGTTCTGCAGCAGCCCGCGCTGCTGATCCTGAACCCGGAAGACGCCGCCGTCGTCCGCGAAAGCATTGCCGAAGAACTCGACAAAGGCGGCTGGCGCGTCATCGACGACCCGACCATCGAGCGCGGCGGCTGCAAGGTCGATACCGCCTCCAACCAGATCGACGCCACCGTGGCCTCGCGCTGGCAGCGCCTGAGCCTGGCGCTCGGCAAGGATATTGACTGGATCGACTGAGATGGGCGCCCCCGAGCCACAAGTACACGCAGGCCGCTGGCGTTCCTACCTGAACGACTGCGCCACCCTGGTCGATTTCGTCGAGCCGATGCAAGTCTCCGGCCGCGTCACGCGCGTGGCAGGCCTGGTGATGGAAGCGGTCGGCCTGCGCCTGGCGGTCGGCGCCGCCTGCACCGTCCCCCTGCCCTCCGGCGGCAAGGTGGAAGCGGAAGTCGTCGGCTTCGAAGGCGACAAGCTGTTCCTGATGCCGCAAAGCGATGTCGAAGGCATCATTCCCGGCACCCGCGTCTTCCCCGTCGAACAAAGCGTACCGAAGCCAGGCACCGTGAACCACCCGCGCCGCCGCCCCAGCGACCGCGCGCGCCACCTGCCGGTCGGCCCCGAGCTGCTGGGCCGCGTGGTCGATGGCGCCGGCCGTCCGCTCGATGGCCTGGGCCCGATCCAGACCACCGATTCCGCACCGATCAATGTGCGCCCCGCCAATCCACTGGGCCGCGCGCCCATCGTCGAAACGCTGGACGTCGGCGTGCGCTGCATCAACTCCATGCTGACCGTGGGCCGTGGTCAGCGCATGGGCCTGTTCGCCGGTTCCGGCGTCGGCAAATCCGTCTTGCTGGGCATGATGGCGCGCTATACCGAAGCGGACGTCATCGTGGTCGGACTGATCGGCGAGCGGGGCCGTGAGGTGAAGGAATTCATCGAGCAAATCCTGGGCGAAGAAGGCTTGCGCCGCTCCGTGGTGGTCGCAGCGCCAGCCGATACGCCGCCGCTGATGCGCATGCAAGGCGCCGCCTATTCCACGGCGATCGCCGAGCACTTCCGCGACAAGGGCCAGAACGTGCTGCTGATTATGGATTCGCTGACCCGCTACGCCATGGCGCAGCGCGAAATCGCCCTGGCGATCGGCGAACCGCCAGCCACCAAGGGCTACCCGCCTTCGGTCTTCGCCAAGCTGCCGGTGCTGGTGGAACGGGCCGGTAATGGCGAAGTCGGCGGCGGCTCGATCACGGCTTTCTATACCGTACTGACCGAGGGCGACGACCAGCAGGATCCGATTGCCGACTCGGCGCGTGCCATCCTGGATGGCCACATCGTGCTGAACCGCCGCCTGGCCGAAGCCGGCCACTACCCGGCGATTGATATCGAACAGTCAATCAGCCGCGCCATGCATTCGATCACCACGCACAACCACCAGAACCAGGCGCGGCGGCTGAAACAGTTGTTTTCGCGCTACGAACGCAGCCGCGACCTCATTGCCGTAGGGGCGTACACGCCGGGCACCGACCCGGTGCTTGACCAGGCCATCGCCCTGCACGATAAGATTGAGCAATTCCTGCAACAACAGATCACCGAGCAGGTGAACATGCCTGAGAGTTTGGGGCAGTTAACCTCTCTATTCGACTGATTAGTCCACTCGGCCTTGCATATAATTGACCATCATGGCCTCTACCCAGCAACTTGAAACTTTGATCGACCTGGCCCGGCGGGAAACCGACGATGCGGCCAAGCGCCTTGGCGCGGCCCTGAAAGCGGTGGCCGATGCCGAAGAAAAGCTGAACATGCTGGTCGGCTACCGCGACGAGTATGGCCGCCGTTTCGACGAATCGCAGCAGCAAGGCATTACGCCGATGGCTTATCGCAATTTCCAGGCTTTCATGGAAAAGCTGGATACAGCGATCAAGGGCCAGCAGGAAATTGTGCGGCACAGCAAAGCGCGCGGCGACCAGGAAAAACAGCTGTGGCAGGACTGCGAGCGCAAGCGCATGTCCTACTCCACCCTGCGCGACCGGGCTGAGGCCCAGGAGCTCAAGAAGGAAGCCAAGCGCGACCAGAAAGCCATGGACGAACACGCCTCACGACAGGCATTTTTCAAACGCTAGACCGATTCGATCATGCAAACCCAGACTGTACAGAACTCCCCTCTCCTCTCCGGCAACACGGCTTCCGGCCGCTCGTCCAATGCCGCGCAGGAAGACCAGCAGTTCGCACAGGCCCTGAACCACCAGATCGAACGCCAGGCCGTGCCGCCGATGCCGCAGCCAGCGCCTGCCGGCGCGCCGCGCCGCGCCGAAGCGCCGAAGCCGGCCCAGCCACAGCCGCAGCCCCAGCCCCAGGCCAATCAGCAAGCTGCGCGCACGCCGGATGCGCCGGCGCCAGCGAACAAGCCAGCCGCCCAATCCCAGGCGCCGGCCAAGGCACAGGAAAACAAGCAAGCCGCACAATCAGGCGACGCGCAACAGGCCGGCGGCTCCAAGGCAGAAGCCTCCGCAGCTGGCGGCGCCAGCGCGACAACTGGCGGGACGGCGGCAGACAGCGCTGCCCCCGCCGACCAGGCCGATGACAACAAAGCCACCAGCGACGCCGTCGCCGATATGCTGGCCATGATCCAGGGTTACGGCCAGCCGGCAGCTACCGACGCTGCTGCCGCAGCGGCCGCCGCCTCCGCCGCCGGCAAAGACAGCCGCGCTACCGATGCCACGCTCGCCGGCGACGCCGTACTCGATGGCAAATCCGGCAAGACCGGCATCGCCGACCGCCTGGCCACCGAAGGACTCCCAGTCGACCAGGCCGCCCTGCTGGCAGCGAAAGCCAGCGCTGAAGACGCTGCCAAAAGCAAGGCTGCCGCGGGCGATCAGGACGCAACACTGAGCGATGCGCTCTCCAAACTCGGCCACGGCGCCGCCACCGACGCCACCGGCAGCGGGAAAGCCGCCGAACCGGCGGCCGATTTCAAGGCCGCGCTGCAGCAAGCCAGCGCCGACGCCAGCAAGGCCGCCGACCTGGCCGCGCTGGAAAGCAAACACGCCGCCCAGCCGCAAGCCAGCGCCTTGCAAGCCGCAGCCGCAGCACTCGCGCCAGCCGGCGCAGCCACCGCGCAAGCCGCCCAGGCCGTCGCCAGCAACCAGCTGCACGCCCGCGTCGGCAGCCAGGGCTGGGACCAGCAACTGGGCCAGAAAGTCGTCTGGATGGTGAATGGCGGCGAGCAAAGCGCCACCCTGACCCTGAACCCGCCCGACCTGGGCCCGCTGCAAGTCGTACTCAACGTTTCCAACGACCAGGCCAGCGTCGCCTTCACGGCAGCCCAGCCGGAAGTGCGCCAGGCGCTCGAGCAAGCGCTGCCGAAACTGCGCGAAACCATGGGTGAAGCCGGCATCACGCTCGGCAATACCAGCGTTTCCTCCGGCAGCCAGGAGCAGCAGCAAGCCTTCGCCGAGATGGCTTCAGGCGGCCGTGGCCGTGGTGTCGCCGGTGGTCAAAGTGGCAATGGCGGCGAGGGCGAAGCCAGCATCCAGCCCGCGCCGCAGGTTCGCCGCAGCGTACTAAGCGCCGTCGATACCTTTGCGTAAGGCAGAGATAGCCCTGCTTCCTGCCTCTTTTCGGCGCATCGCTCCCCGCATGCTTTCCCGATAATGACATAATGGCGTCATGATAAATCTCTTGCATCCAAGGCAGCAGAATTGAAAGCGAATCCAAAAATGAAGGCTGATGCGAAGGCAGAAGCTCCACCACCGGCAGGCGGTGGCTCCAAGAAAAAGCTGATCATTATCGTGGTCGCGGTGCTGGTGCTCGCCCTTGGCGGCGGCGCTGCCGCCTGGTTCTTCATGCATGGCGACAGCAGCGAGGAACACTCGCAGCAGGACGAAAAATCGCCGAAGAAGGCCAAGAAGCCAGCCAAGAAAGCGGGGCCGCCTGTCTACGTTCCGGTCGACCAGTTCACCGTGAACCTGCAGCCGGAAAACGGCGACCAGTACCTGCAGGTGGCGATGACGCTGCAGGCCAGCAGCCTGGAAGAGTCGGAAGTCCTCAAGACCAATATGCCCAAGCTGCGCAGCCGCATCCTGCTGCTGTTGTCGAGCAAGCACGCGTCCGAGATCAATACGCCGGAAGGCAAGCAGCAGCTGAGCAAGGAAGTCCTGGACACCGTCAACCAGCCGTTCGAGGCCGGCGGCGAGCACCAGGAAGTGTCGGAAGTATTGTTTACCGCGTTTATCATCCAGTAAGGTCAGTGTGAAGCATGGCTGATAATTTTCTCTCCCAGGAAGAAGTTGACGCCCTCTTAAAGGGCGTTAACGGCGATCAGGACGACGTCGCTGCGCCCGAGGAGACATCGGGTGTCCGGACTTACAACCTGGCGACGCAGGAGCGTATCGTCCGGGGCCGTATGCCGACCCTGGAAATTATCAACGAGCGTTTCGCGCGCCTGCTGCGCGTGGGGCTGTTCAACTTCCTGCGCCGTTCGGCCGAAGTGTCGGTCGGCTCGGTGCGCGTGTCGAAGTATTCCGAATTCATCCGCAACCTGGTAGTGCCGACCAACCTCAACCTGGTGCACATGAAACCGCTGCGCGGCACGGCCCTGATGGTATTCGACCCGGGCCTGGTGTTCCTGCTGGTGGACAACCTGTTCGGCGGCGACGGCCGTTTCCACACCCGCGTCGAAGGCCGCGACTTTACCCAGACCGAGCAGCGCATCATCTTGCGCATCCTCGATATCGTGTTCGAGGCTTATACCAAATCGTGGGAACCGGTGTACCCGGTGGAGTTCGAGTACATCCGTTCCGAAATGAATACGCAGTTCGCCAACATCGCCACGCCGAACGAGGTGGTGGTGGCGTCGACCTTCACCATCGAACTGGGTTCGGTGTCGGGCCAGATCCACTTCTGCATGCCGTACTCGATGATCGAGCCGATCCGCGACGCGCTGACCTCCTCGCTGCAGGGCGAGGCGCTGGAAGTGGACAAGCGCTGGATCCGCCTGATGACGCAGCAGATCCAGATCGCCGAGGTGGAACTGGTGGCCAAGCTGGGCACCGCGAAGGTCAGCTTCGACGAAATCCTGAACATGAAAGTGGGTGATGTGATCCCGCTGGCGATTCCGGAAACGATCGAAGCCACCGTGGATGGCGTCCCCGTGCTCGACTGCACATATGGTGTGTTGAACGGGCAATACGCATTGAAGGTGGAGAAACTGCTGGCAAACGCCGATAATATGAAATAAGGCAGGATTTAGGAGAGAAACATGTCGGACAATCAAGACGACGATACAAGCATGGATGACGATTGGGGCGCCGCGATTGCCGAACAGGCCGCTGCCGAGGCTGCTGCTATGCAGAACCAGGCCGCCACTGCCGCCGTGTTCAAGGACTTTTCCAAGCAGCCGAACAAGACCGAAACCCATAACGATATCGACTTCATCCTCGATATCCCGGTCCAGCTGACCGTGGAATTGGGCCGCACCAAGATCGCCATCAAGAACCTGCTGCAACTGGCGCAGGGCTCGGTGGTGGAACTGGACGGCCTGGCCGGCGAACCGATGGACGTGCTGGTCAACGGCTGCCTGATCGCCCAGGGCGAGGTGGTGGTGGTGAACGACAAGTTCGGTATCCGCCTGACGGATATCATCACGCCTTCCGAACGCATCCGAAAACTGAATAAATGAAGCATGACTTCCGTCCGCTCCGGCCGCTGATTGTCGCGGCCGCCCTCTGCCTCGCCGGCGCACCCGCGCTGGCGCAGCAATCTTCCTCCCCAGACACCATCGCCACCAGCGGCCAGGATCGCGCCGCCAATGCCGGAGCTGCAGCCGCGCATGCTGACGCCGCACCGGCGGCAACGGCCAGCGCTGCTCCCGGCACCGCCGCAGCCGCCACGCCGGAACAGCAAGCGGCACTGGCCGGCGCCCGTCCCGCCAACGCCCCGGCGCCAAGCAATGTGCTGGCAACGCAAGCGCCGTCCGCCGCCGGCTCGCTGGTGCAAACCATTCTTTCCCTGGGCTTCGTCATCGCCCTGCTGGTCGGCCTGGCCTGGCTGCTGAAGCGCTTCGGCCCGAAACACATCACCGGCGGCACCACCGTCAAACTGGTCGGCGCGCTGAGCGTCGGCGCACGCGAGCGTATCCTGGTGGTGGAAGTGGGCGAACAATGGATCGTGGTCGGCGCTTCGCCCGGGCGCATGAATGCCCTGGCCACCATGCCGCGCCAGGAAATCGACGAAAGCACCCTGGCCAACGCACAGCCGGTCCCGGGCGCCAACTTCGCCGAATGGTTCAAACAGACGATTGAAAAGCGCAATGGCAAATAATCGCGCACTGCGCTTTGCGGGCCGTGCCGCCGCCGGCGCTGCCATGCTGCTGCCCCTGATCGCTGCGGCCGAACCGACCATTCCAGCCTTCACCAGCACCCCGGCAGCGGGCGGCGGCACGGCCTACGGCCTGACGCTGCAGACGCTGATCCTGATGACGGCGCTGACATTCATCCCGGCAGCGCTGCTGATGATGACCGGTTTCACCCGCATCGTGATCGTGCTGTCGCTGCTGCGCCAGGCGCTCGGCACGCAGTCGGCGCCGCCCAACCAGGTGATCATCGGCCTGTCGCTGTTCCTCACCTTCTTCGTGATGAGCCCGGTGTTCGACAAGATCTACACCGATGCCTGGGTGCCGCTGCAGGACAACAAGATTACCATGCAGCAGGCGATGGACCGCGCCGCCGTGCCGCTGAAGACCTTCATGCTGAAGCAGACCCGCCAATCCGACCTGGCGCTGTTCGTCAAGATTTCGCGCAGCCAGGCGCTGCAGGGACCGGAGGACGTGCCCCTGAAGATTTTGGTGCCCGCCTTCATTACCTCGGAAATGAAGACCGCCTTCCAGATCGGCTTCGCTATCTTCATCCCCTTCCTCATCATCGACATGGTGGTGGCGTCGGTGCTGATGTCGATGGGGATGATGATGATGTCGCCCGCCGTGATTTCGCTGCCGTTCAAGCTGATGCTGTTCGTGCTGGTCGATGGCTGGCAACTGCTGCTGGGATCGCTGTCCCAGAGCTTCTACTAGGGAGGCTCGCCATGAATCCGGAAACCGTCATGACCATGGGCCGGCAGGCCATGGAAGTCACGCTGATGGTGGCGGCACCGCTGCTGCTGGCAGCGCTGGTGATCGGCCTGGTGGTCTCGATCTTCCAGGCCGCCACCCAGATCAACGAAGCGACCCTGTCCTTCATTCCCAAGCTGGTGGGCGTGTTCGTCACCCTGGTGGTGGCGGGGCCGTGGATGCTGTCTGTCATGGTCGACTACATGCGCCAGGTGCTGACCGGCATTCCATCGTTGGTCTCTTGACCGATGCTGGTCGTCACCTCCGCTGAACTGAACACCTGGATCGCCGCCCTGCTCTGGCCGGCGGCCCGCATCCTGGCACTGATTGCCACCTCCCCTATTTTCGGCAATGCCCGCATCCCGAACGAGCTCAAGATCGCGCTCGGCATTCTGACCGCGCTGGTGGTGTCGCCGACGGTGCCAGCGATGCCCGCGCTCGATCCTGCCGGCTGGGCCGGCCTGTCGGTGCTGGCGCGCGAAATCGTCATTGGTACCGGCATGGGATTTGCAATGCGCCTGGTGTTTGGCGCAGTAGAAATGGCGGGCGAGATTTCCAGCCTGACCATGGGCCTGGGTTTCGCCAGCTTCTTCGACCCCATGTCGCAAGGCCGCTCATCGGCGGTATCGCAATTCCTGGTATGGGTGGTAACGCTCGCGGTGCTCGCAGTGAATGCCCATCTGGTGCTCGTGGAAGCGCTGGCCGAGAGTTTCTACACGCTGCCGATAGCCGCCATCTCATTCCGCAACGACGGCTTCTGGGACCTCGCGCTATGGGGCTCCAAAGTGTTTAGCGCCGGTCTTCAACTATCGCTCCCGATTGTCGCCGCGCTGCTGATCACCAACGTCGCCCTCGGCATCCTGACCCGCGCCGCACCACAGCTGAACCTGTTCGGCATCGGCTTCCCCATCACGCTCGGCGTCGGCTTCCTCACGCTGATGATGACCTTGCCCTACATGAACATGCCGGTGCAAGCCCTGGTCAACGAAGGCATAGAAAAAGCGCGTCAACTGCCGCGCGAATGGGATAGCCGAAGCACCAAGCCCCCGATGCCGGGGAAGCCTCAGTTAGAACCAAAATAAAAGTCGGGGTCAGCTCTGGCAATCGGACAAATGTCCGATTGCCAGAGCTGACCCCGACTTTCAAATCAGATTGAACAGGGACAGGCCAGCCAGGGCTTTGTAGGATTTCTGGGCGGCTTCCAGCGTGGTTTGCTGCTGGGTGAAGCGGGAAATCGCTTCCACCGGATCAAGGTCGACCAGGTCGGAGATCTGGCTTGAGTATTGCAGGTTCAAGTCGTCGCCGGCGCTGTCGAGGTGGTCGACTTCGCTCAGGCGGGCGCCCACCGAGGCGCGCACCGACAGCACATTATCCAGCGAATTGCTGATGTTCTGGTTGGCCAGGTTCAGTGCGTTGGTCAGTGCTGCGCCTGCCTGCGGCGAGCCGGACGGGCCGCGCAGTGCGCTGATCAGGTCGGTCATGGTCTGGAACACCGACTGGTTCTTGCTCGGGTCAACGTTGAAGATATCGCCGTTGGCCGGGACGCCGCTCACATCCATCGACATGCCATCGAATGCAATCGGCTGGCCCGCGACGTATGGCTGGCCGCTCAATACCGCGGTGCCGGTGGTGACGTCATTGACGGTGTAAGTCGTCGTCGAAGGCGCGCCGGCCGCCCCTGGGACCACGGTGAAATTCAGCGTGTAGTTGTGGCCCGTCAGCGCAGCCGTATTTTTCACAACGCCCGGCGAAATGATGCCGGTGCCGCCGCGCGTGTAGTTGTTGGGGTCGACGCTGGTCTGGAAGGTGCCATTGCCGGTCAGGTTGTTCTCAAAGACTGCGGTGCCGGTTTCGCTGGTGGCCAGCGTGCGCGAGGATGCCACTTGCAGCTCGCGCTGGCCCTGGTCGCCGTTGTAGGTGGCGCCGGTGGTAGTGCGGGTGAAGGGCTGGGTGTCGCTCTTGTAGCCGGAGAACAGGTAGGCGCCGGAACCGTCGGTGGCATTGGCCTGGCCCAGCAAGTCCTGCAGGCGGCCATCCAGTTCCTTGGCCAGCGCTTCGCGGTCGGCCAGGGTGAAGCCAGGGTTGCCGGCGGCGACGATCTTGCTCTTCACTTCCTGCAGCAGGTCGTCGGTATTGGCCAGCGTATTGTCGACCAGGGACAGCGAACCTTTGGCGCTGCTGCGGTTGGAAGCAAACTGGACATTCATTTCCTTCGACTGCGACACTTCCAGCGCGCGGGCGGAAGCGACGGGGTCGTCGGACGGGGTCACGACGCGGCGCCCAGTCGACAGCTGCATCTGCGTTTTTTGCAGCTGCGCTTGCAGGGTGTTCAGCTGGCTGACACCGTTGTCGTAAATCGTCTTGGTGGCGATACGCATGACCATGATGCTATTCCTTCAAAAATCCTATTGATTCAGCGACAGCAGGGTATCGAACAAGGTGTTTGCCACCTGCATGATCTTGCCGGCAGCCTGGTAGGCTTGCTGGTAGCGCAGCAGGTTGGACGCTTCTTCGTCCAGGTTGACGCCGGAGACCGAATCGCGCGCGGCCTGGGCCTGCTGCACGGTGGTGTCGGCGGCGGTGCTGGCGATCTGCACTTCGCGCGCCTTGTTGCCGACGAAGTTGACCATTTGTGCATAGCCGGCCTGGAAGGTGGCGTGGCCGCCGTCCAGGATGTTTTTCGATTGCAGGCCTGCCAGCAGCGTACCATTGCGCGCATCGCCCACGCCGCTGCCGGGCGAAACGGTGAACGTGTCGTTATTGGCCGGATTGCCGGTGATGGAAAACTCGATGCCCTGGAAAGTCATCGTGGCGCCATCCGTGTAAGGCACCGGGGTGCCGGCCGGATAGGTCGTCGTGGTGCCGTTGACCGTGACGTCCACCGCCGCAGTCGCCGGGAAGCCGGTGAACGTATTGGCGGCCTTGTTGTAGGTCAGCGTGACCGGTGCAGCCAGCTGGTTGCCCGGCAACAGGTAGTTCGCGTTGACCGCGCCGGCGCTGATCTTGCCGGTGCCGGTGTTGGTGTTCGGTACCGAAGTGCTGATCGGCGCCGCCAGCGCAATCTTGTTCTTGTCCTGCAGCTCGACGCCGAAATCCTGGGCCGCGTTGTAAGTCGGGCGTACCAGGAAGTGGTCGGGACCGCCAGCGGCGCCCGTGATCGAGAAGGCTACGCCATCGATCACTTGCGGCTGGGTTTGCGGGTACGGATTGATCGTGGTGGTGGCGCCATCGCTGGCGCGGGTCACGATGAAGTCGGTGCCGTTGTAGTTGATGTCGTAATCCGAGGTGGTCAGCGCAGAAGCATCAACGATGGTCGCGTCGACTTTCACCGTGCTCGATGGCGAGTTGCGGTTGTCGTAGCCGACGTAGGCGTGGATATCCTTGAAGAAGTTGCCGCCCATCTGGCCGTTCAGGTCCACGCCCAGCTTGTGCTGGTCGTTGAAGGCATCCGCCAGGCCTGCCGCCACTTTGCCGAGGTTGGCATTCGCTACATCGAGGCCGCTGTTGCGGAAATCGATCAGGCCGCCGAGCTGGCCGCCGGTGATCACGCTGTCCGGCAGCGGTGAGAATTTGCCCTGGGTCTGGTAGCCGACCACGATGCGTTCCGGGTCGAATGGCGAGTTCTGCGTCGCCAGCTCCTGCGCGCGGTTGCCGATCACCAATGGCTGGCCGGTGCCGAAGGAAATATTCAGCATATTGTTTTCGCCCGGACGCACGGTCAGCGCGACCTGCTTGTTCAGCTCAGCAATCAGGGCGTCGCGCTGGTCCATCAAATCGTTCGGCAGCGCGGAGGGATCGACGGACAAGCCGGCAATCGTATTGTTCAGGTCGGCGATGCGGCGCGCGAAGGAATTGACTTCGTTGACGCTGGCGGTAATGCCGGAGTTGACGCCTTGTTGCATTTCCTTCAGGCGGCCGGCGATGCCGTTGAAGCGCGAAGCCAACGATTGTGCAGACGACAACATCGCCTGGCGCGTCGCCGTCGATTGCGGGTTGGCATCGGCGGTCTGGACGCTTTTGAAGAAATCCTGCAGCGCCGGCGACAAGCCGACCGTGGTGTCGGCCAGCAAGTTGTCGATCTGGTTAATCTGGTTCGAATACGTCTCGAGCGAAGCCTGGTTGGTCTGTGCGCCCAGCAGTTGGCGGTTCAGGAAATCGTCGTAGACGCGCTTGATCTGCGCCACTTCGGTGCCGGTGCCGATGAAGCCGTCGCCGGTCTGCAGCGGCGGCGTGGTGCCCTGCACGACCACCTGGCGGTTGTAGCCCGTCACATTGGCGTTGGTAATGTTGTGCCCAGTGGTGGCCAGCCCCGCCTGGGCAGCCAACAAACCACTTTTACCGATGCTGAGTAAGGACATATTGATAATTACCTTCGCTAGATATTCAGTTTACGGCACATCCGGACAAAACTTGATGTTCGTCAGGCAAGAGTGCGCTGGATAATGCCGGCCAGCTTGGTGGCATAGTTGGGATCGGTGGCGTAGCCGGCCTTCTGCAGGTGGCGTGCAAAGCCCGCCGCATCGGTGCTGCCAGCGGCGGCCAGCGCTTTTTCATAGCGTGGATTGCTGCTCAGCAGGCGGGCATAGTCCTTGAAACTGTCGGCGTAGCTGTCGTAAGCACGGAATTTCTCGACGCGGGTTTGCGGTTTGCCGTTGACGTATTCGGTTGTGGCCGTTTCGACAACACGGCCTTTCCAGTCGGGACCGGCCTTGATGCCGAACAGGTTGTGGCTGTTGGTGCCGTCGCGGCCCTTGATTTCGCGGCGGCCCCAGCCCGATTCGAGCGCGGCCTGGCCCAGCATGAACTTGGCAGGGATGCCGGAGGTGCGGCTGGCCTCTTCGGCGTCGCCGGCCAGCTTGTCCTGGAAGGCGCGCACGTGGGCCGGCTTGCCGGCGTTACTGGCGGCAGCCATGGCGGACGCGCCGCCGCTGGCTTCGATTGAGCGTTGCAGCTTGGCCTGTTCCATCAAGGCGCGCGCCATGGCAGGGTCGGTCGGCACGCCATCTTGCGGCGGCAGGGTCTTCGACAACTGGCGCACCAGCACGTCGGCCAGGCCCATGCCCTTCTTGGCGATGCTCTGGCTGGTTTGCTGGTCCAGCATGGTGGTGAACATCTTGGTTTGCTGGCTGTCCATCATGCCGTCTTGCGGCGTGGCGTCGCGCATGCTCTTCATCATCATGTTGACGAACATGGATTCGAACTGTGTCGCCGCAGTCTTCAATGCTTCGGGCGAACCGGCGCGCGCCGACTGGCGCAGCTCGGACATGCCCTTGCTGTCGATGGCAAGGTTCGAGCTCAGGTCGGTGGGAGCGGTGCGCACGATCATGGCTGCATCCTTAAATGATTTCCAGCTCGGCGCGCAACGAGCCTGCTGCTTTCATCGCCTGCAGGATGGCCAGCAGGTCTTGCGGCGAGGCGCCGATCGCGTTCAGGGCCTTGACCACTTCGGCCAGCGAAGCGCCCCCCTTGAGCATGATGACCTTGCCGGAGTCTTTCTTGATGTCGACGCTGCCCTGCTGCGAAACGACAGTCTGGCCTCCGCTCAGTGCGTTCGGTTGGCTGACCTGGGTGTCGGCATTGACGGAGACGGACAGGTTGCCGTGCGAGATGGCGCAAGTCTCCAGCGTGACTTCCTGGTTCATCACCACCGAGCCGGTGCGCGCGTTCATGATGACTTTGGCAGCTTGGCGCGCCGGGCGCACGTCCATGTTTTCCAGGTCGCCGATGAAGGCCACGCGTGCATCGCTCGATGATGGGGCTGTCACGCGGATGGTGCGGCCGTCCTGGGCATAGGCCACGCCGGCGCCGTATTTATCGTTGATGGCCGTGACCACGCGGCTGGCGGTGGCAAAGTCCGTGTTGTTCAGTTCGAGGCGGATCTGGCCGCCCTCGCCCAGCGTGGTCGGCACGGCGCGTTCCACCGTGGCGCCGCCGGAAATGCGGCCGACCGACAGGTGGTTGACGACGACGGCTGCGCCACCGCCCGGCGCCTGCGCGCCAACGCCGCCCACCAGCACGTTACCTTGCGCCATGCCGTACACCTGGCCGTCCGCACCTTTCAGTGGGGTCATGAGCAGCGTGCCGCCACGCAGCGATTTGGCGTTACCCATCGAAGACACGGTGACGTCGATCTGCTGGCCAGGCTGTGCAAATGCCGGCAGGCTGGTGGTGACCATCACGGCAGCTACGTTCTTGAGCTGCAGCGTAGTGCCGGCCGGCAGCGCAATACCCATCTGCTGCAGCATCGATGCCACCGATTGCACGGTGAACGGGGTTTGGGTGGTCTGGTCGCCGGAGCCGTCCAGGCCCACGACCAGGCCGTAGCCCATCAACTGGTTCTGGCGCACGCCGGCGATGCTGGCCAGGTCTTTCAGGCGTTCAGCCTGCACGGCTGGAGCCAGGATCATTGCGGCACACAGGGCCAGGAGTTTGAAAGTCTTCATGGTCAGAATGGCAGCAGGCTGAGGAAGAAGCGCGACAGCATCGACTGTACTTCCGCTCCGTCGATATTGCTCTTGGTGCGGTATTCGACGCGCGCATCGGCGATGGAGGTGGACGCCACCGAATTGCCGTTGATCGAGTCCGGGTTCACCATGCCGGAAATGCGGATGTATTCGGTGGCCTTGTTCATGCCGACCTGCTTTTCGCCGGCGATGATCAGGTTACCGTTCGACAGCACTTCCACCACGGTCGCGCCGATGGTGCCGCGGAAGCTGTTGCTGAGGGATTGGCTGTCGGCGTCCGCGAACTTGTTGTCGGAACTGGTGGCGATATTGGTGCCAAATTTGCCCTGGAGCAGGCCAGGCACACCGAAGTTGACGCTGCCGGACTTGTTGCCGGCGCTGGCGCCGTTCTTGACGGCGGAAGTGCTTTCCGTGATGACGACATTGATCACGTCGCCCACATGACGCGCGCGGCGGTCTTCGAAGGCCGGACGATAAGTGCTGGCCTGGTAGATCGAGCCATTTGTCACCGCTGCAGGCGGATAGGAAGGCGGCAGCGGGCGCGCACTGGTCGGCCCCTGGACGATGGAAGTCGGCGCGCCGGCACAGGCGGATAACAGCGTGGCGGCGAGGACGGAGACAGTGGCGTTACGCATGGCTGGCTCGCTCGATTACAGCTGCGTCAAGCGCTGCAGCATCTGGTCGGAGGTCGTGATCGCCTTCGAATTGATTTCGTAGGCGCGCTGGGTCTGGATCATGTTCACCATTTCCTCGACCACGTTGACGTTGGAGGTTTCCACGTAGCCCTGCAGGATCACGCCGGTGCCATTGGTGCCCGGCTGGTTCTGGGTGGCGGCGCCGGACGAGCCGGTTTCCACATACAGGTTCTCACCCTTCGACTCCAGGCCGGTGGGGTTGATGAAGGTGGCCAGCTGGATCGCGCCGATCTGCTGCGGCGCCGCCTGGCCCGGCAGCGTGACCGAGACGATGCCGTCGCGCCCGACCGTGATGCTGGTGGCATTGATCGGGATGGTAATGGCCGGCTGCAGCACGAAGCCGCTGGACGTCACCATCTGGCCATTGTTATCGCGCTGGAAGGAGCCGTCGCGGGTGTAGGCGGTGGTACCGTCCGGCAGCAGTACCGGGAAGAAGCCGTTGCCGTTGACCATCAAGTCCTTGTCGTTGCCGGTCGATTGCGGGTTGCCCTGGGTGTGGATGCGTTCGATGGAAACCGGACGCACCCCAGTACCTACTTGCATACCGGAAGGCAGTTGGGTCTGCTGCGACGAGGCCGCGCCGGGCTGGCGGATGTTCTGGTAGAGCAGGTCTTCAAACACTGCACGCGACTTCTTGAAGCCATTGGTGCTGACGTTCGCCAGATTGTTGGACACCACGTCCATCTGGGTCTGCTGCGCTTCCATGCCAGTCTTGGCAATCCACAGTGATCGAATCATTTGCCTGCTCCAAAAACGGTTTTCCTATGCAGGCATTATCCAGTGGGCCGGGTCAAGTCAAAGCTTGGATCTGGCCGGTTTTCACCCGCCTATTCAACCGTGTGGCAAGAATAATTCACCTCTGCTATTGTTTGCGTTTTGCTAATTATTGCCTTGCAGATAGATATGAGGACTGAACTCCTGGCCCAGGTGGCGGCCTCCCTCGCCCAATTCACCAGCGAAAGCCGGCTCTATGAGCTCAGCCTTAAGAAGGATGGGGACTACGGTTCCGGCGGATTGCTGGTGGAAGCATTCCTGACCGACGACTGCCTGCAGGAAATCACGACGCGTGACGTCATCGTGCTGTCGACCAGCGCCGCCATTCGCCCCGCCGAGCTGCTGGGCCAGCAAGCCACCCTGAAGGCCAGCCTGGCCGATGGCAGCCGCACGGCTTTCCACGGCTATATCAGCCATGCCGCCATGCTGGGTAGCGAGGGCGGCTTTGCACGCTATCGTCTGCGCCTGTCGTCCTGGCTCTGGCTCGCGACACAAACGCGCAATAGCCGCGTGTGGCAGGACAAGGGCGTGGCCGACATCGTCGATGCCGTGTTCTCCGATTACGCGCCCTACGCCAAATGGCAATGGAGCGACGACGCACGCTCTTTGCTCGACGCCCTGCCGGCCCGCAGCTACTGCTGCCAATACCGCGAATCCGACTACGATTTCGTGCGCCGCTTGCTGACGGAAGAAGGCGTCGCCTGGCGCTTCGAAGACGGCGAGGAGGAGCAAACGCTCATACTGTTCGCCGACAGCAGCCAGAAGTCGGCCACGCCGGAAGACGCCAGCAGCGCCGCGGGTCACGGCCTGCGCTACCACGCCGCGCGCGCCGGTGAAAAATTCGACACCATCCAATCGCTGCACACCATGCGCCAGCTGGTGAGCGGTGCGGTTGCCGTCATCAGCTACGACTACAAAGCCAAGGCCGCTGTCGGCGCCACCGTGCCGACACGCGTTAATGACCTGGGCAAAAATGCCCCTCTGCTGGAAAGCTACGACTACCCCGGCCAATACTTCTACACGGACAGCGCCGAGGCCGAGCGCTACGCCACACTGCACATGCAACTGCTGGAGGCACGCAGCCAGCAATGCCAGGGCCGTTCCACCGTGCGCACACTGCGCGCGGGCACCCGCTTCACCATGACCCAAGGCGCCCTGTTCGGCGCCGACGAAGACCCAAGCTACATCACGCTGCGCGTGCTGGGCGTAGGCGTCAACAACCTGCCGACGGCGGCCAAGCGCGGCCTGGCGGAACTGTTCGGCCCTATCCCCGAGTTGCTGGAAACACTCGCGGCGCCAGTACGCGACATGCCCGAAGACTTCCGCACCACGCTGGAAAAAGCTTCTTCCAGCGGTTACGCCAACAGCTTTACCGCACTGGCGGCGGAAGTGCCTTGGCGCCCCGCCCATCACGGCGGTGAAGGCCGCCAGCACGCCAAGCCCACCGCCATGGGCAGCCAGAGCGCCATCGTTGTTGGCGCGGACGGCCAGGAATACGCACAGGGCAACAACGAAATCTACTGCGACCGGCTGGGCCGCGTACGCATCCGCTTCCACTGGCAGGAGAGTGCCGATGCGACGTGCTGGGTGCGCGTGGCGCAGCGCTCCGCCGGCGGCGGCATGGGAAGCCAGTTCCTGCCGCGCATCGGGCAGGAAGTGCTGGTGCAGTTCCTGGAAAACGATATCGACCGCCCGATCATCATCGGCGCCCTGTACAACGGCCAGGGCGAAGGCGGCATGCCGCCAACGCCGGGCGGACAAGTGGCAGCGAATGATGGCCAGCCCTTCGCCAGCGCCCACGACCACGCGCCTTCCGGCCAGGGCAATCTCGCCGCCGGCAACAGCCCGGTATGGCACGGCCTCGCAGCGGGCAGCGGCGACCACCGCAACGCCTCCGCGCAATGGGGCGTGCGCAGCAAGGAATTCGGCGGCAACGGCTACAACCAGCTGCTGTTTGACGACACCGACCAGCAAGGCCGCATCCAGCTGCGCAGCACCCTCGCCGCCACGGAACTGAACCTCGGCCACCTGGTGCACAGCGCCGACAACTACCGCGGCAGCCTGCGCGGGCAAGGCGCCGAACTGCGCACCGACGCATATGGAGCAGTGCGCGGCGGCGCCGGCCTGCTGGTGAGCAGCTACGCCCTGCCCCACAACGCCAGCCAGCGCGGCCTCGCAGGCGACAATACTCCCGGCATCGCGATGCTGAAACAGGCCGTCACGCTTGGCGAAACCTTCCACGACGCGGCCACCAAGCACAAGACCGTCGGCCTTGCCGCGCATGCCGGCGCGACCGGCGACAAAGACGAAGAGCCGCCGCTCAAGCAGCTCCTGACCTCCGTCTCCGGCATGGTGGGTTCCGACAGCCTGGATGCAGCGCTGGCCGACGCAGGTGAACGCAATACCAAACCTGAAGCAGGTAAGCTGCCGCATTCCGTCGCCCCAATCGTCGCTATCTGCGCCAAGGATGGCATGTCGATGAGCGCCGCACACGACCTGCAGATCGTCGCCGGCAAGGTAGCCACGGTCATGAGCGGAGCCGACACCCAGCTCGCCACAGGCGGCCAGATGCGCCTGCACACGCGCCAGTCCATCGGCATGCTGGGCGGCGCCGTGAAGCCTGGCGAACAAGACCTCGGTCTGCAGATGATCGCTGCCCGCGACAACATCGACGTGCAGGCGCAGGCCGGCACCATGTCCGTCATGGCGCGCGACACCATCAACGTGAAGAGTTCCAACGCCCATATCGATTGGGCCGCCGCGAAGAAGATCAGCCTTTCGACCGCAGGAGGCGCGAACATCACCATCGATGGTGGAAACATCACGGTGCAGTGCCCCGGCAAGATCGAGATCAAGGCGGGCAAGAAGTCCTTCGTCGGCCCTGCAAAGCAAGATTATGTGATGCCAGATCTTCCAGCATCGGTGTGCATACCGTGCCTGCTAAAGGCACGTGCACAGGGTGCGCCTTTCGCAATGAAATAACATGCTGGCACTCTCTGATCTTGAACAGATTTATGCGAGCCATTGCAGGCATGGTGAGGAACGGCTCTACCTGCTGGCGGACCACGCAGGATTGCCCGAGCTTTCTCATAAGCTGCGAGCAAACGGTGTCTCATGGACCAATCTCCTGGGCGATGACAAGCGGCCAGCGCTAACTGCTGCCTCGCCATTACTGTTTGAAGTGAGCTTTTCCAACGGACGGCTAGTCAAGCGCCAACTAATGCAACGCCTGCACGATATTGGTCAGCATTCGTTTAGCCTGCTGATGATTGCAACACCGTTGGAGCCTCAAGTGCTTGCAAAGTCGCTCGCCAAACGCATGGACGGCATTTTGAGCGAAGGTGAAGAGATCGTCCTCAGATTTTTTGATACCAGGGTGCTTCCGCAATTGCTTGAAGTGATGAATGAGCACGAGCAACGCATTTGGCTGTCTGTCGCAACTGGCTGGTGGTACAGCAATCGCGATGGTACGACGGCCCACATTTCGTCGGAATTCCAGCCCCAAGACGCGCATCTCGCACCGCAATTGATTTCTGACGAACAGCTTTCGTACCTATTGGAGGCGAGCGAAATCGACCAGATTGCATATCTGCTTGAGAGCAACCTCCTGGAACAATTTCACCGCATGTGCCCCATCGAGCGATATCGGCTTTTACAAAGCAAAATAACCGCGGCACGCGCGCTGCGGCTAGCGAATCTGGGGGACCTAGCACTCTTTTGTGGTCTTGCGTTCCTTCACGGTGCTCAATTTGATACACAAGCACCGTGGTGCGACATCCTGGCCCGCGTAAGAGATGGCGAGTTAACATTGGACCAAGCGGTTGAACTGGTCGATCAAAGAGAGGAACTGCATTGAAAATAATTCGATTCGCATTGGCATTGCTGCTTTTTCATGCGCTTTGCGCCTGCAATGCCAATTCGTCCACCACATCAAGCAAGCCTGCCAAGAAGGACAGATATGACTTGTCCATTAACGGATATAACTACACGTCTCGCTACATTGATCAGTTTTCCGTCAATGGAGCAGGCGGTGGCAACATTCAGGCTAGTGGCCCTACGAGCGGCGGAGGCGGCAGCGTTTGTTGCGCAACCTACTACGCTGATGTGCCAGGCCTCAAATACAAAGTGCGCTGGCAATCCGATGCATGCCGTTATGTCTCGTTCGTCTCGGACAGCGGCGAGAATGTGTGGTCCCATCACTTGTTCTATAAGGAACGGGAGGTAACGCCAGTTGTCCGTGCTGTAGGCAAACCTGCGTTCATGGAAGTTCACATCTACCCGGACGATCATGTCGAGACGTTTATCACCAATACGTTGTCGGCCCCTCGCCTTAAACTCAACAAAGAACGAAGCGACAAATCGGAATACCCCAGGTGTCCTAATGACCAAAAACCAGAATAGCAATTCGGCTGTTGGCGATGTTGTCGCAAGTGTGTGAACAGGTAAAGGTGGATCAGTGAAAATTCCTCGAACTCTGCTGGCTCTAGTCATTGCTTTATTGGCGACTGCATGCAATGCGAATTCGTCAAATGACACCGGCAAATTGGCAAAAAAAGAAAAATACGGGCTCACAATTGTCGGATATAACTACACCTCGCGATACATCGACGAGTTTAGCGTCGATGGTCAAGGTGGCGGCAATCTACATGTAAGCGGGCCAAATGGTGGTGGTGGCGGCTTAGCATGCTGCGCGGCATTCTGGCCAGCAGTAAAAAAGGCGACAGTGACGGTACGTTGGCAATCGGACGCTTGCCGCTATCTTGACTCAGTCGATGACGATGGTACAAAACATTGGCTGCATCACAGTTGGTACAAAGAGCGCGAGGTGCCAGTTACTGTTCACGTGAATGGCGAGCCGGCGTATATGGAGATTCACATCTACCCGGATGACCGCGTGGAGGCCATTGTCACCGACGCCATTTCCGAGCCGCGCCTAAAGCTCAACAAAGAACGCGAAGACCGAACCGAATATTCCAGGTGTCAGAATGACAAAGAGCCCAAATAAAGAATCGTCCGTCGGAGACTCCAAAGCACCAGCCTTAGCGCCCCACGAAGATACGCTTCGATATGCTGCCGACAGTGCGAAAGACGTACCGGCGACACGCGCGGATCCTGCGCTAGCTGCCTCCGTTAATGGGACACTGGCTTCTGCACTAAACGGCCACACTGGCAATGTATCCCCGGGAAGTTGTTTGCAGACGCTATGGTTTAGCTTCTTTTTTGACGGTACTGGAAACAACTTGGACGCTGACGTTGGTACTAAAAAGCACAGTAACGTGGCAAAGCTATTCAGAGCACACCGAGACATTGATACAAAAATTGGTATATACCCAATATATGTTCCAGGTGTCGGAACATATTTTAAAGACGTGGGAGACGACGGTGGCACTACGTTAGGGCTTGGTACCGGCGACAAAGGTGATGTTCGCGTTGAGTGGGCCCTCAAGGAATTTGACCGCCTGTTGGCTCCGCATGCTGCGAGGGCGAAAAACCCATCAAATGCGATCACTGAAATCAACTTTTCCGTGTTTGGCTTCAGTCGAGGGGCTGCTTTAGCAAGGGCCTTCACCAATGAACTTCTGAAGCAACGCTGCAAAGAACACGGGCAGGTATGGAAAACCCAGTCAGGCGGATATAGAGTCCGCGTGCGATTCCTAGGTTTGTTCGATACTGTAGCTTCAGTTGGACTGCCTATGAGTACCAACAATGTCGACAGCCGTTCGATCCCATTTGGTTATAAGACCAAAGTCTGGTGGCGCCTGGATGAAAAAGACATCCGTCCGGAGGAACTGGCATTCGAAAAAAATGCGTCTCCTGGTGCCGACCCTTCGCCTGGACGATTTGACGGGCATGTAGCCTATGGCGGAAAAATGGCGATCCCAGAGATGGCTGAAGAAGTTCGTCACTATATCGCTGCACATGAAATTCGTAACTCATTTCCAGTTGAGAGCGTTTGCACTTTCAAGGACGGGCGACTTCTGAAGCCAGCCCACTTTTACGAATACGTGTATCCCGGCGTTCACTCAGATGTCGGCGGAAGTTATCTCCCTGGTGAAGGAGGGCGAAGCAACAGTTCGATCAATAAGCTCGGCCTGATCCCCTTACAGCATATGTACGATGCGGCCGTCAATGCGAAAGTCCCTTTACTGCCGAGGTCGGCATGGGCGGCACGCCAAAAGGACGATTTTGAAATGGGTAAAGCGATCGTTGACTCCTTTAACCATTACCTCAGCAAGGTGCCAAAATCGAATTCATTGGGCCAAATTATCAATGCCAACATGGGGCTGTATTACGCATGGCGGTTCCGTGATATCAGGCGCAAACTGGATGGAAATAAGGAGGAAGCAACGACCATCGCGAAGAATGAAGTCGGGTTCAAAGCCGACGGTGAGAAGCTTGATACTGAGATTGATGCGCTGGAAAAGAAAGACCATGCCGCACGATCGAAACTTGATGCTTTACTTCAGCGGCGCCAAGCGATAATCCAAAGTAATTATGGTAATCCGAATGTGAATGAAAAGCTCGCTGAAACTGACGAGGAGATCAAAGCCGCTGGTCTGCTGCGCGAGAAAACTCGAGATGCGGTGTTAAGAGCCAAGGCAAAGAAAGATGCTTTGCCGTCTGTGGGCGAACTGAGTGAAGCAATCCAATATTACGATGAGCGCCTTTTGAAGGACGCGAAAACAATCTACGACAAATACCGACCTTCGTTTTGGTCGAAGCACGTCGATGAAAAACAACGTCGGAAGCTTCGCCCTCACTATCAAGCCATGATGACCGCATACGAGAACGAATTCATTCACAATAACGGACTCAAGGATGAAAAAATCATCGACTTCTTCGATAACTACGTACATGACTCGCTTTCCGGGTTCGCCAAAGATGCCACGATGCCATCGGACCCTCGCGTAGTGTACGTAGGCGGAGATGAGAAGTTCAAATATGCGCTGAACGAACATGACAAGCAACGACAGGAGCTGGAAGCCGCGTAGCCTACTTCGCTAACTCACCGCATCAGCAGCCTGCGCAACGTGCAAGGGCTGCGGCCGCCCCACCCCGTAACCTTGCGCGAAATCGACGCCCATAGCGCGCAGGCATGCCAGCACCGCGTCGTCCTCAACAAATTCGGCGATTGTCTGCTTGCCCATCACATGCGCAATCTGGTTGATCGATTCGACCATCGCGCGTTCGGTCGGGTTGTGCAGGATGCCGCGAATGAAGCTGCCATCGATCTTCACGTAATCCACCGGCAGGTGCTTGAGGTAGGCGAAGGAGGACATGCCGGCGCCGAAGTCGTCGAGCGCGAAACGGGCGCCTTGCGCTTGCAGGTCCTGGATCAAGGTGGCGGCTTGCGCCAAGTTGGCCACGGCCACAGTTTCCGTGATTTCGAAGCACACGTTTTCCAGCGGCACGCCGGTCACGCGCTGCTGCTCCAGCACAAATTCCAGCAAACCCTCGTCGCATACCGAAGCGCCGGACAGGTTAATGGCCCAGCTGGTGCCGGGCGGCTGTTCGGCCAGCGCGGCGAAGGCGTGGAAGATCACCCAGCGATCCAGCAAGGGCATCAGGTCATAGCGTTCGGCGGCGGGGATGAAGGCCATTGGCGGCACCAGGCCGCCGTCGTCGTCCAGCATGCGCACCAACACTTCGGCGTGGGGGCGCAGGCCCGGGCGCAGCGGGGCGATGGTTTGCAGGTGCAGGCAGAAGCGGTCGTTCTCCAACGCTGCGCGGATGCGTGAGACCGCTTCCATTTCCGTCTGCCGCACCGACAGTTCGGCATCGTCGTCGCTGTACAGGTGGATGCGGTTGCGGCCTTTCTCCTTCGCCATATAGCAGGCAGCATCGGCGGATTTCATCACTTCCTTCAGGCTGCTGCTGCGGCTATCGAGCAGCACTACGCCGACGCTGACACCGATGCGGTAGCTGCGCACGCCCCAGGCGAAGTGTAAGTCGACTACGGCCTTGCGTACCTTCTCCGCCACGCGCAGCGCATCGCCATGGCTGCACTGGGTCAGCATGATGCCGAATTCGTCGCCGCCCAGGCGGCCCACGATGTCGCGCTCGCGCAGCGTGGCCTGCAGCAGCTGGCTTACTTGCTTGATCAATTCGTCGCCGGCCGCGTGGCCGCTGGTGTCGTTGACGATCTTAAAGCGGTCCAGGTCCAGGTACAGCACGGCGTGTTCCCCGCCGCTGCCCTGGCGCAGGGCGGTCAACAGCTCGCACAGGCGGCGTTCGAACTCGCGCCGGTTCAGGATGTCGGTCAGCTCGTCGTGCGTGGCCTGGTAGGACAGCTGGGCAGCGTGGCGGCGCGCTTCGCTGGCGTCGTGCAGCACGATGACCTGGCCGATGGCCGTGCCGTCCGGTGCGTGGATGGGCGCCAGCGAGCGGTCGACCGGTAGCCGGCTGCCGTCGGCTGCCACGAGGTGCAGGGCCTTATCCTCGCCTTCCATGCGGCAGACTTCTTCCAGCGGACGGCCAAGGATGGAGGATTGCGGCATACCCAGCATCTGTTCGGCATTGCGGTTGCAGTAGCTGACGCGGAGCGCGCTGTCGGTGGTGATGACGGCGTCCGCGATTGAGCCGAGCGTCACCTGTACCAGTTCTTTTTCGGCGAAGGCTTCGGCCTCGCTTTGGCGCAGTTGTTGCAGCAGGCGCTCTCGGCGCGCGAAGGAGCGGCGAAGGTAGCCGTGGCCGCTCCAGGCCAATAATGTCGCGGCCAGCAGCAGAACGGCCAGCAAGGCATTCGACACCTGGCGCGCGGCGTCGTTGATGGCTGCCGCAAAGCCGATGGCGAGTGGCGTCAAGCGGCGGTCGATTTCCTGGATTTCCAGCAGCACCACGGGGGCGCGTCGCTCGGCTGGCGTCATCGCATGCACTTCCAGGCCCAGGTCGCGCAGGCGCAGCAGGTGCTGGTCGCTGTGTTCCCAATAGGAGATGGCGCGCGCCATCAGGTAGATATCTTTGCAGTAGCGGTAGAGCCAGACCATGCCGCGCACGTCTTCGTCGGCGTTACGGCCGCCGAGGAAACCTTCGCGTACGACTTCCCAATCCATATTGGGCTGGTCCATTTCGCGGCGGGCGCGCAAGTCGGAGAGGGGCACGTCCAACTCGGACTGGAACTGGGCGTAATCCTGCTCGTCGGCGGTGACCAGATAGCGCTGGAGCGAGGCGATGGCCGCCTTCTGGCCCTTGGACCAATGACTTTCGCCGCTGACGTATGCGCGCAAGGTAGCCGCCATGGACAGGCTGAACACCGCTACCAGGGTGAGCGCAGCCACGGCCAGCGCAAATGGCAGGACCACGGCAGCATAACGTTCCTCGCGAGGAGCCATGATTTCGACTGCTGGGCTGAAAGATTCAATGATGGGGAATCCGAGCGCCGCACGCAAGCCGCAATTCCACAGCGTTGCCAATGGGCAACAAAATTGCAGCAATATTAATTTAACGCCAATATTTGCTGAGCACGTGTCCCGTTTCGGGTGTGACCCCATGGTGGGACACGGCCTCGGCAATTAGTTCAGGGCTAAGATTTGCGTGGCTTTGGTGGCGTTGGCTTCGGCGTTCTTCAGCAGGCTCATCTGCGTTTCGAAAGAGCGTGCCAAAGCAATCATATTGACCATGGCGTCGATCGGATTGACGTTGCTGCCTTCCAGCGTGCCGTCGGCCAGGCGTACGTTCTGGTCGGGGTCGGCGGGCAGGCCGCTCTGGTTGCGGAACAGGCCGTCGTCGCCGCGCACCAGGCCTTTCACGTCGGGGTTCACCAGCTTGATGCGGCCGAGCACATTCGATGGCCCGGGCTTGGTCTGGGTGGTGTCAATGGCGGAGACCGTGCCGTCGGCGGCTATCGCTACTTCGGTGTCGGGCGGGACGGCGATGGGACCGTTCTCGCCGACCAGGGTCAGGCCGGCGGAGGTTTGCAGCATGCCATTGGCGTTGACCTTCAGGCTGCCATTGCGGGTGTAGGCTTCCGAGCCGTCGGTGGACTGCACGGCAATGAAGCCATCGCCGCGCAGGGCTACGTCGAGCGGGCGGCCCGTGGTCTGCATGGTGCCGGCGCGGAAGTCTGAGCCGACCGTGTTGTCGACGACGAAGGTGCGTGTCGGCAGGCCTTCCGCCACCACAGGCACCGCGCGGAAGGAGTCGAGCTGGGCGCGGAAGCCGGTCGTGGTGGCATTCGCCAGGTTGTTGGACGTCGTGGCCTGCTGCTCCAGGATATGGCGCGCTCCGGTGGCAGCTGTGTAAATGAGGCGGTCCATCGCTTAGCTCGCTTTATCCGGTTAGCGCAGGTTGACCAGGGTTTGCAGCACCGAGTCCTGCGTCTTGATGGTCTGCGCATTGGCCTGGTAGACGCGCTGCGCTGTGATCATGTCCACCAGCTCTTTGGTCAGGTCGACGTTGGACGATTCCACCGACGAGGAGCGCAACTGGCCGTTATTGCCTTCGCCCGGCGTGCCGATCTGCGGCTGGCCGGAGGCCGAGCTTTCGGCCCATGCGTTGTTGCCGAGCGGGATCAGGCCGTCCGGGCTGGCGAAGTTGGCCAGCACGAATTGCGCCAGTGGACGCGATTTGCCGTTGCTGTACTGGCCCACGATCACGCCGCTCGGGTCGGTCGAGAAGCGCTGCAGGCTGCCGGAGGAGTAACCGTTCTGGGTCGATTCCTTTTCGCTGGTTGGCGAGCCGTACTGGGTGGTGCCGACGAAGTTGGTTGAAATCGTCATCAGCAAGTCGGCGCCGTTGTCCGGGAAGATCGGCAGGTTGACAGAAAATGGCAGGGTCTGTGGCGGGGTCAGCAAAGCCATGCGCGCCGCGCTCAGGTTGCCGTTCTGGTCGAATGCCAGGGTGCCGACTTTTACTGCCGGCACTTCGATGGCGGCCGCCAGTTTTTCATTGATGATGTCAGGGTTGTTGCCGGGAATGGCGCCGACGTCGGTTGGCGGCGTGTACACGGCAGCCAGTTTTGCCAACTGGGCTGGGGTGGCGCCGGCCGCAGTTGCTGCGGCGGTCATGGCGGCGCCAGCCGCTGCCGAATATTGCTGTTGGGCCGTCAGCATGCCGGCCGCATTGCCGGCCGCCGCTGCCGCGTCATACGCGGCGCGTGCTGCGATCGAGGCCGGATCGGTCAGAACGGCTTGCGCGACTTTCTTGGCGTCGACTTCGACGCCGTCGCTGCCGGCGTAGACGTCCCAGACGCCGCTGCCTTTGTTGACGTAGAAGGTCGACATGGTGTGGGCGTTGCCCAGGCTGTCGAACACGTCCATCACGGTCTGCTTGGTATAGGTCAGCGGGTCGGTGGCGTCGAACGGCACCTTGGTCGGCACCGGCGAAGTGGACGACAGGTTGATCTTGAAGTTGGCTTCGGTGGTTTCCACCGGGGTCAGGTCGGCGGTGTCGATCTTGATCGGCACGGGTGCGCCAGCCAGGATCACGCCATCCTTGTTGGACAGATAGCCGGTAATCGCATTGCCTTGGGCATTGGTGATGATGCCGTTCTTATCGAGCAGGAATTGGCCATTGCGCGAATACTGCACTTCGCCGCTTGGCGCCACGGTGCGGAAGAAGCCGCCGCCGTTGATCGATACGTCCAGCGGGTTATTGGTGGTTTCGATATTACCCTGGGTGAATTGCTGGGCGATGCGCGAGATGCTCACGCCGATACCCGGGTTGTTGCCCGCCACGCCGTTCAGGGAGTTGGCATACAGGTCGGCGAATTGCGCCTGGGATCCTTTGAAGCCCACCGTGCTCGCATTGGCGATGTTGTTGCCGATAACATCGAGCGACTTACCTGCGGCATTCAGACCGCTGAGACCTTGTTGAAACATGGTATTTCCCCTATCAGGTTGGGCTTACAAAACTTGTTTGATGTCGTTCATGGTCAGCTGGCCGAGCGCTGGCACGTTCAGCTTGACGCCGCCGGCGCCGGTGGACACGCTGGCCACGGTGCCGAAGCTCAGTGCCTGCACGCCGGTGTCGGCCTTGCCACCCACGGTGCCGCTGACGTCGACGGTGTACATGCCGTCCGGTGCGGTGGTGCCGTCGTCCAGCTTGCCATCCCAGGTCAAAGGCAAGGTGCCGGCGTCGACCGCCTGCAGCGACAGCGAGTGCACCACTTTGCCGCTGGAATTCTTGATGTCGATCTGCAGCGTATCCACCGCATTGGCGAGGTCGATGCCGAACAGGCCCTTGCCGCCAGCCAGTTGCATGTTCTTGCCGGGCGCCAGCACGCCATGGTTGATCAGGTTGGTCGCCTGCAGCGAGGCGGAGGTCGCATAGTCCGACTTGAGCGAGTTGATCGTCTCATTCAGCTTGTTGATGCCGGTGACGGTCTGCAGCTGCGCCAATTGGCTGGTGACCTGCGCGTTATCCAGAGGATTCAGCGGATCCTGGTTTTTCAGCTGCGTAATCAGCAGCGTCATGAACTTATCCTGGTCGGCCGATACGCTCTTGTCGGAAGAGCCATTGTTGCCGCGGGTATTGACCGCGTTAAGCAAGGCTTGCGAAGGCGCGCCGCCGCCGGTGACTGGGGTGTTGGTGATGGCCATGGTTACTGTCCGATCGTCAGGGTTTTCAGCAGCATGGTCTTGGCTGCATTCATGGTTTCTACATTGGTCTGGTAGGAGCGCGAGGCGGACAGCATGTTGACCATCTCGTCGACCACGTTCACGTTCGGCATCGTCACGTAGCCTTTTTCATCGGCCAGCGGATGCTTGGGGTCGTAGACCTGGCGCATCGGCGACGGATCTTCTACTACCTGGCTCACGCGCACCGCGGTGGCGGCGCCGTTGGCGGTCGGGGTTGCTTCGAACACGACCTGCTTGGCGCGGTAGGCTTCGCCGCTGGCGGAAGTCGCGCTGTCGGCATTGGCCAGGTTGGAGGCGGTCACGTTCAGGCGCTGGGCCTGGGCGCTCATGGCCGAACCGGACACATTGAAAATACTGAACAAGGACATGGTTAGCCTCCCTGGATCGCGGCCAGCAGGCCTTTGATCTGGCCATTGATAAAGGTCACGCCTGCTTCATAGCGCAGTGCATTGTCGGCAAAGTTGTTACGCTCGACATCCATATCGACCGTGTTGCCGTCCACGGCGCCCTGCGCCGGGTGGCGGAACAGCAGCGGCGTGCCGTCGGGCAGCGCGTTGCCGTCCTGCGGCCCGCTCGGGAAATGCTTGGCGGCGGTCGTGTTCAGCGGCTGCGGTGCGCTGGCGCGCTGCAGGGCAGCCTGCAGGTTGGCGGAAAAGTCGATGTCGCGCGCCTTGTAATTGGGCGTGTCGGCATTGGCAATATTCGAAGCCAGCACGGCCTGGCGCTTCTCGCGCAGGCTGAGGGCCGTTTCGTTGAACTGCAGGTAGTTGTCGAGTCTGCCTAACATGGCGCTTCTCCGCTTGATGACAGGTTCGATGATACGGAGCAATGCTGCCACTTGATCGGAAGAGAAAGGCGGGGTTTTTGCCCTTATTCGCGGCTTGCCGGTTTCGCGCGAGGGCTAAGATGGCTAGCATGAAACATATTCTCATCACGGCGTCCCTGCTCGCGGCAGGTGTTGCCAATGCCGCCGAACGCATGGAGCCAGCCGCTGTGCGCCAGGTGGCCGAACAATTCCTGCAGGTGCAGACCGCCGGACTGCCGGGCAAGGTCACTGTCAGTGTCGGTGCGCTCGACCCGCGCCTGAACCTGGCGCCCTGCCCTGCGCCGGAAGCCTTCCTGATGCCGGGCGCGCGCGCCTGGGGCAAGACCACGGTGGGCGTGCGCTGTGCGGCGCCTTCGGCATGGACGGTATATATTCAAAGTACGGTATCGGTGCTGGGGAATTATGTCGCTGCCGCAGCGCCGCTGGCCCAGGGCCAGGCTATCGAAGAGGCACAGTTGGCGGTAATGCAAGGCGAATTGACCGCCCTGCCCGCCGGGATCGCAACCGACAAGGCACAGTTGGTCGGCAAGACCAGTAGCCTGTCCATTTCCGCCGGCACGCCGCTGCGGGTGGACATGGTGAGGGCCAAGCCGGTCATCCTGAATGGCCAGCTGGTGAAGCTGGTCACCAAAGGCAACGGTTTCTCTGTGTCGGCCGAGGGCAAGGCTGCCGGTTCGGCAGCCGAGGGCCAGGTGGTCGCCGTGCGGACCGGTAATGGCCAGCAAGTCAGCGGGATTGCCCGCCAGGGCGGCCTGGTAGAAGTAGCTTTTTGAACAAGTTTCACGATGCCAGCTAAAGTTTGGCCGAAGGTTGCCGTAAAAGACTCGTATGCCGGGGTAAAGTACTCCAACCAGACGAGGATAAAGCTGTGAAGATCAACGATACATTGAAGAACACGCCGGGCTTGCCAAGTTCGCCCGCGACGAGCTCGAACGCGCGCGGCGCGGACAAGGCCGCCGCAGCAACTTCGACCGCACCACAGGCAGGTACCGACAATGTGCGCCTGTCCGCGCAAGGCCAGGCGATGGCGGCCAGTGGAGCTGCCGCCAGCAACGCCGTGTTCGACACCAAAAAAGTCGAACGCATCAAGATGGCGATTGCTGACGGCCAGTTCCAGGTCAATTCGGAAAAAGTGGCAGACGGTTTGCTGGACACGGTCCGCGACCTGCTGAACGCACGTAAGCAACGCTAAGGAAGCATGATGGCCGCTGTCTCCCCTAAACACAGCCTGCAGGCTGAGTTGAACAAGATCACGGAATTGCTGGATATCCTGAAACAGGAACAGCAAGACCTGGTCGCGGCGGACATCGACCACCTGACTTCGCTGACTCCGCAAAAGTCGGCCCTGGTCAATGAAATGGCCACGCTGGCCACCGGGCGCCACAACGCCCTGGCCGAAGCGGGCTATCCAGCAATGGAACTTGGCATGGAATCGTGGCTGGAAGCCGCGAATGACGATGCTGCCAATATCCTGTGGCAGCAGTTGCTGGACCAGACGCGCGAAGCAAAAGAACTGAACCGCCTGAATGGCGTGCTGATCAACAAGCACCTGGGCCACACGCAAGGCGCACTGCAGGCGCTGCGCCCACAGCAGACAACCGTCTACGGCCCAAGCGGCATGACTTCCGGCGGCGGCACCCGCCGCGGCTTCATCGCCGGTTGAGATTTCGCAACCGGCGAGCCGCCGGTTATTGCATAATGTGCAAATGCGCACATTTCTCCCAGGAATCATTCTAGCGGGCATTACGGCCCAAGCCGGAGCCACGTCCATCCATTCCGCTCTTGGCAGCGAAAATTTCGGACTTCAGTCCGCCAGCCAATTCCGTCTGGCCGATGGCCACTGCGATGGTTGCGGCCAGAAGCAAGCCCTCTGGTATTTCCAGGACGAGGTCATCGCCCTGCCCTCCGCGAGCGCCACCGATGCGCCGGGTCTGGTCTGGGTCGGTTCGCCGCAACTGGTGCCCCAAGCGCGTTTCGACGGCGAGTTCCTCCATACGGCCGACGGCAGCACGCTGAACCTGCGCCTGGCGCCCAAGATCGCCACCAACCGCTCCTATTTCAACGCCAGCTCGGAAGCGTTCTTTCGCCAACGGGAAGTACGTGTGCGCGGCCAACTGGATGAAAAGAGCGGGCAGTTTGTAGCGCGGACCATCTGGCCGAGCGACTTCGTGATCGATTCCGGACCGCCGCTGCAGCCGCTGGCCGGGGACGATAACCTGCAAGGCTTTGTGCGGCATGCCAATGGCGGCGCCCGCAGCGGCTATGCGGTACGCAAGGTGTGGCAGCGGCCAGGCGCCGCATCTCCCGCCCTGGCCGGCAAACCAGTGCTGGCAATCGTGCTGAGCGGCGCCCAGGGTGACGACGATGAAGCCTTCGGCGGCCATTTCGCCATCGCCACCGGCAAGCTGGGCCAGAAAGGTGAATGGTCGGACTGGCTGGTGAATAACTTCTACAACCTCGATTCGTTCAGCGAAAAAGGCATCGTCGCCTCGGCGGTGCCAATGGATAACTACCTGATGGACTTGAACAGCGGCCAGCAGTATTACCGGCCGTCGTACATGCTGGTGGCGGTGCTGGATGATGCGCGCACGGCGCAAGCCTTCCAGGGCAAGGTGAACCAGGTTTACCGTGAGTTTTATGCCCACCATTTCAGCTACAAGCACGCCGCCGACAATTGCGCGGGGATCAGCGTGGATGTGTTGCGCAAGCTGGGCTGGCAGTGGCCGTTCCAGGGGCCGACCAATCGTTTGAAGGCGCTTGGGGCCTTTGCCTACATGGGCGCGAAGGAGATGAGCTTTGCCAGCGGGCGCAAGGCATACGAGTATTTCACCGAGGAGCAGACGCGCTTGCACCCCGCAGTGGCGTTTGACGCGCTGGGCAGGGATTTGCTGGCGATGCTGGTTGGCGACCCCGGGCGCGAGCTGAGTGGTTTTGAACAGCAACTGAAATCCGATGTGGCAGCGGTGATGCTTGTGCGGATTCCCCAGGTGCCTTCGAGCCGTGCGTTCGGGTCCGCGCCCGCGTATTCGATCGATGAATTCATGGCGCGGGCGCCAGCGGACCGCAGCAAGTGGCAAGTGGTGCCGACGGAACCGAGGCCGTTTCCGGAGGCGTTGATGGATGCGCAGGCGCGGGCGAATATGCGCTCGTCGGCTTGGCCGGTGGCGGGAGTGCTGGCTTTGCTGGGCGCGATCGGGACGGCCTGGAGTTGGCGACGCAGGCAGCGTTTGCGGGCGGAGATGGCGCATCCGGAGCGGCTGCGCGCCTGAACCCGGTAAACCCGGGTCAGACCCAAGGGTCTGACCCTGTCAGCGAGGCGTGCGGTGGAAGGGTCTGACCCTTGGGTCTGACCCAGAATTACCGGGTTACTGATTTGGAATTTCGGTAGCGGGATCGGGGATGCCTGACAAAATCGTCACCGCCACCCTGCGATTCCTCGCCCGCGACTCCGGGTCCGTATTCGGCGCCACCGGCTCATTATCCGCATGCCCCACCGCCGTCATGCGCGACGGCTTGATCCCCGCCTCAATAAACAAGCGCACCACCGTCCCAGCCCTCACCGCCGACAACTCCCAGTTCGACGGATACGCCGCATTCCTGATCGGCACATTGTCGGTGTGCCCCTCCACCTGCACCGCATGCGGATCATCCTTCAGCAAGGAGGCCACCGCCGTCAGCGCCTCACGCGATTCCTCGGTCAAGCTTGCATCGCCGGCGCGGAACAGCACCGACGCATTGATCTCCACGCTCACCCCGCGGCTATTCTGCGTCACGCGCACCTTGCCTTCCTTGACCAGCGGAGCCAGCGTGCTGGCCAGATCCTTGGCCAGGCGAGTCATCTGCTCCTTCTCCTTCTTGATCGCCTCATTGCGCTTGCGCGTGGCCGGATTCGGGATCGGCAAACTCTGAACCTCGGTATTGGTCGGGACGGCGGAACCGGCGCCGCCAAACGCATCCCCTAAAGCATCGGAAAACACCTTGTACTTGCCGAGGTTGACGGAGGAGACCGCATACATCACCACAAAGAACGCGAACAGCAGCGTGATGAAGTCGGCGTAGGAAATCAGCCAGCGTTCATGGTTCTCCGGTTCGTCATCGAATTTGCGGCGCGCGCGGCGGTTCTGCATATCACGGCTCCCGCATCAGGGTCGCGATCCGCTCGTCGATAACGCGTGTGAAGTCGCCCGTGGCGATGTCGTACATCACCGCCGCCGTCAGCTCCTGCAGGTAGACCTGGCGCGTGACGATGGTCTTGAGCTTGTTGGCGATCGGGTAGAAGAACAGATTGGCCAGGCCGACGCCGTAAATGGTCGACACAAACGCGACCGCAATGCCGGAACCAAGCTTGTTCGGATCGGTCAGGTTTTCCATCACATGGATCAGGCCCAGCACGGCGCCCAGGATGCCGATCGTCGGCGAATATCCCGCCGCCGACTCCCAGATGCGCACCGCCTGGCGTTCCGCCGTTTCGAAGGCAGTGATTTCCATGTCCAGCATCTGGCGCATCTTGTCCGGATTGATGCCGTCGACGATCATGCGCAGGCCTTTGGCGACGAATTTGTCCTTGGCGCCGAGCATGGGGCGCTCCAGCGCCAGCAGCCCGTCGCGGCGGGCCAGCATGCTCCAGTTATTGATGTCGCGCGCCAGTTGGGCGCGGCTGTCCGGCGGCGGTTTGAAGACCCAGCGGATCATCGACAAGCCACGGCGCAAGGTCGGCACCCGGGTTTGCAGCATGACAGCGCCGAAGGTGCCGATCACCACGATGGCGAAAGCGGCCGGCTGCAGCAAGGAAGTGATCTTGCCGCCTTCCAGCCCCTGGCCGACGATGATGCCGGCCAGCGCCAGCAGGACGCCGGCTACGCTGGACCAGTCCATGCCTGCTCCCGCAGCGAGGCACGCAGGCGCGCCACGGCTTGTGTGTGCAATTGCGATACGCGAGATTCGGACACGCCCATCACGGCGCCGATCTCTTTCAGGTTCAGCTCTTCCTCGTAGTAAAGGCCCATCAGCATTTTCTCACGTGGTGGCAGCGCATCAATCGCATCGATCACAGCCTGGCGGAAGTCGGTGTCGAGCAGCGCGCGCAGCGGATCGGCATCTTCATCATGGGCGTAGCGGTCGAGGAAGCTGTCGTTGCCGTCTTCCTCGTGAAAATCTTCGTAGTACACCAGCTGGTGGCCGCCGCCTTCGGACAGCATTTCCTGGTAATCGGCCAGCGACAGCTTGAGCGACTTCGCCACTTCCGACTCGGTCGGCGGGCGGCCCAGGCGCTGCTGCAGCGTGGCCATCGCGTTTTCAATTTTCCGCATGTCCTGCCGCATCGAACGCGGCATCCAGTCGGAGGAGCGCAATTCATCGAGCATGGCGCCGCGGATGCGCATCACCGCGTAAGTCTCGAACTGGGCGCCGTGCGTTTCTTCATACCTGTTAATAGCGTCGAGCAAGCCGATCATGCCTGCCTGTACCAGGTCATCCACTTCCACACTGGGCGGCAATTTTGCCTTCATATGGTGAGCCAGGCGCTTGACCAACGGCATGTGCTCCGTCAGCAAGGAATCCTTGTCCACCTTCCCTTTGACCGTGTACATAAAGGTTCTAATTCTTTTCAGGCTCTAAAATGGTTGCAGCTCCCCATCGCAAAACGCCCTGCCAGCTGGCGGAAGGCCACTGAAGCCCCGGCCAATGGGAAGGCGTCCACCACCGCACGTCCCAGCCGGGCTGCACGCTGCAGGTATTCGTCGGCCGGGACAGACCCCATGGAAACGAGGTTGACTGCCAGGTAACGGCTTGCCGCATGCGCCATATTATCGTAAACCACCCTTGCTTCGGCCTCCGAAGCGCCGGTGACCAGGATGCCAAAGGGGCGGCGGCCCAGTTCATGGTTGAGCCGCTTGATCATCATATAAGCATTTTTGATGGAAGTGGCGCTGTTCGACACTTGCACCACGATCTCGGAACTCGCCATCAGCGGCACAGGGAAGGCCTCGCCGTCGAATTCGCCATCCACCAGCACGATGCCGGACTGGCTGGCCAGCACGCCGAAGGCTTTCGCCAGGCGGCGCCCTTCTTCGGGCCCGCGGCGCGCTTCGCCACGGGTCATCGACACCACGTTGAAGCCTTGCGGTGCAGCATGCAGCACCTGGTTCAGGCCGCAGCGCTGGCGCGCCACGTCCAGCAGGCTGGTGCCGTGGTCCAGGCCAAGGCGGGACACCACGCCGTGGGCGCTGGCGCAAGCATCGACGACCAGTACGTCGTTGCCGGCCTGCGACAGCGAAGCGCCCAGGTTAACCAGCATGGCGCCTTTGTCGTCCTGCGGCGTGGCCGAGAGGAAGGTGATGATGCGTGGCCGGGGACCGGCCAGCATCCGGCGCAGGCCTTCGGCCTGGTCGAAGTCGAAATTAGCCAAGGCGTACCTCGCGCAGCATTGGATCCTGGGCGGCGCCAGCTACCAGCAAGGGCAGTTCGGCATCGCCGTATTTCGGGGCGGATTGGCCGCCGAAGGCGCGCTCCACCAGCGCAACCGGATCGGCCAGGTGCAGGTCTTCCGGCACGCGCTGGCCGTTGGACGCGTAGTACAGGCGCAGCTTGTGTCGGATCACCACGTCCAGGGCGGAGCCGATGGAGGCCGCCTCGTCCAGCTTGGTGATGATGGCCCCGGCCAGGCCGCTGCCCTGGTAGGCGCGCACCACTTCGGACAGGGTTTCCTGGGTCGAGGTGGCGTTCATGCACAGGATGCGCTGCACATTGGTGCCGACGCCCTGCAGCATGGCGACCTGCTCGGCCACCATCTGGTCACGCTGGCTGACACCAACAGTATCAATCAGCACGGTGTGCTTGTTTTTCAGTTCGTTGAGGGCGATGCGCAGGTCGGCTTCGTCCTTCACCGAGTGCACCATCACGCCCAGGATCTTGCCGTAGATGCGCAGTTGCTCGTGGGCGCCGATACGATAAGCGTCGGTGGTGATCAGGGCCAGTTTTTCCGGACCGTGGCGCATCACGCAGCGCGCCGCCAGCTTGGCGGTGGTGGTGGTCTTGCCGACGCCGGTCGGACCGACCAAGGCGAATACGCCGCCCTGTTCCAGCAGCGCATCTTCGTTGTTCATGGCGTTGATATTACGGGCCAGGACGGTGCGGATCCATTGCAGGGCTTCGGCGCCATCGCGGGTGGCTGGCAGCTTGTCTGTCAGGTAGCGCGCCAGGCTGGCGGAGAAGCCGGCGGCCAGCATCTCGCGCAGCACGACGGTCTTGTGCGGTTCGCGCTGCTGGGTATTGGCGAAGGCCAGTTCGTTGAGCTGGGTTTCCATCATGCCGCGCATGGCGCGCAGTTCGCTCATCATGCTGGTCATTTCGGCGGCGGCGCTGGCTTTGGCGCTGGCGACGGCTTCGGCCACCATGCTTGAAATACGTTCCATGTCGATGGCGGGTGCTGGCGCCGCAGCCGGACGGGCCGGGGCGCGCGGCACGGGCTGCGCCTGGCGCGGGGCGGTACGCAACACCGGGGCTGCGGGATGGGCGACCAGCGATGGCGCGGCTTCGGCAGCTGGGGAGGCTGGAGCGAGGTCCAGCTGCGGCGCCGGCGCGGACATCGGGGAGTCTGGGGAGTGCGGGGCCAGGGCGGCGGCATCGTCGCCGGCCAGGGCCAGGATTTCCACCGCGCCGTCGACAGCGCGGTTGGAGAGGATCACCGCATCCGGGCCGAGCGCTTCGCGCACTTTGCGCAGCGCTTCACGGGAGGTTGGGGCGGTAAATTTTTTGACGTTCATTTCCAGCTACTCCTGCTGATTATTTCGCACATGGTCAAATTATTGACGATGCAGGGTAGAAACAAACTGGGGAATAGCTTGGGAAATGCCTCTTAATTCAAAACCCGGCAAACCAGGGTCTGACCCAAGGGTCAGACCCTGAATGATCTCGCGGCCGCGGGTTGGTTCTAGGCCGTTGATCTTCGTCGAGAGTCAAAGGCCTGGAACCGAACCGGCGGCAGACGCACAGACAGGGTCTGACCTTTGGGTCGGACCCTGGTTTACCGGTTTTACTGCGCGCCAACCAGCGCCGTCACCCGAATCGTCTTCGACTCCGGAATCTCCGCATGCGACAGCACCTTGAGTTGCGGCAGCGCCCTGCGCAAGAACTTGGACAGCAACGGCCGCAACGGCCCCGGCACCAGCAATACCGGCGTCACGCCCAGCGCTTCCTGCTGCTGGGTCGCCGCCGCAGCCTGCTGCGCGATGGTATCCGCCAGCCCCGGCTCAATACCCGCCGCATCCGTCCCACCGCTCGCCATGGCCTGCATCAGTAAGCGCTCCAGGCGGTTATCCAGCGTCATCACCGACAGCTCGCCACCACCCGGGAACAGCTGCTGCACAATCGCCCGGCCCAGGGCCACGCGCACCTGCGCCGTCAACTCGTTCGGATCCTGCGTGTGCGGCGTAAACTCGGCCAGCGTCTCAATAATGGTGCGCATGTCACGGATATGCACGCCTTCCGCCAACAGGTTTTGCAGCACCTTCTGCAAGGTCGACAGCGACAGCATCTTCGGCACCAGGTCTTCCACCAGCTTGGGCGCTTCTTTCTCCAGGTGATCCAGCAGCGCCTGCACTTCCGCGCGCCCCAGCAGTTCGGAAGCATGCGAAGTGATCACGTGGTTCAGGTGAGTCGCCACGACAGTGCCAGCGTCTACCACGGTGTAGCCCATACCTGTAGCCTGGTCGCGCAGCGAGGCATCGATCCAGATCGCCGGCAGGCCGAAAGCCGGATCGGTCGTCACCATGCCAGGCAAGGTGCCGTTCGCCATGCCTGGGTTGATCGCCAGGTACTGTCCATTGAACGCCTCGCCGGTCCCCACTTCAACGCCTTTCAGCGTGATGCGGTAAGCGGAAGGCTTAAGTTCCAGGTTGTCGCGGATATGCACCGGCGGCGCCAAAAAACCGACTTCCTGCGCGAATTTCTTGCGGATGCCCTTGATGCGCTTGAGCAGCTCACCGCCCTGGGTCTTGTCAACCAGGGGGATCAGGCGATAGCCCACTTCCAGGCCCAGGGTATCGACAGCCAACACGTCCTGCCAGGTCGCCTCTTCCTGCTCGGGCGCAGCCTGGCCGGCCGCTGCGGCGCCGCCGGCAGCGCCGCCGCCCGGCCCGGCCGCCTCGCGCGCCTCGGCCATCTCCGCCTTTTCTTTCGCCTGCTTCTGCAGCATGTAGCCGGAGCCGATCAGGGCCGACGCCAGCAGGATGAACACCAGGTTAGGCATACCGGGAATCAGGCCCAGGCCGCCGATGATGCCGCCGGTGATGAACAGCACCTGCGGCTTGGCAAACAGCTGGCTGATCACCTGGGTGCCGATATCGGTTTCCGATGCTACGCGCGACACCACGATACCGGCCGCGATCGAAATCACCAGCGAAGGAATCTGCGCCACCAGGCCGTCACCGATCGCCAGCAGCACATAGTTTTTCAGCGCATCGGCAAAGCCCATATCGTGCTGGATCATGCCAACCAGCAGGCCGCCCACCACGTTGATCACGGTAACCAGGATGCCGGCCACCGCGTCGCCGCGCACGTATTTCGAAGCACCGTCCATGGCGCCGTAGAATTCCGCTTCCTGCGAGACCTCGTTGCGGCGGCGCTTGGCTTCCGGCTCGCCGATCAGGCCCGCGTTCAGGTCGGCGTCGATCGCCATCTGCTTGCCAGGCATTGCATCCAGGGCGAAACGGGCGCCCACTTCGGCGATACGGCCCGCACCCTTGGTCACCACCACGAAGTTGATGATGGTCAGGATCACGAACACCACGATACCGACCGTGTAATTACCGCCGATCAGGAAGTGGCCGAAAGCCTCGATCACCTTACCTGCCGCATCCGGGCCGGTGTGGCCTTCGGTCAGCACCACGCGGGTCGATGCCACGTTCAAGGACAGGCGCAGCATGGTCGACACCAGCAGCACCGTCGGGAAGGCCATGAAGTCGAGCGGCTTGACCGTATACAGGCTGGTCAGCAGGACGATGATCGACAGCGCGATATTGAAGCTGAAGAACAGGTCGAGCACGAACGACGGCAGCGGCAGGATCATCATCGCCAGCAGCATGATGATCAGGATCGGCGCAGCCAGGGCCTGTCCGTTACCGGCAATTCCCCTCATCCATGGCGGCATGTTCAACGCGTTCATTCTATTACTCCGTTATTGTTGCTTGTTCAGTGGGTCCATATCGTCCGGCACATCGAGCTTGCCCGGACGGTCCGGGTAGCGCAGGCCCGGACGATAGGCCTTGATCTGGTACACATAGGCCAGCACTTCCGCCACGGCGGCGTACAGGCGTGGCGGGATTTCGTCGCCGATCTCGGTATGCTTGTGCAGGGCACGCGCCAGCGGCGGCGCTTCCAGGATGGCGACGCGGTGCTCCTTGGCCAGTTCGCGGATCTTGGCCGCCACTTCGTCGGTGCCTTTGGCCACCACGCGCGGCGCGCCTTTCGCACCCTCGGCGTATTTCAGCGCCACGGCATAGTGGGTCGGGTTGGTTACCACCACGTCCGCGGTCGGCACTTCCTGCATCATGCGTTTCTTCGCCATTTCGCGCTGCAGCTGGCGGATCTTGCCCTTGATCTGCGGGTTGCCGTCCGATTCCTTGGATTCCTGGATCAGCTCCTGGCGCGTCATCTTCATCTTGTTCGCGTAATGCCACATCTGGTATGGCGCATCGATGGCGGCGATGAAACCCAGCGCGCCGACAATCACCATGAAGCTGAAGCCCAGCATATTCATCACGTGTGCACTGCCCGCGTTCAGCGGCTCGCTCAGCAAGCCGATGGCTTCCTGCTGCTGGCGCGAGATGACCATCCAGGCCACCACGCCCACGATGACCGATTTGATGATGGCCTTGACCAGCTCCACCAGCGAATTGGTGGAAAACATATTGCCGATCCCCGTCAAAGGGTTCAGCTTCATGAAATTGGGAGTAAATGCCTTGGCCGAAAACAGCCAGCCGCCCACCAGCAGCGGCGAAGCCAGGGCCACGATCATCACGGCCACGCCGATCGGCAGGCAGGCCAGCATGACGTTCACCACATCGACCAGGATGCGGGTGGTCAGGATATCGGGATTGAAGACTTGTTCGCGCGTCAGCGACAAGCCGGAGCTCAGCATGCGGCTCAATTCGCGCACCAGGCCGGAACCTGTCATCCACAGGCCGGCGCCCGCTGCCATCAGGACGGTAAAAGTGGCCACTTCGCGTGACCTGGGCACATCCCCTTCTTCACGCGCCTGCTCGAGGCGCCTCTGTGACGCGGGTTCTGTCTTTTCTGCGTCGCTGTCCTCAGCCATTGACCGCTCCTGTTATCGACCGTGCCATTATCGCTGCGGCCGGGCAAGAGCTATCGATGGAAAAGGCGGGGAATTCCCTCTTTACTCGGCGGGGTCCGCTGCCGGCTGCGCTTCAGGAACAGCCTTCGGCCGGCCCAGTTGCCAGACTTGCTGGTCGATGGCGCCGAAGATGGACTTGCCGTCCGCATCCAGCATGTCGATCTTGATGGTGTCGCCGAAGGACATGAACGATGTTGTCGGTTTGCCATCGGCGATCATTTCCAGGCAGCGCTTTTCGGCGATGCAGGAATAGCCCTTCTTCGCATCTTTGTTAGAGACGGTGCCGGAACCGACGATGGTGCCGGCGCGCGCATTGCGGGTCTTCACCAGGTGCGAGATCAATTGGGCGAAGTTGAATACCATGTCGACACCCGCATTCGGCTGTCCCACCAGCTTGCCGTTCCAGGTGGAGCGCAGCGGCAGGTGCACTTTGGCGTCTTTCCACGCCTCACCCAGTTCGTCCGGCGTCACCGCCACAGGCGAGAAGCTGCTGGCCGGCTTCGACTGGAAGAAGCCGAAGCCTTTCGCCAGCTCCTCAGGGATCAGGTTGCGCAGGGAAACATCATTGACCAGCATTAGCAGGCGGATTTGCTGGAAGGCCTGGTCGGGTGTCGCCCCCATCGGCACATCGTCAGTGATAACGGCGACTTCCGATTCGAAGTCGATACCCTATTCTTCATGTTTCAGCTCAATGTCGTCGCAAGGACCGATGAAGTCATCGCTGCCGCCCTGGTACATCAACGGATCTTCCCAGAACGAAGCCGGCATTTCGGCATTGCGCGCCTTGCGCACCAACTCGACGTGGTTGACGTAGGCGGAACCGTCGGCCCACTGGTAGGCGCGCGGCAGCGGCGCCATGCATTCTTTCGGCTCGAAATCGAAGCTGCGGCGTGCCTTGCCATCGTTTAGCTGGCGGTACAGCTCGTCCAGCTGGGGCGAGATGAAGGACCAGTCGTCGAGTGCCCGCTGCAGGCTGCGGGCAATGCCGTCGGCGACCACGGCAGACTTCAAGTCGCGGGAAACGACAATCAACTGGCCGTCGCGGGTGCCGTCTTTCAGGGTAGCTAGCTTCATGGATTGCTATCGATTCGGTAGAGATAATCAATTTTACCTCCTGGTTGAGAATCATTACTATTTGCTCAACCAAGAAAGGATTCGAGTATGGCAATCGCAGCAAAAAAACTCAGCCAGGTCACCACGCACATGGGGATTGCGTTCGGCCTGATGTACGTGCTGACTGGATCGATGGCCTTCGGCGGGCTCGCGGCGGTGCTTGAACCTGTCATCAACGTGGTGCTGTTGCCTTACCACGAACGAGCCTGGCACGCGATTCGCTCACGCCATCCCGCCCGCCGCCTGGCGCTGCTGGCGGCAGAAAAATTTTCGCAGACATTGATGCACGCCGTCGTTTCATTCGGCGCCGTCTACGCTGCGACCGGCTCGCTCGCCTTTGGCGGCTTGGCAGCGGTACTGGAACCGATCATTAATGTGATCGCACTGCCCTTACACGACAGGCTATTCGACCGCCACGTCCTCCAGGTGGCGCCTGCGAACGAAGTTCCGGCTTAATCGCGCAATTCAGGCGGCACCACATCGGACAATAGCTGGCCAATCCATGTGTTCAAGCTGGGAAGATCGGCGTGCTCGAGCCGATCAGTCGCCGCGCAAGAAAGTTGAATGCACCTCCGCTCGAGAATAAGCCGAATCATTTCCTGACAGGATTGCTGGCGCCCCTCTTCCCGTCCTTCTTGACGGCCAGCCTCCCGAGCCAGTCTTCGGCCATGCTTACGACCTTCCCACATGCCCTTGATACGCATTTCCCTTCCGTGCGCTGCTTTAAAATATTCAATGAAGCACTGCGATTGTTGGTCAAACATTTCGATCACCTCCCCCAACGTAGACGCCGGCGGCAACGCCGGGCACTTTGTTTCCGACCAGACTTTTAACTCTACCAAAGCATCAATAGCCTGAACCAGTTGTTGATTAGATTGACGTTCGCGCCATAGGTTCAATTTTTTCGAGCAAGCTCCTAAATTTTTCAGGATGCTTGACCTGGTTCAGAGCCAGCAACAGATAGACAATATTCGACTGATCCACGATGGACTCGACATCAATCAAGAGGTAGCTAAATTGCGATTCGAAGGATTCCAGCCCCGGTGGTAAAAGAGAAACTGTCGAAACGATTGTTTTAACGTGCCAGGGCCGCTGCCCCGTGTAGAGCACAATTGGTAGGATTTGCGCTGCTTGTACCTTACCTTGCTTGGCCAATTCTTCAGATAGCAGCGCTGTGTATGCATGCATGCGCTCCGCCATCAACAAATCTGGACGCGACTGGAATTCCACTAGCAAATAAAGATCATCATTTCGTACGCGCTCCAGGCGCCAGACCAAATCGTCATGACGCTGAGTGCCTGTTGCGCTCACGTAGCTTGCGTTAACGCGCTCGAACGCTTTCAGGGGCACCGCGCGTGCCCAGCGTTGTTCCACGGCCGCACACAGCAATTCCTTCGCCATTTCGGGAAAAGTGAAGATTTGTTTGCAGCTCGTATCGCTGAGGAGTGCCATGCATTGAAGTCTACGTGTGCGGACAAGGGCAAGATTTGGCGCCGCGCAAGGCATGGAGCCTTTTCATGCGCTCCGCAAGCGAAGATCGGCGTGCGCCAGCGAACTGACGCGGCGCTGCTGGAGGCCTAGGCTCCAGTGGTCAATCACTCCAGGAGGCGCACCATGCTTGCCGACAAAGACGCGATTGCAATGATTGCGGTGAAAGACCTGTGCGCAGCGGCCAGGTTTTATGGAGAAATTCTCGGCCTGGAACAACTCGACAGCCCGGAGGAGCAAGTGCTCATTTTCCGCAGCGGCGCAACCAGGCTCAATGTCTATCGCTCGGAGTTTGCTGGGACCAACAAAGCGACCACAGTAATGTGGAACGTCGGAAGCGAGCTTGAATCGATTGCAGCACAGCTCAAGTCCAAGGGCGTGGGGTTCGAGCACTACGACATGCCAGGCTTGAAGCTGCAAGGCGATATCCATGTCGGCGAACGCATGAAGGCCGCATGGTTCAAGGATGTCGACGGCAATATCCTGAGCATAGTCAACGGATAGGAGAGCAATATGAATATGAAAGCACTTACGCTGATTGCGGGCGCGCTGTTTGCGCTTCATGCATCTGCAAATCCGGAAATTGACAAGCAATTTTCGGCGATGGATACCGACCATGACGGCAAGGTTTCTGCAGCCGAGCACGCCGCTGGCGCCAAGGCCATGTTCGAAAAAATGGACGCGAACCACAATGGCAAGGTTACCGCTGCCGAGATGACAGCTGCCCACGCGGAAATTACGGGCCAGTCAGCGAAGAAGTCGGATATGCCGGCGGCGGACAAGATCAAGGCCATCGATGCCGATGGTGATGGCGTTCTCTCCGCTGATGAACATGCCAAGGGGTCGGCGGCAATGTTTGCGAAGATGGATACCAATAAGGATGGCTTCCTGAGCAAGGAAGAAATGGCCGCCGGACATGCGACGATGATGCGCAAACCTTAGAAAGCCGGCAACCCGGGCCTGACCCGCGGGATCAGACCCGACTGCTCAAACAATCAGGTGGGGGTCAGCAGGGCTAGCTGCTCAGGTGTGAGGTAGCACCATTCGCCTTCTTGAAGGCCGAGAGAGCTCAATTCGAGCTGGCCGATGGCAGAGCGGTGCAAAGCGGTGCAGTGGTTGCCTGCGGCGGCGAGCATGCGCTTGACCTGGTGGTACTTGCCTTGCTCGAGCACGATTTCAAGCTGGTTGTCGCCGCGCTTGATGCAGGTGACGGCCGCCAGGGGCGCAGGCTCATCGTGCAGTTGCACGCCGGCCAGCAGCTGGGCAACCAGCTCCTCGGTCACCGGCTCGGCCGTAGTGGCCTGGTAGACCTTGGGCACGTGGCGCTTGGGCGAAGACTGGGCATGGATGAAGGGCCCGTCGTCGGACATCAGCAGCATGCCCGTGGTGTCATGATCGAGGCGGCCAACTGGCTGCACTTCGCGCCAGGTGAACTGTTCGGGTAGCAGGGTCAGCACGCCGGGATGATGACTGGGCTTGCGCGAGCATTCGTAGTCGGATGGCTTGTACAGCGCGATATAGAGGTGTTCGCGATAGACCCACTCCTCGCCGAACACTTCCAGTACCAGGCGCTCGGTTTCGATCGTCGCTTTATAGTTGTCTTGCACTTCGCCGCCGATCGACACGTCACCGTCTTCGATCAGGGCGCGGCAGTATTTTCGGGTGCCGAAACCTTGCGACTGCAGGATTCGGTCCAGGGATAATTTACTCATGGGGCGGGATTTTACCGGATTTACGCTACCGCAAAGCATCCTATTGATGCAGATCAAAGGGCGTGCCGTTCGAGTTGGTACACTTAAATAGCATTAGGAATCTACTGAACGGGCTATAGGAATTTCTTTGGGAGATCTCAGCAATGAAGTTCAATATCAACCGCAAGTCGCTGGCACAGGCCCATGCCGCGTCGCTGGAAACCAAGCTGGCCGTTGCGCGCTGGACCGGGCAGGCAGGCGCGATGCCGCAAGCGCTGTGGCGGCAGAGCCGTCAATCGGAAATGGTGGAATGGCTGGTGCATGGCGGCTTCGCGGCCGAAGACCAGAGCACCGAAACGAAAACAGCGGCCATGGGCCGCCGTTCTCTTGCCTCTCAAAGAGACAGTGACGAGGAATGTAAATTCACTCAACTCCGCATCCGTGATGCGGCTGCGTAGTCTGCCTCAAGAATTGATTGCTTATTCGCCCTCCCCTTGAATCGAACTACACCGTCAATATAGTCCACGTCGGGGAAATGGCAAGGCAAAATCTAGGCATAAATGCCAATGTTGACTGCTGAGCTAGCTCTTAGCGCAGGGTCGGTCTGGCTGCATCCGCCGCAGCCTTGATCGCGCCATAGCCGACTGCTGCGCCAAACTTCTTCAGCACGCGTTCCGGCAAGTTTTCATGCTGGGTATAGTCGACAATATCCTCAGCCTTGACTACGTCGCGCGCCACACTGTCCACACTGCCCAGGTCGTCAGCCAAGCCCATCTCGATGGCCTTTGCGCCAGTCCAGTACAGGCCGGAAAACATGTCCGGCGTTTCCTTCAGGCGCTTGCCGCGGCCGGTACGCACCACGTCAATGAATTGCGCGTGAATCTCTTTCAGCATGCTCTGGGCGTGCTGCTTCTGCTTTTCGGATTGCGGGCTGAACGGATCCATGAACCCCTTGTTTTCACCGGCCGTCAGCAAACGGCGTTCGACGCCCAGCTTTTCCATGGTACCGGTAAAGCCAAAGCCATCCATCAGCACGCCGATCGAGCCGATGATGCTGGCCTTGTTGACGTAGATGCGGTCGGCCGCCGACGCGATGTAATAGCCGCCGGAAGCGCAGATTTCATCCACAACAACGTACAGCGGCTTTTGCGGATAGCCCTGGCGCAGGCGGTGGATCTCGTCCACGATCATGCCGGCCTGGACGGCGCTGCCGCCCGGGCTGTTGATGTGCAGGACGATGGCGACCGAGCCGCTGTCTGAGAAAGCCTTGTTCAGTGCAGGAATGACAACATCTGCAGCACCGCTGCCTTCGGATTCAATACTGCCTTCAATTTCGATCAAGGCTGTATGGCGGCCCAGCGATTCGGCATCCCCGCCCATCAGGTTGACGCCGAAGTAGCTGGCCACCGCGAAGAAAATAATGGCCAGCATCGTCACCTTGAAGAAAATGCTCCAGCGGCGATTGGCGCGCTGCTCCTTCAGCGTGGCGAAGACCAGCTTTTCCAGCACCTCGCGTTCCCATTTGATGGGTGGATTCTCAGCCGGCGGCGGGGCTGGTGGTGGCGGATTGTTCTCGTTGTTATCGCTCATGGTCTTGGGCCTACGTAGTCATCAGGCTGCCAGTAAATGTTTTCGTCGTGCTCGCTCACTGCGATGGGTCGCAGGCGCCCGCCGCGGCATGGGCCGCCGGCGCATTGCCCATTTTCCGGCATATAGATCGCGCCGTGCGTGGAACACATAATATATAAGCCGCTCGATTCGAAGAATTCGCCCTCGGCCCAGTCCAGCTCGATAGGCACGTGTGCGCAACGGTTCAGGTAGCCGTAGACCTTGCCGCCGTAACGCACCACGAAGCCAGTGGTGTCTTCACCGCCGGCGCGCAGCGGGAAGCGGATACCCTTGCCACCTTCCAGCAGCGCATTCGCTTCGCAGACCAGGATTTCCGCCGTCATTACGCGTTCTCATTCAGCCATTGGTGCAGCTGCGGCACCGTGCGGGCCGAGTACACCGGGTTGCAGGCGGCCAGCTGGTCCAGCGGATGGGCGCCATATTCGACGGCGATGCCAGACGATCCCGCATTTTGCGCCATCATCAGGTCGTGCGTAGTGTCGCCGATCATGACCGTGCGGCGCAGGTCCTGGCCCAGTTCGCGGGTCAGCTCCTGCAGCATGGCGGGGTGCGGCTTGGAGAACGTCTCGTCAGCACAGCGCGTGGCGTCGAAGGTCGAGAGCAGGCCGGCCGCATTCAACGAGCGATTCAGGCCGACCCGGCTCTTGCCGGTGGCGACCGCCAGGAAATAGCCTTGCTGTGACAAATCCTGCAACATTTCCGGTACCCCCTCGAACAAGGTCAGTTCATGGTCCTTGGCCAGGTAATGGTAGCGGTAGCGCTCCGTGATGCGCGGATAAATCTTCGGGTCGAGGCCGGGCATCGCCACTTGCATGGCTTCTCCCATGCCGAGGCCGATGACGTGGGCGGCCTGCTCCCGGTTCGGGATTGGCAGGCCCAGGTCCTTGGCGGCGGCCTGGATGCATTTCACGATGGTGGCAGTGCTGTCCATGAGCGTGCCGTCCCAATCGAAGACGATCAGGTCAAATTGCTTGCGCGGCATTATTTTTTTCTCAATTCAATGGTTTCCCCAAGCTTACCAAGAATCGCTGGCATTCGGCGGCCAAAGGCGCATTCAAGGTCATCGGCTTACCCGTTTCCGGGTGGGTAAACGTAATCTGGTGGGCGTGCAGGAACATGCGTTTCAGCGCGCCACGCCTTTCGGTGGCCTTTTGCAGCGCTTTGTTCAGCGCGAAATCGCCGTATTTATCGTCACCTGCAATGGGGAAGCCCGAAGATTGCAGATGAACGCGAATCTGGTGGGTGCGGCCCGTTTTCAGTTCGGCTTCCAGGAGTGCAAAGCCGTCGAACTTCTGCAGCAGGGTGAACACGGTGTGCGAGGCCTGGCCATCGGCTTGCACGCGTACCCGGCGCTCGCCGTCGGGCAGGGTGTATTTATGTAATGCCAACTTGACGTGCTGGCGCTTGTTCTTCCAGTCGCCCACGGCCAGGGCCAGGTAGCGCTTGTCGGTCAGGCCGTCGCGCATCTGGTCGTGCAGGTTGGTCAGGGCGGTACGCTTCTTGGCAATCAACAGCAGGCCGGAGGTTTCGCGGTCCAGGCGGTGCACCAGTTCCAGGAACTTGGCGTCGGGACGGGCGGCACGCAGCTGCTCAATGACGCCGAACGATACGCCGGAGCCGCCGTGCACGGCTATGCCGCACGGTTTATTGATCACCAGCAGGTTGGCGTCTTCGAAAATCACTTCGAATTCGGCGGCCGGGACGGTTGCCTCTTGCCTTTCAGCAATTCGAATCGGCGGAATGCGCACCAGGTCGCCGGCATGCAGGCGGTACAGCTGGTCGATCCGCCCCTTGTTCACCCTTACTTCACCCGAGCGCAGGATACGATAGACGTGACTCTTCGGTACCCCTTTGCAAACACGCAACAGGTAGTTATCGATCCGCTGACCGGCCTCTTCTTCAGTGATTGTCACGAATTGTGCTTGCGGCAGGACCTGTTGGGGGGAAGCGGAATCGGCTTTTTGCGACTTGTTTTGGCCCGACTTCCCAGAATTTCTCTCTAAGTCCTTCATTTTGAATATATAATCGTTTTGCCGCAGTTTTAATTGCTGCACGTGTAAAGAATTAAACGTACATTTTACACAGGGGCGTATCCACTGGCCTCGCCAAACGCAAATTCAGTGGGGAAAAATTGTATACGCACATCCGTGCGCCGATCAGGGTCGCAACCACTGTTGCCATCGGCTCGAGCGCTCGTGTGCTGAATTAGACTGGCTGGATTGTTAGGATAAGTCCGGTGAGCAAGCACTACAGTCGTTGCTCGCTGGTTGATGAAGTGGATAACGCTTGCCGTTTCGCCAAGGCACCATACAAGATGCCCTGGCCCGACGATGTGCGCACGCCTGCATTCTCCCGCCACCCGGCAACGCTCGGGCCGTTGGATGATGTTGCACGCAGTGCGCAAACTCGGCATGACGATCGGCTTCATGCGCCCAATGCGGCGGCAGCGCTTCGCGCAGCTGCGCCGCATGACGAGGCATTTCCCCCTACAGCCTCCTTAATTCACGCGTATATCCTTGTACTTCGCCGTCCTCCACGGAGGCGGCTTTGACATGGCCTAATGGTCGCGGAGTTAATAAAAATGAAACGCATGTTGTTTAATGCTACGCAGCAAGAGGAGCTGCGCGTAGCCATTGTCGACGGTCAGAAACTGATCGATATCGACATCGAGACCGCCGGACGAGAGCAGCGCAAGTCCAATATCTACAAAGGCGTCATCACTCGAATCGAACCCTCCCTCGAAGCTTGCTTCGTCAGCTACGGCGAAGACCGCCACGGCTTCCTCCCCTTTAAAGAAGTTGCCCGCTCTTATTTCCGCGAAGGCGTCGACGTGCGCAATGCATCCGTCAAGGAAGCGCTGCGCGAAGGCCAGGAAATCATGGTGCAGGTGGAGAAGGAAGAACGCGGCAATAAAGGCGCGGCGCTGACCTCCTTCATCTCGCTGGCCGGCCGCTACCTGGTGCTGATGCCGAACAACCCGCGCGGTGGCGGTGTATCGCGCCGTGTGGAAGGCGAAGAGCGCCAGGAACTGCGCGAAACCATGGACAAGCTGGACCTGCCGCAAGGCATGTCGGTGATTGCCCGTACCGCCGGCATCGGCCGTACCGTGGAAGAGCTGCAGTGGGACTTGAACTACCTGATGCAACTGTGGCGCGCCATCGAAGGCGCGTCCAAGGCGGCCACCGGCGCCTTCCTGATCTACCAGGAATCGTCGCTGGTGATCCGCGCCATCCGCGACTACTTCCAGCCTGATATCGGCGAGATCCTGATCGATACCGACGAGATCTACGAACAGGCGCACCAGTTCATGTCGCACGTGATGCCGGACATGGTGCACCGTGTGAAGCGCTACAGCGACGACGTGCCGCTGTTCTCCCGCTTCCAGATCGAACACCAGATCGAAACCGCTTATTCGCGCACCGTGCCGCTGCCTTCCGGAGGCGCCATCGTGATCGACCACACCGAAGCCCTGGTCTCCATCGACGTCAACTCGGCCCGCGCTACCCGCGGTTCGGACATCGAAACCACCGCCTTCCACACCAACTGCGAAGCCGCCGACGAAGTGGCGCGCCAGCTGCGCCTGCGCGACCTGGGCGGCCTGATCGTCATCGACTTCATCGACATGGAGGTGTCGAAGAACCAGCGCGAAGTCGAACAGCGCCTGAAAGACGCCCTGCACCACGACCGTGCCCGCGTCCAGATGGGCAAGATTTCCCGCTTCGGCCTGATGGAACTGTCGCGCCAGCGCCTGCGCCCTTCCCTGTCGGAAGGCTCGCACGTGACTTGCCCGCGCTGCTCGGGCACCGGCCACATCCGCGATACCGAATCGTCCGCCCTGCAGGTGCTGCGCATCATCCAGGAAGAGGCGATGAAGGAAAATTCCGCCGCCATCCACGTGCAGGTGCCAGTCGACGTGGCTGCCTTCCTGCTCAACGAGAAGCGCGGCGAAGTGCTGAAGATCGAGACCCGTCACCGCATCACCGTGATCCTGATCCCGAACAAGCACCTGGAAACCCCGCACTACAAGCTGGAACGCATCAAGCACGACGATCCACGCCTGGAAGACCACGCTGCGTCCTACACCATGGCCGAAGCTGCCGAGACCGACATGTCGTTCTCCAAGCGCCATAAGGAAGAAGCCAAGCCGCGCCAGGAAGCCGTCGTCAAGACCATTACCCCAGAGCAACCAGCTCCGCTGGTGGAACACAAGCCGGAAGCTGCCAAGCCAGCCGCCGCGCCACGCGCCGCAGCCGCTCCAGCTCCTGCAGAAAAAGGTTTCTTCGCCAAGCTGATCTCCTTCTTCACCGGTGGTGACAAGGAAGAGCCAGTGCAGCCGAAGGCGCCGGTCATCGTCACCAAGGCGCCAGCCAATGGCGACCGCGGCGACCGCAAGGATCGCGGCCAGCGCGGCCGTAACCGTAGCGGCAAAGGCGGCCGTGGCGAGCGCGAAGACCGCGAACCAGGTTCCCGTCCGGGCGCCGAGGAAGCCAAACCGGCAGCAGAAGCCCGCAAGCCGCGCGAACAGCGTGAGCCGCGCGAGCCACGTGAACCACGCCAGCCGCGCGAGCCACGCGAGCAGCGCGAAGGCGCCGAGGCAGCACCGCGTGCAGAACGTGAACCGCGCGAGCAGCGCGAGCCACGCGAACCGCGCCAGCCACGCCAGCCGCGTGAACCACGTGCAGAGAAACCTGTTCCAGCAGAAGCCAAGGCCGAGGAATTGGCATTGGCAGCAGCAGGCGTCGGTCCAGTAGGCACCGGCACCGGCGCGCCCGAAACGCCAGTACTGGTAAAAGCCGCCGGCAACACCGGTCCAGAGGGTGAAGAGCACGAAGGCGCAGAAGGCGGCGATGAGCCACGCCGCCGCCGCCGCCGCGGTGGCCGTAACCGTAACCGCCGTGAGCGCGAAGGCGCCGAGGGTGTGGAAGGTGCGGAGGGCGTGACCGAGGCAACGTTCACTGTTGCTCCGGCTGAGGGCGAAGTTGCCGACGCCGCTGTTCCGGCCGCAATTGAAACCGCTGCGCCTGTCGCCGTCAGCGCAGCCGTTGAACCGGCAGCTAGCGAGGCTGCCAGCGCTGCTGCCGAGGTTTCCGCCGCCCCGGCTGCTGCACCCGCAGCTGCCGCAGCGCCTGTTATTGCCGAGCCAGCGCCTGCGGCCCCTGTTGCAGCCGCTCCCGTGACTGCAGCTCCTGTTGAAGCTGCACCGGTCGCCGCCACTCCTGTCGCCGCTGCGCCAGTTGAGGCTGCGCCAATCGCTGCGCCGGTCCAGCCGGCTGCCGTCGACCTGCCAGTGGCCGCACCTGCCGCTGAACCAGTCGCCGCGGCGCCAGCTTCGCCGCAAGCCGTGCTGCCGTTCTCGGAGCCGGCGCCTGCCGCTGCAGCTGCCGAACCGGCAACCGCAGAAGAAGTCGCCGCCGACGTGGTTGAACCAGCTGCCGCCCAGGTAGCAGCCGCTCCGGCCGCCGCACCTGCTGCCGCAGCCCCGGCTGCGACTCCGGCTGCCCCGGCGCCTGCTCCAGCGCCGGCTGTCGCCGCACCGGCACCTGCTGCTGCTGCAGCGCCAGCCGCCGCCAAAGCCGACGTCGACGCCATGCTGGCCGCAGCCGGCCTGTCGATGGCCGTAACCGATCCTGCGAAGGTACGCGCCGCGCAGGAAGCAGCTGCCGCCGCCGCCACCGCCCAACCGATCCGCGTGCCACGCGAGCGCAAGCCGCAGCCACCGGTCGCCAGCGAGCCGCTGGTGCAGGTTGAAACGAAGGTCAATGGCTAATCAGCCTGGCGCTGACGAAAAAGGGAAGCCTAGCGCTTCCCTTTTTTACGTCCCACTGCGGGAAGCCTTCCTGTACTGGCTCAAACTGGGCTTCATCAGCTTTGGCGGGCCCGCCGGCCAGATCGCCATGATGCACGCCGAACTGGTCGAGCGCCGGCGCTGGATCTCCGAACACCGCTTCCTGCACGCCCTGAATTACTGCATGCTGCTGCCCGGCCCCGAGGCAACCCAGCTCGCCATCTACATCGGCTGGCTGATGCACCGGACGGCAGGCGGCATCATCGCCGGTGTGCTTTTCTTGCTCCCCTCCCTGTTGCTGCTGATCGGCCTGTCCTGGATTTACATGGCTTACGGCAGCCTGCCCGCCATCGCCGGGATCCTGTATGGGATGAAGCCCGCCGTGGTGGCGATTGTCCTGGCCGCAGCCTGGCGCATCGGTACCCGCACGCTGCGCAACCGCCCGCTGATGGCCATCGCCCTCGCCGCTTTCATCGCCATCAGTTTTATCGAGCTGCCCTTTCCCGCCATCGTCGGCGCCGCCGCACTTCTCGGATGGATCGGCGGCCGCCTGCGCCCGGACCTGTTCGCATTGGGACGCGCAGCGCACAGCCCCAGCCAGGCGCGAGCCGCTCACGCCCCTGCCCTGATTGACGACGACACCCCGACTCCACCCCATGCCCGATTCAGCTGGGCCGGACTGGCACGCGTCACCGCCGCCGCCCTTGTCCTGATGGCAGGCGGCTGGCTGCTGCTGGCATGGATTTTCGGCTTCGACCAGACCTTGGCTCAAATGGGCTGGTTCTTCACCAAGGCGTCCTTGATGACCTTCGGCGGCGCCTACGCTGTGCTGCCCTATGTCTACCAGGGCGGGGTCGAACGCTTCCAATGGCTGGCCGCCGCGCAAATGGTGGATGGCCTGGCGCTGGGCGAAACCACGCCCGGCCCGCTGATCATGGTGGTCGCCTTTGTCGGCTTTGTCGGCGGCTGGACGCACCAAGCCATCGCCGGCCCCCCCGGCCTGGCCGGCGCCGCCGGCGCCATGGTCGCCGCCTGGTTCACCTTCGTGCCATCGTTTATTTTCATCCTGGCCGGCGGGCCGCTGGTCGAATCAACCCGCGGCGATATCCGCATGACCGCCCCGTTGACCGCCATTTCCGCCGCCGTCGTCGGCGTGATTGCCAGCCTGGCACTATTTTTCGGCATTCACGTCTTCCACCCAGCCGGCCGCTGGGAATGGCCGGCCGTCGCTATCGCCGCCGCAGCCGCCATAGCCTTGATGCAGTACAAGCAAGGGACAATCCGGGTATTGCTGGCCTGTGCGATTGCTGGCATCGTGCTATCGTACTGGGTGTAACCGCGCACCCAGCATGACTGAAAAAATCATCCTCCTGAACGATGGCCGCAGCCAGGCGCCGGCCGTCCCGGCAACACTCGAGGCGCCGACCGGCAGCCTGCGGGACCAGTTCGCCCGTCCGCTGCACGACCTGCGCATTTCCATCACCGACCGCTGCAACTTCCGCTGCGTCTACTGCATGCCGAAGGAAGTGTTCGACAAGGATTACCAATACCTGCCGCATAACGCCCTGCTCACGTTCGAAGAGATCACGCGCATCGCCCGCCTGTTCGTTGAACACGGCGTCGAGAAAATCCGCCTGACCGGCGGCGAACCATTGCTGCGCAAGGACCTGGAACGGCTGGTCGGCATGCTGGCCGAACTGCGCACCGTGCACGGCAAGCCGCTCGACCTGACGCTGACCACCAATGGCTCGCTGCTGGCGCGCAAGGCGCAATCGCTGAAAGACGCCGGCCTGCAGCGCGTCACCGTATCGCTCGATGCGCTGGACGACGCCATCTTCAAGCGCATGAACGACGTTGATTTCGCCGTGGCCGACGTGCTGCACGGGATCGACGTGGCGCATAAAGTCGGACTGGGCCCGGTGAAAGTGAACATGGTGGTCAAGCGCGGCATGAACGAGCAGGAGATCCTGCCGATGGCGCGCCATTTCAAAGACTCGCCCGCGATCCTGCGCTTCATCGAATTCATGGACGTGGGCTCGTCCAACGGCTGGAATATGCACGACGTGATTCCATCAGCGGAGGTGGTGCGCATGATCGGCGCTGAAATGCCGCTGGTTCCCGTCGATCCGAACTACACAGGCGAAACGGCCGAACGCTGGCGCTATGCCGATGGCGGCGGCGAGATCGGCGTGATCTCCAGCGTCACGCACGCCTTCTGCAAGGATTGTTCGCGCGCCCGCCTCTCGACCGAGGGCAAGCTGTACACCTGCCTGTTCGCCACGCGCGGCCACGACTTGCGCGCGCTGCTGCGCGAAGGCCGCAGCGACGCCGAGATTTCGTCCGCCATCGGCGCGCTGTGGCGCGTGCGCGGCGACCGCTATTCCGAACTGCGCACCATCAATACCGAAGGCCTGGCGCAAGGCCGCGACGGCAAAGTCGAAATGTCCTATATCGGGGGTTAAGCTGGCGATGGAAAACAGCATCAGTGCATTGATACTGGCGGGCGGCCGCGGCACCCGCATGGGCCGCGTGGACAAAGGCTTGCAGCCATTCCGCGGCGGCACGCTGGCCTCCCATGTGCTGCAGCGCCTGGCCCCGCAAGTGGCCAGCGTCACCATCAACGCCAACCGCAACCTCGGCGCCTACAGCGCGCTGGGCGTGGAGGTGCTGCCCGACGAACTGGAAGGCTACGAAGGCCCGCTGGCCGGCCTGCAGACCGGCCTGCGTCATTGCCCTACCGATTTGCTGCTGACCGCGCCCTGCGATTCGCCCTTCTTGCCGGCCGACCTGGCGCAACGCCTGTACGAAGCCTTGAACGCGCAAGGCGCCGACCTGGCAGTGGCATCCACGCTGGAAACCGATGAAGACGGCAAATCGCGCACGCAGGTGCACCCCGTCTTCTGCCTGGTGCGCAAGAGCGCCCTGCCCGCCCTCGACGATTACCTGAAAACCGGCTCGCGCAAGATGGATGGCTGGTACAAGGCGATCAAGGTAGCGGAAGTGCTGTTCAGCGATGCCGCCGCATTCCGCAACATCAATACGCTGGCCGAACTGCAAACGGAAGAAGAAGCCGGCGCCAATCCTTCGCTGAAGGAAGTGGCCAGCTGCCTGTCCGGCTACGACCCGGATGCGCTGCCTGTGCGTAACGCGCAGCGCATCATCCGCGACTTCATCCAGCCGGTGCGCGGCATCGAAAAGGTCGCACTGCGCAGTGCGCTGGACCGCGTGCTGGCAGCGGACATCGTCTCGCCCATCAACGTCCCCGCGCACGATAACTCCGCCATGGATGGTTTCGCCTTTGCCGGCAGCCAGCTCAAGGCCGACGCGAATACCACACTGCAGGTCATTGGCACCGCCTACGCCGGCCGCCCATCCGCGCTCAAGCCCGGCCCCGGCGAATGCGTGCGCATCATGACCGGCGGCGTCATGCCGGATGGCTGCGACACCGTGCTGCCGCAAGAACTGGCGGCGGACATGAGCGACGTCGCCGTGACGATCGCGCCGAATTCCGTACGCACCGGCGACAACCGCCGCTTCAAGGGCGAAGACCTGGCCGCCGGCAGGCCTGCCCTGCGCAAGGGCAAAGTCATCCGCCCGGCGGACCTTGGCCTGGTCGCCTCGCTCGGCCTGGCCGAACTGCCGGTGCAGCGCCGCCTGCGCGTGGCCTTCTTCTCCACCGGCGACGAACTGCGCTCGATCGGCGAAGCGCTGGCCGAAAGCTGCGTCTACGACAGCAACCGCTACACCCTGTTCGGCATGCTGCAGCGCCTGGGTTGCGACATCGTGGACATGGGCATCGTGAAAGACGACGCGGCATCGCTGGAAGAAGCGCTGCGCACCGCCTGCGAATGCGCCGACGCCGTGATTACCTCCGGCGGCGTCTCGGTCGGCGCGGCCGACTACACCAAGCAGGTGATGGCGACGCTGGGCGACGTGCACTTCTGGAAAATCGGCATGCGCCCCGGGCGCCCGATGGCCTTCGGCCGCATCCGCTCCAGCGGCCACAGCGCCTACCTGTTTGGCTTGCCCGGCAACCCGGTCGCCGTCATGGTGACTTTCTACTTCTTCGCCCGCCACGCCCTGCTGCGCATGATGGGCGCCGACTCGCCCGGCGACCAGCTGCTGCAAGCGCGTTGCGCCAAAGCGATCCGCAAAAAGCCCGGCCGAACAGAATACCAGCGTGGCATCCTCAGCACCGCCCTCGACGGTACGCGCGAAGTGCGCATCACCGGCTCGCAAGGCTCCGGCATCCTGCGCTCGATGTCGGAAGCGAACTGCATGGTGGTGCTGCACGACGAGCAAGGCAATGTCGCCGAGGGTGACCTGGTGGACGTGATCGTTTTCGAAGGCCTGGTCTAGCGCGGGGACGGCGCTAAGGGACGAGTAAAGTCTGGATTTCCGGATTCCGGAAGTTGTCCCGCGTGACCAGGACCGTCTCCGTCAGGATGGTTTGCTCCTTGAACGGCGCCCCCCGCGCAGCCGCTACCGCCGCTTTCATCGCGAGATAACCCATCTGGCGCGGATCCTGTACCACCAAGCCGTCGATTTCCTGCTTCCCCAGGCCTTCCAGCAAAAAATCAGTCGTGTCGAAACCGACAAATTTCTTCCTGCCCACAAGGCCCGCCTGACGCAGCGCCCGCAGCATGCCGTCGCTGGTCGATTCATTGACGGCAAAAATTCCATCGACGCGCGGGTGCTTTTCCAGTAACAGCACTGCGCTGCGTGCCGCCTTGCCGCGCGTGCCGCCGCCATATTCATCGGCGATGACCTGGATGCGCGGAGCATGCTTCTTCATGTAATCAAGAAAGCCATCGGCCCGGTCGTCCGTCGATGCGCTGCCCTGGATGGTACGCAAAACTGCTACCGAGCCTTCCCGGTTCAGCAAGCCGGCCAGGCGTTCCGCCGCCAACCGGCCCGCCGCGTAATTATTGGTGGTGATGAGATTGCTGTGTGCTTTGCCGTCGAGCGCCGAATCGACAGCCACGATTTTGATTCCCAGGGCGGCGGCCTGCTCGACAGAAGCAAGCAGGCGGCTGCGATCGGTCGCCGCGATGATGATGGCGTCGACGCCCGGCTTGGAATAAATGTGCAGGATATCGATCTGCGAATCGATATCGTCGTTGTGCGCCGGGCCGCGCCAGGTCAGCTTGACATGCCCATCTTCGCGCATGGCGCGTTCGACACCCTGCCGCATGAAAGTCCAGAAAACCTGGTCGCGCGACTTTGGAATAAAGACAATGTCCAGATCCTTGGCCAGCACTGGGCAGATTACCAGCGCAATGCAAGCCAGCAAGAATGAAAACCAGCGTTTCATGATCCTGCTATTTTACGCCTCAGCCGTCTCCTCCTAGTTGGCGCTGCCGGCGGCATCCTCTTCAGTTTCCGTGCCATCCTGGGAGCCCAGCATCAGCAGGGCGGCTTCCGCCGGCAGCGCCTCAACGGACTTGAGCTTGCGCGCCATCTGGCGGCTGCGCACTTCGGCGTTTTCAATATTGCGGGCGGCGCGTTCCAGGGTTGACTTGGTTGCGGCGAGGACATCGCCGAATTTGGCGAATTCGGTTTTCACAGCACCCAGCACTTGCCATACCTCGGACGAGCGTTTTTCCAGCGCCAGCGTGCGGAAGCCCATTTGCAGGCTATTCAGCAGTGCGCTCAGCGTGGACGGGCCGGCGATGCTGACGCGGTTCACCCGCTGCAGTTCGTCGGCCAGGCCGGGACGGCGCATCACTTCCGCATACAGGCCTTCGGTCGGCAGGAACAGGATGGCGAAATCGGTGGTGAGCGGCGGCGAGACGTATTTCTCGGCGATGGTTTTCGCCTCGCCTCGCACGGCGCGTTCCAGTTCGCGGCCTGCCGCGGCTACGCCTTCGGCATCGGCGCGGTCGGCCGCTTCCAGCAAACGTTCGTACTGCTCTTTCGGGAACTTGGCGTCAATCGGCATCCATACCGGCGCCCCGCCCTCTTTCTGGCCCGGCAGCTTGAGCGCGAATTCGACACGCGCATTGGAGCCAGGAATAGTCTCGACGTTCTTGGCGTATTGTTCCGGCGTGAGGATCTGCTCGAGCAGCATTTCCAGCTGGACCTCGCCCCAGGTGCCGCGCGTTTTCACATTGGTCAGCACGCGTTTCAGGTCGCCCACGCCCAGCGCCAGCTGCTGCATCTCGCCCAGGCCCTGGTGCACGCGCTCCAGGCGCTCGGACACCTGGCGGAACGATTCGGTCAGGCGCGTTTCCAGCGTTTCATGCAGCTTTTCGTCCACCGTCTTGCGCATTTCTTCCAGTCGCTGGCCGTTATCGGCCTGCAGCTCGCGCATCTTGGTTTCCAGCGCCACCCGCACCTCCAGCAGCCGGCGCGTGTTCGATTCGGTCAGCACTTCGATCTGGCGCCGCATGGTTTCCAGCTGCTGCACGGTGGCGCCATGGGACTGGGCCAGCATATTGCCCATCTCCTGGCGCTGCGCCTGGGCCGTGGCCTGCAACTGCAGGCGCACCTCGCGTTCGACGCGGTCCAGCTGGTCGGCGACATCGCCGCCGCGGCTGCGCAACAGGGTAACGATTTGCAGGACGATGATGACGGCGGCCAGCGCCAGCAGGATGGTCAGCTCCATCAATCGGCCTTGTTCCGCATCCAGTCGGCGGTCTGGTAGAAGGACTCCATCAGCCGCAGGCGCAGGTCTTCGGCAATGCCGACATCCTGCATCGCCCACGCCATGCAGCGCAGCCACTGGTCGCGCTCACTGGAACCCACCGCGAAAGGCAGGTGGCGGGCGCGCAGGCGCGGGTGGCCGAAACGTTCAATGAACAGGTCGGGTCCGCCCATCCAGCCGCTCAGGAACCAGAACAGCTTGTCGCGCGAGCCGTCGGTGCTCGGCGGGTGCATGGCGCGGATGCCGGCGAATTCCGGCTCCAGCTCCATCAGGTCGTAAAAACGGTCAACCATCTCGCGCAGCTTGGTGGCGCCGCCGATGACTTCGTATAAGGTGCGTGCTTCATCATTCATGGCTCCATGATAGCGCATGGTCGTATTGATGTGGATCAAGCTTCATGCCGATTCTGCGCAAATTACTCCCGCAAACCGCCATCATGGCCAGATGATTCGACGCCTGATCCGTACCAAGCTGCACGCCCGCAGCGCCGAGGAAATCGCCGACCTGCGCCTGGCCGCATTGAGCTGGCTGGGCATTATTTGCTTCCCGCTTTATTTCGCCTTCTTTGGCTGGCTGCTGCCGCAGCCTTATGAAAGCCTGGCGGCGCGCGTGGTCGGTACCGCGCTCGCCCTGGGTGGGCTGCTCGCCCGGCGCCTGCCCGCGCGCCAGCGCGAGCGCTACACCCTGGTGCTCATGACCTACGAACTGCCCTTCTTTTGCACCTTCATGTTCCTGATGAACGGCGCCAACGTCACCTGGTCGCAAGTGATGCTCGTGATGCTGGTGGCCCTGTTCCATTTCGACTTCCGCATCGCGCTGCGGGTGGCGGCGGTCGGCATGACGGCAGCAATAATGCTGGCGGCGGCAATGGGCGCCGACGGTGCGCTGCTGTCGACGTCCGTGCTGCAGCTGCTGCCGGTGCAGCTGTTCCTGGTCGGCTGGATGTTTGTGTTTTCGCAGAGCCGCAAGGCACTGGAGGAAGAAAAGCTGGACGGCCTGGGCGAGGGCTTGGGCGCCGTGGCGCACGAAATGCGCACGCCACTGGCCAGCCTGGATGCCAATGTCCGTGGCTTGTCGCGTATGCAACAGCGCGCCGGCCAGGAAAATCCCGCCATGCGCCAGGCGCTGGGGCGCATGCAGTACGAAGTGCGCCACATGAACCACATGATCGACCTGTTCCTGCTCAGCGCGCAGGCGGTCAGGCAGCATCTGGACCCGCACGAAAGCGTATCCATGCTCGATACGGTGGAAGCTGCGCTGCGGCGCTACCCGTTCACCGGCGAGGCCCAGCGCCAGCTGGTGGCGCTGCAGGTGCGCAGCGATTTCCGCTTTGGCGGCCAGAATGAACTGGCCATCATGCTGCTGCTGAACCTGCTGCGCAATGCGCTGCAGGCGGTGCAGCGCGCCGGCAAGGGGCGGGTCAGGATTGTCATCGACGGCTGCCGGCCATTGCCACGCTTACTCGTGATCGATACGGGCTGCGGTATTGCGGCGCAACATCTGCCGCAAATTTTCCAACGCTTCTTCACATATCCAGAGCATAATGGCGCCGGTATCGGCCTGGCATTGTGCCGCCAGGTGATGCAAGCGTGGGCGGCGCGGCTTCATTGTGTCTCCCGCGAGCACGCATATGCTATCTTTGTGCTTGAATTTCCCTTACAAGCCAGCCGTTTAACATGAAACTGCCCGTTTACGCCCACCCAACCATGACCGTCCTGGTGGACGACAGCGATACTTTCCTCCACAGCCTCGTATTCCAGCTCGACCCGATGCAGGCCAGCGTGTGCTTCCACGACCCGCTGCAGGCCCTGGAATGGTTCAAGGCCAATGCCGGCAGCAGCGAGCTGCCGCTGCAGGTGGATTTCGACAATCCCAACCAATCGGCCGAGCAGCGCAACGTGGCGGTGGACCTGGAGCGGATTTACCGCATCTCAGGCCAGCGCCAGCGCTTCTCGATTCCATCCGTGCTGGTGGTGGACTACTCGATGCCGCAAATGAACGGCGTAGCGTTCTGCCAGGCGATCCAGCACCTGCCATGCAAGAAGATCCTGTTCACCGGCCAGGCCGATGAAAAGATCGCGGTGGACGCCTTCAACCGAGGCCTGATCGACCGCTACATCAAGAAAAGCGCCGACGACGCGCTCGACCGGCTGGAAGAGGAAGTCGCAGCATTGCAGAAGGCCTTCTTCCAGGAGCAGTCGGAAACGCTGCTGGACATGCTGGTGCTGCATGAATTCAGCTTCCTGCGCTGCGGCGCACTGGCGCAGGTGGTGCAGCAGCTGTACCAGGAACACGGCTTCGTCGAACACTACCCCTTCCCCAGCCCGAGCGGCATCCTGTTCTTCAAAGCCGACGGTTCGGCCCAGCTGATGGTGGTGGAAACGGAGCGCGGTTACGAATCGCAGGTAGAAATGGCACGTGACAGCGGCGCCCCCTGCTCGCTGGTGCAAGCACTGGAAGAAAAGCGCATGCTGCCATTCTTCCCGCCGGACGGGATGTATTCCGACGAAGTCGGCCAGCACTGGCACCGCTACTGCAAACCGCCGCAGGTGTGCCGCGGACTGGAAACCTACTACTGGGCACTGTTCGAAATCGAACCCGCCCTGCTCGACATCGCCCCCACCCCCTACGCAGAATTCCTGCGCCAGCACACCCCGCCCCTCGCGGCTTTCTCCTTTTAAGCTTCGCGCAGCGTTTGCAGCGGCGGCTGCTTGAGGACGTTGCGCAGGCCCAGCCAGCCGCCAATCACGGCGCAGATGGCGCCTGCCAGCAGGCCGGCCAGCCATACCATCGGGCTGAAGGTCCAGGCGAACTTGAACTGGTAGGTGGCAAGGCCCCATCCCATCAGGCCGGCGCCGGTCGCGGCCAATAGTCCCCCGAGGCCGCCCACCAGCATGAACTCGATCAATTGCGCTTGCGAGAGCTGGCGGCGGGTAGCGCCCAGGGCGCGCAGCAGGCCGGCTTCACGGCGGCGTTCGTCCTGGGAGCCCATCAGCGCTGCATACAGCACCAGCACGCCGGACAACAGCGTGAACGCGAACAGGAATTCCACCGCCTGGATCACCTGGTCCAGCACCGATTGCACCTGGCGCAGTACGCCGCCCACGTCGATGATGGTCAGGTTGGGGAATTCCCGCGACAGCGCATTGCCGGCGGCGAGTCCCTCCTTCGGCAGGTGGAAGGCGGTAATCCAGGTCTGCGGCGTGTCGGCCATGACGGCTGGATTGATGATGACGAAGAAGTTCACCCGCATCGAGCCCCACTCCAATTTGCGCAGGCTGGTGATTTTCACATCCACCGGCGAGCCGGCGATGTCGAAGCGCATGGTGTCGCCCATCTTCAGGCCCAGCGTCTTGGCCAGGCCTTCTTCCACCGAGGCTTCGCCGGCGCTGCCGTTCATCTCCCATTTGCCAGCGGTGACCTGGTTCTGCGGCGGTATGCCGGTCATCGTCGACAGGTTGAATTCGCGTTCGGCCAGCCCGCGCGCGCGTTCGTCAGTGTAGGTCTGGCTGGTGATGACTTTATCGTTCACTGCAACCAGCCGGCCGCGGATCATTGGGAACATCGTCACTTCCTTCACGCCTGCCTGCTTCAGGCGGGCGGCAATCGCGTCCTTCTGGTCCGGCTGGATGTTGATGATGAAGCGGTTCGGTGCATCCGGCGGCATGGTGTTGCGCCAGGCGGACATCAGATCGCCGCGCACCACTGTCAGCAGCAATAGCGCCATCAGCCCCAGCGAGAGCGACACGACCTGCACCACGGTCGCACCGGGCCGGCGCCGCAGCGAGGTCACGGCGAAGCGCCAGGCCTGGTGCGGGAAGGCGTTGCGCAAGGGACGCAAGGCCTGCAAGCCGAGCCAGCCCACCAGCGCGAACACGCCATAGCCAAGCAGGAAGCCGCCGCCGGTCACGCCGGCCAGCTTGAGGTCATTCGATTGCCACAGCAGCAATGCGCCGAAGGCGGCGATGCCCAGGCCATACGTTGCCAGCGCGGCTGGCTTGGGCGCGGCAGCTTCGCGCCGGATCACGCGGTTGTGCGGCACGTTCCGCAGCTGCAGGACAGGCGGCAATGCGAAACCTGCCAGCAGCAGCATGCCGGTGGCCATGCCTTGCAGCGCCGGCAGCACGCTTGGCGCCGGGATGTCGGCGGCGACCAGGCTCCCCAGCAGTTGCAGCAGCACGTAATGGGCGCCGAAGCCTGCTAGCACGCCCAGCGCGCTGCCGGCCAGGCCGACGAGCAGGAATTCGACCAGGTAAATCAAGGTCACCTGGTTTTGCGTCAGCCCCAGGCAGCGCAGCATGGCGCAGGAGTCGAGGTGGCGCTGCATGAAACGGCGCGCGGCCATCGCCACAGCCACGGCGGCCAGCATGGCCGACAGCAGGCCGACCAGCGACAGGAAGCGGTCGGCCCGGTCCAGCGTGGCGCTCATTTCGGGACGCCCTTCTTCCAGCGATTCGATGCGCACGCCGCGCACATTGTCTTTCTTGATCAGGGCGCGCAGCCAGTCGCCGTATTCCTGTGCCGGCCTGGAGCTTGCGCCAGGGCCGGCCACCATCAGCCGGTATCCAACGCGCGAGCCATCCTGCACCAGGTTGGTTGCGGGAAGGTCGGACAGCGCAATGAACACGCGCGGCGCGAAATTGACGAAGCCTCCGCCGCGGTCGGGCTCCGCTGCGATCAGCTGCGCGACGCGGAACTGCTTGTCGCCCAATTGCAGCGTACCGCCGACCGCCACGTCCAGCGCGTTTGCCAGCGCCGGGTCGATCCACGCCGTGCCGGCTTCCGGCGCGGCTGGCGCGGGTGTTCCGATGCTTTCATTGGCTTGCGCCAGATCGGTGTTGACTTTGACGCGCCCGCGCAGCGGATAGCCCGGGCTGACCGCCTTCAGCGTCACCAGCACGGATCGCGCCGCATCGCTCTGCCCTGCCTGCGCCATACTGGGGAAGGCCTGCGTGTCGGCCACCAGCAAGCCGCGCCGCTGCGCTTCTTCGCGCCATGCGGCGGGGATCGCGTTATCGGCGACCACCACCAGGTCGGCGCCCAGCAATTGGTGCGCATCGCGGTTCAGGCCAGCACGCAAACGGTCGATAAAGAAGCCGGCGGCCGACAGCGCCGCCACCGCCACGACCAGCGCCACCAGCAGGAAGCGCAGTTGCCCGGCGCGCCAGTCGCGCGCCGTCATCCTCAGGGCTTGTCGAAACATGCGTTAGACCACGTTGAAAGCAGAGAAATAGGTATCGACTTCGTCCAGGTACTTCTGTTTTTCCTGCGCCGGCAGGAAGGAAGCTTCGAAGCTGTTGCGCGCCAGCTGGTGGGCGTGGGCCAGGCCGAGCGGCAGCGCATCGAAGACGGCAACGAAGTTGTCGTTCATATAGCCGCCGAAGTAGGCCGGATCGTCCGAGTTGACCATGGCTACCAGGCCGGCGTCGAGCAGGTCCAGCAGGTTGTGGTCCTTCATCTGGTCGAACACGCGCAGCTTGGTGTTCGACAGCGGGCAGACAGTCAGCGGCATGCGCAGCGCCGCCAGCCGGCGGGTCAGCGCAGGATCTTCCAGGCAGCGCACGCCGTGGTCGACGCGTTCCACCTTGAGCAGGTCGACAGCGGTTTCGATATAGGCAGGCGGGCCTTCCTCGCCGGCATGGGCCACCAGGTGCAGTCCCAGGTCGCGGGCGCGCGCGAACACGCGGGCGAATTTTTCCGGCGGGTGGCCCACTTCGGAAGAATCAAGGCCGACGCCGATGAATTGTTCGCGGAATGGCAGAGCCGCTTCCAGCGTGGCGAGCGCGTCTTCCTCGCTCAGGTGGCGCAGGAAACACAGGATCAGCTTCGCGCTGATTGGCCCTTCGGTCGCAGCGCGGTGGATACCGTTAATCACATCGGCCATCGGCACGCCGCGCGCAGTGTGGGTTTGCGGATCAAAGAAGATTTCCGCGTGGCGCACGTGATCGGCCTTGGCACGCTGCAGGTAGGCCATTGTCATGTCATAAAAATCCTGCTCTTTCAACAGCACGCTGGCGCCGGCATAGTAGATGTCGAGGAAGGATTGCAGGTTGGTGAAGGCATACGCGGCACGCAGTTCTTCCACTGACTGATAGGCAAGCTTGACGCCATTGCGCTGGGCCAGCGCGAAGATCAATTCCGGCTCCAGCGAGCCTTCGATGTGGATGTGCAGTTCGGCCTTCGGCATGTTCTGCACGATGGAGCGCATTTGGGTAGTCATTTTTTGTTCTCTCTCGCTTTGGACAGTTTGAACATCATACTTCACATGTGCTGCAGAGTCGGGCCAGCCGTGCTACTGTGGTGCCATATGCGAGGGGATCGGCGCTGGCTGTACTACCAGCTTTACTTCTACATCCAATAGAGCAATAATAAATTTCATCAACGTAAGATGCGTTTCGAGCCCGGCAACCATCCCCCCGCCGGCTAATAATGATCCAGCTCTGAGCCTCGGGCAATCCCTGGCACCTCAAGCAAGCTGGCAAAGCATTGAGCAGGCCTGCAGCCCATAGCTTCGACTGCCGACCATGTGACGAGTAGATTTTTCATTAAAGGACATTCACATGACCATTTTTGACAACTACGCAGCACGCTACGAGCGCACCAAAGAAGAGGAGATGTCGCTCTCCGAATATCTCGCGCTTTGCAAAAAAGACCGCCTGACCTACGCGTCGGCGGCAGAGCGCATGCTGGCTGCGATCGGCGAACCCACCCTGGTCGATACGCGCAACGATACGCGCCTGTCCCGCATCTTCGCCAACAAGGTCATCAAGATTTATCCCGCCTTCCGCGAGTTCTACGGCATGGAAGACGTCATTGAGCAGGTCGTGGCCTATTTCCGCCACGCGGCGCAAGGCCTGGAGGAGCGCAAGCAGATCCTCTACCTGCTGGGGCCAGTCGGCGGCGGCAAGTCCTCGATTGCGGAAAAACTCAAGCAATTGATGGAAGAAGTACCCTTCTACTGCCTGAAAGGCTCGCCGGTGAACGAATCGCCGCTCGGTCTGTTCAGCGAGGCGGAAGACGGCACCATCCTGGAAGAAGACTACGGCATCCCGCGCCGCTACCTGCGTAACATCCCTTCGCCTTGGGCCGTCAAGCGCCTGCATGAGTTCAACGGCGATATCAACCAGTTCCGCGTAGTCAAGCGCTACCCGTCGGTGCTGAAGCAGACCGCCATTTCCAAGACCGAACCGGGCGACGAAAACAACCAGGATATTTCCTCCCTGGTCGGCAAGGTCGATATCCGCAAGCTGGAAGACTATGCCCAGGATGATCCGGACGCCTACAGCTACTCCGGCGGCCTGTGCCTGGCCAACCAGGGCCTGATGGAATTCGTCGAAATGTTCAAGGCGCCGATCAAGGTGCTGCACCCGCTGCTGACCGCTACGCAGGAAGGCAATTACAAGGGTACCGAGGGCTTTGGCGCCATCCCCTTCGAGGGCATCATCCTGGCGCACTCGAATGAGTCCGAGTGGAAGAGCTTCAAGAACAACCGCAATAACGAGGCATTCCTCGACCGTATTTATATCGTGAAGGTGCCGTACTGCCTGCGCGTCACTGATGAAATCAAGATTTACGAGAAACTTCTGCATAATTCCTCGCTCGACAAGGCGCCTTGCGCCCCCGGCACGCTGCGCATGATGTCGCAGTTCGCCATCCTGTCGCGCCTGAAAGAGCCGGAAAACTCCAGTATTTTCAGCAAGATGCTGGTATATGACGGTGAAAACCTCAAGGATACCGACCCGAAAGCCAAGTCCATCCACGAATACGTGGACTATGCCGGCGTCGACGAGGGCATGAGCGGGCTGTCGACGCGCTTTGCCTTCAAGATCCTGTCCAAAGTCTTCAACTTCGACTCGACCGAGGTGGCGGCCAATCCGGTGCACCTGCTCTACGTGCTGGAACAGCAAGTCGAGCGCGAGCAATTCCCGCCCGAGACCGAGCAAAAGTACTTCTCCTATATAAAAGAGCACCTGGCCCAGCGCTACGTCGAGTTCATCGGCAAGGAAATCCAGACTGCCTACCTGGAGAGCTACTCCGAATACGGACAGAACATCTTCGACCGCTACGTGACCTTTGCCGACTTCTGGATCCAGGACCAGGAATACCGCGATCCGGATACCGGCGAAAGCTTCGACCGCGAATCGCTGAACAACGAGCTGGAGAAAATCGAGAAGCCGGCCGGGATTTCGAACCCGAAAGACTTCCGTAATGAGATCGTCAACTTTGGCCTGCGTGCACGCGCCAATAACGGCGGCAAGAACCCGGCCTGGACCAGCTATGAGAAGTTCCGTACGGTGATCGAGAAGAAAATGTTCTCCAATACGGAGGAACTGCTGCCGGTGATCTCCTTCAACGCCAAGGCCAGCGCCGAGGATGCCAACAAGCACGCCGACTTCGTGGCGCGCATGGTGGAAAAAGGATACACGGCCAAGCAGGTCCGGCTGCTGTGTGAGTGGTATCTGCGCGTGAGGAAGTCGTCCTGATATAAAAGGTGGATAATCAGGACGCGCCAATCAAGCAGGCAGGAGGAACATGACTTACCTCATCGACCGTCGTTTGCAGGGCAAGAACAAGTCCGCGGTCAACCGCGAACGATTTTTGCGGCGTTACAAGGGCCAGATCAAGGATGCGGTCGGGCGTGCCATCAAGGGGCGCTCGATCACCGACATCGAGAATGGCGAAAAAGTATCCATTCCCGTCAAGGACGTGAACGAGCCCTCGTTCGGCCACGCCCACGGCGGGGTCTGGGAAGTAGTGAACCCCGGCAACCAGGAATACCAGAAAGGCGACTTGATCAACCGCCCCAAAGGCGGCGGGGGCAGCGGCCGCGGCCGCGCAGGCAACAGCGACCAGACTACCGAGGATGATTTCATCTTCGAACTGTCGCGCGAAGAATTCATGAACTACTTCTTCGAGGACCTGGAACTGCCGCATATGATCAAGACCCAGCTGACGGCCACCACGGAGTTCAAGCCGCAGCGCGCCGGCTACACGGTGTCGGGTACGCCTTCCAATATCCACGTGCTGCGCTCCCTGCGCGGCGCACTGGGCCGCCGCATCGCGGTGGGCGGCAGTTCGCGCAAGCGCCTGATCGAAGCCGAGCGCGAACTGGAAGAATTGCTGGTGGCGGGCGCTCCGCTGGATGACCCGCACGTGATCGAGCTGAAGAAGCTGATCCACCACCTGCACACGCGGCTGCTGGCCATTCCCTACATCGACCCCTTCGACCTGCGCTATTCCAACCGCATCAAGGTGCCGAAGCCGATGACGCAGGCGGTGATGTTCTGCATCATGGACGTGTCGGGTTCGATGGACGAGCAGCGCAAGGATACCGCCAAGCGTTTCTTCATCCTGCTCTACCTCTTCCTCAAGCGTGTGTACGACAAGATCGAAGTGGTGTTCATCCGCCACCATACGGCCGCGTCGGAAGTGGACGAAAACGAATTCTTCCACTCGCGCGAATCGGGCGGCACTGTCGTGTCCTCCGCCCTGCACCTGCTGAACAAGATCCTGGACGAGCGCTTCGGCGGCGGCAGCTGGAACGCCTATGTGGCGCAAGCTTCCGACGGCGACAACTGGGACAACGACTCCGTGCTGTGCCGGCAGCTGCTGGTCAACACCATCATGCCCAAGGTGCAGTACTACACCTACGTCGAAATCACAGATGGCCCGCCACAGAACCTGTGGGAGCAGTATGCGCAGGTGCCGGAATACCACCAGCACTTTGCCATGCAGAAGATAGTCACGCCGGCCGACATCTACCCGGTGTTCCGCGAACTGTTCAAGAAGCAGCCTAAATAGTATGAACCAGATGACCCGCCGCCCTCCCCATCCGCGCGCGCTGCCGGAGCAGTCGGAATGGACTTTCGAACTGATCGAGCAGGCGCACGAGGAAATCCGCCGCGTGGCGCAAAACTTCGGCCTGGACACCTACCCCAACCAGCTGGAGATCATTACCGCCGAGCAAATGATGGATGCCTACACCTCGGTCGGCATGCCGGTGTCCTATGCGCACTGGTCCTTCGGCAAGCACTTCCTTGCCACTGAGAAAGGCTACAGGCGCGGCCAAATGGGACTGGCGTATGAGATCGTCATCAACTCCAACCCCTGCATCGCCTACCTGATGGAGGAAAACAGCCTGACCATGCAGGCGCTGGTGATCGCGCACGCAGCCTATGGCCACAATTCCTTCTTCAAGGGCAACTACCTGTTCAAGACCTGGACCGACGCGGACGCCATCATCGATTACATGCTGTTCGCCAAGAATTACATCACCGAATGCGAACAGCGGCACGGCATCGATGCGGTTGAACTGCTGCTCGACTCCTGCCATGCCATCCAGCACTACGGCGTCGACCGCTACAAGCGGCCTGCCAAGCTCTCGCTGGCTCAAGAGCAAATGAAACAAAAGGAGCGCGAAGCTTACTTGCAGTCACAAATCAACGAGCTGTGGCGCACCGTGCCGCGGCGCGAAGAAGAAGCGGTCGACAAGCCGGCGCCGCGCTTCCCGCAGGAGCCGGAAGAAAACCTGCTCTACTTTATTGAGAAGTACGCGCCGCTGCTGGAACCCTGGCAGCGCGAGATCGTGCGCATCGTGCGCAAGATCAGCCAGTACTTCTATCCGCAGCGCCAGACCCAGGTGATGAACGAAGGCTGGGCCACCTTCTGGCACTACACCATCCTCAACCAGTTGTACGATGAGGGCGTGGTCGGCGATGGCTTCATGATGGAATTCTTGAAGAGCCATACCAACGTGGTATACCAGCCGCCGGTGCACAGCCCTTACTACAATGGCATCAATCCCTATGCACTGGGCTTTGCGATGATGTCCGACATCCGCCGCATCTGCGAGAACCCGAGCGAGGAAGACCGCGAATGGTTCCCCGATATCGCCGGCAGCGACTGGAAGAAGACGCTCGACTTTGCGATGCGAAATTTCAAGGATGAATCATTCATTGCGCAGTACTTATCGCCGCGCCTGATCCGCGAGTTCCACTTCTTCGCTGTACTGGACGACGACAAGAACGACAAGCTGGCCGTCTCGGCCATCCATGATGAACTGGGCTACCGCTATGTGCGGCAAATGCTGGCCGACCAGTACAACCTGGGCAACCGCGAGCCTAATATACAGGTGTGGTCGGTCAATACCCGCGACGACCGCGCCCTGACACTGCGCCACACGCAGTACAACCGCCGTCCCCTCAACCAGCAGGCCAACGAAGTCCTGAAACATGTGGCCCGCCTCTGGGGTTTCGACGTCCACCTGGATACGGTATCGCCGGATGGCCAGGTGGTCAGCACCATCGAGTGCAAGCGCGAGAAGCGCAACCGGGTGATCTGAGCCCCGCTTTTGACAGAGTTTCGTCGAAGCAACACACTTCACCGAATTTCGTCTGCTCTTCCAGCAATGCTGGCGTTGATTCTTTTGTCCTATGAAAAAAGTGATGAAGATCAATCGAAGAGCCGAAAAAATGGTCAATTTTCTCTTGCTTTTTCTGCCAGACCACTTTGCAGTAGTCTGGTAACAGCCTGCTAATATGGGGCTAAGAGCATGAAATTTAAACGGTTTTCAGGACAAAATTCTATGCAAAAATCCAAAATTCGTATGTATAATTCGCCGACGTCCCGGATGCGGCTGTAGCTTTGTGTCGCTATTTTGGGGGTTTAAAAAGTAGCAAACAAGAGTTGGTATTGGAGAAAGCAGGCATGAATTTCAGTGATAACGAGAAAATTGCCGGGAAAAAGAACTATACGGGCATCGCGTTCGTCGTAGTCCTGCACCTGTTAGCTGGTTACGGCATCGTATCTGGCCTGGGCAAGAAAATGATCAGCAAGATGATCGAACCGGTGGAGACCAAGATCATCGAGGAGGTAGCCCCGCCTCCGCCAAAAGAACTGCCGCCACCGCCACCTCCACCAGAGATGAAGGCACCACCACCGCCATTCATTCCTCCGGTTGAAGTGAACGTGCAGCAACCGCCGCCAGCGCAGAACGTGATCGCCAACGCGACCAGCGTGAAGCCGGCAAACACCGATATTCGCCCAGCCCCTCCAGCGGCGCCAGCTCCTGCAGCTCCTGCAGCAACTGGTGTTCGTACCCCGGCTGTGGTCGACTTCAGCACCTGCGCCAAACCAGAATGGCCGAAGTCGTCGCTGCGTAATGAAGAGACTGGCACTGTGACCATGTCCTTCCTGATCGGTACCGACGGCCACGTCGCTGAGGCAAAAGTAGTGAAATCTAGTGGTTTCCGTGACCTGGACAAGGCTGCACAAGTTGGTATTTCCAAGTGCAAATTCAAGCCTGCGACGGTAGACGGCAAGCCGCAAGAAGGCTGGCAACAGATGCAGTATGTCTGGACGCTGGAATAAACCAGAGACAACTCACCGTCTCGCAACTAAGTAAGTCTCGTTGTCGTTTAAGCCAGCGAACTGATAATTTTTCAAATTTGGAGGAAGCATGTTTAAGAATACCCGTTTGTCCGCTGTACTGGCCGCTGTGCTGTTCTCGGTGACCGCAGCTACTGCCCTGGTTAGCGCGCCAGCAATGGCTGACGCTCCTGCCTCGGCCGCCGCTTCGGCTCCTGCCGCTGACGCACCTGCAGCTCCAGCAGCCGACGCGGCAGCCGCTCCAGCACCAGCAGCTCCAGCTGCCGCTGCTCCAGCCGCTAAAGAAGAAGTCGAGAACCCATTCGGTCTGTCCGCAGTGTGGGAAGGCGGCTTCGTTTCCCGTGCTACCCTGATCATCCTCTCGATCATGTCGATCGGTTCCTGGTACATCATCGTGACCAAGGTCATCGACCAGCAGAAGATCTTCAAGCAGCAGAAAGAAACCTCTGCCAAGTTCTGGAAAGCATCCTCGATCGCTGCCGGCACCGCAACCCTGACCGAAGGTTCCCCATTCCGCTTCATCGCTGAATCCGGCACCAAGGCAACTGCCCACCACGACGGCGCCCTGCTGGAACAGATCGACCTGTCGACCTGGGTGACCATGTCCATCCAACGCGCTGTTGACAAAGTTCAGTCCCGTCTGTCCGATGGCCTGTCCTTCCTGGCAACCGTTGGTTCCACCGCTCCGTTCATCGGCCTGTTCGGTACCGTCTGGGGTATTTACGGCGCGCTGACCAACATCGGTATGACCGGTAACGCATCCATCGACAAAGTTGCAGGTCCAGTGGGTGAAGCGCTGATCATGACCGCTTTCGGTCTGCTGGTCGCAGTTCCTGCCGTTCTGGGTTACAACTGGCTGCTGCGTCGTAACAAGGCAGCAATGGAAGACGTGAACGCCTTCTCGGCTGACGTGCACTCCGTGCTGATCTCCGGCGCGATGTCCACCTCGAGCGCTGCGTCGAAAAAAGTAGGTTAATACCATGTCGATGTCTGTAGGCTCCGAAGGCGGAGAAGATAAGCTCAACAGTGAGATCAACACGACTCCGCTCGTGGACATCATGCTGGTGCTGCTGATCATCTTCCTGATTACGAGCCCGGTCGTTCTCAAACTGCAGAAAATCAGTCTGCCGGAAGAGATCAACCAGGCGATCCAGACCAAACCAGAAGACGTCAACATCACTGTTAACAAAGATGGCGACATCTACTGGAACCAGAAGAAAATGCGCGACTCGAATGAGCTGTTCGATTTTCTGAAAGAGGAAGCTGTGAAGTTGCCTCAGCCTGAAGTCCATATCCGCGGCGACAAAGACGCGAAATATGAATCGATCGGCCGAGTGATCTACACCACTCAGCGCGCTGGCATCCAGAAGGTCGGTTTCATTACCGAACCACCTGATAAGCAGTAAGGGAACCAGCCGCCCCCGGCAACATCGGGGGCGGTCTTCTGAAAAGGAACACAATTCATGAGTATGAGCGCAGGCAGTTCCGGCGGCGATGCGGAACCAATGATGGAAATGAACATGACGCCGATGATCGACGTCATGCTGGTTCTGATCGTTATGCTGATCATCACCATTCCAAAAGCCAACCACTCGGTTAACCTGAACATGCCGGTCGGCACCCCGCCACCGCCAACCAAGGAACCTGTGGTCGTGACCATCGACGTTGACTTCGACGGCACCATTCTGTGGGATAACGTGGTCGTTCCTGACCGCCCAGCCCTGGAAAACAAGCTGGTGGCTGTAGCTGCACAGGCTGACCAGCCTGAAGTGCACCTGCGTCCGAACAAGCTGGTGAGCTACAAGGTGGTTGCTGGCGTGATGGCTTCGGCACAGCGTCTCGGCGTCACCAAGATTGGTCTGGTCGGTAACGAGCAGTTCCAGTAAATAATTGGGCCAAAACACCCTTTATTTTCCCAAATAGGCAGGTTATCCTGCCTATTTCGCATTTTGAAGAAAGAAAATCACCCCATGATTAAGTTTCGTCTGGCACATCTCGGCCTGGTAATGGCCGCTATCGGTTTCAACGCTGCCGTTCCTATGGTTGGCCTGTCGTCCATCGCCTATGCCGAGAACGTGCGCCCTGAAGTGGGCAAGCCACTGCAGGAAGCGCAAAAACTGATGTCCTCCGGCAAAAACAAGGAAGCCCTGGCGAAACTGAAGGAAGCCGACGCGGTTGGTGGCAAGTCCGAACTGGAAAAGTTCCAGATTGAGTACACCCGCGGCTCCGCAGCGATCGCCGCCGGCGAAAACGAGACCGCCGCCCGCGCTTTCGAAGCTGTGCTGGCTTCGCCTAAGCTGTCGCCGGCCCAGGCGCCCAAGATTACTGAAGCGCTGGCCAGCATCTATCTGCGCGCCCGCGACTATCCAAAAGCCATTACCTACATCCAGAAAGTGTTGAAGGACAATCCTAACAACGCTGCGATGAAGGAACAGCTGATCCAGACCTACTACCAGAGCGGCAAGCTGAACGAAGCTGCCAAGGAACTGCAGGGCGCCAAGTCCGAAGGCAGCCTGCAAATGCTGGCCAACATCCAGCTGAAGCAGAACGACAAGGCTGGCTACGTGCAGACCCTGGAAAAGCTGGCAGCATCCTATCCAAAGGCCTCCTACTGGGCTGACCTGCTGAACCGCGTGGTTGGCAAGCCAGGCTTCTCCTCGTCCCTGAACCTGGACGTGATGCGCCTCAAGCTGGCCCTGAAGCAGATCACCAAGCCGTCTGAATTCATGGAAATGGGCCAGCTGGCCCTGCAAGCCGGCAACCCGGCTGAAGCCCTGAAGATCGTTGACGAAGGCTACAAGAAGGGCGCCCTGGGCACCGGCGCCGACGCCGGCCGCCACCAGCGCCTGAAAGACCTGGCCCTGAAGACCCAGGCCGACCTGCAGAAGAACGCAGCCACCCAGGAAGCTACCTTCACCAAGGAAAAAGATGCTGACGGCCTGGCCAACCTGGGTTACGCCCTGGTTGCTGAAGGCAAAGGCGCCGAAGGCCTGAAGCTGATGGAAGAAGCGATCAAGCTGGGTACCGGCCGCAAGCCTGAAGAAATGAAGCTGCACTACGGTGTGGCCCAGTACATCGCCGGCAAGAAGGCTGCTGCCATCAGCACCCTGAAGTCGGTGAAAGGTACCGCTGGCGAGCCGGAACTGGCCCGCTACTGGACCATGTACATTAACAACCCGGTCTAAACAAAGCCGGGCTGAGCCAAGAAAAGCGCTGCCTGCACCCGCAGGCAGCGCTTTTTGTCTTTGAGAACGTATAATCAAGCATTTGAGCCTCGCAGCAATATAAAGCAATCTACATGAAGGTATTTCGCGGACTTCCCAATGCAGCGGCGCGTGCGCCCTGCGCCTTAACGATCGGCAACTTCGACGGTGTCCACCGCGGCCACCAGGCGTTGCTGGCGCGCGTACGCGCGGCCGCCGATCGCCTGGGCCTGGAATCGGCCGTGATGACCTTCGAGCCGCACCCGCGCGAATTCTTCGCCCACAAGCTGGGCGATATGTCCAAGGCGCCGCCGCGCATCGCCAACCTGCGCGACAAGCTGCAGGCGCTGGAGAACAATGGCGTCGACCGTGTGATCGTCGAGCACTTCTGCGATGCCTTCGCCAGCCAATCGCCGCAAGCCTTCGTCGAGAAGGTGCTGGTTGAAGGCCTGCACGTCAAATGGCTGATGGTGGGCGACGATTTCTGCTACGGCGCCAAGCGCGCCGGCAATGTCGCCCTGCTGGCCGAAGCCGGCAAGCAGTACGGTTTCGAAGTCGAAGTGCTGCCGACCGTGCGTAACGGCGAAACCCGCGTGTCCTCCTCTGCCGTGCGCGCTGCGCTGGCGGAAGGCGATTTCCAGCACGCGCAAGCGCTGCTGGGCCATCCTTATTCGATTTCCGGCCATGTGATCCATGGCGCCAAGCTGGGACGCGATATCGGCTTCCCGACGCTGAACCTGCGCGTGCCGCACCGCCCTGCCCTCTCCGGCATCTTCATCGTGCAGGTGCACGGCCTGGGCGGCAAGCCGCTGCCGGCCGTGGCCAGCCTGGGCGTGCGCCCGACGGTGGAAGACGCCGGCCGCGTGCTGCTGGAAGTCCATGTCTTCGACTTCGCCCAGAACTGCTACGGCAAGGTGGTGCGCGTCGAATTCCTGCAAAAGATACGTGACGAAGAAAAGTTCGTTGACCTGCCTACCCTGGTCAAAGCCATCGAGCGCGACGCCGGCCAAGCGCGCGCCTTCTTCGCCACCCGAAACTAGAACTAGAGCTACTTATCATGTCCGACAACAAACCCAAAAAGCAAGAGAGCAAATACCCGGTCAACATGACCGAAACCCCATTCCCGATGCGCGGCGACCTGGCCAAGCGCGAGCCGGGCTGGGTCAAGCAATGGCAGGACAAGAAGATCTACGAGCGCGTGCGCAAGGCATCCAAAGGCCGCCCGAAATTCGTGCTGCATGACGGCCCTCCCTACGCCAACGGCGACATCCACATCGGCCACGCCGTCAACAAGATCCTGAAGGACATCGTGGTCAAGTCGCGCACCCTGTCCGGCTTCGACGCGCCTTACGTGCCGGGCTGGGACTGTCACGGAATGCCGATCGAGATCCAGATCGAAAAACTGTTCGGCAAGAACCTGCCGACCGCCGAAGTGCTGACCAAGGCGCGCGCCTACGCCTACGAGCAGGTCGAGCGCCAGAAAAAGGATTTCATCCGCCTGGGCGTGCTGGGTGAATGGGACAACCCATACCTGACCATGAACTTCGGTAACGAGGCCGACGAACTGCGCGCCCTGGGCAAGCTGCTGGAGAAGGGCTACGTCTACCGCGGCCTGAAACCGGTCAACTGGTGCTTTGACTGCGGCTCCGCGCTGGCGGAAGCGGAAGTGGAGTACAAGGACAAGCGCGACCCGGCCATCGACGTCGGCTTCCCATTCCATGAACACGACAAGCTGGCAGCCGCCTTCGGCCTGCCTGCCCTGCCCACCGGCGACGGCTTCGTGGTGATCTGGACCACTACCCCGTGGACCATCCCGTCCAACCAGGCCCTGAACATGCACCACGAGGTGACCTACGCGCTGGTGCAGAGCGAACGCGATGGCAAGCCGCTGATGCTGATCCTGGCGAAAGACCTGGTGGAAGCCTGCCTGCAGCGCTACAAGCTGGAAGGCACGATCATCGCCACCGCAACCGGCGACAAGCTGGCCGGCATCGCCTTCAAGCACCCGCTGCATGCACGCGACGCGTTCTACAACCGCCTGTCGCCGGTCTACATCGCCGACTACGTGACCACTGAAAGCGGTACCGGCGTGGTGCACTCCGCGCCAGCCTACGGCCAGGACGACTTCATCTCCTGCAAATCGCACGGCATGAAGGATGACGAAATCCTCAAGCCGGTGATGGGCGACGGCAAATACATCCCATCCCTGCCGCTGTTCGGCGGCATGACCATCTGGGAAGCGTCCAAGCCGATCTGCGAAGCGCTGCGCGAAGCGGGCGCCCTGTTCGAACTGAAGATGTTCGACCACAGCTACATGCACTGCTGGCGCCACAAGACCCCAATCGTCTACCGCGCCACCTCGCAGTGGTTCGCCGGCATGGACATCCAGCCGCTGGACGGCGGTTCCACCCTGCGCGAAACCGCGCTGGAAGGCATCGAAGCCACCGAATTCTTCCCTGACTGGGGCAAGGCGCGCCTGCACGGCATGATCGCCAACCGCCCGGACTGGACCCTGTCGCGCCAGCGCCAGTGGGGCGTGCCGATGGCCGTCTTCATCCACAAGGAAACCGGCGAGCTGCACCCGCGCACCCCTGAACTGCTGGAGCAGGTGGCCAAGCTGATCGAGCAAGGCGGCATCGACGCCTGGCAGGCGCTGGATGCGGCGACCCTGCTGGGCGCGGAAGCCGAACACTATGTGAAGAACAAGGACACGCTGGACGTGTGGTTCGACTCCGGCTGCACGCACCAGACCGTGCTGCGCGGCTCGCATCCGGAACAGTCGCACTTCCCGGCCGACCTGTACCTGGAAGGCTCCGACCAGCACCGCGGCTGGTTCCACTCCTCGCTGCTGACCTCTTCGATGCTGAACGGCCGCCCGCCGTACAAGGCGCTGCTGACCCACGGCTTCGTGGTCGACGGCGAAGGCAAGAAGATGTCGAAGTCGATCGGCAACACCGTCGCGCCGCAGAAGGTCTCCGACACACTGGGCGCCGACATCCTGCGCCTGTGGGTTGCCGCCACCGACTACACCTCCGAGCTGTCGATCTCCGACGAGATCCTGAAGCGCGTGACCGAGTCGTACCGCCGCATCCGCAACACCTTGCGCTTCCTGCTGGCCAATACCTCGGACTTCGATCCGAAGGCAAACGCCGTGCCGGTAGCCGAGTTGCTGGAAATCGACCGCTACGCGCTGGCCAATATGGCCGCGCTGCAGGCCGACCTGGCGCGCCACTATGAGCGCTATGAGTTCCACCCGGTGGTCTCCAAGCTGCAGAACTTCTGCTCCGAGGACCTGGGCGGCTTCTACCTGGACATCCTGAAGGACCGCCTGTACACCAGCGCCGTGGACTCCAAGGCCCGCCGTTCCGCGCAGACCGCGCTGTGGCACATCACCCAGTCGCTGCTGCGCCTGATGGCCCCGATCCTGTGCTTCACCGCAGAAGAAGCTTGGGCATCGTTCGCCGGCGCCGAAGCGTTCAAGGCCAGCGACGAGACCATCTACACCCAGACCTGGTGGCAGCTGCCGGAACTGGCAGGCGCCGAAGGCCTGCTGGCCAAATATGCGACCATCATCGCCGTGCGCGCGGACGTGACCAAGCAGCTGGAAGAGCTGCGCGGCTCGGGCGCAATTGGTTCTTCGCTGCAGGCGGAACTGGAGATCAAGGCTGCCGGCGACAAGTTCAAAGCGCTGGCTTCGCTGGATGACGATTTGAAGTTCATCTTCATCACCTCGCTGGCGAAGGCGGTGGAAGTGGCATCCGAAGCGGATGAAGCGGTGAACGTGGCCGCATCGACCGCGCAGAAGTGCGAGCGCTGCTGGCACTACCGCGCGGACGTGGGCTCGCACGCCGACCATCCAGGCCTGTGCGGGCGTTGCTACTCCAACCTGTTTGGCGCTGGCGAAAGCCGCAAGTTCGCCTAAATCCCGGTAAACCCGGGTCAGACCCAAGGGTCAGACCCAAAGTCTGCGACCGCCGCGTAACAGGGTCAGACCCTTGGGTCTGACCCAGGTTTACCGGGTTTGGCAAGCAAACGAAAAAGCTCAATATGGCCACCAAAAAGACCTTCAGCAGCAAACCCTCAACCGGCAGCATGGCTCCATGGCTGGGCATCGCCTTCATCGTCATCCTGCTCGACCAGCTCAGCAAAATCACCATCACCAGGCTGTTCGCGCTTGGCGAAGAAAAAGTCATCACCAGCTTCTTCAACCTGGTGCTTGCCTACAACTACGGCGCAGCCTTCAGCTTCCTGGACAAAGCAGGCGGCTGGCAGCGCCACATGTTCACCGCCATCGGCATCGGCGCCGCGCTGTACATCATCTATCTCCTGAAACGCAATAGCGGCCAGCGCATGTTCTGCTGGGCCCTGGCCCTGATCCTGGGCGGCGCGCTTGGCAACGTGATCGACCGCATCGCCTACGGCCATGTGGTCGACTTCCTCGACTTCCACTGGCAAGCTTTTGGCCACTTCCCGGCCTTTAACATCGCCGATTCCGCCATCTGCATTGGCGCCGCACTGTTCGTACTGGACGAACTGCGCCGCGTGAACAAGTAGGAGCAGCATCATGGAACTGACTGGCAAGAAAATCGTCCTCGGCCTCTCCGGCGGCGTCGCCTGCTACAAGGCCGCTGAGCTGTGCCGTGCGCTGACGAAGGAAGGCGCTTCCGTGCAGGTCGTGATGACCGACGCCGCCACCCACTTCATCACTCCGGTGACGATGCAGGCGCTGTCCGGCAAGCCGGTGTTCAGCAGCCAGTGGGATCCGCGCGTGAATAACAATATGGCCCACATCGACGTCACCCGCGACGCCGACGCCATCCTGATCGCGCCCTGCTCCGCAGACTTCATCTACAAACTGGCGCACGGCGTGTGCGACGACCTGCTGTCGACCATGTGCCTGGCCCGCCCGAGCCGGGTCCCGCTGCTGATCGCTCCCGCCATGAACGTGGAGATGTGGTCCAATCCGGCCACCCAGCGCAATGTCGACCAGGTGCGCGCCGACGGCATCACGGTGTTCGGCCCGGCCGCCGGCGACCAGGCGTGCGGCGAAGTTGGCCTGGGCCGCATGCTCGAGCCGGAACAGCTGCTGGCCGAAATGATCGCCGCCTTCCAGCCGAAAGTCCTGGCAGGCAAACGCATTCTCATCACTGCCGGCCCGACCTTTGAAGCCATCGACCCGGTGCGCGGCATCACCAACCTCTCTTCGGGCAAGATGGGCTATGCCGTCGCGCGCGCTGCGCGTGAAGCCGGCGCCGAAGTGACCCTGGTTTCCGGTCCGGTCGCACTGGCCACCCCGTACGGCGTCGACCGCCACAACGTCAAGAGCGCGCAGCAGATGTTCGACTCCGTGATGGACCATATCGGCGGCCAGCACGTGTTCATCTCCGTGGCCGCCGTGGCCGACTGGAAGGTGAGCAATCCCAGCGAACAGAAGGTCAAGAAGACCGGCGACGGCAGCATGCCGGAACTGAAGTTCGAACAGAACCCCGATATCCTGGCCAGCGTCGCGACCCGCACCAGCCTGGCAGGCTGGCCTTACTGCGTAGGCTTTGCCGCCGAATCGGAGAACCTGATCGAGTTCGGCGCATCCAAGCGCGAACGCAAGGGCATCCCCCTCCTGGTCGGCAATATCGGCCACAACACCTTCGGCCAGGACGACAACACCATCATCCTGTTTGACGAAAACGGACACACCATCCTGCCGCGCGCCGACAAGCTCACGCTGGCGCGCCAGCTGATTTCCGAGATCGCCAAGCGCATCGACAATAACTCGCTATTCCAATGAAAACTGTAGACGTCAAAATCCTCGACCCGCGCATGAAAGACCAGATGCCGGCCTATGCAACGCCAGGCAGCGCGGGCCTCGACCTGCGCGCCTGCATCGACGCGCCGATCGTGATCGAGCCTGGACAGACCGTGCTGGTGCCGACCGGCCTCGCCATCCACATCGCCGATCCTGGCTACGCTGCCATGATCCTGCCCCGTTCCGGCATGGGCCACAAGAACGGCATTGTTTTGGGGAATCTGGTAGGCTTGATTGACTCCGATTACCAGGGACAACTGATGGTGTCTACCTGGAACCGGGGCTTCAACACGTTTACGCTGAATCCAATGGAGCGCCTGGCGCAATTGATCATCGTGCCCGTGCTGCAGGTTGGCTTTAATGTTGTCGATGACTTCGAGGCCAGCGACCGCGGCGCCGGAGGTTTCGGCAGCACAGGCAAGCACTGAGGAAAAAAATATGGCAGTAGAGCAACTCGATCAATACCGTTTGCCGGTTCGCCGGCTCGCCTGGCCGGCAATCGCCGCCTCGCTCTTGCTCTCTGCCTGTTCCACCTTCCAGTCCGGCAGCGAACATGCCGCTCCGGCCGAACCGATCCAGCCTTCGGCGCCGGCAGCGCCAGTCGTCACGCCGCAGATGCAGGCCGCGCGCGAACACCTCAAGCAGATCGCCGGTTTGCAGGAACGACTGTACCGCGTCGCCGCCCCGCTGCTGATCAATAACGCTGACTTGTGCAAGGCGCAGGCGCGCAACATTCTTGGCTTCACCGCCAAGAACAAATACTCCTATCCAGGCGAATATGGCGATGCTTCGGCCGCCGTATTAGGCTACGACGATGTGCTGCAGGTTTCCGGCGTACTGGCTGGCAGCGGCGCCGCGAAAGCCGGCTTGCGCAAGGGCGACGACCTGGTCGCAGCTGGCGGCAAGCCCTTGCCGAAAGGACGCGACGCGGAGAGCAAGGCCGCCGCAGTATTCGGCCCGCTGACCGCCAACAGCGCCATGCTGAACATGACCGTTGCCCGCAACGGCAGCAACCAGACGCTGAATGTGCCGGTGACGCGCGCCTGCGCCTTCCGCGTGGACCTCGGCAACTCGGACAACGTGAACGCCTACAACGACGGCGGGCGAGTGCTGCTCACGCGCGGCATGATCAACTTCGCGCAGAACGACGAAGCGATCGCCTACGTGATGGCGAAGGAGCTGGCGCATAACATCCTTGGCCACACAGTGCAGATGCGCAGCACCGCCACCATGTCCAGCATCATCGACAACCTGGCCTCCGTGCGTCCCGACCTGACCATGCTGGTGGGCAGCGCCGGGGTACGTCCGATGCCAGCCGATTACGACGTGGCCGCCGACAACCTGGCGCTGTACATGCTGGCACGCGCCGGCTACAACATCTCCAATGCGCACGGCTTCTGGCAGCGGCTGTCCGGCCAGTATCCGGCTACCGTGCTGAATGGCTACACGGCGATCCACCCAAGCGTTTCAGCGCGCCTGGCGGCGATGGACCGCACCGTCTCGGAAATCAAGGCCAAACAGGCCTCCAAGCGCCCTCTCCTGCCATGAAACCTGCAGTCCTGATCCTCGCCCTGGCGCCCGGTGTGGCGCTGGCGGGGCCCTGGACTACCATCGCAAGGGATAAGGACAGCATCCTCCTGCTCGACAAAAAGTCGGTGCGCAGCGGTCCCGATGGCCGCAAGGCCCTGACCATGGAATCCTTCCGCAAACCGCAGACCGCGCCGGACGGCAAAATGTATCTTTCGGTACGCTCGCTGCATCTTTACGCCTGCGACGCCGGCACCCGGACACCGCTGAGCCAGACCTTCCACCCCGAAGTGCTGGGCAAGGGCGAAGCGGTGGGCACCTTCAAATACGAAGCCTACGACCCCGAAACAGTCGCACCTGGCAGCCTGGCCGACAAGGCCATGAAGGCCGTCTGCAAAAAGCGCTGACCCTTGCTATAGTTCGGTGCATGGATAGCATCGACCTCGAAGTGCTCAAGACTTGCTCCGCCTGGCTCGCCGCGGGACAGCGCTGCCAGTTGGTCACCGTGATCCGGACCTGGGGTTCCAGCCCGCGGCCGATCGGCGCCACCCTGGCCATTTGCGAAGACGGGCGCGTGGTTGGTTCGGTCTCCGGCGGCTGCATCGAAGACGACCTGATCGAACGCGTACGCAAGGAAGGCATCCAGCGCCAGCTGCCCGAAGTGGTCAGCTACGGCATCAGCGCCGACGAGGCCCACCGCTTCGGCCTGCCCTGCGGCGGCACCATCGAACTGGCACTGGAACCGCTTGGCCCGCACAGCCGCATCGACGAACTGCTCGAACGGCTGGCAGCGCATGAACTGGTGGCGCGCACCCTCGACCTGGGTAATGGCACCGTCACCCTGGAACGCGCCCGCCCCGGTGCAGTGCTGGAACGCAACGGCAACCTGCTGGTCACGCAGCACGGCCCGCGCTGGCGGCTGCTGATCATCGGCGCCGGCCAGCTCTCGCGCATGCTGGCGCAGATTGCCAGCGCCATGGATTACCACGTCACCGTCTGCGACCCGCGCGAAGAATACCGGGCAGGCTGGCCCCTGCCCGACGTGCCGCTGGTGCACGCCATGCCCGATGACCTGGTGCTGGAAATGCAGCTCGACTCGCGCAGCGCCGTGGTCGCATTGACCCATGATCCCAAGCTGGACGACATGGCCCTGATGGAAGCGCTGAAAACGGACGCCTTCTACATCGGCGCCATCGGCTCGCGCGCCAACAACGCCAAGCGGCGCGAGCGCCTGCTGCAGTTCGAACTCACAGAGCAGCAAGTTGCCCGCCTGCACGGCCCCATCGGCCTGTACATCGGCAGCAAGACCCCGCCCGAAATCGCCATCTCGATCCTGGCCGAAATGACCGCGATCAAGAACGGCGTCCCCGAAGTGCTGCAAATCAACCACGCCACCGCCCTGGCGTCACCACCAAGCGCCGCCTGCTCAACGTGAACGCCCGAATTCAAAAGCAAGAACCAGCTTGCCACAGCCCCGCCCGTGTCCCACCATGGGGTCACACCCGAAATGGGACACGAGCCCAGCAGCAACACAGATGAGAACGTGTCCCGAAACGGGTGTGACCCCATGGTAGGACACGAACTGAACCGTATGAATACTTCAAATTTACTCAAACTTGTTTTTCTGGCTGCTATTTGGGGCAGCTCTTTTCTCTTCATGCGTATCGCGGCGCCGGTCCTGGGGCCGGGGGTGCTGATTGAGTATCGCGTGACGTTTGCGGCGATCTTCCTGGCCGTTGTGGGCTTGGTGCTGCGCAAGCGGCTCGATCTGGGCAAGCATTGGCGGCATTATTTGATCCTCGGTTTCTTTAACTCGGCGCTGCCTTTCCTGCTGTTTGCCTTTGCGGCCAAGACGCTGACTGCCTCGGTGCTGTCGGTGCTAAATGCGACTGCGCCGATCTGGGGCGCGATCGTGGGGGCGGTGTGGCATCGGCATATGGTTTCCAGGCGCGTCATGCTTGGCCTGGCGCTTGGCACGGCGGGTGTCGCCATGCTGGTGGGTTTTGACCACGTCAGCAGCAAGGAGGGTGCTGGACTTGCCATCGCTGCCGCTACGCTGGCGGCATTCAGCTACAGCATCGCGACGACCTACACCAAGGTAGCCAAGTCGGCTCAGGGCGTGGAGCCGTTTGCCAATGCCCACGGCAGCATGTGGGCGGCGGCTTTGCTGACCATTCCTGCACTGGCAATCTTCCCGCAGCCGGGCGAGCCGACCGTTGGCATCATGGGCGCGGCCCTGGCGCTGGGCGTTCTGTGCAGCGGCATCGCTTACCTGCTGTATTTCGGCCTGGTGCGTGATGTGGGGGCGACTTCGGCGCTGACCGTTACCTTCCTCAATCCATTGTTCGGCATCCTGTGGGGTACGCTGTTCCTGCATGAAGTCGTAGGCTGGTACACCGTCGCCGGCGCGGCAATCGTTATCACGGGCACCATGCTGGTTACCGGTTACAAGATCAAACTGCCCTGGATGCAAAACACTGAAGCCGCATGAAACATCGCTTTTCACTCGCCTTGCCCACCGGCTACCGGGTGCAGGATGTGCTGGCCTTCCATAGCCGCGATGCCGAAAGCGTCGCCGAGCAAGTCAGCCCGGAAGCCATCCGCAAAGGCATGCTGCTGGGCGGCGTGCCTGTCGTGCTGAGCGTTGCACTGCCCAAGGGCCGCGCGCGTTCAGTGGCGTGCGAAGCCGACGCCGAGCTGCCGCGCGCACGAAAGGTGCCTCCAGCGCTGGCGGCACTGATCGAGGCTGCCGCCCGCAATATCCTTGGCCTGCATATCGATCCGGCGCCTTTCGTGGCCTTCGCGCGCGAAGACGCCCTGCTCGGCCCCCTGGTTGTGCGCCAGCCTGGCCTGCGCATCGTGCAGTCGGCCACCGTGTTCGAGGCCCTGACCTGGGCCATCATCGGCCAGCAGATCAACCTTTCCTTCGCCATCGCGCTGCGCCGCACTTTCATCCTGCAGGCCGGCCGCCAGCACAAGGATGGCTTGTGGTGTTATCCGGAAGCGGCCGATGTCGCCAAGCTCACGGTCGAAGACCTCACTACCCGCAAGTTCTCGCGTGCCAAGGCCGAAACCCTGATCCGCTGCGCCCAGCTGGTCGCCGCCGGGGAACTCGATATCGAGGAACGCGCGGACAACCCTATCCCGGCCATCTGCAAAAACCTGCTGGCGGTTAAAGGCATCGGCCCCTGGACCGTCAATTACGCGCTGCTGCGCGGCTACGGCTATGCCGACTGTTCCCTGCATGGCGATGTGGCGATCCGCGCCGCCCTGCAACGCCTGCTGGGCGAAGAGAGCAAGCCCGATATGGCGCGTACCGAGCAGATCTTGCAGCGATGGCAACCACACCGCACAATGGCGGCTGCCCACCTGTGGGCCAGCCTCGCCGACCGCCCCAACGAAAGCGCTTGACCCTCACCTAACGTCAGGCTCCAGCATGTCGGTAACGTAACGATGACAAGGAGCGAAAAGATGATGTTGAAAGTGGGTGAACTGGCGCGCCGTTCCGGCCTGACCGTGCGGACCCTGCACCATTACGACAGCATCGGCTTGCTCAAGCCATCGGGACGTTCCGATGCCGGCTATCGCCTCTACAACCGCGACGACGTGGCGCGCCTGCACCAGGTTCAGGCCCTGCGCCGTTTCGGCATGGCGCTGGCCGATATCGGTCACTTCCTGGCCAAACCCGATACTTCCCTGCCCGACCTGATTGCGCGCCAGATCGATGCGCTCGATCAGCAGATCACGGAGGCCGCTAAACTGCGCGAGCAGCTGACGGTCCTGCGTGGGCAACTGCTGGCAGGCGAGGAACCGGAACTGGCTACCTGGCTAACCACACTGGAGCAAATGACCGTGTACGACAAATACTTTACCAAGGAAGAACTGGCGCAACTGCCGATTTTGACCGATCCGACCGCCCGCGACGAATGGCCGCCACTGGTCGAGGCGGTAAGGCAGAACATGGAAGCAGGCGTCCCGCCGTCCGACCCATCGGTCCAGCAACTGGCGGAACAATGGATGGCAACGTTCCGCCGCCACACCAGCAACAACGTCGATCTGATGCAACGCGTGAGCAATATGTGGTCGCGCGAAGAGGCGTACCGCAAAGAGGGAGGCGTTACCTTCGAGATGCGCAACTACATCGCGGCCGCCGGCGGCGAAAAGAAACTGGCGCTCTACGCAAAATACCTGCTGCCGGAAGAAATCGCGACCATGCGCAAGCACGTGTACGCCCGCTCCCACGAGTGGCCTGCCCTGATCGGCGAAATCCGTGAGCAGATGAGCGCCAATCCATCGCCGCACGCACCTGAAGCGCGCGCCCTCGCGCTACGCTGGTTCGAACTGTTCACCGACATGGTGGGCAACGCGCCAGGCGTGCGGCAGCGCTTCCGCCAAGCGCTCGACAGCGAACCTGAGCTGAAGGAAGGCCGCTTGATGAGCGATGAGTTGCTGGATTTCCTGCGCAAGGCGCACGGTGAGGCGTAAAGACGAAAAAAAACCGTCATCGCACGAAGCTGATGACGGTTTCTTCAGAATTCTGGTTGCGGGGACAGGATTTGAACCTGTGACCTTCGGGTTATGAGCCCGACGAGCTGCCAGACTGCTCCACCCCGCGTCTGATGCGAGTATTATAGGGCCTCCCGCCACTTTAGGCAATATTTATCCCCGTCCTTTTTGCGATAGCTCGAATATATTTCGCCGCATCCCGGCAGCGGCCCGTTCGGTGTAAAGTAACGCTATGAAATTTTGCTCAGAATGCGCCCACCCTGTTGAGTTGATGGTTCCGGCCGGTGATAACCGGCCGCGTTACGTTTGTGTCAACTGTTCAGCAATCCATTATCAGAATCCCAAGATGGTGATCGGTACGCTGCCGGTCTGGGAACGCGACGGCGAGTTGCAGGTCTTGCTCTGCAAACGTGCCATCGAGCCGCGCCGCGGTTTCTGGACCCTGCCCGCCGGTTTCATGGAAAACAACGAAACCACTGCCGAAGCCGCCCAGCGCGAAACGGAAGAGGAAGCTGGCGCCAACATCGAACTGGGCCCGCTGTATACGCTGCTCAATGTGCCCCGCGTGCATCAGGTGCACATGTTCTATCTGGCCACCCTGCGCGACCTGGAATTCGCGCCGGGCGAGGAAAGCCTGGACGTGCAGATGTTCACGGAAGCGCAAATCCCATGGGAAGACCTGGCCTTCCCCACCATTCGCACCACGCTGGAATTCTTCTTCGCCGACCGCAACAAGATGCGCGAAGGCGGCGGCTACGGCTTCCACACCCAGGACATCACGCAGCCAATGCGCCAGCCGACCGACAAATGATCCCTTGGCTTGACGTCAATACGCCCTTTCCCGACGTCTCCGAAGCCTTGACCACGGACGCGCCGGGCTTGCTGGCCGCCGGCGCGGATTTGTCGCCCAAGCGGCTGCTGGCTGCTTACCAGCGCGGCATTTTCCCCTGGTTTTCGGAAGGCCAGCCCATCCTCTGGTGGAGCACTGATCCGCGCATGGTCTTGCGCACGGCCGACTTCAAGATTTCCGATAGCCTGCGCAAGACGCTGCGCAAAGTTGCCCGCGACAGCCGCTGGGAAGTGCGCTTCGACAGCGCCTTCGAGCAAGTCATGCGTGCCTGCGCCGCACCGCGCCGCGACGGTCCCGGCACCTGGATTTCGGAAGACATCATCGCCGGTTACACCGGCTTGCACCGCCAGGGCTATGCCCACTCCTCCGAACTGTGGCTGGACGGCGAACTGGTCGGCGGCGCCTACGGTGTCTCGATCGGCACCATGTTCTACGGCGAATCGATGTTCGCCCGCGTCACCGACGGCTCCAAAGTCGCACTGGCCTACCTCGTGCACTTCCTGCGCCTTCACGGCGTGGAATTGATCGATTGCCAGCAGGAGACCGGCCACTTGGCCTCGCTCGGCGCCCGGCCCATTCCACGCGCGGCATTCATCGCACACTTGCAAAAATGTATTGTGATGCCACAGATACGCGATTGGTGCCCCATCGCACCGTTTTAAGCGCCGGACGCGTTATGATATGACTCATGACGCAGCTTAACGACCTTCCCTTCGCAACGTTGCAGTTTTATACAACGGCGCCTTATCCGTGCAGCTACCTGGACGCGCGGCAGGCCCGCTCGCAAGTAGCGACGCCATCGCACCTGATCAACGCTGACGTGTACTCGGAGCTGGTGAAGAACGGCTTCCGCCGCAGCGGCATCTTTACTTATCGTCCATATTGCGATGGGTGTCAGGCTTGCATACCGGTGCGCGTGGAAGCAGGCGCTTTCAAGCCGACGCGCGGCCAGCGCCGTGCCTGGGCGCGCCACAGCAATCTTGAAGCCGGCGTAGCCAGCCTGTCGTTCTCGGACGAGCATTACGAACTTTACCTGCGCTACCAGAGCACGCGCCATGCGGGCGGCGGCATGGACCAGGACTCGCGCGACCAGTATGCGCAATTCCTGCTGCAAAGCCGGGTCAATACGCGGCTGGTGGAATTCCGCGAGCCGGATGGAACGCTGCGCATGGTGTCCATCATCGACGTGCTGTCGGATGGCCTGTCGTCGGTCTACACCTTCTTTGACCCGGATGTGCCTGGCGCCTCATTCGGCACCTTTAACGTGATGTGGCAAATCGCCCAGGCGCATGAACTGGGACTCGATTTCGTCTACCTGGGCTACTGGATCGAAGACAGCCCGAAGATGAATTACAAGATCAAGTTCCAGCCGCTTCAGGCGCGCATCAAGGGCGTGTGGGGGCTTTTGACGAGCAAGTAGCATCGGGCAGGCAGTGTAAAATGCTGCAAAATTCAACAAAGCTGCCCATATGTCCGACAAATTCCTGTACTCCCTCGCCCGCCCCGTCCTGTTCTCGATGGACCCGGAATCCGCCCACCATTTCACCCTGCCTGCACTGAAACGCCTGTCCGCCCTGGGCCTGACGCGCGCCATGGTGCGCCGACCGAAAGACGATCCGCGCACCGTGATGGGCCTGACCTTCCGCAATCCGGTCGGCCTGGCAGCAGGCCTGGACAAGGATGGCGCATTCATCGACGCGCTGGCCGACCTGGGCTTCGGCTCCATCGAAGTGGGCACTGTGACGCCGCGCGCACAGCCGGGCAACCCGAAGCCGCGCATGTTCCGCATCCCGGCCGCGCACGCCATTATCAACCGCATGGGCTTCAATAACGGCGGCGTGGACGCCTTCGTGGCCAACGTACAGTCGTCGCGCTTTTACCAGAACCGCGAGGGCGTGCTGGGCCTGAACATCGGCAAGAACGCCGATACGCCGATCGAGCGCGCGGTGGATGACTACCTGCACTGCCTGGACAAGGTGTATCCATACGCCAGCTACGTCACCGTCAACATTTCTTCGCCGAACACCAAGAACCTGCGCCAGCTGCAAGGCGCGTCGGAAGTGGACGGCCTGCTGTCGCAACTGAAGGAAGCGCAATTGCGCCTGGCCGACCAGCACAAGCGCTACGTGCCAATGACCCTGAAGATCGCGCCGGACATGGATGGCGACCAGGTGAAGAACATCGCCGACGCCCTGCTGCGCCACAAGATCGACGGCGTGATCGCCACCAACACTACCCTGAGCCGCACTGCCGTGGAAGGCATGCAGCATGGCGCGGAAGCCGGAGGCCTGTCGGGCGCGCCGGTGTTCGAACTGTCCAACAACGTGATCCGCCTGCTGAAAGCGGAGCTGGGCAATGAGCTGCCGATCATCGGCGTGGGCGGCATCATGCAGGGCAAAGACGCCAAAGCCAAGATCGACGCCGGCGCGCAACTGGTGCAGCTGTATTCGGGCCTGATTTACGCCGGTCCGGCGCTGGTGCGCGACTGCGCGGAAGCACTGCGGGGCCAATGATGGAAAAGATTACCCTGGGCCGCAGTGATCTGAAGGTCAGCAAGATCTGCCTCGGCACGATGACCTTCGGCCAGCAGAACACCGAAGCGGAGGCGCACGCGCAGCTCGACTACGCGCTGGAGCGCGGCATCAATTTCATCGATACCGCGGAGCTGTATCCGGTGATGCCATCCGCCGACACCCAGGGTAACACCGAGCGCTTTATCGGCAGCTGGCTGAAAAAGTCCGGCCGCCGCGCAGACGTGGTGCTGGCGACCAAGGTGGCTGGACCGAACCCGTACATGCACTGGATCCGCAAGGGCAAGAGCAACCACAATGCGGCCACCATCCGCGCTGCGGTGGAGACCAGCCTGCAGCGCCTGCAGACCGATGTCATCGATCTTTACCAGCTGCATTGGCCAAGCCGCAATGTCCCGATCTTCGGCGCCAGCCAGTTCGACCCTGAGAAGGAACGCCACAGCATCGCCGTGGAAGAAACCCTGGCCGTGCTGGGTGAATTGATCAAGGAAGGCAAGATCCGCCACATCGGCGTGTCCAACGAGAGCAGCTGGGGCGTCTCCGAATTCATCAAGCAATCCGAGATGAAGGGCCTGCCGCGCATCGCCACCATCCAGAACCTGTACAACCTGACAGCGCGCCATTTCGAAACCAGCTTCCTGGACGAGACCTGCTTCCGCGAGCAAGTGAGCCTGATGGCGTATAGCCCCCTGGCTTTCGGCCAGCTGACGGCGAAATATCACGACAATCCGAAGGCGCATGGCCGCCTGACCATCTTCCCGCCAACCTGGAGCCCGCGCTACCTGCGTCCGGGCGTGCTGGAAGCGGTGGCGCAATACGCCAAGCTGGCGCGCGAGAACGGCATGACGCCGGCGCAGCTTGCGCTGGCCTGGTGCTACTCGCGCTGGTTTGTCGCCTCCACCATCATCGGCGCAACCACCCTGGCGCAACTGCAGGAAAACATCGACGCCTTCGGCATACGCCTGTCGCCCGAAGTCATGGCGGCGGTCGATGCAATCCACGCCCGCCTGCCCAACCCGGGCCAGTAATTACAAGGGAGCAGCGCCCTGCAAGGCCTGCTCAACTTCACTGCGTTTCAGGTCGGGCGCAAACTGCTTGATAAACTCGAATGCGTATGAACGCAGGTAAGCCCCTTTGCGCAGCGCCAGCCGTGTGGTGTTCTGCGCGAACAGGTGCGACGCCTCGATAGCGCGCAGCCCCTTGTCGCGGCCATGGTCGAAGGCCATCGAGGCCACCAGGCCGACACCCAGTCCCAGCGTGACGTACTGCTTGATGACGTCCGAGTCCATTGCGGTCAGCACGATATCGGGCCGCACGCCAGCCTTGTCGAACGCAGCGTCGATGTGGCCACGGCCGGTGAAGCCGACGTCATAGGTGATCAGCGGGTAATCGGCCAGGTCTTCCAGGCGGATCGGGGAGCTGGTCAGCAGCGGGTGGCCATCAGGCACCACCACCAGGTGGCTCCACTTGTAGCATGGGAAGGACACCAGGTCCGGGAATTGCGACAGGCCTTCGGTGGCGATGCCGATATCGGCTTTGCCCGACAAGACCCATTCGGCGATGTGGTCAGGCGCACTTTGCTGCAAGGCGATGCGCACATCGGGGAACTCGTTGCGGAAATGCGAGACAGCCTTCGGCAGCGCATAGCGCGCCTGGGTGTGAGTCGCCGCGATCGTCAGGGTGCCGCTTTTCTGGCCGGTAAACTCCAGGCTGGCCTGCTGCAGGTTTTCCGCTTCCACCAGCAGGCGGTCGACGATTTTCAGGATGCCCTTGCCCGGCTCGGTGAGGCCGGTCAGTCGCTTGCCGTTGCGTTCGAAAATGACGACACCAAGTTCATCCTCCAGTTCGCGGATCTGCCGGCTCACCCCCGGCTGGGAGGTGAACAGCGCGTTCGCCACTTCGGTCAGGTTGTAATTGCGGCGTGCGGCTTCGCGCACGGAGCGCAGCTGCTGGAAATTCATGCGTGTGCTCCTTCGTCAACGAAGACTCGCAGGCGTTTGGGACGCACGACCAGAGTCTCGCCGTCTTTCAGGTTCAAAGCGACATAGCGCTCGTTGGAAATGGTGGCTTCAATGATCTGGGCGTTGTCGGTGCGTTCGAGATCGAGCTGGGCCAGCGGGCCGATCGCGTGCGCGCGGCGCAGCTTGACCACGATGCCTTCCGCGCCTTCGGCATAGCGCTCCACTTCCAGGTCATGCGGACGGATGTAGGCCGTTCCCTTGCCGCTGCCATGGCCTTCCACATCGAATTCCACGCCGTCGCTGGCCAGCACGCCTTCATGCACGCGGCCATGGAACACGTTCACGTTGCCGAGGAAGCCGTACACGAATGGCGAAGCGGGATGGTTGTATACCTCGTCCGGCGAGCCAAGTTGCTCGACGTGGCCCTTGTTCATCAGCACCACGCGGTCCGCCACCTCCAGCGCTTCTTCCTGGTCGTGGGTCACGAAGATGGAGGTCACGTGCAGCTCGTCGTGCAGGCGGCGCAGCCAGCGGCGCAATTCCTTGCGCACCTTGGCGTCCAGCGCGCCGAACGGCTCGTCCAGCAACAGCACGCGCGGCTCCACGGCCAGCGCGCGCGCCAGGGCGATACGCTGGCGTTGGCCGCCCGACAGCTGCGGCGGATAGCGGTCGGCCAGCCAGTCCAGCTGCACCAGCTCCAGCAATTCTTTTACCTTGCGGCGGATCTGGTCTTCGGAGGGACGCTCCTTGCGCGGCTTGACGCGCAGGCCAAAGGCCACGTTCTCGAACACGGTCATATGCTTGAACAGCGCATAGTGCTGGAACACGAAGCCGACCTGGCGCTCGCGCACATGGCGGTCGGAAGCGTCGGCGCCATCGAGCAGCACCTGGCCCGAGTCCGGATGCTCCAGGCCGGCGATGCAGCGCAGCAGCGTCGTCTTGCCGCAGCCCGATGGGCCCAGCAGCGCGGTCAGCTCCCCTTGCGGGAAGTCGAGCGACACATTATCCAGGGCGACGAAATCGCCGAAACGCTTGTTGATGTTCTTGACTGCGATCGTCATGTCAATGCTCCTCAGCGTTCACGTGCAAACGCCATTCGATAAAAGTCTTCACTGCCAGGGTCACCAGCGCCAGCAGCGCCAGCAGCGAGGCCACCGCAAAGGCTGCGGCAAAGTTGTATTCGTTATAGAGGATTTCAACCTGCAGCGGCATGGTGTTGGTCTCGCCGCGGATATGGCCGGACACAACCGAAACGGCGCCGAATTCGCCCATGGCGCGGGCGTTACACAGGATCACGCCGTACAGCAGGCCCCATTTGATGTTCGGCAGCGTCACGCGGAAGAATGTCTGCCAGCCGTTCGCGCCCAGCACTACGGCCGCTTCCTCTTCCTCGCTGCCCTGCGCCTGCATCAACGGGATCAGTTCACGCGCCACAAAGGGGAAGGTGATGAACACCGTGGCCAACACGATGCCCGGCACGGCAAACAGGATCTTGATGTTGTGCTCCGCCAGCCAGGGCCCGAACCAGCCTTGGGCGCCGAACAGCAGCACGTAGATCAGGCCCGAAATAACCGGTGAAACCGAGAACGGCAGGTCGATCAGCGTCAGCAGCAGGCTCTTGCCGCGAAATTCGAATTTCGTGATGGCCCAGGATGCGGCAACGCCGAACACCAGGTTGAACGGCACCGCAATGGCGGCCGTCAGCAAGGTCAATTTGATGGCGGAAAGCGAATCCTCGTCCACGATGGCGTTGGCGTAGACATCCCAGCCTTTTTTCAATGCCTCGGTAAACACGGCCACCAGCGGCACGAACAGGAACAGGGTCAGGAAAGTCAATGCTACCGCGATCAGGGCGTAACGCACCCAACGCGGTTCCAGCACGTCATGGCGTTGCGGCAGTTCACCGCGGCGGATTGGGGTGACGGATTCGCTCATTTGGCGTTCCTCCCGCGCGACCAGGCCTGCAGCAGGTTAATCGTGAGCAGCATGATGAAGGACGCCACCAGCATCACCACGGCAATTGCGGTGGCGCCGGCGTAGTCATACTGTTCCAGCTTGGTGATGATGAACAGCGGGGTAATCTCGGAGACCAGCGGCATATTGCCGGCAATGAAAATCACCGAACCAAATTCACCGGTGGCGCGCGCAAACGCCAGCGCAAAACCAGTCAGCAGTGATGGCAGGATGGTCGGGAACACGACGCGGCGGAAAGTCTGGAAGGCCGATGCGCCAAGGCTGGCTGCCGCTTCCTCCAGTTCGCGCTCCGCATCTTCCAGCACCGGCTGCACGGTGCGCACCACGAATGGCAGACCGATGAACGTCAGGGCCACCACTACCCCCACCGGAGTGAAGGCGACCTTGATGCCCAACACGCCCTCGATATAACGGCCGAACCAGCCGTTGGAAGAATACAGCGCGGTCAGCGTAATGCCGGCAACGGCGGTCGGCAGCGCAAACGGCAAGTCGACCAGCGCATCGACGATGCGCTTGCCGGGAAATTTGTAGCGCACCAGCACCCAGGCCACGATACCGCCGAAGAAGACGTTGAACAGCGCGCCGATGAAGGAAGCGCCGAACGTCAGCTTATAGGAAGCGATGACGCGTTCGGACGTGACCGCAGCCCAGAAGCCTTCCCAAGTCATGGTGAAAGTCTTGAGGAAGATCGCCGACAGAGGAATCAGGACGATCAGGGTCAGGTACAGGATGGTGAAACCGAGCGACAGCTTAAAGCCCGGCATCACGCGATACGGCGCCTTCCTGGGCTTGATCTCTCCTGCCGGCGCCGAAGCCGGCAACGCTACTGCAGACATGCTCGCTCCCTTATTACATTTTCGACTAACAGGAGCGCATGTTCGCATTCATGCGTTATAAACCAAACTAACGATTTTTCATTTGCTTAGATGCCAAAGCGGCAGTCATGCCACCAGCTTGGCGGCGACGGTCACCAGCACGGTGGCCAGCATGCCGCGCAGGATGCGCTCGGGCATGGACTTGGCGAACCAGGAGCCGAGCGTGATGCCGGGGACGGAACCAACCAGCAAGGTCAGCAACAGCATCCAGTCGATCGAGCCCAGCCACCAGTGTCCCGCGGCCGCAATGGCGGTCAGCGGCACGGCATAGGCGATGTCGGTGCCGGCTACTTCAGCCGGCGTCAGGCGTGGATACATCAGCACCAGCAGCGTCGCGCCAACGGCGCCTGCGCCGATCGAGGAAATGGTGACCAGGGTGCCCAGCACAGCTCCGGCCACGATGGTGGCGGCGGCCAGCGTACGGCCCTGCAATTGCCGGTCAGGGTGGGCCAGCATCCAGGCCAGCATCTTGCCGCGGAACAGGATGGCCAGCACGGTCAGCATGACTGAGCCGGCGATGCAGACGCGGATCAGGTGGCCGATTTCCTTGTTCAGCGCGCCGAAGTGCTTGAGGCCATAGGTCGCGACCAGCGCGGCAGGCAAGGCGCCGCAGCAAAGCAGGCGGACGATGTCCCAGCGCACCGTGCCGCGCAGGCGATGGGTGGCGGTGCCGGCCGTCTTGGTGACGGACGCGAAGGCCAGGTCGGTACCCACTGCCACCGAGGGAGATACGCCGAACATCAGCGTCAGGACAGGCGTCATGAGGGAACCACCGCCAACGCCGGTCAAACCGACGAGCAGGCCCACGACGAAACCAGAAACGATGAACGACAGATCCATGCGAAATCCTTCCAAGATCCGCTACAGTATACAGTTGGGCATAGAATCCAAACAACGAAGTGCTTATTTGCTTATGCAATGTCCGGAGATGATGTTGCCGGCTATCAATATGCTATCCTTAGCAGGCAATTCCGCAGGTCCAGCTTATCGCTTCAGCATGATTAAGAAAATCACCATCGACCAGGTTCGCCAAGGCATGTATGTACATGCACTGGGCGGCTCCTGGCTGAATAACCCTTTCTGGGCGCCCTCGTTCGCCGTCGATAGCCACGAGCTGGTGCACAAGCTGAAAACCTGCGGCGTCAAAGACTTGCAGATCGACCTGAGCAAGGGCGTGGACGTTGCAGGCGAGGCCGAAACGGCCCCGGCCACCGCTATCGCCGAGGCGCCGCCGGCCGCCGAAGTGTTCCGCTTCAAGAAAGTGCAAGCGACCGGCATGGTCGACGAACTGCACCACGCAGCGCGCCTGGTGAAGCAGTCCAAACAGGCCATCAGCGAAATGTTCGACGACGTGCGCATGGGCCGCCTGCAGGATGTGCAGACCGTGATGCCGCTGGTCGAAGACATCGCCTCGTCCGTCATCCGCAATCCCGGCGCACTGGTCAGCCTGGTGCGCCTGAAACAGGCCGACGATTACACCTACCTGCATTCGGTAGCCGTGTCGGCCATGATGGTCGCCCTTGGCAAGCAGATTGGGCTGAGCGACGCCGAACTGCGCGACTGCGGCCTGGCCGGCCTGCTGCATGATATCGGCAAGGCCGTGGTGCCGCTGGCGATCCTGAACAAACCGGGCAAGCTCACCGATGACGAATTCAAAGCAGTCAAGCAGCACTCGCTGGGTGGCTACGAAATCCTCGTTGCTGCCGGCAATGCGCCTCCCATCGCGCTCGATGTCTGCCTTCACCACCATGAAAAATTCGACGGCACCGGTTATCCGCACGGCTTGAAAGGCGATGCGATCAGCCTGCATGCGCGCATGGGCGCGATCTGCGACGTATATGACGCCGTGACGTCCAACCGGCCGTACAAAGCCGGCTGGTGCCCGGCCGAATCGCTGCGCCGCATGGCCGAATGGGCCAAGGGCGGGCATTTCGATCCGCAATTGTTTGCCGCCTTCGTCAAATGCATCGGCATTTTCCCGGTCGGCACGCTGGTGAAACTGAAGTCGGGCCGGCTGGCGGTTGTGGTCGACAACAGCAAATCCCTACTGCAGCCGCTGGTGCGTATCTTCTACTCGACCAAGTCGATGAGCTACATCCCGCCACTCAGCCTGGACCTGTCGACCGCCGGCGCGCTGGACAGCATCGCCGGCCGCGAAGATGCAGAGCGCTGGGGCCTGAAAGACATCGACCGCTACTGGCTCGACGCCGCCTGACTTCGGCCAGCGCCGTTCGCAGATCAGTGTCGGACCCACAGGTCAGACACTCCCCGCACCACTGACGCTGGCCATAAAAAAAAGCGCCCGGCAGGGCGCTTTCTCTTTCTGATGCCGCTTAGAAGGCGGTATCAAACTTCAGGTACATCGAACGGCCGTTGATGCCGAACGGGCAGGTTTCCCAGCAATACTTGAAGCCCAGTTTCGGGAACGCGCCGCCGTTGGTCCACTCCGACGGATAGGTGTCGAACAGGTTGTTGACGCCGAACGAAACGCTGGTCTTCTTGCTGAAGCCGTAGCGCAGGCTGGTGTCCACAATCCACTTGGCATCCCAGGTCTGCAACGGGCTGAAGCCTTCACCCTGCACCGAACCGTAGTAGTTGGCGCGTACATTGCCATTCCAGGCGCCGTAGGTGTAGTCAGCTGCCACAACGTGGTGCTTGCGTGGCTGGCCGTGTTCGATCAGGGTCACCTGCGCCTGGTTGAACAACTGGTCACCGGTCAGCAGGCTCGATGGCGAGTGGCGGTTGGTCACTTCCGTCTTGTTGAAGCCCAGCTGTGCGGACAGCACCAGGGTGGACGCATCGAACTTGGTGGTGTGGTCGGCAACGATGTCCAGGCCGCGGGTCTTGGTATCCACCGCGTTGGTGAAGAACTGCGCCTGGCCAACGCCCAGCGGGTTCAGCACGTTGGCGATCGGGCCGCCACCGGCTTCCGGCGAGATCTCGCTCGAGAACACGATGCGGTCCTTGATCTTGATCTCGTACAGGTCGGCGGTCAGCGACATGTTCTTCGCTGGACGCAGCACCAGGCCGATCGAGCCGCTGCGCGAAGTTTCTTCCTTCAGCGGCTTGATGCCCAGCGCGGTGGTGACGGCGCTGCCTTCACGTGCGGTCAGGGTCTCGGTCAGCTGGCCAGCCTGGTTCAGGTTGGTTGACACCGAGCTGTAGAACTTCTGCTGCACGCTTGGTGCGCGGAAGCCGGTCGACAAAGTGGCGCGCACGCCGATTTCCTTGGTCGGGTCCCAACGGGTGCTCAGCTTGCCGGTCACGGTGCTGCCGAAGTCGGAGTACTTCTCGTAGCGCACCGCGCCGCCCAGCATCACTTCCTTGATCGGATGGTATTCCGAATCCAGGTACAGGGCGATGTTGTGGCGGCCATCATCCACTGCGGTGGCCGGGGTGTAGCCAGGGAAGCCCTGGGTGCCCGATGCAGCTACGCCGCCGTTCTGGTTGGTGATGGCGATGGCCGGGTTGTTGGTACGGCCGTACTGATAGGACACCGGATCGCCAGCGACGATCTGGTAGTTGTCCTGGCGGTATTCAAAGCCGGCCGCCAGGAAGATTTCTTCGCCGCCCAGCTTGACCGGACCTTTGATGTCGGCATTGATGGTGGTCTGGTTGAACTTCAGCTTGCCGGTATCGGCTTCCAGCGGCGAATCGGCGTAGATGCCGCCACCTGGTTTTGGCTCGTACCAGTAGGAGACGTTGATGGTCTGCTTTTCGTGGAAATCGAGTTCACTGGCGCCGTGGTTGATGCTCAAGTCAGCCTTCCAGTCATTTGGCAGGTCGCGGCGGTAGCCGAAGGCAAACGACTGGTCTTTCACCGTGGTGCGGATGTTCGGCAGGAAGCCTTCCGGATACACGGCAGGCACGGTGCGGTCATCGCCCTTGGAGCGGAAGAAGCCGGCCGAATCGCCCTTGCGCTTGGACACGCCGCCAAAGAAGTAGAACTCGCTGGCCTTGTCGATTGGCAGGGCCGCATTCCACCAGAAGTAAGCATCCTTGGCATCGCTGTCGCCGATGCGCTGGGTCACGCGCGGCGGGTCAACGCGCAGCGAGTCAACGCCGGCGCGGTTGGTTTCCTTGCGGCGGCGGCCTTCCGCCGACAGGTTGATGAAGCCGCCGTTCTCGCCCAGGGACCAGCCACGGTTCACACTGCCGGAGAACATGTCGCCGTCGCCTTCCTTGGTGGTGCCAACCTGGCCGCTCAGGGCGGTCTCGTCGACGTTCGACTTCAGCACGATGTTGATCACGCCGGCGATCGCGTCGGAACCGTATTGCGCAGCCGCGCCATCGCGCAGCACTTCGATATGGTGGATAGCCGACAGCGGAATGGCGTTGATGTCGGTACCGGCCGAACCGCGACCGATAGTCTGTTGCACGTTCACCAGCGCTTGCTGGTGGCGGCGCTTGCCGTTCACCAGCACCAGCAGCTGGTCAGGGCCGAGCGAGCGCAGGGTCGCAGGGCGGATGATGTCGGTACCGTCACTGATGAAGGTGGTCGAGAAGTTGAACGATGGATCCAGTGTTTGCAGCAGCTTGCCCAGTTCCAGTGGGCCGGCGGTCTGCAGGTCCTTGGCGTTGATCAGGCCAACCGGGGCTGCGGTATCGAGCGCGGTCTTGGCCGGCGAGCGCGAGCCCAGCACGACCACGGTCTGTTGTTCATCGGTATTTGGGGCGGCAGTCTGTGCATATACCTGCGATGTGGCCAGCAGAACAGCGCTTGCAATAAGGGTGCGTTTCATGAATGTTCCGATCTCTCTGACAATTTTTATGATGTGCCGCGGAAAAATACTAACCTTGCACGATTGATCTCACAAAGAAAACATTCATTTATGCTAACTGAATAAGCTTATAACGTTGCATGAATGGAACAGAGCCAAGGCAATTGGCATTGAACCGAGCCAAGTGCTACATTGTCAGCAAGCGATTCAAGGGAGGAAGTGTGATGACTGATGCTCTGTTGCTGACCGACCGTTTGTGCGACCTGACCGAGATGGCCTTGCAGGCCTATACCAAGTTCGAGAAGGCCACTGTCTACTGCACCGCCAAACACCTGATGGCCGATTTCGAGGACGCGGGGCTGCCGCTGGCAGCTTTCGACAAACTCTCGTCGATCCAGGCCAGCATCCTGGCGGCTGTCGAATTTGCCCCGCCTGGGGGCAAGAACAATCCCCAATGCATTGTCAGCGCACGCAACGACATTGCAGCCCTGCGCGAAATGCTGAAAGAAAAAAAGCGTCCCGAAGGACGCTTGTCAGAGCACGTGCACTAGCCGCCTGCAGGCCTTGAGCCTGATGATCGTTTCCTGCCGGCGGCGGGCCGCGCGATTCAATTTTTATTGGTTGGGTTGCGGGGGGATGCGCAAATAAGGACACGGGGCATTGTACCCTGCCGGGTCCTTCTGCCTGATCACCTCAGGGCCCTGCACCGTGAGCGGGAGGACACGGTTTGCTGGGTTTCTTCAATATCCTTGATCCATTCCCGGTGCTTGTCGGCCGGGTCGACCGACAGCGCAATCGCCTTCACATTGCGCTTGTCGAATTCCGGTTCCAGCTTGGCGGTCAGGCCCAGTTCCGTGGTGCAGACCGGGGTGAAATCGGCTGGATGCGAGAACAGCACTACCCAGGAATCGCCTGCCCACTCATGAAATTTGAGGCTGCCAATGCTGGACTCCTGTTCGAAGTCCGGTGCGGTATCGCCAAGGCGTAAACTCATTCTTCTTCTCCGTTGTCAAATTGCTCGCGCGCTGCGCCAGGACTTGCAGCAGGCGCTGGCCGAAGCGCCAGTCGCCCAGTCCCGAATCTGCGTTGATATGTCCCAATGCTCCGGCGTTGACGAAATCGCTGCCCCAGCGGCGCGCCCAGGTCTCGGCCTTTTCCATCGTCATCCACGGATCGTTGGTGCTCGCCACCATGATCGACGGGCAAGGCAGTTCTCCGCGCGGCAGCAGGGAGCTGACCTGGAACTTATCGGGATCGGCAGGCCCCACCAGCAGCACGCCCGCCACGTGGGGGGAGGAAGAACGTGACAGGCTCAATGCAGTGGTGAGGCAGCCGAAACTGTGTGCCACGATGAGGGTCGGACGGCGGTCCTGGTCCAGCACTTCATCCAGGCGGTCGGCCCAGCGCAGCAGGACCGGATCGCTCCAGCGTTTCTGCTCTACCCGCTCGAAGCGGGGGTACAGGCGCTGCCAGCGCGATTGCCAGTGTTCCGGGCCGCTGTTGTGCAGGCCGGGAGCGACCAGTACGCGGAATTGATTCAGGTGTTGGATCGCCATGGCGCCCTCCGTCGCATAATTTATTTGCCTGCTACCTTGGAGCTCGGCTGGTAGATCTGGTCGAACACGCCGCCGTCGGCAAAGTGGGTCTTCTGTGCGACGCTCCAGTCGCCGGCCACGTCGGTGATCTTGAACAGTTTCACGTTCGGGAACTGGCCTGCGTATTTCTTCGCTTCCTTCTCCACCGTCGGACGGTAGTAGTTCTTGGCGATGATGGCTTGCGCCTGGTCGGTGTACAGGAAGTTCAGGTAAGCCTCGGCGACTTTGCGGGTGCCCCGCTTGTCGACGACTTTATCGACCACGGCGACCGGCGGTTCGGCCAGGATGGAGACGGAAGGCGCCACGATCTCCACCTTGTCCGGACCCAGCTCCTTGATCGCCAGCAGGGCTTCGTTTTCCCACGCTACCAGCACGTCGCCGATGCCGCGCTCGACGAAGGTGGTGGTGGCGCCGCGCGCGCCGGAATCGAGCACCGGCACGTTCTGGTAGAACTTCTTCAGGAATTCACGCGCCGTGGCATCGTTGCCGCCCGGCTGGCGCAAGGCGTAGCCGTAAGCGGCCAGGTGGTTCCAGCGTGCGCCGCCGGAGGTTTTAGGATTCGGGGTGATCACTGCCACACCTGGCTTGACCAGGTCGTTCCAGTCCTTGATGCCTTTCGGGTTGCCCTTGCGGACCAGGAAGACGATGGTGGAGCTGTATGGGGTGGCGTTATGCGGCAAGCGCTTTTGCCAGTCCTTGTTCACCAGGCCGCGCTCGGCGACAGCGTCAATGTCATACGCCAGGCCCAGGGTCACCACATCGGCTTCCAGGCCGTCGATCACGGCGCGCGCCTGCTTGCCTGAGCCGCCGTGCGACTGCTTGATCTTGACGTTGTCGCCTGTCTTGGCCTTCCACTCTTTGGCGAAGGCGGTGTTGACGTCCTGGTACAGCTCGCGGGTTGGATCGTAGGAGACGTTGAGAAGGCTCACGTCGGCAGCCTGCGCCACGGCGGAGGTGGCGAACAAGGCAGCTGCAATCAGTTTTTTCGACAACATCTGGCTTCCCCTTCATGTTTGGAGATGCCAGATTACGGCTTTGCTTTATAAAGACGAACGAATACTTTCGATATTCGTTATACCAGAAAGTAATTAGAGGAAGCGATTCACCAGTACGACAGCCCAGCTGGCGCCCGACAGCAGGCAAGCCAGCAGTACCGCAGCGCTGCCAAAGTCCTTGGCGTTTTTGGAAAGAGGATGGCGCTCCAGCGATACGCGGTCCACCACGGCTTCAATGGCCGAATTGATGAGCTCGACGATCAGGACCAGCACCATACTGCCGATCAATACAAGTTTCTGGAAGGCAGAAACCGGCAGCAACAGGGCTGCGATCGTACCCACCACGAACACGGCCAGTTCCTGGCGGAAAGCATGTTCGGATCGTATTGCAGTCTGCAAACCTTCGATCGAGTAGAAAAAGGCCGAAAAAATGCGCTTCAGGCCGCTCTTGCTTTTGAATTCACTAGTTTCCATGGGGACGAATTATAGCGACAGATTTCCCATTTTTTTCACATCATGGTATAAATAAGTCTGCTTATACCGCACCGCACCAACCACATCATGAAAAGCGAAACCCTGCCGCCGCAGGAGCAAAAGACGACCATCCAGGTCATCGACCGCATGACGGCCCTGCTTGACGCCCTGGCCAAGTACCCCGACCCGGTCAGCCTGAAAGAGCTGTCGAAAGTCTCCGGCCTGCATCCCTCCACCGCCCACCGCATCCTGAGTGACCTGGTGGTGACCCGTTTTGTCGACCGCGTCGAGCCTGGCACTTACCGCCTAGGCATGCGCCTGCTGGAACTGGGGAATGTCGTCAAGAGCCGCTTGTCCGTGCGCGAAGCCGCGCTGGACTTCATGCGCGCCCTGCACAAGAAAACGCAGCAGACCATCAACCTGTCGGTACGCCAGGGCGACGAGATCGTCTACATCGACCGCGCCTTCTCCGAGCGTTCCGGCATGCAGGTGGTGCGCGCCATCGGCGGCCGCGGCCCGCTGCACCTGACCTCGACTGGCAAGCTGTTCCTGTCGGTGGATGAACCGAAGGCGATCCGCGCCTATGCCACCCGTACCGGGCTGGCAGGCCACAACAAGAATTCGATTACCGACCTGCCGCGCCTGGAGCGCGAGCTGAGCCTGGTGCGTGCACGCGGCTATGCGCGTGACAATGAGGAGCTGGAACTGGGTGTGCGCTGCATGGCGGCCGGCATCCGCGACGATTCCGGCAAACTGGTGGCAGGCTTGTCGATTTCCGCGCCGGCGGACCGGCTGCAGGATGAATGGCTGGACGACCTGGTCAGCACCGCCAACCAGATCTCTGCAACCCTGGGTTACATCCCCGAATAAGTCTGGGCGCCGGCGCTGGCGCCGCTGACGTTTTCGCCGAAGGTCGGCTTCAGGGCGGCCAGCCACTTCTTCATGCGGGTGGCGTCCGCCACACGGGCCGCGCTGCCCTTCGCATCCAGCAGCACCATGATGACGGCGCGGCCTTCCACGATGGCTTGCATGATCAGGCAACGGCCTGCTTCGTTAATGAAGCCGGTCTTCTGCAAACCGATTTCCCAGCCCGAATTCGGCGCTACCAGGCGGTTGGTGGTGCCAAAGGTCACCGGGCGGCCATTGTTCTCCACCACCGCTTTCGGGTCGGTCGAGAATTCGCGCAGGATCGGGTGCTCATAAGCAGCCTGGACCAGCTTGGCAAGGTCGCGTGCGCTGGCCACGTTCAGCTTGGACAGGCCGCAGGAATCGACGTAGTGGGTGTCGGTCATGCCCAGCTGCTGCGCCTTGTCGTTCATGGCTTGCACAAAGGCCGGCAAGCCGCCCGGATAGTTGCGGCCCAAAGCGGAGGCGGCGCGGTTTTCCGAGCTCATCAGCGCGATGTGCAGCATATTGCGGCGGGTCAGGCGGTCGCCCACACGCAGGCGCGAAGAGGAAAACTTTTCGCGGTCGACGTCTTCGTCGGTCACGGTCAGCACTTCATCCATATCCTGGTTCGCTTCCACTACCACCAGTCCGGTCATCATCTTGGTGATCGAGGCGATAGGCAGCGCCACGCCGGCGTTCTTTTCGAACAGGACTTCGGAATTGGCCTGGTCAAGCACCAGGGCCACATTGGATTTCAGGTCGAGGGGATCGCGCACCAGGTTCAGGCCGGCCAGGTCGCCCATGGTTGGACGGCTCACTTCCGACACCTTGGTCACGCGCTGATAGACAACCTTGCTCTTGCCGTGAACTTTCACGGTGCGCTTCACCACCTGCTCTTTGGAAGCAGGTGCTGCGTGGCGGGTACCAGCTTTCTTGACTGCCGCTTGCGCAGAACCCATTGAAGCCGATGCGCATAGTACAGACACAAGCACGCTGATAGCAAGTTTGTTCATTCCTCATCCCCGGTGTGAAACAGCAGAATCGCTAGTTGCAGTGTAGCAAAAACAGATTCCAGCGCAAGCAATTCCGAAGTAAAGTTTTCAGCCTCGCAATACACATTTCCCATAGTGACGCGAGACTGCAACGGAAGCTTGTTCACTCCATAAATTTAACAAATTTGGCAATCGGCTCGCGCTCGGTTACCAGCGTATTTTCGATTTTGCCACTATCTGCGAATCCAAGCGACATCCCACATACAACAGTTTCGCTAGCCGGCAGGCCCAGGACTTCGCTGATGATGCGGTGGTATTGGGTGAAAGCGGCTTGCGGACAGGTATCGAGTCCACGCCCGCGGGCTGCCACCATGATGTTTTGTAAGAACATGCCATAGTCAAGCCAGGAGCCCTGCTCCATGATGCGGTCGATCGTAAAAATAAGGCCCACGGGCGCATCGAAAAATTCAAAGTTGCGGCCGTGCTGGGCAGCCATGCCGGACTTGTTCTCGCGGGTCAGGCCAAGCAAAGAGTACAGGTCCCAGCCCACCTTGCGGCGGCGGTCGATATAGGGCGACACCCACTCGCGCGGATAGTAGGCGTATTCCTCGGTATGCAGCTTGTTCTGCTCCGGGTCGGCATAGACGGCCAGGATTTTGGCGGACAAGGCCTCCTTCATGGCGCCGGTCAAGACATAGACTTGCCAGGGCTGGGTATTGGTGCCGGAAGGCGCACGGGCGGCCACTTCCAGGATGCTCTCGATATCTTCGCGCGCCACCGGCGTCGGCAGGAAGGCGCGGATCGAGCGGCGCGAGGTGATGGCCGCATCGACGGCTTGCTGTTCAGGAGACTTGATCATGATGGGCTGGCCTATTTGGATTGCTTAACCACAAATATTACTCCAAACATGGGGGAATTCTTCCTGCTTGGCAGCAATACGCCCGGCAATTCCACCAAGAAAGCCTTTACTGGCGGGAAGTTGCTTACTTTGTGCAACGCACAAAAAGCGCTTGACTTTGACTCCTGAACCCGGATAATTGGCTTTGTTGCGTTGCACAATGCGTTGTTTTCTGTTGTAGAGACATCAAGTTCCAACGACTAATTCACTTATTTGGAGAGTCCAATGTTTGCGATTCCTGAGCAGTTTTCCAATGCCACCAAGGCAAACTTCGAGAGCCAATTCGCACTGTTTTCTTCGCTGACCAACAAAGCCTTCGAAGGCGTTGAAAAGTTCGTCGATCTGAACATCACCGCTGCCAAGGCATCGCTGGAAGAATCGTCGGTCGCTACCAAGCAGCTGCTGGCTGCCAAAGACCCACAAGAGTTCTTCACGCTGACCGCTGCCCAGGCTCAACCAGCAGCCGAAAAAGCGATCGCTTACGGCCGCCACCTGGCATCGATCGCTTCCGGCACCGGCGCTGAATTCAGCAAGGCCGCTGAATCCCAGATCGCCGAGACCAACCGCAAGGTGATCTCCCTGGTCGACGAAGTGAGCAAGAACGCCCCGGCCGGCAGCGAAAGCGCCGTTGCCCTGTTCAAGTCCGCCCTGAACAACGCCAACGCCGGCTACGAGCAGTTCACCAAAAGCGCCAAGGCTGCTGCTGAAACCTTCGAAGCCAATGTGAACGCAGCTGTGAACCAGTTCACCACTGCCGCCAACGGCGCCAAGAAGCAGTAATTGAAATTCCGCCGGCCCAGCGGCCGGCACATGAAGCATCGCTGTACAAGGGTCTCCTCGGCATCCGTGGTTTCCTCTCAGCGGGTGTCCTTCCCGAGCCCCGGCAAAAGTCCGGGGCTTTTTTTCGTTCGCGCTTTACGATTCCAGTTACGCGTTTGCCTTGGCGTTTTTTCGCAAATACGCAACCTGGGCGGTCAGCCCGGCCAACAGCAATAGCAGCAGGCCAGCCTGGGATCCGAGCAGCAGCGGCGATTTCAGGTCAGTCACAAGCGGATGCCCATCCGGCACGCGACGCAGGATCTCGGTTACCGTCGGCAACATCAAGAGGAATGTGGTCACCGTCAGGGACAGGGTTTCGACGTATTTGGCCGCTCGGCCAAGCTGCGGGAACCGGCTGATCCCATACCCCATAAGCAAGAGTGCCAGCGTGACCACGGCAATTCCCTTGCTCGCTGGCTGGCGTGCGACCAGGAAGACGGTCGCAGCGCCGATCAACATCGACAAGAAGTAAATTGCGCCTGCTGCCGAGCGCGGCACGATGCGGCCATGACGCGCAAACATGTAGACCGCGACAGGAATGGCCGGCAGGCTGCCAAGCGTATGGATCCAGCCAAGCGGAGATATGCCAAACATGGTGATGCCCTTTCAGTGATGACTACAATTTTAACTACCTACTGGAAGGTAGGCTCGTTGGGTAAACGTTGAGATGCGGTTTCCTGTTTTGCCAATCGGCGCTTAAGCGGACAGCCTGGCCAGCATTGGCCTGACGAGCATGCCGAACATTTTGGCGTCGCCGTATGCGCGGGACGACAACATGGCCCCGTGCACGGCCGCCATCAGCATTTCCGCTTCCTCCTTGGGGGACCGCGACAGACGACAGCGGCCCTGCTTCCCGGCACGTGCAAGTACGGCAGCCAACCACGCCGAAAGCATGCGGAAATGGGCCCGTACTTCGAGTGCTATTTCTTCCGGCAGGATCGGCATTTCGGCTGCAAGCATGGCGCAAACGCAGAATGCCGAGGCCGGATCAGCAACGCAGGCTTCCCAGTACGCGGCGTAGGCATTCAGCTGTTCAAGCGGATCGGGCACGCTTGCCTCCAGGGCGGCTAATCCGGCCTGCGCGGCTTCCCGGTAGCGCGCGACCAATGCCTGGACCAGCATCGCCTTACTGGGAAAATGGTGATGGATGCTGGCATTTCGGATACCCACTACTTTGGCGATATCGGCGTAGCTGAAGCCGTTGTAGCCACCAGCAATAATCAGCGATTGCGCACAGCGCAAGATGTTTTCGGATGTGTTGGAAGAACTGAGCATCCGGACATTCTACTAACTAGTAGGTAGCTTGTCAAACGGCCGCAGCGCGGGCCAAAGGTTTACACTTTATCTAAACCGAGATAATCTGTCTCAATGATGAAACGAACTCCCGCACAGCAGCATTTGCTGGAACAGATAAAACAAGTGGCCGATGGGCTCGGGCGCACGCTGGCGCCGTTCACGGAGGTCGTATTGCACGATTTGCTCGATCCGGGGCATGCAGTGCTGGCAATCCATAACAACCTGTCGGGACGTGCGGTTGGCGAGCCGGCGACTGAGCTGGGGCTCGCTCGGATTGCCGATCCGTCGTTTCCACAAGTTCTGGCGAATTATCCGAATACCTTCCCTGACGGGCGCCCGGCCAAGAGCACTTCGGTCGGCATCAAGGACCAGGATGGGCAGTACATTGCCGCACTGTGCCTGAATGTGGACCTGAACCTTTTCCGCAGCCTGCAGGCGATGCTGGGCCAATTCAGCAATGTCGACCCGGCGGCGGCTGTCATTGAGTCTCTGGCGCCGGCTGCAGGAGCAGACGCAATCCGCGCACATATCGAGCAATTCGCTGCACGCCTTTCCACCACGCCGCGCGCGTTGAAGGCCGATGACCGCCGGGCCTTGTTGCGCGAACTGGGCGACGCAGGTCTGCTTGACATGCGGCGCTCGATGGAAACCATTGCAGCGCACCTGGGAGTGTCACGTGCTACCGTCTACAACTATGCCAAGTAACGCATCGCGCCTGCTACTGCTGGACCGTGACGCCGTCGCGGCGCTGCTGCGGCCGGACGACGTTCGCGCCGCCGTACGCGAGGCCTTTACGCTTCATGCCGCGCGCGCGGCGCGCGTATTCCCCCTGGTGCGGGAGGAGCTGCCGGGCAGCGCGGTATTCGGCATCAAGTCCGGCGACGTCCCTTCGCAGGAGCTGCTTGGCTTTAAGGCCGCCGGCTTCTGGCCCGCGAACCGCGAAGGCGGCAGCGATACCCACCAGGCCACCATCATGCTGGTCGATCCGCGCACCGGCCGCCCGCTGTGCCTCGCCGACGGCAACGCGGTCACCACCGCGCGTACAGCCGCCGCCGGTGCGCTTGGCCTGCAATTGCTGGCGCGCGCCGGCAGCGAGCAGCTGTGCGTGTTCGGCACCGGCGTGCAGGCGCGCGGCCATATTGACTACGCGCTGGATGCCCTGCCCTCTCTCAAGCGCTTGCGCTATGTCACGTCCGACGGCCGGCAAGAGCTTTCGTTCGAAGCGCAGTTCGCAGGGCGTTGCGACATCGTCCTCGCAGGCGGCGCACGCACTGCAGCTGCCGATGCTGCGGTTGCGGCGTCGGACGTGGTGATCACCGCCACGCCCGGCCACAGCATGCTGTTCAACGCCGATGCTGTCCGTCCCGGCACGCACATCAACGCCGTGGGCGCTGATACGCCGGGCAAACGCGAACTGCCGCCGGGCCTCCTGCAGCGCGCCCGCGTGTGGACCGACGACCGGCCGCAAGCGCGCCGCATCGGCGAACTGCAATGGGCACCGGACCTGCCGGCAGCCGAATTGGGTGAGCTGCTCGCCAAGCCGCCTGCGCGCGCTGCGGAAGACATTACGATTTTCGACATGACGGGCATCGCCCTGCAAGACCTCACTACGGTGCGCATGCTGTACCAGCGCGCCCTCGCCAACAACATCGGCCATAACGTTTTGTGGCCCTGGTAAGGAAAGAAGCAATGACCATCCCAACTTATGAAGACATTGTCGCAGCTGCCGGACGCATCGAAGGCCACGCCCACCGTACACCGGTCCTGACATCGCGCACCGCCAACCAGGAACTGGGCGCCGAGATCTTCTTCAAGGCCGAAAACCTGCAGCGCATGGGCGCCTTCAAATTCCGCGGCGGCTTTAACGCCCTGTCGCGCTTCAGCGAAGCCCAGCGCAAGGCTGGCGTGGTTGCCTTCTCCTCCGGCAACCACGCGCAAGCGATTGCGCTGTCGGCAAAAATCCTTGGCATCCCGGCCACCATCATCATGCCGGAAGATGCACCGGCATCGAAGATCGCCGCCACGCGCGGCTACGGCGGCAATGTGGTGACCTATGACCGCTACAAGGAAGACCGCGAAGCCATCGGCCGCAGGCTGGCTGAAGAAAAGGGCATGACCCTGATCCCGCCGTACGACCATGCCGACGTGATCGCCGGCCAGGGTACGGCGGCCAAAGAACTGTTCGAGGAAGTGGGTGAACTGGATGCCTTCTTCGTCTGCCTGGGCGGCGGAGGCCTGCTCTCCGGTTCGGCGCTGGCAACACGCGCGCTGTCGCCGAAGTGCAAGCTGTATGGCGTGGAACCGGAAGCGGGCAACGACGGCCAGCAATCGTTCCGCAGCGGCTCTATCGTGCATATCGACACGCCCAAGACCATCGCCGACGGCGCGCAGACGCAGCATCTCGGCTCGCTGACCTTCCCCATCATCCAGCGCGACGTGGACGACATCCTGACGGTCGGCGACGCTGAACTGGTGGAAGCCATGCGCTTCTTCGCCGCGCGCATGAAGATCGTGGTGGAGCCGACAGGCTGCCTGGGCTTCGCCGCAGCGCGCAAGATGAAGGACCAGCTGCGCGGCAAACGCGTGGGTGTGCTGATCAGCGGCGGCAACGTCGATATCGAGCGCTTCGCCAGCCTGCTCGCCTAAAGTACCGGCTGCACGTTGCACAAGGCCTGCCCGCGCCAGTTCACGGACTGCACCTGGAATTCGGCGCACAGCTCGCGGAACTGCTGGCTGGCCAGGAACTGGTACTCCTTGATGCGGAAAGCCTCGCCGCCCCAATCCTTCAGCGCAGGGTGGCACATCGCCAGCCCGCCCTGCTCTGGAGCATTGGCCAGCCAGCCCCGCCACAGTGCCGGCAAGTCAGCATCAGCAGACAAATCGTAGACGCCCATGAAGTCCGCGTTGCCGGTGAAGCCCAGGCGTTCCAGGCGCCGCACCAGGGCTCCGCTGCCCAGCATGGCGATGACGGCCGCCTTTGCGCCGCGCCAGCGCAGCGCATGGGTACTGCGCACACGGATACGCCGGCCGCCGTATGTTTCCAGCGCCTGCACCAGTGCCTCGCGAATCACCGGGAACTGGTGCACGTGCTGGTGTCCATCGATGAAGTCCGGCAGCCGTCCGGTCAATTCAGCAAAACGCTGCAACTGGCCGTCGAGCGCCTCGCGCACGAAAGCGGCGCTCAGCGTGCCGCTCCAGGCCGACAGCATCAGCGAGGACAGGCTGGTCTCGCGCCGGTAGGCCGTATGCGCCAGCTCGCTGGTGAAATCCAGGTGCAGACCCAGGTCCGCCCCGCAGCGCGTCATGGCGGCCAGCGTATCGCGGTTGGGCCGCCCCAGCGACATCACGCTGGCGGAGCTGACGATGCCCTTCTCCACCAGCTCGGCCACCGCATCGTCGACCGCTGGATGCATGCCGACATCGTCGGCATTCAGGATCAGGCCCTTCACCGCGCCGCTCCCGCAAATGCCCAGACTTTCCCGAGCAGGAAACTGAGCGCCGCAACCAGGAAAGTCACTACCGCCAGCAGCAGCAGGTAAGGCTGGCCTGGCAGGTGCAGCAAGGCTTGCGTGAACATCAGCTGGTTCAGTGCGAACGCCGCCACCGATACCGCGCCCCAGCGCGCCATGCTGTGCAGCCATGGTGCGCCGGCGCCAAAGGTATAGCGCCGCTGTCCCATATAACTGACCAGGAAGGCCACGCAGAATGCAGCCACATTGGCCTGCGCCGGCGGCCAGGAGGCAAACTCCACCAGCAAATACACCACCGCCAAATGCGTCAGTGCGGCGGCCGCGCCAACCAGGGCAAAGAAGAACGGACGCCTCATCAAATTGCCTTCATGCTGCGTTCGCGCTGGCCAAGCTGGCTATGGTCGACCGTTTCATCAAGCACATACAAGGGACGCTGCTTGGCCTCTTCATACACGCGCCCGAGGTATTCGGCGATCACGCCCAGGCACAGCAACTGCACCCCGGACAGCAGCATCATGCCCGAAGCCAGCGTGGCCCAGCCGGACACCGCATTGCCGAACACCAGGGTTTCGACAGCGATATACAAGCCGTAGGCGACCGCCGCGAAAGACACCAGGGCGCCCGCCGCCGATACCATGCGCAGGGGGCGCAGCGAGAAGGCGGTGATGCCGAGGGTCGCCAGCTCAGCCAGCTGGCGGAAGCGGAACTTGCTGCTGCCGGCCGTGCGCGGCGCGGCATCGAAATCGATCATGGCAGTGCGGAAGCCGAGCCAGGCATACAGGCCTTTCATGAAGCGGCTGCGTTCAGGCAGCTGCAACAGCGCACGCACCACTTTGCGGTCGAGCAGGCGGAAATCGCCGGCATGCGCAGGAATGCGGAAGCGCTCGTGGCCTTGCAGGAACGCGTAGAAGCGGCGCTTGGCCCAAGCCAGCAGGAGCGGCTCGTGCGCACGCGACCCCTGTTTGGCAATAACGGTATCGTAGCCGGCACGCCACTGCGCCACCATGGCCGGCAGCAAGGTTGGGGGATGCTGGCCGTCGCCATCCATGCACACCACGGCGTCGCCGCGGGCCGCCGCCAGGCCGGCGGTCAGTGCGGCTTCCTTGCCAAAATTGCGCGAAAGCTGCAGCAGCTGCACATTGCAAGGCCCGTCCGCGTGGCGTTCGAAGTCGGCGACCACCTCGGCCAGGTTGTCGTTGCCGCCGTCGTCGACGATTACGATTTCCCACTCCACCCGGCAGCGCCGCAATTGCTGCTCGACTTGCGGCAGCAGTGCCGCCATCCCTTCGGCCTCGTTCAGCACCGGAATGACAACGGAAAGCGAATGACGTGATTTCATGGCGTTACCTCCAACAATGTGCGGTGCGCGCCGTGGAACAGCACGCGGCCGCGAATGGCTGCCACCTTTTCATTATCCACCACAACCAGGCCTGATGCAGGCATTGGTGCGCCGGGCGCTGCCGGCTGGATCAAGGTATCGCCGTAAAAGGCCGACGAGAAGGCGGGCTTGGCCAGATACTGCAGCGGAGCGCCCGGCGCCGCCTGCGCCGCAGCACGCAACAGGGCGCGCTCCGAACTCATCTCCTGCCGGCTCAGGATGAAAGGCACAGCAAGCAGCACCAGCAAGGCGAAGCCGGCCAAGGCCATCCCGGCCTTGCGCAATGCGGCCGCCTCCATCCGGTCCAGCCAGCCAGCTGCCAGCACCGCGAAAGCCGGCACGGCAGTCAAGGTATAGGTCCCGATGATGTTGCGGCTGAAGGTGAAGAACAGCAGCGGCACCAGGGTGGCGCACCACAGGTAGGCTTCCAGCGGGGTGGCGCGGCGCAGGCGCAGCACGGCGGTCAGGCGGGTGGCAAACAGCACAATCCAGGGCAGCACGCCGCCCAGCCAGAATACCCAGATCGCGCCCCATGGCTGGCGGTGCGCGAAGCCATAGCGGTCGCCCGTCCAGCCGGGCACCAGGAAGCGCGAGAAATGCTCGCCAACGATGAAGTAGCTCAGGAAGCCGGGGTAGGCATGCTCGGCCGCTGCGTACCATGGCACGAAGAGCAGCAGCGCCAGCAGTACGCCGCGCCAGTCCCACAGTTCCCATAGCTCAGCCAGGCGGCGGCCCGGCAACATGGCCCAGGCCAAGATCGGCATGCCGATCAGGGCCCACGTCGCCAGCCCCTTGGCCAGGGCGCCCAGGCCGATGAAGGCCCAGAATGCCAGGCGGGCCCGGCGCGACTTTTCCTGCATGGCCAGCCAGGCGAAATACTGCGCCCCGCCCACAACCAGCATCTGGACGGCATCGGTCATCACTGCGCCCGCGCTGACGAAGAAGATCGGTGTCGCGGCCAGCACCGGCAGCACCAGCCAGCGCTGGCGCACGCCATGCGCGCCAGCCCAGGCATAGCAGATCCAGGCCGCCAGGGAAGAGAACAGCAAGGCTGGCAGGCGCGCGGCGAATTCATTCACACCCAGCAGTTCCATTGCCACGGCGCTGCTCCAGGTCGACAGCGGCGGCTTGGCGAAGAATGGCGTCTGCGCATCCATATGCGGCATCAGCCAATAGCCGTGCACCACCGTCTGGCGCGCCAGTTCGCCGTATCGCGCTTCGGTGGTATCGGCCAGCGGCCCCAGCGCCATCAGGGCCAGGCGGGCCACCAGCAGCAGGGCCAGCGCCGCATAAAACCACGTCTTGAGCCGCGGCTGCAGGGCGCCCGCCTCGCCTGGCAGCGCGGCATCTTGAGTAACTTGCAACGAAAGATTTTGAGTCATTGGGAAAGCGTATCAGCAGCTGCATTAAGACAACGTTAAGCGCCGGCATGATATGGTTAGCGCAATATTGAACAGGGATTGTGAAGTGCGATTGTTACTGGTTGAAGACGATGACATGATCGGCGACAGCATCGAGGCCGGCCTGCGCAGCGAGAACTACGCACTGGACTGGGTGCGCGATGGCGCCAGCGCCGAACTGGCGGCGGCGGCCAACAGCTACGACCTGGTGCTGCTCGACCTTGGCCTGCCCCGCCGCGAAGGGATGGCTGTGCTGCGCACGATCCGCGCGCGCGGCAACGACGTGCCTATCCTGGTGGTCACGGCGCGCGAAGGCACGGCAGCCCGCATCGAAGCGCTGGACGCCGGCGCCGACGATTACCTGGGCAAGCCCTTCGACCTGGACGAGCTGCTGGCGCGCATCCGCGCCCTGCTGCGGCGCCGCGTCTCGCGCAGCAGTTCGGTGATCGTGCATGGCCGGCTGCGGCTCGACCTGGCAAGCCACGTCGTCACTTGCGACGGCGCCGAAGTCACGCTGTCGGCCCGTGAGTTCGCCGTATTGCGCGTGCTGCTCGACGAACCGGGCGCCGTGGTACCGAAACGCAAGCTGGAAGAACGCCTTTACGGCTGGGATGCCGAGATCGAGAGCAATGCCATCGACGTCTACATCCACCATCTGCGCAAGAAGCTGGGCCCCGACCTGATCCAGAACGTGCGCGGGGTCGGCTACAAGGTGGCCGAACCGTGATGGCCACGGTGCGCCGCCAGCTGCAGGTGGGCATGCTGTGCGCCACCGTGGCCGCCACCACGGGAGCGGGCTGGCTGCAATACCGCGCCCTGCGCATCGAAACCAACGAACTGGAAGACACCCAATTGCGGCAGCTGGTCAATGCCCTGCCGGACAAGCTGGCCTCCGACATACTGCAGATGTCCGTCGAAGATCCGCAAGAAGACTTTGTGCTGCAGGCGTGGGATGCCGACGGCAGGCTGCTATACGACTCCAAGCCGTCGGCGCACGTGCAGCGCCACGACCTGTCGGGCTATTCGGTGGTCGAGCAGCGCGGCGAGGCCTGGCGCGTCTACGGCGGCAGAGAGAATGGGCGCTATGTGCAGGCCAGCCAGGCGCTGGCGGTACGCGACCACATGGCTGCGGCCATCGTGCTGCGTACCGGCTTGCCGCTGCTGGCTTTCATTGGCCTGATGGCCATCCTGGTGCAGGTGGTGGTCAACCGCGCCATGCGCCCGCTGGAATTCCTGACCAAGGCGCTGGCGCACCGCTCGCCGGCCATGCTTGAGCCGTTGCCGCCGGACGGCTGGCCGGGTGAGCTGGTGCCGGTGGTGGAAGCGCTGAACGGCTTGCTGGAACGCTTTAGCCAATCGCTGGAAACCCAGCGCACCTTTGTCGCCGATGCGGCGCATGAACTGCGTTCGCCGATCACCGCCCTCAAGCTGCAATTGCAATTGATGGAACGCGCCGGCAACGACGAAGCGCGTCAGCTCAACTTCGCCAAGCTGCACGAGCGGCTCGACCGAACCGCCCACCTGGTGCACCAGCTGCTTAACCTGGCGCGGGTGGAATCGGGGCCCGCGCGGCAGGACCTGCAGAACGTCGACCTGCGGCGCCTGGCCTGCGATGCGGTGGCCGATTACAGCACGCTGGCCGAAAGCCGCAGCGTCGACCTGGGCGTGGAGGGGCAAGAGGCGGTGTACGTGCGCGCCGAGCCGGATAGCCTGCGCATCCTGCTGAACAACCTGCTGGACAATGCCCTGCGCTATTCGCCGGAAGGCGGGCGCGTCGACGTGATCGTGCAGCAGCAAGGCAATGGCGCCCTGCTGCGCGTGAACGACAATGGCCCCGGCGTCAACCCGGCCGATTTGCCGCGCCTGTCCGACCGCTTCTTCCGTCCGGAAGGCAGCCTTGCCGGCGGCTGCGGCCTGGGGCTGTCCATCGTGCGCCATATCGCCGACAACCACGGCGCCCGCGTCGGCATGGCGAACCGCGAGGGCGGCGGTTTCAGCGTTTCAATCGAATTCTGAACTTATTCGCCGAGGTAGGCGGCTTTTACGCGCGGGTCGTGCAGCATGTCGTCGGCATTGCCGGTCATGGTGACCGCGCCCGACTCCATCACGTAGCCGCGGTTGGCAGCCTGCAGCGCCAGCTTGGCATTCTGCTCCACCAGCAGGATGGTGATGCCCTGCCGGTGCACGTCGCGGATCACTTCAAAGATCTTTTCCACCATGATCGGCGACAGGCCCATCGACGGCTCGTCGAGCAGCAGCAGGTGCGGGTGGCACATCAGCGCGCGCGCCATGGCCAGCATCTGCTGTTCGCCGCCGGACAGGGTGCCCGCCAGTTGCGCCGCGCGCTCCTTCAGGCGTGGAAAGATGCTGAACCACTTTTCGATATCGGCAGCAATCGCGGCCTTGTCGCTCATGGTGTAGGCGCCCATCATCAGGTTTTCGGTGATGGTCATGCGCGTGAAGACGCCGCGGCCTTCCGGCACCATGGCCAGCTTTTTCTCGACCAGGTGGAAAGATTGCGTCCCCTTCAGGGACGCGCCCATGTAAGACACGGTGCCCTCCACCTTGCAAGGCGGCAGGGTGCCGGTGATCGCCTTCAGCGTAGTGGTCTTGCCCGCGCCGTTGGCGCCGATCAGGGTGACCAGTTCGCCTTCGTTCACTTCCAGGTCGATGCCTTTGACCGCCTTGATGCCGCCGTAAGCGACCTTCAGGCCCGATACTTTCAACACATTGGCGCCCATCAGTGCGCTCCTCCCAGATAGGCTTCAATCACGGCTTTGTTGCTTTGGATTTCGGCGGGCAAGCCTTCGGCAATCAGCTTGCCGTATTCGAGCACGCTGATGCGGTCGCACAGGCCCATCATCAGCTTCACATCGTGCTCGATCAGCAGCACGGTCTTGCCTTCGTTCTTGATCTTGACCAGCAGCTCGCGCAGCGCCAGCTTCTCGGTCGCGTTCATGCCGGCTGCCGGTTCGTCCAGCGCCAGCAGTTGCGGATCGGTCGCCAGGGCGCGTGCAATCTCAAGGCGGCGCTGGTCGCCGTACGACAGGTATTTCGAGGTGCGGCTGGCGAACTGGCCGATGCCGACGAAGTCCAGCAGCTCCTGGGCGCGCTTGCGGATCGCCTGTTCCTCTTCGCGTGCAGCCTTGTGGCGGAAGATGGCGCCGAACACACCCTGGTGCGAACGCACATGGCGTCCCACCATCACGTTCTCCAGCGCAGTCATTTCACCGAACAGGCGGATGTTCTGGAAGGTGCGCGCAATGCCGGCCTTGGCCACGGCGTGCGGCGCCGACGGCGAGTATGGCTTCCCTGCCAGCTCGAAGGTGCCGGTATCCGGCTGGTACAAGCCAGTGATCACATTGAAGAAGGTGGTCTTGCCGGCGCCATTGGGGCCGATCAGGCCGTAGATCTGGCCCTTGTTGATCTTGATGCGCACGTCGGTCAGCGCCTGCAGGCCGCCGAAGCGTTTGTTGACGCCTTCGATATTCAGGATTACTTGATCGTTCATCTCGACTAACCTCATGCTGCCATTACGCCGGTGGACTGGCCTTTGGAGTCCGCGTCGCCATCCGTAGGACGATCTTCATGCTTGGGCGAAGGCCACAGGCCCGCAGGACGGGTCAGCATGATCACCACCATGGCCAGGCCGTACAGGAGCTGGCGCAGCACTTCCGCTTCGACCACGACTTTGCCGAACAACTTCATCTGCAGCGGCTCCACCACATGGCGCAGGATTTCCGGCAGCGCCGCCAGCAGCGCGCCGCCCAGCACTACGCCTGGAATGTGGCCGATACCGCCCAGCACCACCATCGCCAGCACGGCGATCGACTCGGTCAGCGAGAACGATTCCGGCGACACGAAGCCCTGGAAGGAAGCGAACATGGCGCCGGCCACGCCGCCGAAGCAGGCGCCCATCGAGAACGCCAGCAGTTTCACGTTGCGGGTATTGATGCCCATGGCCTTGGCCGCGATTTCATCTTCGCGGATCGCCACCCATGCACGGCCCAGGCGCGAGTGCTGCAACCGGGTGGTGACGAACACGGTCACGACGGTCAGCAACAGGAACAGGAAATAGTAGGCGTTCACCGAAGGCATGGAGAAGCTGCCGATGAACACGGTGGCGCGCGAGCCCTGCTCGCCCGCCAGGTTGACGCCGAACACCCGGATCGGGTCGATCAGGTTGATGCCCTGCGGGCCGTTGGTGATATTGACCGGATCGTTCAGGTTATTCATGAAGATGCGGATGATTTCACCGAAGCCCAGCGTCACGATGGCCAGGTAGTCGCCGCGCAGCTTCAGCGTCGGCGCGCCCAGCAGCGCGCCGAACATGCCAGCCAGCGCCGCCGCCATCGGCACGATCACCCAGACCGACAAGTGAATGCCGTTGGTGCGGATGTCCTCGCCCAGCAGCCTGGCCAGCGCCTCGCCAACGGCCGGATTCACGTTGACCAGCGATTCCAGGACGGCGGCAAACTGCGGCGATGCAAGCAGTCCGGTCATGTAAGCGCCCACCGCATAAAACGCGATATAGCCCAGGTCGAGCAAACCGGCAAAACCCACCACGATGTTCAGGCCGACGGCCAGCATGATGTAGAGCAGCGCCAGGTCGGCGATACGCACCCACGAATTGCCGAACGGTGCGGCCGCGAACGGGAAGATAATCAGCGCGGCGAACAGCAGCGCCATGCTGATATACGCCTGCTTGGGATTCTTTTGTACGTCGAAGTTCAGCATTGTCACTTCCTTATCAGGCGCGGTCTGCCACGCGTTCACCCATGATGCCGGACGGACGCACCGTCAGCACCAGGATCAGCACTACGAAGGCAACGATATCCTGGTAGTTGGAGCCGATGAAGCCCCCGGTCCAGTCGCCGATATAACCCGCAACCAGCGATTCGACCAGGCCCAGTACAATGCCGCCGACCATCGCGCCATAGATATTGCCGATACCGCCCAGCACTGCCGCACAGAAAGCCTTCAGGCCAGGCATGAAGCCCATCGAAAACTGGATGGACGCGTAGTTGGCGCCCCACATCACGCCCGCTACGCCAGCCAGGGCCGCGCCGATGGCAAAGGTAGCGACGATGATCTTGTTGGAGTCCACGCCCATCAAGCCCGCCACGCGCGGGTTTTCCGCCACGGCGCGCATGGCGCGGCCCATGCGGGTGCGCTCCACCAGCATCACCAGGCCAAACATCGAGGCTGCAGCCAGCACCAGCAGCAGCACCTGGGTGACGGTGATCACGGCGCCGCCCACCATGATTGGCTCGGTCGGCAGCAGCTGCGGGAAGGGCAGCGGGTTGCGGCCCCAGATCATCATGGCGAAGGTTTGCAGCAGGTAGGACACGCCGATGGCGGTGATCAGCGGCGCCAGGCGCGGGGCATTGCGCAGGCGGCGGTAAGCGATGCGCTCGATCAGGATGTTCACGAGCATGCAGGCGGGGATGGCGCCGATGATGGCGATGCCCAGTTGCAGGTAGCCCGGCAGGCCAGGCGCATACACGCCCAACAAATTCAGGATGGAGAGGCCGACCATCGCGCCGATCATCAGCACGTCGCCGTGGGCGAAGTTGATCAGGTTCAGCACGCCGTACACCATCGTATAACCGAGGGCTACCAGCGCATACATACTACCCAGCACCAGGCCGTTAAGAATTTGTTGGATAAAGGTATCCATCGTCTGCCTTTAATGACTAATAAAAACGGCACCCAAGGTTTCCCTCGTGGTGCCGCCGTTTTGGAAGCGTTCGCCATGATAGCGATGTTTCCGAAAAACTAATCGCGGAAAATCCGCATCCAACAGAATTATATTCAGCCAAGTCCTTTTGGCAATGGGAAAGTGACCGATTCTTCCACGCCTTCCAGGGTGCGCACGCTCTTCGCGCCCAGTTCCTTCAGGCGGTTGATCACGGCTTCGACCAGCACTTCCGGCGCCGACGCACCGGCCGTCACGCCCACGCGCATCTTGCCGTCCAGCCAGGCCGGATCGATCTGCGACGCGTTGTCCACCATATAGGCCGGGGCGCCCTTCTTCTCCGCCACTTCGCGCAGGCGGTTGGAGTTGGAGCTGTTCGGCGAGCCCACCACGATCACCACTTCCACCTGCGGCGCCATGAATTTCACGGCTTCCTGGCGGTTGGTGGTGGCGTAGCAGATATCGCCTTTTTTCGGTTCAATAATATTCGGGTATTTCGCCTTCAGGGCTTCGATGATTTGTGCCGTATCATCGACGGAAAGCGTCGTTTGCGACACATAGGCCAGCAGCTCCGGATTTTTCACCTGCAAGGCGGCCACGTCTTCCGAGGTTTCGACCAGGTACATGCCTTCCTCGGTCTGGCCCATGGTGCCTTCCACTTCCGGATGGCCCTTGTGGCCGATCATGATGATCTCGCAGCCCTGCTTGCGCATCTTGGCCACTTCCACGTGAACCTTGGTCACCAGCGGGCAGGTGGCGTCGAAGATGGCCAGGCCGCGCGATTCCGCTTCGGCGCGCACGGCTTTCGATACGCCGTGGGCCGAGAACACCAGGGTGTTGCCGGATGGGACGTCGTCCAGTTCTTCGATGAAGATGGCGCCCTTGGCGCGCAGGTCTTCCACCACATAGGCGTTGTGCACGATTTCGTGGCGCACGTAGATCGGCGCGCCGAACTGCTGCAACGCGCGCTCGACGATCTCGATGGCGCGGTCAACGCCGGCACAAAAGCCGCGAGGCTGGGCGAGGAGGATTTCTTTGTCCATGTTCTTTTACAGCACAGAGATAAGGTTCACTTCAAACTTCACCGGCTGGCCGGCCAGCGGGTGGTTGAAGTCGAAGATGGCGACGTCCTCGCGCAGTTCGCGCAGCACGCCGGCGAAGCGGCCGCCCTTTGGCGCCGCAAAGTCGACCAGGTCGCCGATCTTGTATTCATTGTCCGGATCGGAGTTTTCATCCAGCGTAGCACGGGACACGGCCTGCACCAGGTCCGGGTTGCGCGGGCCGAAGCCTTCGCCCGGCGCCAGCTCGAACACCTTGTGCGTCCCTTCCGGCAGGCCGATCAGCAGCGCTTCCAGGTTCGGCGCCAGCTGGCCCTGGCCCAGCATCAGCGTGGCAGGATTGCCCTCGAAAGTGGAGACGATATTGACGCCATCCATCGAGGCGAGGCGGTAATGCAGGGTGAGGTAGGCCGAAGCGGTGACAACGTTAGACATGGAAACAACTCTGGTGACGGGCAAACCTGTATTGTAAGCCATCGGGCGGCAGGCGGCGCAGGCCGCATTTGCGCAAAACCTGACCCAGCGCAAATTGCCCTCCCCTCCCGGACCAGATAATGGGCGATGGAGGTGACCATGGCGATTTCCGACTGGCCAGAACAGCTGCGCCCACGTGAACGATTGTTAAAAGCCGGCCCGCAAGCCCTGTCCGACGCCGAATTGCTGGCGATCTTCCTGCGCGTTGGGATTCCCGGCAAGGATGCCGTGGCGCTGGCGACCGACCTGCTGGGCCGTTTCGGCTCGCTGCGGGCGATGATCCATGCCAGCCGGGCCGAATTTACCGCCATGCCCGGGCTGGGAGCGGCCAAATACGCCCAGTTGCAGGCTGTTGTTGAATTAGCACGGCGCGCCATTGCCGAAGAGATGTCTTGCGGCGAAGAGATGTCTTCGCCCCATGCCGTGAAAGACTTTTTGCGGCTGTCGCTGGCGGGCCAGCCGTATGAATCCTTCCACGTACTGTTCCTCGACGTCAAAAACCGCCTGATCGAAGCCTGCGAATTGTTTCGCGGAACGCTCACGCATACCAGCGTCTACCCGCGGGAAGTGGTGCGTGAAGCCCTGGCACGCAATGCCGCCGCCGTCATGCTGGCCCATAACCACCCCTCGGGATCGCCCTCGCCCAGTGAATCGGACCTGCTGCTGACAAGGGCCCTGGTGCAGGCGCTGGCCCTGGTGGATATCCGCATCCTGGACCATTTTGTCGTCGCAGGGCACCAGGTGCATTCCTTCGCCGAACATGGGCAAATCTAATTGTTAAATTTTTCCTTTCAATGTGACACAATTGTTTTTCGCAAGTGCTTGAAAATCTTGGGAAATTTCCATATACTCTTGTTTTTCCAATTTCGGAAGTAATTCAAGGAGTGTGCCATGGCACGTGTTTGCCAAGTTACTGGGAAGAAGCCGATGGTCGGCAACAATGTTTCCCACGCAAACAACAAAACCAAGCGTCGTTTCCTGCCAAACCTGCAGAACCGTCGTATTTTTGTTGAATCTGAAAACCGCTGGGTCTCCCTGCGTCTGTCTAACGCCGGTCTGCGCGTAATCGACAAGGTCGGCATCGACGCCGTCCTGGCCGACATGCGTGCGCGTGGCGAGAAAGTTTAATAGGGAGCTGAATCATGGCAAAAACTGGCCGCGACAAGATCAAGCTGGAATCGACCGCTGGTACTGGTCACTTCTACACCACGACCAAAAACAAGCGCACCATGCCTTCCAAAATGGAAATCATGAAGTTCGATCCTAAAGCACGTAAGCACGTGATGTACAAGGAAACCAAGATCAAGTAATCGATCTTCGGTTGGAACAAAAAACCGCCCCTTGGGGCGGTTTTTTTATTGGCAGCCTTCCAGCGTTTGCAGCTGCAGGCGCTTGCCGGCGTCGATCGACACCACCTTACCTTCGCGCATCATGTAGCGGATGGCCAGTTCCCGGTCGCCGGTTACCACCATCAGCCAGTCGGCGTGCTCAGGATGCGGCTTGACCGCGTCGCCGTACAAGCGCTGCAGCTTGGAAAACGGATCGCCGATCTGCACCCTGCGGTCGGTGCCAAAGCCGCCGGAGACATCGACCCGCGCCACAACCTTCTTCACAAAAGTCACCTCCACGCTGGGATAGCGCTTCGAGCGCGCGACGCGGCAGGACTTGTCTTCGCTGATGAATTTGTCAGCTTCCAGGCCGCCAAAGGTCTTGCCCAGGTTTTCATAGCGGGCGCCGACTTTGTATGGCCCCAGCCCTTCAGGTTTGATTTCCCAGCTCGCGGCAGCTTGGGCGCCGCTCGCCAGCAGCATCGCCAGCGTTAAAATTGACCACTTCACAACGTCTCCCGGAGAATATTTTTTCATGGAAACAGTTTACTCCTCTGATAAAAGTGGCGCCAACACTTTTGTGCGCTATCTCTGCATGTTGGCCTTGCTGTTCCCTTTAGTTGCGGCGGCACAGGTATTCAAGGTCGACGAGATGAACGCCAGCCAGCTGGCGGCGCTCGACAAGAACCACACCGCCGTCATCCTGGTCGGCGGGATCATCGAGCAACACGGACCGCACCTGCCATCGGGCACCGATACCATGATGAACGAATGGTGGGCCAGGACACTGGCAGAAGCCATCGCCAAACGGCCGGGCTGGCAGGCGCTGGTGTTTCCCACCGTCCCGCTTGGCACCTCGGGCGCCAATGTGCTTGGCGGACGCTACAACTTCCCCGGCAGCTACACGGTACGCCCGGAAACCGAGCGCGCCGCCTTCATGGACCTGGCCAGCGAGCTGGGCGAACAAGGCTACCGCTGGATTTTCGTGGTGCACAACCATGGCTCGCCGTTGCACAACCTGATGCTGGACCAGGCCGGCGACTACTTCCACGACACATACGGTGGCCGCATGGTCAACCTGGCCGGATTGCTGCTGGGCCCGCCAGCGCCCCGCCCCTTGCGCAGCGCCGAAGCGGCAGCCGAAGACGGCGAATTTGAGGTCCACGCCGGCATGTCGGAAACCAGCCGCATCCTGTTCCTGCGGCCCGACCTGGTCGCGCCGGGCTACGCCAAGGCCGCGCCGCACCGTGCCAACTCCCCTGCCGAGGCGGTCGCCGCTGCCAAGGCGCCGCAATGGGAAGGCTATATCGGTTCGCCGCGCCAGGCCAGCGCCGCCTTCGGCGAGCAGGAGTTGCGGCAGCGGGCGGCAGCCTTCAGTGCCGCCGCCCTGTCCATCCTTGACGGCGCCGATCCGCGCAAGATTCCGCGCCTGTCTGAAATGGCCATGAAGAACCCGGATATCCGGCGCATCGAGGCCGGCACCCAGTCGTATTACGACGGCATCGCCAGCAAACAGGCCGCCTGGCTGGAAAAGCAGAAGCAATAAAAAACGGCCCCGCGGGGCCGTTTTCATTGGGGCGCTTTCGCTTACGCGTAGCTGCGCAGGCGCATCGAGAACTCTTGCAGCGACTTGATGCCCGACGCTTCCGCGCGCTCGCACCAGTCTTGCAGTTTGTGCACCAGCTCATCGCGGCTGAAGTGCGAACGCTCCCACAGCATGCCCAGTTCCACGCGCATATTGTGCATGGTTTCCAGCGCCTTGGAATGCTGGAACAGTTCCACCAGCTGCTGTTTCTGCGGCGCTTCCAGCTTACCCGGCTCGCGCTGCAGCAGCTTGCGCGAAGATTTCGGGAAGCGTGCCTTGAGCTGCGACTTGTCGGTCAGCTGCGCCAGTTCTTCTTTCCAGGCGTGCTTGACGGACTTGGCATACTTGGCCATCACGTCGTAACGGTTAGCGATCACGGACTGCAGGGTCTCGAAGTCGGCCTTCACCTTGGCGGTGTCGAACTTAGGCTTCGGCGGCATCTTCTTCACTTTGGCCATGCCGATCATTTCCATGGCACGGATATAACCCCAGCCGATGTCGAACTCATACCACTTGGACGACAGCTTGGCCGACGTAGCGTAGGTGTGGTGGTTGTTGTGCAGTTCTTCACCGCCGATGATGATGCCCCAAGGGATGATGTTGGTGGCGGCATCGGAGCAGTCGTAGTTGCGGTAACCCCACCAGTGGCCGACACCGTTGATGATGCCTGCGGCGGTCACAGGAATCCACAGCATCTGCACGGCCCACACGGTAATGCCCTTGGCGCCAAACAGGATGAAGTCGATAATCAGCATCAGCGCCACGCCCTGCCAGCTGAACTTGCTGTACAGGTTTTTTTCGATCCAGTCGTCCGGGGTGCCATGGCCGTATTTTTCCAAGGTTTCCTTGTTCTTGGATTCAGCGCGGTACAGCTCGGCGCCTTCCCAGAACACTTTCTTGATGCCCTTGGTGACCGGGCTGTGCGGATCTTCCTCGGTGTCGCACTTGGCGTGGTGCTTGCGGTGGATGGCGGCCCACTCCTTGGTTACCTGGCCGGTGGTCATCCACAGCCAGAAGCGGAAGAAGTGCGACGGAATAGCGTGCAGTTCCAAAGCACGGTGCGCCTGGTGGCGATGCAGGAAGATCGTCACGCTGGCGATGGTGATATGGGTCAGGATCAGCGTGATGCCAACCGTCGCCCAGACACCGACGCCGGTCACGCCATTGCTGATGAAATCGAGAACTGCGCTTAAATCCATTACAACTCCAAGTGATGTGCCACGAATAGGCGCAATTGTACGCGCATTCGGGGGTGATTAGAGGAAGGTTTTCCCTCAGGAACTGATTATTTTTTAGGCAGAGGCTCTGCAACAGGCTCTGGCAGAGGGCCGAGCAGGCGCACCTCGCGTTGCGGGAACGGTACAGAGATACTGTTCTCTTTCAAAGCCTTCCAGATTGCACGGTTGACATCGGAAGTCACGCCGCCGCGGCCGTTTTCCGGATCCTGGATCCAGAAGGCCAGCGCCAGCTCCAGGCCATCGGCGCCGAAAGCCGTCAGCATGCCGGACGGCCCCTTGTCCTTCAGCACGCGGGGAACCGTGAGCGCCGCTTCTTCCATCAGCTTGAGCACGACGTCCACATCGCTTTCGTAGCCGACCGTGACGCGGGTGATGATCACCACGGCAGGATTCGACAGCGAGGAATTCTGCACTGCCCCCGACACCAGCATTTCGTTCGGGATGATGGCTTCCACGCCATCGGTCCCCTGCAATACGGTGTAGCGGGTGTTGATCTGCGTCACCTGGCCGCTGTACTTGTCAACCGTGATGACGTTGCCGATGGTCAGGCTGCGGTCCAGCAGGATGATGAAACCGGAGATGTAGTTGCTGGCGATCTTCTGCAAACCGAGACCCAGTCCGACGCCAAGCGCGCCGCCGAAGACGGACAGAGCGGTCAGGTCCAATCCCACCAGCTTCATGCTGATCAAAATCGCCACCAGCAACAGCAGCGCGCGGCCCATGCGCGCAAAGACGACGCGCAGATTGGAATGCAGCGACTGGATATGCATCAGGCGCTCGTCCAGTGCGGTGCCGGCCCACATGGCCAGCAGCATCAGCACGACGACGGAAACCGCGCCCTGCAGCAAGTCCGCGATGGAAGCCTTGTCGCGGCCCATTGGCACATGGGTAGTTTCCATCCAATGGAAAATGTCGTCCCACATATGCGTGATGTAGAGCACGAAGGCCAGCCAGACCAGCAGCTGGAACACCTTCTCAAAGGTCTGCAAGCCCTCGCCCACCACGCCGCCGCGCACGAACACGCGGCGCAGCATATAGAAGCCGAAGCGGATCGCCGCCAGCGAGCTGAAGATCGGGATAGCCAGCTTGAACAGGTTGGTGTGGAAAGCGTAGTGTTCCAACGCCTTCTGCGAGCCCCACAGCAGCACCACGATGGCCAGCGGACCGACCACGCGGCCGAAGCTCTCCAGCCCAAAGCGCGCCACATCGTTCTGCCCCGCACGCGCCTTCACGCCCCGGAACAGGACCCGCGACAGCGCCCACCCCAGCAAGATGGACAGCACGATCGCCCCCACCTGCCACATCAGGCCCGGATCGCGCAAATCCCCCAGAAGATCATTCAGCAAATTCGCCAACGGCATCGTTCGACTTTCTCCCTATGGTTCAGCCCGTGTCCCACCTTGGGGTCACACCCGTTTCGGGACACGAGCCCAGCATTGTTACGGCCCAGCCCGTGTCCCATTTCGGGTGTGACCCCATGGTGGGACACGGGCTGGGCTGTTGTTACTCTTCGTCGGCCTTGGCTGGCTTGGCCATCGGCTTGCGTTCGAACACGGCGGCGAAGAAGCCGTCGGTCTGGTGCTTGTGCGGCAGCAGCTTCAAATAGTCGCCCATCTCGAGGCCGGCGATCTTCTGTTCTGCCAGCACTTTGCTCATCGGGACCAGCTCGAAGTCGGGGTGGGTGGCGATGAAATTCGCGGCCACGGCGTCGTTCTCTTCGTTCAGCAGCGAGCAGGTGGCGTACACCAGGCGGCCGCCGCCTTTCACCAGACGGGCGGCGCCGTCCAGGATCGAGACCTGCTTTTCGTGCATCTCGGCGATGGCGCTTTCATCCTGGCGCCATTTCACGTCGGGATTGCGGCGCAGCGTGCCCATGCCGGAGCACGGTGCGTCCACCAGCACGCGGTCGATCTTGCCGGCCAGGCGCTTGACCTTGGCATCCTTTTCATGGGCAATCGCGACCGGGTGCACGTTCGACAGGCCGGAGCGCGCCAGGCGCGGCTTCAGCTTGGACAAGCGTTTTTCACTAACGTCGAAGGCATACAGGCGGCCGGTGTTGCGCATCTGCGCGCCCAGCGCCAGCGTCTTGCCGCCGGCGCCGGCGCAGAAGTCCACCACCATCTCGCCGCGCTTGGCGCCGAGGATCTGGGCCAGCAGCTGGCTGCCTTCGTCCTGCACTTCAATCGCGCCGGATTTGAACAGCGGCAGGTTTTGCAGCGCCGGTTTTTTCTTCAGGCGCAGGCCCAGCGGGGCGAATGGCGTCGGCTCGGCGACGATCGGTGCGGTGGCCAGTTCGGCGATCACGGCGTCACGGTCGGTCTTCATGGCGTTGACGCGCAGGTCCAGCGGGGCTGGCGTGTTCAGCGCGTCGGCCAGGGCCAGGGTTTCTTCTTCGCCGTATTGCTCGACCAGCTTGTCGAACAGCCACTTCGGCATGTTCGCGCGCATCGATTTATGCAGCAGGGAGCGGTCGATTTCCAGCTGGCGCTTGAGCCATTCGGACTCTTCTTCGCTCAGGCCCGGCAGCGCGTCGATGCCGACCGCGTCGGCCATGCCCAGCAGCACCAGGCGGCGCATGGTGGCGCCACCGGCGCCCGCTTCTGCGCGGTCGGTGAAGAAGGCTTTGTTACGCAACACGGCGTACACCGATTCGGCGATGGCGCCGCGCTCGCGGCCGCCCAGCTTGGGGTGCGATTTGAAGAAGTGCGACAGCGTGGTGTCGGCCGGCGCGGTAAAGCGCATGATTTCACGCAGCACGTTTTCGGCGCTGGTGAGGACGTATGGGGGCAAACGCATTGTGTTCTTTCTCTATTCAGTTGCGGTCAATATTGACCTTGCCATCCTCGACCTTCAAGCGGCCTTCGACGAACCAGCGGATAGCACGCGGGTACATGATCCATTCCTGTTCCAGCACGCGCGCCGCCAGCACATCGGCGGTATCGCCCGGCAGGACAGGCACGGAGACCTGGTCCACCAGCGGGCCATGATCCAGCTCGGCAGTCACGAAGTGCACGGTGGCGCCGTGCGTCTTCTCGCCCGATGCCAGTGCCTGCTCATGCGTGTGCAGTCCTGGGAACAACGGCAGCAGCGATGGGTGGATGTTCAGCATGCGATTTTCGTAGTGGCTGACAAAGCCCGGCGTGAGGATGCGCATGAAACCGGCCAGCACGACGAGGTCGGGGCTGAAGCCGTCAATGACTTCCTGCAGCGCAGCATCGAATGCTTCGCGGCTAGGGTAATCCTTGTTGCTGACTACTGCGGTCGGGATGCCGTGCGAGGCCGCGAATTCGAGGCCTTTGGCGTCCGCCTTATTGCTGATGACGGCGGCGATGCGGGCTGGCCATTGTTCGGCCTTGGCTGCACGGACCACCGCTTCCATATTGCTTCCGCGTCCGGAAATGAGGATGACGATGTTTTTCATGGCCGCCATTGTACCTGCTCAGGCGAGCCAAGGCGACATTATGCTGCGGCGCAGCAGGCGTGGCAAGGGAAATTTAAGGCTTACTCGAAGGAGTAAAATACGCGGAAAGGTACTTTCTTTTCGGCCCAGAAATCGGCCGCATCGCGGAAAACGTCCAGCAGGCACTCGCGTGCTTCGCGGTCAAACTTTTGCGTGTTTGGCAACTGTTCCAGTACGATCAGGAAGCCGCTTTGCTCGCCAGCCTTGGCCATGGTTTCAGTCAGGGTCTCGCGCAGGGCGTCGAAATTCTTGGCGTGCGGTTTGGGGATGTGGAAAGACTCGGCAATAATGCCCAGGACTTGCTGCTTGGTCAGGCCGGCATGGCAATGCGCATACAAGAAGTGCTGCCCCAGGCGCGCTGCCTCGTCCTGCAGCTCTGCCACGCGGAAGGCGCGAATAGACTGGACTAAATTAGGCGGCACAGTTATCAACAAACTCATCTTTCCCTCAAATCGACCTATCAAGTACAAGCCGCAGGCGGGTCAATGCGCCGGGGCCGGAGCTTTCGTTTCTCCCTGTCAATCTGATTCCACGCCATAAGGGTAACGTGTTGTCCTCTATGAATCAACCCGAAAGTGAGTCCTAACGCAAGTTTTGTTAAAAACTTACCATATTAACCCAAAAGCATGGGGTTACATTTTGTTGCCTTACTTCCCACATGGATACAGGCGGCGGCGTTAATATTTAGGCGTGCAATTCCAACTTAACCCAGTGAACTGCCCAAAAACCAGAACGAGGTAAATAAAATGAAAGCCAAAACTAAATTGTTTTTTGCAGCCTTGAGCCTCGGCGCCCTGCCGCTGGCGCAGGCACAAGCACAAGCGACGAATTTTGAAGACTATGGCCGCGTCACCCGCGTGACCCCGGTCACCGAACAGATCAACCGTCCGCGCCAGGAATGCCGTACCGAGTATGTCCAGGTACAGCAGCCGCAGGAACGCGGTGTTGGCGGTTCCATCATCGGCGGCCTGCTGGGCGCCGCCGTGGGTAGCCAGGTGGGCGCCGGCCACGGCAAGACCGCCGCCACCGCTGCCGGCGCCATTGCCGGCGCCGTGATCGGCGACCGCACCCAGAACTCCAACGCCCAGCCAGGCGCCGTGCAGGAGCAGGCCGTCAAGCAGTGCCGCATGGTCGACGCCTTTGAAACCCGCACCACCGGCTATAACGTGGAATATGATTACCGCGGCCGTAACTACACCAGCTTCATGAGCTACGACCCGGGCCAGCGCATCCGCCTGCGCGTGAATGTGGAGCCAATGAATAACTGATTTCCGGGCCGGTGGCAAAAAAAGGGGACGTACCCCTTTTCCGCATCGCGGAAAAGGGGTACGTCCCCTTTTTTTGCCACCGGCCGGCAGTTTTTGTTTGTGCGCTTGCTTGCAAGCAAGATAACGCGTGATAATGCCGCCATGCTGATCAAACGAAAATCCATCGAAAAAGAAGAATCGCTGCGCCCCGCGTCCAAGCCGGCCGCCAAGCCGGCAGCGCGCAAGCCGAAATTCGCCCCCGTTACGCTGTCCGAACTGGACGGCGTGCGCTACCTGCACTTCGGTACCGAGTGGGTGCAGGGCGCCATGCGCATCCGCAAGCCGGACTGGCCGGAGCTGGAATACGCCCAGCAGATGAATGCCTGGATGCTGTGGAACGATGCCCCGGCCCACATCGCGCAACTGGGGCTCGGCACCGGCGCGCTGACCAAGTTCTGCTACAAGTTCTTCCCGCAAGCGAAAGTGACTGCGGTCGAACTGAACCCGTCGGTCATCAGCATCTGCTATTCCATGTTCAAGCTGCCTGAGAACGACGGCCGCCTGGACGTGGTGGAAATGGATGCCATGGATTACGTCACCAATCCGGACAACCATGGCACGCTGGACGCCTTGCAGGTCGACCTGTACGACGCTACCGCGCGCGGCCCGGTGCTGGATACGCCCGAGTTCTATCAAGCCTGCGCCGCCTGCCTGAATGACAATGGCATCATGACCATCAACCTGTTCGGCGACCATCCGAGCTACGCCAAGAACCTGAAAGCGATGAAGTTCGCTTTCCCGCAAGTCGTTTCGCTGCCGGAGGTGCATGATGGGAACGTGGTGGCGATCGCCTTCAAGACCCGTCGCACGATCGACGTGGAAGCGCTGGCAGAACGCGCCGCGCAAATCGTGGCCGACACCAGATTGCCTGCCAAGTCCTGGCTCAAGGGACTGAAAGCCGCCCTCGCATAAGGTTACACATGGCAAAAGCACTCGATCTTCAAATTGTTTTCACCTGGCTGCTGGCTGATGGAATGGTCGAGAAAGCCGCTGTCAAAGGGCATTACACCCAGGCGCAGGGCATCGTACGCAATACGCCGGGCGCCATGCATCCACTGAGCGCCGTGGCGCACTGCAAGCTCATCTCGGCCAAGACCGGCAAGCTGCTGACGCTCGATGTGCTGTCCGAATGGCTGGCGCAGCGCTCCAAGCTGCCCTTCTACCGCATCGACCCGCTGAAGATCGACTTCACCAAGGTGGCCGACGTGATGTCGGCCAGCTATGCGGCGCGCTTCAATATCCTGCCGGTGGAAATCACGCCGGACACGCTGACTGTGGCCACGGCCGATCCTTTCGCGCTGGAGTGGGAAGCGGAGATTGCCAAGGTTTCGCGCCGCATCATCAAGCGCGTGATCTCGAACCCCCTGGATATCTCACAGTACACCTCGCAGTTTTTCTCGCTGGCCAAATCGATCAAGCAGGCGAACAAGAGTACCGGGCAGGACCTGACGCTGCGCAACAACTTCGAGCAGCTGGTCGAACTGGGCAAGATGAACAAGACAGTCGACGCCAACGACCAGCACGTGGTCAATATCGTCGACTGGCTGTGGCAGTATGCGTTCGAGCAGCGCGCCTCCGACATCCACCTTGAGCCCAAGCGCGACATCGGCGCCATCCGTTTCCGTATCGACGGCGTGCTGCACCAGGTCTACCAGGTGCCGGCCGTGGTGCTGATTGCGATGACCGCGCGCATCAAGCTGCTGGGCCGCATGGACGTGATCGAGAAGCGCCGCCCACAGGACGGCCGCATCAAGACCCGCACTGCCGGCGGCCAGGAAATCGAACTGCGTTTGTCGACGCTGCCAACGGCGTTCGGCGAAAAGCTGGTGATGCGTATCTTCGACCCGGACGTGGTGGTAAAAACCCTGCCGGAACTGGGCTTCCCGCCCGAAGACGCGCAGCGCTGGGACGCGCTGACCAACCGCCCGCACGGCATCATCCTGGTGACCGGCCCTACCGGTTCCGGCAAGACGACGACCTTGTACACCACGCTGAAGGCGCTGGCGACGTCCGAGGTGAATGTCTGCACGGTGGAAGACCCGATCGAGATGGTGGAGGCGTCCTTCAACCAGATGCAGGTGCAGCCCGGTATCGACCTGACTTTCGCCGACGGCGTGCGCGCACTGATGCGCCAGGATCCGGACATCATCATGGTGGGCGAGATCCGCGACCTGGAAACGGCGGAAATGGCGATCCAGGCGGCACTGACCGGCCACCTGGTACTCTCCACGCTGCACACCAACGATGCACCGTCGGCCGTGATGCGTTTGCTGGAACTGGGGGTCCCCTATTACATGCTGGAAGCGACGCTGATCGGCATCATGGCGCAGCGCCTGGTGCGCACCCTGTGCGAAGACTGCAAGGAAGCCGGCGGCGAAATCAACGACGATATCTGGAATGGCTTGAGCAGCGGCTGGAATATCGGGAAGCCGGAAAACGTCTACCGCCCGGTAGGCTGCCCGGAGTGCCGCCAGACCGGCTTCCGCGGCAGGACCGGCATCTATGAGCTGCTCACCACCAGCGAATCCTTCAACTCGCTGATGCAGGAAGAAGCCGATATCAACGCCCTGCGCAAGCAGGCCGTTTCCGAAGGTATGAAGCCGCTGCGCATCGCCGGCGTCCTCAAGGTGCGCGACGGCGTCACCACGGCGGAGGAAGTACTCAAAGTCACCGCAATGGGATGACATGAAAAAAGCCACTTGGCAAACGCACGGAAGCACGTATATAATACGGCCTCTTTCGGGTCGTTAGCTCAGTTGGTAGAGCAGCGGACTTTTAATCCGTTGGTCGCAGGTTCGAGCCCCGCACGGCCTACCAGAATGAACAGAAAAGCCTCGTCTTCGGACGAGGCTTTTTTGTTTCCGCTCGCAAGAGAATTGGAGGGGAATTCTCCGCTCGATCAGCATCAAGTCAGGATGACCGGGTTATTCAGCTGCCGAGACAGCAGCCGGTACGCTCGCAAGCCGGGCCTGGATTTCTGCATTGCTCACGCCGGCCTTGCACCAGCCAGCGACGCGCTGCGCGTCATTGGCGACGTCATGGTGTGTCGGGCCCACCGCTTTGGCCTGCAGCAGGGTCGCCGGGACGCCCGATTCAACCAGGTGCTGCTGGAAAGCGGCCTGGGATTCGAAGGCCACCGCCTGGTCAAGCGGATCCCCGACGATGAATATGCGCCTGTCCCAGTCGGCTTTGATGCCGCGCACATGGTCGATCGGATCATAGACCTGCGAAAGCTTCTGCCCGGTCTGGTCAAATCCGCGCCGCGCCGCAGAAGAATCGAGCAGCTGCGAGCGTAGCTTGACACTGACCACGCCGGAACCGACAACGGCGCAGTCGATATCGGTGCGGCCCAGCGTCAACAGCGCGCCGACAAGCCCTCCTCCGCCGCTCAGGCCCGCCAGCTGGATGCGCGAGTAACCATAGCGGTTCTTGATGGCGGTGACTGCTGCGTCGACCAGGCGGGCCTCTTCCGACATGCGCCGCTGGTGCATATGATCCAGGCCCGTGCTGCCAAACACGCCCGGGCGCGCTATGCGAATGACTGCCAGGCCGACATCTTTCGACGTGCGGGTTGCCCGCGCCACCTGCGCCTTGTAGCTGCCGACCTTTTCATAGTTGCGCTGGTTCTGCTCCAGCGACAGCGCTGGGCTCATTGCATCGCCATGAATGAACAGCAATGCAGTTTGCGCTTGCGCCGCGTCAGGGCTGGGGAAATAGCGAATGCATCCCTCAGCCGAGTGCCGCTTCGACGCCGCGGAACCGGTCTGCTCGAGGCGCTCGTGCCACGATGTCTCCACCCACACGGCATCGCGCGTCTGTTCGCATTGCTCGCGCGTGACGGTCACCGGGTGCAGCAGGTCGGCGACGGGAAATACGTCCGGGTCAGGGCCAGAGCCATGCGCCGTGCCGGCGAGCGTGCCGAGCAAGGCCGCAACATAGTATCGGAAGGTTCGCTTCATCTTACTTTCTTTACCTCGGCAATCAACGGAAACGTTTGGGCTGGCGGCGGCGGTTGGCTGCATTCTGGTCCTGCAGGATGGCGTCGACCCGCTCCGAGGCGGAGCGCGACAGCTCGAGCGCCTGCGCCACGTCGGGGAAGTAATCGGGCAAGCGGTAGCCGATCCAGGCATAGGCGGAATACAGGCGGCACGCGTCTTCCGCTTCCTGCAGGTTCATCCACTGCAGCGGATTCTGCTCCGGGTGCAAATGCGTCACGCGCTGGCGCGACAGCGACACGCACCAATGCTCCCAGGCTTTTTGCAGCGTCACCACGTTAGAGGAAACCGGCACCAGCGACAGGGTGAACTTGTCGGCCACCGACAACGGCAAGGTATCCAGCCATTCGGCGCGTTCGAACTGCTCCTCCGTGATGCGCGGGAAGAAGAAGCCGTCCGGCACGTCGATGTTGTGCACGAAGCGTTTCAGCAAGCGCGCCAGTGAATCCTCTCCAGTGACGGCGGCAATGCGGTGCAGATGCTCCAGCGTCGGCGCGACGGCAAAGCCGGTGGCTTTGATCTGCGGCAGTTTTTCCTTGAGCAGGGAACGCATGACGCCATGCGTTTCGTCGTCGTAACCGGCCACGTGGCCCTCTTCGTGCACGCCGTAGCGCCCGGCCCGTCCGGCGATCTGGCGCGCCAGCGCGGCGGGAATTTCCTCTTCTTCGTAGCCGTTGTACTTGACGGTGGTCGTCATCACCACGCGCTGGATGGGCAGGTTCAGGCCCATGGCGATGGCGTCGGTGCCGACCACCACGTCGGCGTGGCCGTCGCGGAAGCGCTGCGCCTGCGCGCGCCGCACTTCCGGAGACAGGTTGCCGTACACCGTGGCGACCGACAGGCCGGCTTCGGTCACCATATCGCGCCACATCAGCACCTCGCGGCGCGAGAAGGCGATCACCGCGTCGCCTTTGCGCAGGCCTTTGAGCTTGCGCACGGCGGATGGCTCCATTCCCAAGGGCGCCTTGCGCTTCAGGATATGCACCTCAAGATCGCATTCCAGGCGGTCGGCCAGGGCTTCCACTGCGCGCCGCGCTTCGGCCGCTCCCACCAGGTAGACGGTGCGCGCCGGTGCGCCGCACACGGCGGCGGTCCATGCGGCGCCACGGTCGCGGTCGGCCAGCATCTGGATTTCGTCGATCACCGCCACTTCGACCGGGGTGCGGGTGTCGAGCATTTCCACCGTGCTGGCGACGTGGGTTGCGCCTTCCTCGATGCGGCGCTCTTCGCCGGTGATCAGGCTGACTTTCAGGTCCGGATCGGAGGCTTGCAGGCGCTCGTAGTTTTCCAGCGCCAGCAAGCGCAGTGGCGCGAGATAGACACCGCTGCGGGCCTTGGCCAGCGCTTCCATCGCCTTGTGCGTCTTGCCCGAGTTGGTGGGGCCGAGCAACGCGATGAACTTGCGCGGCAGGCGGCGCGCCACGTCGAAGGTATCCGGATACTCGGCCAGGTTGATGCTCTGGCGGGTGCGTTCGGCGTGGCGCTCTTCGCGGTGGCGCTCCACCGCGTGTTCCAGGCGCTGGCGGATGCGATCGAACACAATGCCGGCCGGCTCGGAAGTCTGCATGTCTTCCAGCGCGTGCAGGAAATCCAGTGGCGCCATGCCGTAATCGTCGCACTCTTCGCGCAGTTCGGCGGCGAAGGCCACCACGTCGGCATGCAGTGCGGACTGCGCCGCTTCGCTGCCGCGCTCCTGCAGCAAGGCCGCACGCCCATCGCGTTCCAGCTTGCGCCACTTGGATGGCTTGGCCAGCACGCCTTGCTGCGGCACCAGGTCGTAGGGGATGTGCAGGCCGTCCAGCTCCACCGAACCGGTGAAACGCAGGAAAACACGGCCTTCCTGCTTTGCCAGCCCGATGCCGCGGGCCGCAAGGCCCAGCTCACTCACCAGCTGCTCGTCGTCGTCATAATCTGTCATGGCGAGCCGATTATATCGCCTTGACGAGCCGGCAAGTGCGGCGCTAGTTCCAGATGCGGTAGATCCAGTAAGTCTCGTCTTCCTGCAGGCGCCGCAGGATTTCGCCGGGACTGAGACCGGTCATTTCGCGAGACTCCCGGTTCATGTGCGACTGGTCGGAATAGCCGCCCAGATGCGCCACGTCGCCCAGCGAAAGCTTGCCTTTCAGCGCAGCCTCGCGCGCCGCAAAAAAGGATTGCTCGGCGCGGTAGGAACGGCGCAGGCGGCGCAGCGGCTGTCCCGCCCATTCCCGGATGCGGCGTTCGGCCATGCGCACGCTGCGGCCTATGCCCGCCGCTGCAGCCTGCGCTTCGAGCCTGCGCACCCAGTCGCCGACCGCGCCGTCAAAGGCGCCGCCCCCGCGCACAGCCTGCCAGCGCGGTTCCAGAAATTCCTCCAGCACGGCGATGCGCTCCTCGTCGCCCGACGCCGCCACCATGCGGCCGGCCAGCTGCTGCCAGTCGGTGCTGAGCAGCCCGTCCAGCGGCAGGAACTGGTCGACGATGGTACTCATATCGATTCCCGTCAGCCGGTGCAGCGCGTCGGGGAAGAACAGCACCGTCATGAAGTGCGTGGGGCCGGGATTGCCGCTCACCGTGGGCCGCGACTGGCCACCCGACAGCAGTGCACCGCCTTCCGGGCACACCATCTCCGGCGCCCAGGGTTCGACCATCACGGATTCGCCAAGCAACTGCAGGAAGAGTGCGGGGAATTCGGTGGCCGGGTAGCGGTTATAGCGCTGCTCATCGGGCAGCTCGCAGCCAACGGTGCTGCGCACGACAATCGCCCGCACGCAGGAGGCGAGCGAACGGCGCGGCACGATCAATGTACTAATTGGCAACATGGGAGCCATTGTAGCGCGGTGTCGCAAATGTTCAAGACGGCCCCGCGCGGCCGGCGCATACTGGGCTCCATGGATACCACTACGACCCCGGCAGCGAGCGCGCTGCGTCCACTTTCCACCCTGCCCGGCCCCAGCGGCCTGCCCTTTATTGGCAACCTGTTGCAGCTGCGGCCGCGCAAGGTCCACGCCGACGTGGAAACGATCGCGCAGCGCTATGGACCGCTGTTCCGCATGAGCGTGGGACGGCAGCCAATCCTGGTCGTCACCGATACGGCGCTGATCAGCGCCGTGCTGCGCGATCGTCCGGACGGCTTCCGCCGGCCCAGCGTCACCGCCGAGGCGTCCGATGAACTGGGCGGCGAGCGTGGCGTCTTCCTGGCGGAGGGCACTGCCTGGCGCAACCAGCGCAAGATGGTGATGCAAGCCTTTGCGCCGCACGCGATCAAGGCCTATTTCCCTTTGCTGGCCCGCGTAGGCGCGCGCTTGCAGGCGCGTTGGCTGCAGGCGGCGCAAGAGGGCCGCAGCATCGCCTTGAATGCGGACCTGAAGCGCTACACGGTAGACGTGATTGCAGGGCTGGCCTTCGGCGAGGAAGTCAACACCATCGAGCACGGCGACGACGTGGTGCAGCAGCAGCTGGAACTGATCATGGAAGGCATGTCGCGCCGCTCGCTGATCCCTTTCCCCTACTGGCGCTATGTCAAGCTGCCCTTCGACCGCCGCCTGGAGGCCGCGGTGCTGGCCATGCGCGAGGCGACCAACGGCTTCATCGCCAAGGCGCGCCAGCGCATGCAGGACGATCCTTCGCGCGCCGCCAAGCCGCAGAACATGCTGGAAGCGATGCTCGCCGCGGCGGACCAGGAAGGCAGCGGCATCGACCAGAATGCGGTGATAGGCAATGTCAGCACCATGCTGCTGGCAGGCGAAGACACCACGTCCAGCGCGCTGTCCTGGCTGGCGTGGCTGCTGGCGCAGCACCCGTCTGCGCTGCAGCGCGCGCAGGAAGAGGTAAGGCGCGTCGCGCCAGATCCCGCAAACTTCACCATCGAACAGATGGACCAGCTGGAGTTCGTCGACGCCTGCGCGCATGAGGCGATGCGCCTCAAGCCGCCTGCGCCCTTCATTCCGCTGCAGGCCAACCGCGACTGCGCAGTGGGCGACGTCCAGGTGCCGAAAGACAGCGTGGTGTGGTGCGTGCTGCGGCACGACAGCGTGGCGGAGTCAAAGCTGCACAATGCGGCCGGCTTCGATCCCCAACGCTGGCTGGATAGCGGCAATGTGCGCCAGCTGGCTATGCCTTTCGGTTCCGGCCCGCGGCTGTGTCCCGGGCGCTATCTGTCGCTGTTGGAAATCAAGGTGGCCATGGCCTGCCTGCTGGGACGCTTCGACATCGATTCCGTCGGGGGCGACAGCCAGGAATACCATGGCTTCGTCATGCAGCCAGGCGCCTTGACGATGCGGCTTTCACCAGCAGCTGGATAGTCAGCGCGAACACGAAGGCGCAGAAGAAGGATACCGCCACCGGCTGCGCACGCAGCAGCAGCGCGATCGCCACGCAGAAGGCGGCGAAGGCGAAGTAACCGAGGATCATCCCGCGCAGCAGCTGCACCGCGCTGTTGCGGCCGGACTGCACGTGGGTGAAGCCAACCAGCACCGTGCCCATTACCGGGAACATGGCGAAAAAGCCACTCAGGCGCGGACCCAGTTGCGCAGCGGCGGCGCTGACCGACATCACCAGCAGCGCTCCCGCCAGCATGCGCCACGGCAGGTCGCCGCCGCGCCGGGCGGCCGCATTTGGTGCCGCCGGCTCGGCAGGCGCCGCCTGCTCGGGGAACAGGCGCGGCGCCGCGATCAGCGCCGCGGCAACAGCCAGCGCTGCAAACGGCAACGGCAAGTGCAGCGCCTGCAAGAGCGCCACCGCCAGCGCCCACGCCGCCAGTGCAAGCGGCATCGCTCCCGCCACGCCAAGGCGACCGGACGACCACGCATACGCCAGCGCGAAGACGATTGTCGCCAGCACAGCCATCAGTGTCCCTTCCGCCGCTGTGGCGGCAAACGCCGCTCCCTGCTCCAGCGAAATCGTCAGCAGGATCGGACCCGCCACAATGGGAAACGCCGACAGCCAGCCGGCGACGGCGGGTCCCCAGCGCCGCCCAGCCAGCGTGACAGCGTAAATCAGGAAAGGGACGAGGAAAAGCTTCAGGGCGAGCACGGAATTCATGGGCCGCGAGTCTATCACGCGCGCCCTTTGTATGTGCTAAGTAAACCGCAATTGACAGGGAACAGCCGATTCCTCACTATCCCCGCGCCTCACTTCCCTGCTGCCCCCGTTTGTTTGGTTAATTCCAAAGTTCGGAGAGGTAGCGGCGTGCCGAAGCCGTGACGGGTACGGATGTGATCTTGGCATCATTCAGTTGCATTACTACGCCTGGTAAGAAAGTTTCGACATTAGTGCAGAACCTGACAGTCGTGCCGGGCTTTAATACCAGGGGAATCGCCCAAGTGCCGTCATATGCCGCTGGCGGCGGCAAGGAAATGGCAGCGTCCCCCGGCCGATCTGAGGAGGCAATGAGCCGCGGTGTTTGCCCCATTATTGGCAACTTGTTCCATGGATTGGTTAAGGAGTAGTCCAAGCTTAATTCGAATACCCCACCATCTCCTTTACTGTCCGTCACCGCGACGCAGTTGGCACCTGCTTTCGTCAGTGCTGCTTGCTGTTCGGACGCCGGCGGCATCGGGACCGGCTTCCAAAGCGTGGCCATGTTGTCTTCGCCGGCGATCTCATAGCCAACGAACACCCGACGGTAAAAATTCCAGTTTGACGTTATCAGCCAGCGCCCGTACGCCCAGGTTCGGGCGTTATCGAGACGTACAAGGGCTGGCTTTGCAGTGTCGAACGCGGCCGCATAGCGTTCCCGGTTCCTGGGGCCAAGCGCATGAATGATGTAATCAAACGAAGGCGAAAACTGTGCGCGGGATGCCTCTGGCAACCCAGCGTAGACAGACCAGACAGTCCCCTGCGGTGTCAAGCGGTCAATGGTGGCCAGGTGCTCGCGCCAATATGGGGAGAGAAATTCTCCTGCAACCGGGCGGGAGGCAGGCCAGACGTGGGCAATGTCAGTCCGTCCTGCATATCCAAACACTAGTATAGCCACCAGGCTGCCCAAGGCCACTGCTGCTGTGGAGAATTTCCTGTTGAGTCCCACGACGCCAAAGATCCAGAGCAGTATCAATGCGCGATCCGACCCCTGCAGATTTTCCGTTGCCAGGTAGCCAAACTGAGAAACTGTGCCAAACGTTGCGTAAACGAATAGGAAAATCGCAGGCATGGCGAATGGGGACCTGACGCGCCAAAGCTTGGCGGCAACCATTAATCCCACAATCCAGAGGGAGGCGAATGTGAGATATCCTGGGGAAAATAGGACAAGCCAATCTTCCGGCAAATACTCGTTGGGGCGGACGCCAAAGTACCAGAATTGGTCAGTCGGTATGTCCCGCAAGGCGTAATGAATGTTCGGCGCAACTCTTCCCTGCGAGGCAGCCCCCAGTACCAGCAGATAGATTGCACAACCAGCGGCGGTCATGAGAAGGAAACGGGTGAACGCCATAGTCCTCTCTTGGCTCAACAGTGCTATGGCAGCGCAAATTCCAAGTGCGACGATAGTTGCAATGCCATGCTCCAGGCTGACAAGCAGTGCCGCACCGGCAAGCAACGCGATCCGCAGCCAACCACAACCGCCAGCTAAAGCGAGGGCAACGAAAATCGGGAACGCGCTTCGCGTCCCGAGCAGGGAGTTCTGCGGAAAGAATACCCAGCCAAGCGCGAACGCAGCGGCAATGAAAAACAGCATAGCTATTACAACGGAAGTCCAGCTATCAGCATGTTTGCGCAAGACAGTTGCCAACCATATGCTCGCGAAGCCATGGAGCATTGGAGATACCACAAAGCGCGAAAGCTCGGACGCCTGCAAATCCTGGCCGAAGAGCAGATAGATTGGCAAATGGAGCCACACAGCGCCAATCCCGTGGAAAACAAAAAAATCCTGGCCGGGCACCTGACCGTCCATGACACGACGCAGCGGATTCAGCAGCTGAAATGCGCCGTTAGCAAAGAAACCATCGAAATACAGGTAGTGTCCGATCGCTACATACAGCCAGCCAACCAGGGCGGCGACCACTGAAGTTGCGGTGCACCACATCGCCAGCTTTTTTAGTTGCCGGGACTGCGCGGGCTCTGGCTCCGAAGTTGAAAGGAGAACCAAATGCGGCTTCGTCGCTTCACGGCGTTCCGGCTCGTTGGCGTTCTCTGTGCTTGGGATTTCTGCAAGTCTGCTTTTCATGTGATTATTCGACAGGCGCCCGAATCCAATCTACCCCGGCTAGTTTGAAATACATTTTTTCCGCGATTTTCGATTTCGTTATGTTCAAAGGGTAATACCAGTTCGATAAACGCGTTTTTCTTCAACCGCCAGTCGATTAAAAGATAATACGGCCAAACAAACCATAATCAACGAACAAAAGTACGAATAATACAAATACCGGAAATCGGATGCCGGAACAATAAAAAAATGAGGCGCGATAAATGCGAATGAAGAGCCAAGGACCGCAGCTGCAAGGGACCTATGTGTCTTCTTCAAAAATGACGCCGCAGCTGCAATAAGTGTCAGCAAGTGGTAAACCCAAGGATAGAAAATCCAAGGGTGTGTGAGCGGCATTACGGAAAGATAATCGGAAATTCCGTTGGAATCAAACTTGATGTGAAACTCATTTTGAACTACTGCAGGACTTGCAACAAACGCTGCGGTTGAGTGCCCAATCCTGAGTAACGAAAGAAAATTATCCCACCTATGGGTAAGATAACTTACCGGGTGATCTTTGATAGCTTTAAGCCACGAATCTTGAAGCTTCGTTGCTTCATCCAGCGATGGGGCGCGCAGCCCTACCAGATCCTTCGTATATCCGTAGAAAAGGCGATCATTTTGGCCGACAACGTAAGTTTTTTCCAGCTCATCTTGCGACAGATTAATTCGCTCATTAATATACCGTGGCAGCAAGTTTTGCCGTGTTTTTACAGATATTGCAAGCAAGTCATACACCTGAGTGTACTGCAACGGATTGTCCAGCTTGACTTCAAGCGAACGCGTCATCGTAAAGGGAACCAGAACTGAGGCTGAAAAAATGGTGAACGTCAGCGCCACCAACCTTATTCCTCGGCCGACACCGTCGTTATTCAACCAAAAAAATATAAGAAACGGAATAGCGACAATTCCGTTGGTCTTTACGCCAGCTGCGAAGACCAACAAGATGACTAAGATACCTTTCTCCAGCGTGGAGGTCTTTCTCTGCCAACAATACGCATTAATAACAATCGCCCAGGCCATGAACATGCTACATGCGAACGCAACGTCTTTCCAGATTTCGCCTAGCACGAAGAATAGCGCAGGCCACAGGCCAAATATCGGGACAATATAGGCTAAACGCCCCGCGTTCCGCCCAATCGCTTTTGTCAGCAGGCCTATCCCGCACCAATACATTATTAAGTTCTGGAATAAGAATGGCGCAGGACCTTGGTAAAGATGATCCAATTGCCTCCACCACCATGCCATCAATATGGGGTGCCAGCTATTGAATGCGCCGGCACGCGCCTCTCGGTACTGGATCAGTGAGTCGTTACTCATCCAACCGGGAAAGAAAGCCCAACCGCTGACCACAATTCCCAAAGCTATCATCAGATAGATTGGCCGGACGGAAGACGGAGAGGCAGCAGGTGGCATGCAGAACCAGGACCAAAAATCCGTGATTATAATCCACGCCTCATGCTGGAGTTCTTGTGCAATGTGGGGCGACCGGCTTGCTGCCCCGTCAACAACGCGCTGATGAACTTCGCGGCACAACAGCGTTTGAATACCCCGAGCAAGCTGGTAGTATTCCCGGACGAAAACCACTGGATCCTGAAAGGTGAAAACAGCCGCTACTTCTACAACGAGGTGCACGGCTGGCTCGCCAAATACCTTCAATAAAAGAGGAGAAGTAGAAGATGACGCTTGCAAACTGGTGCATCGCAGCAGCCTGCATCCTGCCGATGGCGGTGGCATTGACACCAAAAGTAGCTTCGGTCAAATCCAGGGACCGCTACGACAATGCCGCGCCGCGCGAATGGGCCGGCCGCCAGGATGGCTGGGCCAAGCGCGCCATCGCCGCGCACCAGAACGGCTTTGAAGCGCTGCCGCTGTTCATCGCAGCCGTCATCCTCGCGCAACAGGCCCACGCGAACCAGGACCGCATCGACATCCTGGCGATGACCTTCGTCCTGATCCGCGTGATCTACAGCATCATCTACATCAGCAACCTGGCCACGCTGCGCACGGTGGTGTGGTTTGCTGGAATCGGCGTCAGCCTGGCGATCCTGGCACAGGCTTAATCCGCAGCAAAACTCACGCCGCCTTGGCGATGTCCGGCGCCGCCACGGCCGCCGGACGATGCCGCACAGCCAGCACCATCAGTCCGGCCGCCAGGCAAGCTACGCCAGCGGTGAACAAGGCCGGGTTATATGTGAGCAGCAGCGTACGTACCTGGCCCGCGCCAAATGCGGCAACCGCGGCGCCCAGCTGGTGGGCGGCGAAAATCCATCCAAACACCATGCCGGCCTTCTCCTTGCCGAAGGTGGTAGCGACCAGCCGCACCGTCGGCGGCACCGTAGCGATCCAGTCCAGGCCATAGAACATGGCGAACAGCGACAGCCCGTACAGCGTGAATTCGGAATAAGGAAGCCACAGCAGCGACAAGCCGCGCAGGCTGTAGTACCAGAACAGCAGCTTGCGGTTGTCGTAGCGGTCGGACAGCCAGCCGGAAAGCACCGTGCCAACCAGGTCGAAGGCGCCCATCATCGCCAGCACCGAAGCGGCAGGCACGGGGCCCAGGCCAGCGTCGCCGCATAGCGAAATGAAGTGGGTCTGGATCAGGCCATTAGTGCTCAGGCCGCAGATGAAGAAGCTGCCCGCCAGTAGCCAGAACGTGACGTTGCCCGATGCTTCGCGCAGGATGCGGAACGGGGTTGCGAAGCCAATCACCATTGCCGGGGCAGGCGTGGCAGGCACGGCGCCCGATTGCGGCGCACCGAACGGCGCCAAGCCCAGGTCCGCCGGCCGGTTGCGCATCAAGGCAAATACCGCAACCGCAACGAGGCCGCACGCCACCAGGACCGGCAGCACCGCCATGCGCCAGCCGAAATGCTCCGCCAGCCAAGCCCCAACCGGCAGGAAGATCAATTGCCCGGTCGCTGAACTGGCCGTCAGCATGCCCACTACCAGCCCACGGCGGGTTTCGAACCAGCGGTTGGAGACCACAGCGCTTAGCACCAGCGCCGTCATCCCCGAACCCACGCCCAGCATCACGCCCCACAACAGCACCAGTTGCCAGAACTGCGTCATGCCGAACGCCAGCAGCGATCCCGCCGTGACCAGCCCCAGCGCCGTGACCACCACGTTGCGCAGGCCGAAGCGCTCCATCAGGATGGCCGAGAACGGCCCCATCAGCCCAAACAAGGCAAAGCGCACCGCCAGTGCCGACGACACCTGGTCCACGCCCCAGCCGAATTCTCGGCTCACAGGCTGCAGCAGCGCGCCCGGCAAGCCGAGTGCAGCCGAGGACGTCAGCCCTGTCAGGAAGGTCAAGGCAACGATGACCCACGCGTAGTGGATGCCGCGCCGTTGCAAGCGCTGGGAGAGAGTATTTGCAATCATGCAGTCCATCTTAGATGATGCTCGTCATTTATGCAAGGAAAAGAAAAGCCGGCGGTTTTGCCGGCTTTTCATCAGCGCCAGGCGCCGCTTACTTCTTGATCTGGATGGAAGACTTCACTTCCTGCACGCCCTCGACTTTGCGGGCGACTTCCACAGCTTTGTCAGCTTCTGCCTTGGTTGGCACAAAACCGCTCAGCATGACGATACCCTTCTGGGTTTCTACGTGGACGTCCATGGCCTTGACCACAGGATCGGCTGCCATTTCAGCCTTCACCTTGGTGGTGATCATGGTGTCGGACATCGCAGTACGGGTGTCGGCGGTTTTTTCGCGGGCGGTGTTGGACAGGTTGGTGCCGGCTTCACGCGTATTCTGCGCTATAGCGCCGGTGGTGGTGGTAGCCGTTGCGTTAGGATTCTCGGCGGCCGCAATGGCATCCTTCTTGGCTGCCTTGGCATCTGCCTTGCAGGCCGACTTCTGCGAACCGCTCATGTCGTCGCAACGTTCCTTGGCCAGGTCATATTCGGCGTCGGCCAGTTTTTTCTTGGCATGCTCCACGTCCTTAGGCGTGTTCTGGTACTGCGTGGTTGCATCCAGTTCGGCACGCCGTTGTGCCACTTTAGCTTCTTCCTTGCAGATGTCCTTGGCGTTGTGCTTCAGGCTCTTGCAATTGTCCTTCGCTACCTTGTAGTCGGACTCGGCCTTATCCTCGGCGGCTTTATACGCATTGCGGTCGACGTTCTGCGCCAGTGCAACCGAAGAGCTGAACAGTGCTGCCAGCGAAATACACAAGATTTTCTTCATGGTTGGTCCCCTTTAGGATGGTTTGCAAGAGGATTACACGCCTCCCGGGGACTAATTTCTGTGCGCGACCGAACACAGTTGTGCTATTGCTCGTCTTTAAGTAAGCCTTTGCCCCACAGCACGCGCGCCTGCTCGAAGGGGTTTTGTTCGCTATCGAACACAGTGGCGCTGCTGGCCAGTTGCAGCCACGCACGGGTATTGTGCGAACCGTGCGCAACCGGCTGGCGCACCTGCATCAGCCAGGCATGCACCTGGGCATATTGCGCGGCGTTGGCGCGCTGGGTCCAGGCCAATGCGACCAGGTCGGAGAAAGCTTCTTCACGGCGGGTCTCGCGCATTTCATCTGACAAAGCCTGCAGTTCCGGATTGTCGAGTTGCTCATGCGGGCCTTCTACAAAACCGGACGGCAGCGCATGCCAGCTTCCGTGCGCCTGGCGCCAGCAGTGCCCAACCTCGTGCGCAGTCATCGCTTCAATCAATACTTTCTGCTGCTCGGCAGGGACGCCCGCCAGCACCTGCTCGGCTTGCGGATTGCCGCGCATGGAAAATACCAGCTTGCAGCGGCCATCGGCAAAGCCCATGGCCAGCGGCACGTCATTCGGGCCGGCCTGCGGCTGCACGACGATATCGATGGGAAGTTGAAGTTCCTGCTTGGCGTAGGCCAGAACGGGGGAGCCGGCTTGCAGCCAGCGTGTTTCAGCTTCGGTCAGCTGTGCAGCCCCTGCGGAGGCAGCGAAGAAAGACAGCAGGAAAGGCAAGCTCAGCTTCATTTCAAACTCCGGTAACTTACTTCAACTATACATGCCTTACGGCAAGCAGTTACCGGAGTTTCAGGGCTGTTACAAAATTTTGGCTGAGCTCGTGGACAACTTTATTTTGCGAGCAAGGAATTGGCAGTTGGGAAAGATGGACGAATGTCGTTCGGCACTTTCTTCATCTTGTCCAAAGCCTTCTGCACATCCGGACGGATCACGACGTACTTCGCCATCATTTCCTTGGCGCGAGCGTAATCGCCGGTGGCTTCGATGGTGAGGAACTCGCGGTCAAGATCCATCACCGCTTGTTTGATCTTCTTGAAGTCGACCGAGAACGTGCCGTCGCCGTGCGAAACAAAGCCGCCCTTGTCCAGCAGGTAGTTGACCTGGATCGCCATGCCGCGCGCGTGCGAGTCGGTCAGGCCGAAGTGCAGCGTGCGGAAGGCCGAGGCCAGGAAGGAGATGTGCAGCTTGCGCTCCGCCGCCTCGCCCTGCCCCAGCGTATCTTTCAATTGGCCTTTCTCCATCATGGTCATCAGCGCATACAGGCCGGTAATGTCGGCCTTCGCTTCTTCGATGGTGGAATAAGCTTCCTTCAAGTCCTGGCGCGGGGTGGACTCGGTCGCGCCCGTTTTGGTGATGTGCGGGCCCAGGCCGTGCGTGATCTCATGCGCCAGGATGTGCGTGAAGAAAGAGTTGAAGTCCAGGTCCTTCTGGTCTTCCTTGCGCAGCACCAGCTTGGCGATCGGCGTCAGCGTGGCCTTGAATTTTTCCTCCTGCACGTTCTTCAGCATGATGCGCTTGGAACCGCGCTGGCTGATGATGCGCTCGTCGTTCGGCAGGTTGTAGGCCGCGGTCTGCACGCCCATATTGCCGTCGCCGGCGCCGTACACCTGGTTCACCACCACCATCGGCGCCACCGCACCGACTTTGGGGTTGCGGTATTGCGCGTCGAGCGGCAGGTTATCTTCCAGCTCCTGCATATGCTTGGCGAAGAAATCGAGCTTGCGCGTTTCCTTCTCATCGCGGATGTTCACGTACGCTTCGAAGGCGGCCTTGTAGCCAAACAGTTCGTCGTTATAGGTTTCGTACGGGCCGATGGTGACGTCGACCGGCGAATCCAGGTCCATCCAGGCGAAATCGGAAGGCAGGTAATCGTTGGACAGGAAAGCGTCCGCGCGCAAGTCGAGGAACTTCTTCAGCGAGGCGTTGCTGGTCGCGGCAGCGGCTTCCTTCAGCAGCTTCGACAGCTTCTCCAGCTCCGGCTTGTATTCCTCCGAGTATTTGACGATTTTGAACTTGCCGTCATCGCCCTTGCGGATGGTGGTGAAGAACCATTGCGCATCCTGCTTCTGTGCCGCGGGCAGGCCATTGATCCAGGATTCCAGTTCTTCCTTGGTGGCGCCTTCCGGATAGAAGTTCGCGGCGGCTGGCTTATGGTCAGGCACTTTGATGCCCGCCACTTCCGCCGGCAAGAAGGACTGGTTGTCGTCCAGGATGGACCATGGCCCCTTGTTCAGCCAGAAATACTCGGCGCGCGCCTTGCCCAGTGGCGACTGGTCCTTCTGCAGCGCCGCGTACAAAGCTTCGTTACCCGACCAGCGCTGGCGCAGTTGCAATGTATCGACGACCTTCGCGGCCTCGATCAGCTTCTTGATGGCCAGGCGGTCGCCGGCCGACAGCTTGGACGCATCGGCCTTCAATTGCACCGGCGCGTAACGCTTGGTCATCTTTTGCAGCTCGTCGAGATTTGCCGGAGCAGCAAAAGCAGTAGTGCTGGCAAGCGCCAGCACCAAAGGAGTCAGGAGGTTTTTCATGTGGCCTTTACTCGTGTTGAAAGGAAGGCCACATTGTATGCCTGCGTTTACAAGGCGCGGAAAGTTTTTCCGCCTTCTGCGCCTTCCACGCAACGGCAGCAGGTTTTACCAGACGCGGTAGTTCTTGCCGTTTTCCGCCCCTTCCACGCTGCGGCTGTAGGCCAGGGCTACGCGCTTCACGGGCACGGTCTCCATGCCGTAGAAGTAAGGGCCGTATGCTTCCACCGATTCGTCCACCAGGGTCGGGCTGATGACGTTGATGCGCAGGCCGCGCGGCATTTCAACCGCAGCGCCAGTGACAAACCCTTCCACCGCACGATTGACGGTGCTGGCGTTGGCGCCGTAGCGGATCGGATTTTCGGAAACGCTGCCGCTGGTCAGGGTGATCGAACCGCCATCGTTCAGGTATTTTTGCGCAGCCAGTGCCACGTTCACCTGGCCCATCAGCTTGGAATGAAGGCCGACATAAAACTGTTCCGCAGTCATTTCAGCCAGAGGACCGAAATGCAGGTCGCCCGCAGCAACGACCACGCCATCAACTTTGCCGACTTGCTTGAACAGCGCCTCGACGGAGGCAGGATCTTCGATCTTTACCTGGAACTGGCCACTATTGCGGCCGACCGTGATGACTTCATGGCGCAGGCCCAGTTGTTCCACGATGCCTTTGCCGATGGTGCCGGAAGCGCCGATAACGATGATCTTTTTCATGTTGAATCTCCTGTTGGGTTTTGAAGTGGAGCCAGTATGCTCTCCGTCACCACAGGAATAAATGAGCTATTATTTAATTCATTCAAAACCCAAGGTTAGCAATGGACAAATTACGCAGCATGGAAGTGTTCGTCGCCGCCGTGGACAGCGGCAGCTTCACCTCCGCCGCCGAACGCTTCGGCATTTCCGCAGTCATGGTGGGCAAGCACGTGCGCGAACTGGAACAACGGCTGGGCGCAGCGCTGCTGACGCGCACCACGCGGCGCCAATCGCTGACCGAGATCGGGCGCCAGTACGCAGAGCAATGCCGCGCCATCCTGGCCCAGATCGATGCCGCCGAACGGGGCGCGGAATCGCTGCGGCTAGCGCCGCGCGGCGTGTTAAAAGTATCGTGCGCCGTTTCCTTCGGCATGGAATGGCTCGCGCCGATGATCGCCGACTACCTCGAGCAATACCCCGAAGTCAGCATCGACCTGAACCTGAACGACCGCATGATCGACATGGTGGAAGAAGGATTCGACGTCGCCGTGCGCATCGGCCCACTGGAAGATTCGTCGCTGGTGGCAAGGCCGCTGGGGCCATATGGCGTGGTGATCTGCGGCTCGCCCGATTACCTGGCGCGGCGCGGCGTACCGAGAGTGCCGGCCGACCTGGCGCAGCACGAATGCCTGGAATTCAGCGGCTGGGTTCCGCAAGCGCGCTGGCGCCTGAAGGGCGAAAAAGACGCCCGCAACGTGCCGCTTAGCCGGCTGCGCGCCAACAACAGCTACGCGCTGAAGCAAGCCGCACTGGCAGGCTTCGGCCTAGTGATGCAAGCCGAAGTGATCCTCGCGCAAGACATCGCCGCCGGACGCCTGGTGCGCGTGCTGGATGACTACCTGCCGCTCCCCCGCCCCATGCACCTGCTCTACCCGCGCTCCCGCCAGCCGACGCCAAAGCTGACCAGCTTCATCGACTTCATGCTCTCCCGTTTCCAATAAAAAAGCCGGAGGCGGTGAAAAAGGGGACGTACCCCTTTTTCGAAGACAAAAGGGGTACGTCCCCTTTTTCACCCCCCTCTTTTTCACCGCCTCCGACTTTTATGCCTTGAGGCTTACGGGGCTTGCCAGCCGCCGCCGAGGGCGCGGGCGAAGCTGACGGTGGCCAGCATGCGCTGGGTTTCGATTTGTACCGCGGCGCGGTCGGCAGCCAGGGCGCTGCGCTGGGCGTCGGTGACGTCGAGGTAGGTGCTGATGCCGCGCTCGTAGCGGGCGCGCGCTACATCATATGCGCGGGTCGCGGCTTCGCGGGACGTTGCCTGCACCTTGCCTTGCTGCGTACGCTGCTGCACGTCCGACAGGGAGTCTTCCACCTCGCGCAGTGCAGTCAGCAGCTTGCCTTCGTGGTTGGCGACCGCTTCTTCATATTTTGCTTTGGCGATCGTCAGGTTGGACTGGTTGCGGCCGCCGTCGAAAATCGGCAGCGACAGCGCGAGCGGGCCGAAGCTGAAGGCGCGCGAGCCGCTCTTGCTGATGTCGCCCAGGCTCTCGGACGCGTAACCGAAATTGCCGGTCAGGCTGATCGACGGATAGAAAGCGCCTTCCGCTACACCGACGTTGGCATTCGTTGCGCGCAGAGTTTGCACGCTTGCGGCCAAATCGGGACGATGCGCCAGCAGGTTCGCCGGCAGGCCGGCTGGAATGACTGGCGGCGCAGGCAGTTCGGTGGCGGTGGCTGGCTCCAGCTGCATACTGGACGGCGAGGCGCCGACCAGCACGGCCAGTGCATGCTCCAGCGTGTTGCGCTGGCGTTGCACTTCTTCCAGGTCTGCTTCGGCGTTGGCGCGTTCGATGCGGGCGCGCGAGGTATCGAGCTCGTTCGACAAGCCGGCGTTGAAGCGGGCATTCACCAGGTCTTCGGTTTCCTTGCGGGTGGCCAGGGCGTTGCGCAGGATCGCCATTTCGGCATCCAGGCCGCGCAGCTGCCAATAGCTGGTGGCAATCTGCGAGGACAGCAGCAACAGCACGCCGTCGCGGTCATGGCTTGCGGCCAGCGCTTGCGCATCGGCCGATTCCACCGAGCGGCGCACGCGGCCGAACAGGTCCAGCTCATACGAGAAGCCTGCGGCGACCGAGTAGTTGTTGCCGTGGATCGAGCGGTGGCCCAGCGCGATACCTTGCGAGGTGTTGGCCGATGTACGCGAGTTCGATACGCCGGTGCTTACCGTGACGCTTGGCAGCTGGCTGGAGCGTACCAGGCCCAGTTGCGCTTCGGCCTGGAACAGGCGCTGCGCCGCCGCCTTGACGGTCGGGCTGTCGCGCAGGGCCTGGTGCTCAAGCCGGTTCAGCGTGTCATCGCCGAACACGGTCCACCACTGCGCCGGCAGTTGCGCTTCGCTCACCGCGCCTTGCGGCGCGTGGCGGAAACCTTGCTCCTGCACGTTGGCCGGCGCTTTGAAGTCGCTGCCGACGGTGCCGCAGCCGGCCAATACCGCCGCTGCGCTAACTGCCAATGCAATCATTTTGATGTTCATATTCTTTCTCTCTTTCAGTGCGCACCAGCGCCGCCGCCCGAAGGGGACTTCACTTTGTCGGACAGCCACAGGATCAGGATGCAGGACAGCAGGATGCCGCCCACGATCAGGAAGCCGTCGTTGTATGCCATCACAAAGGATTCGCGCCGTACAATGCTGTCTACTGCCTTCAATGCTTTATCCGATGCTTCAACCGGGTCGAAGCCCTTACCGATAAAGGACTGCGTCAACTGGTCCAGGCGCAGCTGTGTCGCGGCCGAGAAGCTGTTCACTGCCTCGCCCAGGCGGGCCGAGTGGAAATGCTCACGCTGCGTCAGCTGGGTTGCCAGCAGGGCGATGCCGATGGAGCCGCCCAGGTTACGGATCATGTTGAACAGGCTCGATGCCGATGCGGTGTCTTTCGGTGCAATGCCATTCATCGCGAAGTTCGACAGCGTCAGCATGACGAAAGGCTGGCCCAGCGCACGCACGACCTGGGAGAACAGCAGCTGGTCGTAGCCGGTAGTGGCGTCCATGTACGCATTCATGATGCAGGACACGCCGAACAGCCCCAGGCCAATCGAGCACAGGATGCGGTTGTCGATCTTCATCGACAGCTTGGCCGCAAACGGCATGATGAACAGCTGCGGCAAGCCGGCCCACATGATCACTTCGCCGATCTGCATCGGCGAGTAGCCGGCGATCTGGCCCAGGTACAGAGGCAGCAGGAAGGACGAGCCGTAAAGGCCCATGCCCATCACCGCAGCCAGCGCAGACGCCACCAGGAAGTTACGCTGTGCGAACAGGCCCAGGTTGACGAATGGATGCGGACGCATCGCGCTCGTCACCACCCAGCCCAGCAAGCCAACAATCGACAGGCCGGCGAAAGCGATGATGAAGCCTGACTCGAACCAGTCCTTGCTGTTGCCCTCTTCCAGGAAGATGGTCAGGCAGCCCAGGCCCAGCGCCATGAAGGCGATGCCCAGCCAGTCGGCGTTGAACAATTCACTGAGCTTGCGGTCTTCGTGATCCAGGCCATACGCCACGCCGGCGATCAGCAGCACGCCAGGCACCCAGTTGATGTAGAAGATCGACGGCCAGCCATACAGTTCGCTCAAGTAGCCGCCCAGCGTCGGGCCCATGGAAGGCGCCAGCGTTGCCGTCAGGCCGAAGATCGCCATGCCGACTGCGCGCTTGGAAGCGGGCAGCTTGGCCATCACCAGGGTCATCGCCATCGGAATCAGCGCGCCGCCGGTAAAGCCCTGCATCATGCGGAAGAAGATCATGCTTTGCAGGTTCCACGCCGCGCCGCACAGGGTGGAGAACACGAGGAACAGGCCGGTGGTGCCCATCATGTAGCCGCGCATGCCAAAGGTGCGCGTCAGCAGCGCAGTCAGCGGGATCACGATAATTTCAGCCACCAGGTAGGCGGTCGAAATCCACGAGCCCTCTTCCTGCGTTGCGTTCAGTGCACCGAGGATGTCGCGCAGCGAGGAGTTGGTGATCTGGATGTCCAGCACCGCCATGAAGGCGCCCAGCATGCCCGCAGCCACCGCGATCCAGGTGCGGCCGGAAACTCGTCCTTCCGGCACCATCATTGGCGCGCTCATTTTGCAGCGGACTTGATGCTGACTTCAGCGATTGCAGACATGCCCGGCACCAGGCGGCCTTCGTAGGCCTTCAGGTCTTCCGGCTTGAAGGTGATTTTCACCGGCACGCGCTGCACGATCTTGGTGAAGTTACCGGTGGCGTTATCGGCCGGCAGCAGCGCAAATTGCGCGCCGGAGGCGGGCGAGAACGAATCCACGCGGCCAACCAGTTCCTTGCCTGGCAGTGCGTCGATGGTCAGGCTCACTTGCTGGCCCACCTTCATGTCGGCGAGCTGGGTTTCCTTGAAGTTGGCAGTGACCCAGACGTTATCCTGCACCAGGGCCACCAGTTGCTGGCCCGGCTGCACGCGCTGGCCCACTTCCAGGGTGCGCTTGCCGACGCGGCCATCGACCGGGGCGATGATGCGGTTGTATGCCAGCTGCTGCTGCGCGTCTTTCAGCTGCACTTGCAGCACTTTGACTTGCGCCTTCAGTACTTCACGCGAAGCGGAGGCGGCACCGATTTGCGCTTTCGCTGCAGCGGCGCTGTCCTTGCGCGCTGCGACGTCGGCGGTGGCGCTGGCGCGGGCGGCGGTGGCGGCATCCAGTTCGGCTTTCGACACGGCCTTCATCTGGCTGGTGTACAGCTGGCCGTAACGCTCGGCGTCCTGCGAAGCGCGCAGCTGGTTGGCTTGCGCCTGCGCCACTTGCGCGGCGGCGGCGCTGGCTTGTGCGTTCACTTGGGCGACCTGGGCATCGGCCTGCAGGATCTGCTGCTGCACGCTGGCGATCTGCGCCTGGATCTGCTCTACCTTCACCTGCTGGTCGAACGGATCCAGCTCGGCGATCACGTCGCCGGCCTTCACCAGCTGGTTGTCTTCCACCAGCACCTTGGTCACCACGCCGGAAATGCGCGAAGACACCGGATGCACGTGGCCTGCCACGTAGGCGTTTTCCGTTTCCACATAATGGTGGGCGCGGTACCACATGCGGCCGCCGGCGCCCAGGGCTGCCAGGGCGATCAGGCCGGCGATCACGAGGACGCGACGGTTAGGAGGTGTGGCAGCTGGCGCAGCGGTTTCCGGTACGGCGCTGAGCACTTTTTGTTCGGCTTGGTTGTGCTGGGACATTTGGAGTAACTCCATAAAATGAAATGAGTTCAGTGCATTATTCGTCAAGGAATGAACAAAGTCAAGAAATGAAACGATTGCATTTCATTTTGATTTGGCATAAAGTGAGGGCTATCTGCTAGCCTTTGAGCATTACGTACGGTCTTCAATCATGTCTGTTGAACAACTTCCTGAGCCAATCAAAGCTGGACGCCCCAAGGCGGCCGAAGCGGAGGCGCGCCTGAACGACCTGATGGATACGGCGGCCCGCCTCCTCCTGGAGAAGGGTTATGGCAAGGTCAGCCTGGAAGCGATTGCGAAAGAAGCACGGGTTGCCGTGCGCACGATTTATGTGAAGTTCGGCGGCAAGGCCGGCTTGCTGAAGGCCATCCTGCAGCGCGCCCGCGCCGGCGCCTTCGATCCTGCCGGCATGGAAAGCCTGCACCGCCCGGTGCGCGACACCCTGCTCGAATTCGGCTTGCGCTTCCACCGCATGGTCAGCACGCCTGCCGCCACAGCGCTGTACCAGATCGTCGTGGCCGAGGCGCATGCCAATCCAGACCTGGCCGAAGCATTCTGGGATGCCGGCCCGCGCCAGACCCGCGAGCTGCTGGCACGCTACTTCGCCCGTCCGGATATCGCCGCCCAACTGGACACTGACGCGCCGCCGGAGCGCCTGGCTATCCACCTGATGAACTGCCTGATGGGCGACCAGCTGCACCGCTTCCTGTTCGAATCGCGCTGCGGCGTCGCCACCACGCCGGAGGAAATCGAGCGCGGCGTCGACCTGTTCCTGCGTGGGGTGTTGAAGCGTTAAGCAGGCCTTAAGCGTGCGCAACAGCGTGTGTGCGCTGGCGCACGGAGGCCTGTTGGCTAGCTGCCGGATACTGACCTTCTCGAGAACCAAAATATGAGTAGGAGGTTGTATGAGCAAGGTCGATCGGCTCGAGTGGAGCAGGAAAATTGCGACACTTAATGAGCGCATCAAAGGTTTCCAGGAAAACCCGAACAAGGAGCACCTGGATGCGGCGATCAGTGAACTCAAGGCCTATGCGGACGCTGCCAACAGCGGCGGCATTGAAATTCCAGAACGCTTCATAGCGAGCTAACAACAAACCGGGCAAAAGCCCGGTTTTTTATTGCGGCAAAGCGATTCCTGTGTCACGATGCCCACCCCTAGTGTCAACTTTTTGGTAGTGAAACATGACCGAACAACAAGTAACTGAACAGCAAAAGATCGACGACCAGAAGTTCTTCGAGAATATCGACGCCTACATCGCCCTGGCAAATGCCCACGAAAACGCCAACAAAGGCGCGCCACAGCTGGTAGGCGCCAGCCTGTTGTTCGCGGCAGCCCGCTACAACATCTTCCTGGTAGCCCGCGCCCAGCCGGACCGCGCTACTTTCGACAGCAAGAAAGAAGAAGCCAAGTCCTACTTCATGGACCAGTTCAGCAAGATGTTTGACGATAACTGGGAAGACTACGGCAAGCACTTCGACCAGTACAGCGGCCAGAAGTAATCATCAAGCCCGCGGGGCCGACGTGGCCCCATGAAATATGCTGGGGATGGCCCTGTCCGGGCAACCGTGCCGAGATTAGGATTGTGTAACTCTTCTCGACGCCCGGACCATCACCATGAAAACCGCCCTCCTTGCGCTTCTGGTCTTCTCCTCCCACATCGCATTCCCCGCTGCTGCAGCTCCAGTGATTGATGGTCAACAGGACTTCAATTGGGAAATAGGGGTCTGGCAAACCAAACTGCAGCGCCTCAAGCAGCCACTTAGCGGCAGCCAGCAATGGCTGGAATATAGCGGCACCACCACCGTCACCCCACTGCTGGACAAACGCGCGAACATCGTCGAGTTGGACGTGCAAGGCCCTGCCGGAAGGATCGCTGGAGTATCCCTGCGCTTGTTCCAGCCCGCGACCGGGCAATGGAGCCTTCACTTCGCCAATCTCGCCAACGGTTCGATGACCGAACCGATGCAGGGCAGCTTCAAACAGGGACGCGGCACCTTCTTCGGCCACGATGAGCTGGACGGACGCAAGATCCTGGTGCGCTTCCTCATCATTCCGGTGAGCGCGGCGCAATGGCGCTTTGAGCAGGCCTTCTCCGCCGATGATGGAAAAACCTGGGAGGACAACTGGATCGCGGTCGATACGCGCCAGCCGCCCTCCCCTTCGGCCAAGCCTTAACGCTTGCGCGGTGGCGGCAGGTCGGTGCAGACGCCTTCGTAGGCTTCGGCGGCCATGCCGATCGATTCGCCCAGGGTTGGGTGCGGGTGAATCGTTTTGCCGATGTCGATGCCGTCGGCGCCCATTTCGATTGCCAGGGCGATTTCACCGATCATGTCGCCGGCATGGGTGCCGACGATGGTGCCGCCGATGATGCGGTGCGTCTCTGCATCGAACAGCAGCTTGGTGAAGCCCTCATCACGGCCGTTCGCAACGGCGCGGCCGCTGGCGGCCCATGGGAAGTGGCCTTTTTCAACCTTGATGCCCTTGGCTTTCGCTTCGTCTTCGGTGATGCCGGCCCATGCCACTTCCGGATCGGTGTAAGCCACCGATGGAATGATCTTGGCGTCGAAGTAAGCCTTCTCGCCATGGGCTGCTTCCGCTGCGACGTGCGCTTCGTGCACGGCTTTGTGGGCGAGCATTGGCTGGCCGACGATGTCGCCGATCGCGAAGATGTGCGGCACGTTGGTGCGCATCTGGCCGTCGACGTTGATGAAGCCGCGGTCGGTGACGATCACGCCGGCTTTGTCGGCGGCGAGCTTCTTGCCGTTCGGGCTGCGGCCGACTGCTACCAGGACCATGTCGTACAGCTGCGGTTCCGGTGCGGTGGCGCCGGCTTCCGCCGCTTCGAAGGTGACCTTGATCCCTTCCGGCAGCGCTTCCACGCCGACGGTCTTGGTCTTGGTCATGATGCGGTCGAAGCGCTTTTCGTTGTACTTCTGCCAGACCTTGACGGCTTCGCGGTCCGCGCCCTGCATCAGGCCGTCCATCATTTCGACCACGTCGATGCGTGCGCCGAAGGTGCTGTAGACGGTGGCCATTTCGAGGCCGATGATGCCGCCGCCGATGACCAGCATCTTCTTCGGCATGAAGCGCAGTTCGAGTGCGCCGGTGCTGTCGACGATACGCTTGTCTTCAGGGACAAATGGCAGCTTCACCACGCTGGAGCCGGCGGCGATGATGGCTTGCTTGAACTGGACTACTTTCTTGCTGCCGTCGGCTGCGGTGACTTCGATGTGGTTAGGGCTGAGGAACTGGCCGACACCCTGCACAACGTTCACCTTGCGCATCTTGGCCATGCCGGCCAGGCCGGTCGTCATCTTCTTGATGACGCCTTCCTTGTAGCTGCGCACCTGGTCGATGTCGATGGCCGGCTTGGCGAAGGTGACGCCGTTCTTGGCCATGTGGCTGGTTTCGTCCACCACTGCAGCCAGGTGCAGCAGGGCTTTCGATGGAATGCAGCCGACGTTCAGGCAGACGCCGCCCAGGGTCGCGTATTTCTCGACCAGCACGGTGTTCATGCCCAGGTCTGCGGAACGGAAGGCGGCGGAGTAGCCGCCAGGGCCGCCACCCAGGACCATCATGTCGCAGCTGATGTCGACTTGACCGGCATAGCCGCCGGCAGCCGGTGCGACCGCAGGTGCTGCCGGCGCGGCCGCTGGCGCAGGAGCCGCTGCTGGTGCCGGCGCTGCTGCAGCAGGAGCCGGCGCTGCGGCGGCAGGAGCCGCTGCGGAACCAGCAGCTTCCTCCAGCACCATCAGCGCGGAGCCTTCGCTCACCTTGTCGCCGACCTTGATCTTGAGTTCCTTGATCACGCCAGCGTGAGTCGATGGAATTTCCATCGATGCCTTGTCGGATTCGACCGTGGCCAGCGACTGGTCGACCTTGACGGTATCGCCAACCTTGACCAGCAGTTCGATTACTTCAACGTCCTTGAAGTCGCCGATGTTCGGTACTTTAACTTCGATCATCGCGGCCTCCTTACAGCAGGATCTTGCGCATATCGGCCAGCACTTCGGCCAGGTATGCAGCGAAGCGGGCACCGGACGCGCCGTCGACCACGCGGTGGTCGTAGGACAGCGACAGCGGCAGCATCAGGCGCGGCACGAACTGCTTGCCGTCCCAGACTGGCTTCATGGAGGACTTGGACAGGCCGAGGATCGCCACTTCCGGTGCGTTCACGATCGGCGTGAAGGCGGTACCGCCGATGCCGCCCAGCGACGAAATGGTGAAGCAGGCGCCCTGCATGTCGGTCGGCTTCAGCTTGCCTTCGCGGGCAGCCAGCGACAGTTCGCCCATTTCCTTGGCGATCTGGGTCACGGACTTCTGGTCGGCGTTCTTCACGACCGGCACGACCAGGCCTTGCGGCGTGTCGGCTGCGAAACCGATGTTGTAGTACTTCTTCAGGATCAGGTTCTCGCCCTTTTCGTCCAGGGACGAATTGAAGGTCGGGAATTTCTTCAGCGCGGTCACGGAAGCCTTGATCACGAACGCCAGCATGGTGAGCTTGGTGGCGTCCTTGTTCTTGGCGTTGGCGTTGTTGCTGTCGACGCGGAACTGCTCCAGGTCCGTGATGTCGGCGTCTTCGAACTGCGTCACGTGCGGGATCATCACCCAGTTGCGGTGCAGGTTCGGGCCGGAGATCTTCTTGATGCGCGGCAGCGGGGACAGTTCGGTTTCGCCGAACTTGCTGAAGTCCAGCGATGGCCATGGCAGCAGGTTCAGGCCAGCGCCGCCACCGGCGGCAGCTGGTGCTGCGCTCGGTGCTGCGACTGCGCCGGAGACGATGCCCTTGACGTAGTTCTGCACGTCCTGCTGGGTCACGCGGCCTTTCGGGCCGGTGCCGCCAACGCGGGTTACGTCCACGCCCAGTTCGCGGGCGAACTTGCGGACGGATGGGGAGGCGTGGGCGAGTTTGCCGTTTACCGCTGGTGCGGCTGGCGCCGAGGATGCTGCGGGCGCTGCGGCGGCGGCGCTGACGGCCGGAGCGGCCGCTGGAGCAGCGGCGGCGGCCGGAGCGGCGGGTGCTGCTGCGGCAGGCGCGGATGCGGCAGCAGGGGCGGCGGAACCGCCGGCTGCTTCGACGACCAGCACCAGCGAGCCTTCAGCGACCTTGTCGCCTACCTTGACCTTGATTTCTTTCACCACGCCGGCGTGCGACGACGGGATTTCCATGGAGGCTTTGTCGGATTCGACGGTCACCAGGGACTGGTCCTTGGCGATGGTGTCGCCAACCTTGACCAGCACTTCGATGACTTCAACTTCCTTGAAGTCGCCGATGTCGGGGACTTTCACTTCGACCGGGCCAGTGGCGGCCGCTGCCGGGGCAGGCGCGGCAGCGGCAGGCGCTGGGGCAGCGGCGGCTGCCGGTGCTGCAACCGGAACGGCAGCGGCTGCGGGGGCGGCGCCCGGAGCAGCGCCAGCGCCGGAAGCTTCGACGATCAGCAGCAGCGAGCCTTCGGCCACCTTGTCGCCGACCTTCACTTTGATTTCCTTGACGACGCCGGCTTGCGACGAAGGGATCTCCATCGATGCCTTGTCCGATTCAACGGTCACCAGCGACTGGTCAACCTTGATCGTGTCGCCTACCTTGACCATCAGTTCGATGACTTCAACTTCCTTGAAGTCGCCGATATCGGGGACTTTCACTTCAACCATGCTCATAGTGTTTGCTCCGTCTTCTTATTTATTGGGTCACCGGATTTGGCTTGTTCGGGTTGATGCCGTACTTCTTGATGGCGTCTTCCACCACCGACATCGCAATCTTGCCTTCGTCCGCCAGGGCGCGCAGGGATGCGACGGTGATGTAGTAACGGTTCACCTCGAAGAACTCGCGCAGCTTGGCGCGGCTGTCCGAACGGCCAAAGCCATCGGTGCCCAGCACTTTGTAGGTGCGGCCGGCAGGGATGTATGGACGGATCTGCTCAGCGAAAGCACGCATGTAGTCGGTGGTTGCAACGATCGGGCCGGTGCTGTCCTTCAGCAGGCCGGTCACGTAAGGCACGCGCTGTTCCTTGGTCGGGTTGACCATGTTCCAGCGGTCGCAGTCCTGCCCATCGCGAGCGACCAGGGTCAGCGAAGGAGCGGACCACACGTCGGCGGCGATATTCCAGTCGTTCTTCAGCAGTTCCGCGGCGAAGATCGATTCGCGCAGGATGGTGCCCGAGCCGACCAGCTGCACGCGCTGCTTGGCTTTCTTGTCGCCCTCTTGCAGCAGGTACATGCCCTTCAGGATGCCCTCTTCCTGGCCGGCTTTCAGGCCTGGGTGGGCATAGTTCTCGTTCATGATGGTGATGTAGTAGAACACGTCTTCCTGCTCACCCACCATGCGGCGCAGGCCGTCCTGCATGATCACGGCCAGTTCATGGCCGAAGGTCGGGTCGTACGGCACGCAGTTCGGGATGGTCGCGGCGACGATGTGGCTGTGGCCATCTTCGTGCTGCAGGCCCTCGCCGTTCAGCGTGGTGCGGCCGGCGGTGCCCGCCATCAGGAAGCCGCGTGCGCGCATGTCGCCCGCAGCCCATGCCAGGTCGCCAACGCGCTGCAGGCCGAACATCGAGTAGTAGGTGAAGAACGGGATCATCACGCGGTTGTTGGTCGAGTACGAGGTCGCAGCAGCGATCCACGAGCTCATGCCGCCCGCTTCGTTGATACCCTCTTGCAGGATCTGGCCGGCCTTGTCTTCGCGGTAGTACATCACCTGGTCCTTGTCGACCGGCTCGTACAACTGGCCTTGCTGGTTGAAGATACCGATCTGGCGGAACAGGCCTTCCATACCGAAGGTACGGGACTCGTCGACCAGGATAGGCACCACGCGCTGGCCCAGGGACTGGTCGCGCAGCAGTGCGGTGATGATACGCACGTAAGCCTGGGTGGTGGAGATCTCGCGGCCTTCCGGCGTCGGGTCGGTCACGGCCTTGAAGGCTTCCAGGCCTGGCACCACCAGCTTCTCGTCGGCCTTGGTGCGGCGCGATGGCAGGTAGCCGCCCAGTGCCTTGCGGCGTTCGTGCAAGTACTTCATTTCAGGCGCGTCGTCGGACGGCTTGAAGAACGGAATGTCTTTCAGTTGGTCGTCCGGAATCGGGATGTTGAAGCGGTCGCGCATTTCGCGGATCGCCTCGTCGTCCAGCTTCTTGGTCTGGTGCGCGGTGTTGCGCGCTTCACCGGATTTGCCCATGCCGAAGCCCTTGACGGTCTTCACCAGCAGCACGGTTGGCTTGCCGACCGATTCGTTGGCCTGCTTGAATGCAGCGTAGATCTTGTGCGGATCGTGGCCGCCGCGGGTCAGGCGCCAGATGTCGTCGTCGGACATGTTGGCGACCATCTCCAGCAGCTTTGGATGCTTGCCGAAGAAGTGCTTGCGCACGTAGGCGCCGTCCTTGGCCTTGTAGTTCTGGTATTCGCCGTCCACGGTTTCCATCATCACGCGCTGCAGGATGCCTTCCTTGTCCTGTGCCAGCAGGTTGTCCCAACCCGGGCCCCAAATGACCTTGATGACGTTCCAGCCGGCGCCGCGGAAGTCCGCTTCCAGCTCTTGGATGATCTTGCCGTTGCCGCGCACAGGGCCGTCCAGGCGCTGCAGGTTACAGTTGACGACGATGTTCAGGTTGTCCAGCTGTTCGCGGGCAGCCATGCCGATCGCGCCCATCGATTCCGGTTCGTCCATCTCGCCGTCGCCGCAGAAGGCCCAGACCTTACGGCCTTCGGTGTTGGCGATGCCGCGTGCATGCAGGTACTTCAGGAAGCGCGCCTGGTAGATCGCCATCAGGGGGCCCAGGCCCATCGACACGGTCGGGAATTGCCAGAATTCCGGCATCAGTTTCGGGTGCGGGTAGGAAGACAGGCCCTTGCCGTCGACTTCCTTGCGGAAGTTCAGCAGTTGTTCTTCGCTCAGGCGGCCCTCCAGGAAGGCGCGTGCGTAGACGCCAGGGGACGAGTGGCCCTGGATGTACAGCAGGTCGCCGCCGTGTTCTGCGCTTTCGGCTTTCCAGAAGTGGTTGAAGCCGATGCCCAGCATGTTCGCCAGCGAGGCGAAGGAGGACAGGTGGCCACCCAGGTCGCCGTCGGCGCGGTTGGCCTTGACGACCATCGCCATCGCGTTCCAGCGCATCCACGAGCGCAGGCGCTCTTCATATTCCAGGTTGCCTGGGCAGTGGGCTTCTTTGTGGGCGGGGATGGTGTTGACGTAGGCGGTGTTGGCGGAGAACGGGATGTCGGCGCCGCGGCGGCGGGCCAGGTCGACCAGGCGCTCCATCAGGTAGTGGGCACGGTCAGGGCCTTCGTTTTCCAGGACGGCTTCCAGCGCCTCCAGCCATTCTTTGGTTTCCTGTGCATCAGGATCGTTGGCGGTTTGTGCCGTGACCTGGTCAAGTTGAGCTGACATGTAACGAGTCTCCTATCGATTGAAGGCGCCCCACCCTGTGTGTCCCGGACGGTGCAGGTGATTATTTCTTAAGACTTTGGCTAAGTGTGAAGGATTCTATCAGCGAATTCCGCGTTTTTCAAATTGCGAAAGAACATTTTATATTGTGAAACGCGTTGCAGATCTACAAATGGTTTCAAAGGGTAATTGTCGGTAAGAAATTTCCTACCTATACTCGGTGCATGGAAAATGCGCCCTATGCCATCGCAACACGCACCCTGCAACGCGAACGCGCCGCCCGCAAGGAGGCGGAGTCTTTGCTTGAGCAAAAAAGCCGCGAGCTCTATGAAAAGAACCAGTTCCTGCAGGAGAGCGAACTGCGCTACCGCAACCTGGTGGAATTGGCGCCGGACGCCATCTGGATCCATAGTGAAGGCCGCCTCACCTTCCTGAACCAGGCCGCCTTGCGCCTGTTCGGCGCCACCTGCCAGGAACAGTTGCTGGGCACACCGGCCATGGACCGGGTGCCCGAACAATTCCGCAGCACGGTCGACGCCTGGACGTCGATCGAGCTCAATAAAGTCCACCAGGGCCCGCGCAGCGGACTGCAATTGCTGCGGCTGGACGGCACGCTGGTCGAGGTGGAATTCTATGGATGCTCGATCCGTTTCAATAATCGCGATTCGGTGATGCACGCGGCGCACGATGTCACCGAACGCCTGCAGCAGGTCGCGATCCGCCATCGCGCCACACACGACGAATTGACCGGCCTGGCCAACCGCGCCTATCTCCTGGAGCGGCTGGGCGAGGAGATCGACAAGGCCCGTTGTGCGGGCACCTCGCTGGCGGTGGCCTTTGTCGACCTGGACAAATTCAAGCAGATCAACGACACGCGCGGCCACGCTGTGGGCGACGAGCTGTTGCGCGTGGTGGCCGATGTCCTGCGCAGCTGCGTGCGCGACGGGGATGTGGTGGCCCGTCTCGGCGGCGATGAATTCGTGCTGCTGCTCGACAGCTCGACCGGCCAGCTGACGCCAGCCATGCTGGCCGAGCGCATCAGCGAACGGCTGGCGGAGCCGGTCATGCTGGCGGGCCAGCAGCACATCATTACCGGCAGCATCGGCTTGAGCGTTTATCCCGACGATGGCCAGCATCCGGAAGAACTGCTGCGCCAGGCCGATATCGCCATGTACCACTGCAAAGGCCAGCGCTGCAGCGGCGTGCAATTCTTCACCAAGGATATGCAGCGCCGACTCGATGCGCGACTGACCATGGAGCAGGGTTTGCTGCGCGCGCTGAAGCGCGAGGAATTCGTGCTGCACTTCCAGCCGCAGGTGGATTTGCGTAGCGGCGCCATCATCGGCCTGGAAGCGCTGCTGCGCTGGCAGTCGCCGGACCTGGGGCTGGTGCCGCCGATGGAATTCATCCCCGTGGCGGAAGAAACGAAGCTGATTGTCGATATCGGCAAGTGGGTGCTGGAGAAGACTTGCGCCACCTTGCGCGAGTGGCAGGATGCGGGCGTGCCGGTGGTGCGGGTGGCGGTCAATATCGCCGCCTCCCAGTTCGCGCGGCACGATTTCGACACCACGGTGGAAGATGCGCTGGGCAAGCACGGCCTCGACCCGGGCTTGCTGGAGCTGGAGCTGACTGAAAGCCTGTCAATGGAAGACCCGAAAGGCTCCATCGCGCTGATGCAGCGCCTGCGTGCCATCGGGATCAATATGGCGATCGACGACTTCGGCACCGGCTATTCCAACCTCAGTTACCTGAAGCGCTTTCCGGTGGACCGGCTCAAGATCGACAAGAGCTTCACCTCGGGCCTGGCCACCAACTCCGAGGACCACGCCATCGTCACCGCCGTCATCAGCCTGGCGCACAGCCTGGGCCTGAAGGCCATTGCGGAGGGCGTGGAAACCGAAGACCAGCTGCAACTGCTGCGGGCGGAAGGCTGCGACGAAATCCAGGGCTACTACTTTAGCAAGCCCCTGCCGGAAGCGGCAGCACGCGAGATGCTGCTCAAGCGGCCCTGCCTTCACTGTTAAAATTGCAAGTTTCGCATTCTCGTGCCTGCCGAATGAAAAACCTATTCGCCGCAATCGCCGCGGCCACCTGCCTTTCCGGTTGCTATACCGTCTACCAGGGCCCCTCTTCAGGTCCGTACGCAATACGAATTATCTGAATGGCGTCCAGACTTATAACGTTGCCGGAACCTGCACTGACAGGGTAATCCTGATCGTACGTTTACCCCTTGTAGCTGGGGAGGTTTATGAAACCTGGCCCGAAGTTGGCGAACACGGTTGTTCGATCCAATTAAAGCGCCTGGACGGCCCAAGCCGCACGCCGGTCGCGTACATGGACCGCGAATGGCGACGCGCATTCAATAACGCCGGTTCTTTCTGCAAACCGTTATGACCATCTGATTCAGGGCTTTAAAAGCTCCTTGAGCATGCGGCGCGGGTTGGCCATGAAGCCGTGCATGACTTCATAGTGTTCCGTGTCTTCGTACGCTCGCTGGCGGATGCCGTCGGGCGTGCAAACGAAAATTGACGCTAGGCCATCAGGATTGGCGAGTGGGTGGCAATCACGAATTGCGAGCTGCCCTGCACCAGTTGGTGAATGCGCTTCAGTGCTGTCAGCTACCGTTGCGGCGACAGCGCGGCCTCCGGCTCATCGAGAATGTACTGGCCTTTGCCGCCAAAACGCTTTTCCAGCAGCGCGAGGAAGGATTCGCCGTGCGACTGCTCGTGCAGCGAGCGGCCGCCGTAGGAGTTGATGACCGGCGGCGCAGCGCACTGAATCTGGTCCATGTTCTCGATTTCTGTGGCGACGTTGAAGAAGCTCTCGGCGCGCAGGAAGGAACCGTCTCTCGGCCGAGTGCGATCACCAAGCCCTCCAGCAAAGTCGACTTGCCCGAGCCATTTTCGCCGAAGATAAACGTCACGCCGGGTCGAATTCGAGCTTGCCGAGGCAGCGCACGGCGGGCAGGCAGAAAGGATAGGCCGAAAAGTCCGGCTCCCTGTCGGGGCGCAGCTGGATGTCAATCAGGAACTGGGTAGAGATCATTTGTTATCAAGATTACAACCATGTGCAGTGCAGCACAAGGCCGCCAGCATTTATAATGGCGACTTTCCATCCCACCCATCCAAGTAACCATGTCTGCACAACTGATCGACGGAGTAGCGCTCTCCCAAAAACTGCGCGCCGAAATCGCTTCCCGCGCCGCCGCACTGACCGCCAAGGGCAAACAGCCTGGCCTGGCAGTGATCCTGGTCGGCGACGACCCGGCCAGCCATGTCTACGTGCGCAACAAGGTCAAGGCTTGCGAAGACGCCGGCATCCGTTCGGTGAAGGAGCAGTACCCGGCAGACATGACCGAGCAGGCCCTGCTCGAGCGCATCGCCACCCTGAATGCCGATCCGAGCATCCACGGCATCCTGGTGCAAATGCCGCTGCCAAAGCATATCGACTCGCACAAAGTGATCGAAGCCATCGCCGCCACCAAGGATGTGGACGGCTACTCAGTGCTGAGCGCCGGCGAACTGATGGCCGGCCTGGAAGGCTTCCTGCCATGCACCCCGTACGGCTGCATGAAGCTGATCGAATCGACCGGCGTCTCGCTGAAAGGCAAGCACGCTGTCGTGATCGGCCGCTCCAATACCGTCGGCAAGCCAATGGGCCTGCTGCTCTTGCAAGCTAACGCCACCGTCACCATCTGCCATAGCGGAACCGCGGACCTGGGCTATCACACCCGCCAGGCGGATATCGTGGTGGCTGCAACTGGCCGCCGCAATACCCTGACTGCTGATATGGTGAAACCGGGCGCCATCGTGATCGACGTGGGTATCAACCGCGACGAAAACGGCAAACTGTGCGGCGACGTGGACTTTGCGGGCATCAAGGAAGTGGCTTCGCATATTACGCCGGTGCCGGGTGGCGTGGGTCCGATGACCATTACCATGCTGCTGATGAACACCATTGAATCGGCGGAACGCGTTTAAAGGAAAACAAATGACTGACAATCCCCTGCTGGACTTTAGCGGCTTGCCGCGTTTCGATGCGATCAAGCCCGAACACGTCACTCCCGCCATCGAGCACCTGCTGGAGAAGAACCGCGCCGCCGTGGCGCAACTGGAAGCGCCAAGCGATAACGTGACCTGGGATAACTTCGTCACGCCGCTGGAAAATTCCACCGAGCTGCTGGGCCGCGCCTGGGGCATCGTCAGTCACCTCAACAACGTGGTGGACACGCCGGAACTGCGTGCCACCTACAACGACAACCTGCCGAAAGTGACCGAGTTCTGGACCGCCCTGGCCCAGAACGAGGCGCTGTTCGCCAAATACAAAGCACTGCGCGCCAGCGCGGAATTCGCCACCTTGTCGCCGGCGCGCCAGCGCATCATCGACAACGCGATCCGCGATTTCCGCATGGGCGGCGCCGAACTGCCGGCCGATAAGAAGGAACGCTTCGCCGAGATCCAGGAAGAACACGCCGCCACCTCGACCCGTTTCAGCGAGAACGTGCTGGACGCGACCAACGACTGGAAACTGCTGGTGGAAGACGAGTCCGAGCTGCGCGGCTTGCCCGACGACTCCAAGGCCGCCGCCAAGGCGCTGGCCGAAAAGGACGGCAAGCAAGGCTGGCAATTCACGCTGCACTTCCCTTCCTACTATCCGATCCTGCAGTTCTGCGACAACCGCGCGCTGCGCGAAAAGGTGTACCGCGCCAACGCCACCAAGGCCTCGGAACTGGGCGACGCCTTCAGCAAGCGCGAAGACTGGGACAACACCGGCAATATCGCCACCCTGCTGAAACTGCGCGCCGAAGAAGCCCACCTGCTCGGCTACAGGAACTTCGCCGAAGTGTCGCTGGTGCCGAAAATGGCCAAGTCGCCGGAACAGGTGATCGAATTCCTGGAAGACCTGGCCAAACGCGCCCGCCCGTTCGCCGAGAAAGACCTGGCGGAACTGCAGGCCTACGCCAGCAAGGAACTGGGCATCAAGGACCTGCAATCCTGGGACCTGCCTTACGCCTCCGAAAAGCTGCAGCAGCATCTTTACTCATTCTCGGCGCAGGAAGTGAAGCAGTACTTCCCCGAGCATAAGGTGATCGACGGCCTGTTCAAGCTGGTGCAAACCCTGTTCGGCGTGAGCATCAAGCCGGACAGCGCACCGGTCTGGCACAAGGACGTGCGCTTCTACCGCATCGAACGTGACGGGATCCTGGTCGGCCAGTTCTACCTCGACCTGTACGCCCGCGAAGGCAAGAGCGGCGGCGCCTGGATGGACGATGCGCGCGGCCGCCGCATCAAGAACGGCCAGCTGCAAACCCCGGTCGCCTACCTGACCTGCAATTTCACCGAGCCCCTGGTGGTGGACAATGTGCCGCAGCCATCGCTGTTCACCCACGATGAAGTGATCACCCTGTTCCACGAATTCGGCCACGGCCTGCACCACATGCTGACCCAGGTCGAGGAGCTGGCGGTATCCGGCATTTCCGGCGTCGAATGGGACGCGGTGGAACTGCCGTCCCAGTTCATGGAAAACTTCTGCTGGGAGTGGGATGTGCTGAGCCACATGAGCGCCCACGTGAAGAGCGGCCTGCCGCTGCCGCGCGCCCTGTACGACCGCATGCTGGCGGCGAAAAACTTCCAGTCCGGCCTGCAGACCCTGCGCCAGGTGGAATTCGCCCTGCTCGACATGCTGCTGCACTACGACTTCCAGCCGTCCGGCGCCCAATCGGTGCAGGACCTGATCGACGACGTGCGCCGCAAATTCGCCGTTATCATCCCGCCAAGTTTCAACCGCTTCCAACATTCCTTCGGCCATATCTTTGCCGGAGGCTATGCGGCGGGATACTATAGCTATAAGTGGGCTGAAGTCCTGTCTGCCGACGCTTACGCTGCCTTCGAGGAAGCGGCGGCGCTGGATGGCGGCAAACTGTCCACCGATACTGGTAAACGCTTCCAGCAGGAGATCCTGGCCGTCGGCGGTTCGCGCCCGGCGCTGGAATCGTTCACCGCCTTCCGCGGCCGTGAGCCGACGATCGACGCCCTGCTGCGCCATAGCGGCATGGCGGCTTAAAGGAGAAAGAGAGAATGAAACGCGCTGCACTGCTTTTGATGCTGCTGACTGCCAGCGTGGCGCAGGCCCAGATGTATAAGTGGAAGGACGACAAGGGCGTCACCCACTTTACCGACACGCCGCCGCCAGCCACCGCCAAGAAGGCGGAGATGAAGAGTTACAACACTGGCGGTACCGGCAGTGTCGACCTGCCGCCGGAACTGGCCGAAGTGGTACGCGCCAGTCCGGTCGTGCTGTTCACCACCGCCAGTTGCGGCGCCGGCTGCGACAGGGCCCGTGAACTGCTGGCCGCGCGCGGCATTCCCTATCGCGAAAAGACCGTGAATACGCCGGAAGATGCTGCAGTGCTGAAAAAGGCCGGCAGCGACGGCCAGTTGCCGCTCCTGCTGGTCGGCCGTGCGCGCCAGATCGGTTTCGAGCAGGGCGCATGGGATGGTGCATTGACCGCAGCGGGCTACCCGACCGTCAAGTCGCTGCCGCCAGGTTATTCGAACCCTCCGCCAACCTCGGCCGCGCCGCCGAAAGGCCCGAGCGCTGCCGAACAAGCGCGTGCCAAGGCCGAAGCCGAGCGCGCAGCGGCGGCCGAAGAAGCAGCCCGCCGCGAACGCGAGACGCCCAAAAATGCCTCGCCGGACTTCCGCTTCTGATTTCCCTTCCTGATCGATGACGCAGATTGATTTTCACAGCGGCGTGCCGGACAAGGTAGCCTATGCCTGCCGCCTGCTGCGCAAGGCCTACGCCAGCACGCCCCGCATCGTGGTCATGACCGAGGATGCCGCCCAGCTGGCGGAACTGGACCGCGCACTGTGGACCTTTTCCGCCACCGATTTCCTGCCGCATGCCCATGCCAACGATCCGCTGGCGCCCGATTCTGCCATCGTGCTGGCCGACAGCGACGCCACCGAACTGCCGGAGGCGGCCTTGCTGGTCAACCTGGCGCGCCGCGCGCCGGCCCAGTTTGAGGCATTTCCGCGACTGATCGAAGTCATCTCCGCCGACGAAGAAGATGCGGCGGCGGGCCGCCTGCGTTATGCTGCCTACAAGCGGCAGGATTTCCCGCTCAAACATCTCACGGTAGGTAAGTAATGAACCAGGCTTTTGACGCCAGCATCCCGGTCCTGACCGAAATCATGCCAGACGAGGCGCCGGCCGCTGTTAGCGCTCCCGTCGCCGCCGAGCCGGCGCCCGCGGCCGAAGCAGGCGCCCTGCCCGCGCCGGACGACGACGAAGCATGGGAGGCGCTGGAACGCCGCCTGTCCGACCGCGTTCTGCAGCAGCTGTCGAACCGCGTCGATTTCGTGCTCGAACAGCGCATCAAGGACAGCATCAGCGAAGTGCTGGACCACGCCCTGCACGCCCTGACGGTGGAAATCCGCGAAGGCCTGCATGACACCATCGGCAAGATCGTCGCCCGCGCCGTACAGCAGGAAATCACCCACCTGCAGGCCAGCACCGGCCGCCGCAAATAATTCCCTCTTTGCCAATCGGTTTTTTTGCTGTATTTTCTCTGGCGTACATGAATAATTGACTGGAGACCCCGATGCAGTTCAAGACCAAGTTCATTTCCGCCGCCCTTGCCCTGGCATTTGCCGGCAGCGCCTTCGCCCAGGACGTCATCAGGATCGGCCACGTGTCGCCGGTATCGGGCCCTAATTCCCACCTTGGCAAGGACATGGAAAACGGCGCGAAAATGGCCGTCGAGGACCTGGCCGCCAAAGGCGTGAAAATCGGCGGCAAGCCAGTCAAATTCGTGGTCCAGTTCGAAGACGACGGCGGCGACCCGAAACAGGGCACCACCGCCGCACAGAAGCTGGTGGACGCCAAGGTACAAGGCGTGATCGGCCACCTGAATTCCGGCACCACCATCCCGGCCTCGAAGATTTACTACGACGCCGGCATCCCGCAGATTTCGCCGGCCGCCACCTCGCCGGTGTACACCAAGCAGAAATTCAACACCGCCTTCCGCGTGGTCGCCAACGACAACAAGCTGGGCGGCACTCTCGGCGCCTACGCCGTGCAGAAACTGGGCGCCAGGAAGATCGCCGTGATCGACGACCGCACCGCTTACGGCCAGGGCGTGGCCGACGAATTCCTCAAGGGCGCCAAGAAAGCCATGCCGGGCGTTCAAGTGGTTGGCAAGGAATTCACCAATGCCAACGCCACCGACTTCAACGCCATCCTGACCAATATCAAATCAAAGAATCCCGACCTGGTGTTCTTCGGCGGCATGGACTCGGTGGGCGGCCCGCTGCTGCGCCAGATGAAGGCCCTGGGCATCAACGCCAAATTCATGGGCGGCGACGGCGTCTGTACCGATGCGCTGTACCGCCTGTCCGCCGGCGCCGCAGCAGACGGCGTGGTGACCTGCGCCGAAGCCGGCGGCGTGACCGCGGAAATGCAGAAGAACATGGACGACTTCCGCGCCCGCTACAAGAAGAAGTATGGCCAGGAAGTACAGCTGTACGCACCGTATGTGTACGACGCCATCATGACCATGGCCGACGCGATGGAGAAAGCCAATTCGTCCGAGCCGGCCAAGTACCTGCCGGTGCTGGCCAAGATCAAGCACCAGGGTGTGACCGGCCTGATCGAGTTCGATCCATATGGCGACATCAAGGACGGCGCGCTGACTCTGTTCACCTACAAGGGCGGGGTCAAGACCAAGATGGAAGTGATCAAGTAACACACGAATAAATCGGGGGGGAGCCCGTGGGCCGCCAGCCAGCATGGCGGCCCTTTTCGTTTCAGGAGAAAGTGCAATGCAAACCAAAACCATCATCGCAGCCATCGCCCTGGCCTTTGCTGGCGCCGCGGGCGCCCAGGAAGTGGTCAAGATCGGCTATGTCGGCCCGCTGTCCGGCCAGTCCGCCCACCTGGGCAAGGACAACCAGAGCGGCGTGCGCATGGCGGTGGAAGACTTGAACGCCAAAGGCTTCAAGATCAACGGCAAGGCGGTCAAGTTCGAAATGGTGTCCGAAGACGACGCCGGCGATCCTAAACAGGGCACGACAGCCGCGCAGAAACTGGTCGACGCCAAGGTCCAGGGCGTGATCGGCCACCAGAATTCCGGCACCACCATTCCGGCCTCGAAGATTTATTATGACGCCGGCATTCCGCAGATTTCCGCATCGTCCACCAGCCCGGTGTACACCAACCAAGGCTTCAATACCACCTTCCGCGTCGTATCCAACGACTTCAAGCTGGGCAGCTCGCTGGGCAAATACGCCACCCAAAAACTGGGCGCCAAGCGTATCGCCGTGATCGACGACCGCACCGCCTACGGCCAGGGTGTAGCCACCGAATTCCTGAAGGAAGCCAAGAAAGGCGCCGGCGTGCAGATCGTCGACAAGCAGTTCACCACCGACAAGGCGACCGACTTCAACGCCATCCTCACCAGCATCCGCTCCAAGAATCCCGACCTGGTCTTCTTCGGCGGCATGGACTCTGTCGGCGGTCCCCTGCTGCGCCAGATGAAGCAGCTGGGTATCAAGGCCAAGCTGATGGGCGGCGACGGCATCTGCACCGAAGCGCTGCCCAAGCTGTCGGGCGGCGCCGACGATGTCGTGGTCTGCGCGGAAGCGGGCGGCGTGACGCCGGAGCAGGAAAAGAAGCTGGACGAATTCGCCGCCCGCTTCAAGAAGCGCTACGGCTACGAGGTGCAGGTGTACGCACCATATGCCTACGACGCGACGATGGCAATCGCACACGCCATGGCGGACGCCAAATCGGCCGATCCCGCCAAATACCTGCCCTTCCTGAAGAAGGTCAAGCATGACGGCATCAGCGGCACCATCGCCTTCGATGCCAAGGGAGATATCAAGGACGGTGCGCTGACGCTGTTCACCTACAAAGGCGACAAGAAGACGCGCATTGAGGTGATCAAGTAAAAAAAAGCGCGAGAAAAAAGGGGACGTACCCCTTTTTTCTCGCCCTTTTCTTCTTTTACATTATTTCTGGGACAGGACCCATTTCACCAGGGTCTTGGCTTCCGCCTCGGTCACCTGTGGGTTGGCTGGCATCGGGACTGCGCCCCACACGCCGGAACCGCCCTTCATCACTTTCTGGACCAGCTTGGCTTCGGCATCTTTCTGGCCGGCGTATTTGGCGGCGACATCCTTGTAAGCCGGGCCAACCAGCTTGGTCGCGATTGCGTGGCAGCCCATGCAATTCTTGGCCTTGGCCAGGTCAGCGTTTGCAAAAGCGGCCTGCGACGAGAAAGCTGCGGCGACCAGGACACCAACCATCAGGGAACGTTTCATTTTTTCATCTCCAAGAAAAAAAACTGACACAATTCTACTCCACAACGCACGCTTCGTATTATGGGTTGACCGATAGCTGGATATTGCTATGATGGAATACCAAGGAGTGTTCCATGCCCATTATTCTATTGATAATTGCCCTCGTGGCGCTGAAGTACTTTGAAGTCTGGAAGTTCGCCGATCTGTCGTGGATCTGGATCGTTCTCATCATGGGCGTCGCCTTCGTCTGGTTCGAAATCCTTGAGCCAATGCTGGGCCTCGACAAACGCAAGGCCCACAACGTCGACGAGCAGCGCCGCAAGGACCGCATCAAGAAAAACTTCGACGATCTCAAGAAGCGCAAATAATCAGCGCTTCAGCTGCGACAGGTCGCGCACGGCGCCGCGGTCGGCGGACGTCGTCAGCGCGGCGTACGCTTGCAGTGCCTGCGAGACGTAGCGCTCGCGATTGACCGGCTGCCAGGCGTCGGCGCCGCGTGCTTCCATGGCGGCGCGGCGCGCTGCCAGCGCTTCCGGCGTCACGCGCAGGTTGATCGTGCGCGATGGGATGTCGATGTCGATCATGTCCCCTTCTTCCACCAGGCCGATGGCGCCGCCTTCCGCGGCTTCCGGCGAGGCGTGGCCGATTACCAGGCCCGATGAGCCGCCCGAGAAGCGGCCGTCGGTGAACAGCGCGCACGCCTTGCCCAGGCCTTTCGATTTGATGTACGAGGTCGGGTACAGCATTTCCTGCATGCCGGGGCCGCCTTTCGGGCCTTCGTAGCGGATGATCACAACATCGCCTTCGTGCACGGTGTCGCCCAGGATGCCTTCCACCGCCGCGTCCTGGCTTTCGAACACGCGCGCCTTGCCGCTGAATTTCAGGATCGATTCATCCACGCCGGCCGTCTTCACGATGCAGCCCTTCTCGGCGATATTCCCGTACAGGACCGCCAGGCCGCCGTCTTTCGAGTAGGCGTGCTCCAGGTCGCGGATGCAGCCGGTGCTGCGGTCCAGGTCCGACGAGGCGTAGCGCTCGGATTGCGAGAACGCCACCTGGGTCGGCACGCCGCCCGGCGCCGCGCGGAACAACTGGTGCACGGCCGCGTCGTCGCTGCGCTTGATGTCGTATTTTTCGATGGCGTGGCCCATGGTTGGGCTGTGCACGGTGTGCTGGGTGGTGTCCAGCAGGCCGGCGCGCGCCAGTTCACCGAGGATCGAGACAATGCCGCCGGCGCGATGAACGTCTTCGATGTGGAACTTGTCGGTCATCGGCGCCACCTTGCACAGGCATGGCACTTTGCGCGAGATACGGTCGATGTCGGCCATGGTGAACGGTACTTGCGCTTCATGCGCGGCGGCCAGCAGGTGCAGCACGGTGTTGGTGGAGCCGCCCATCGAAACGTCCAGCGCCATGGCGTTTTCAAACGCTTCCTTGGTGGCGATGGAACGCGGCAGCACGCTGTAATCGTCCTGCTCGTAGTGGCGCTTGGTGATTTCCACGATCAGGCGGCCGGCGCGCAGGAACAATTCCTTGCGGTCGCTGTGGGTGGCGACGATGGTGCCGTTGCCAGGCAGGGACAGGCCCAGCGCTTCGGTCAGGCAGTTCATCGAGTTGGCGGTGAACATGCCGGAGCAGGAACCGCAGGTCGGGCAGGCGGAGCGCTCGATTTCCGCCACGTCGGCGTCGGAGACGCTGCGGTCGCCGGCCTTGATCATGGCGTCGACCAGGTCCAGCTTGATGATCTTTTCGCCGCCGTTGACGGCCTTGATGACCTTGCCCGCTTCCATCGGGCCGCCGGAAACAAAGATCGCCGGGATATTCAGGCGCATGGCGGCCATCAGCATGCCGGGTGTGATCTTGTCGCAGTTGGAGATGCACACCATGGCGTCGGCGCAGTGCGCGTTGACCATGTATTCGACGGAGTCGGCGATCAGGTCGCGCGATGGCAGCGAGTACAGCATGCCGCCGTGGCCCATGGCGATGCCGTCGTCCACGGCGATGGTATTGAATTCCTTGGCGACGCCGCCGGAGGCCTCGATTTCGCGAGCAACCAGCTGGCCCAAGTCCTTCAGGTGCACGTGGCCCGGCACGAATTGGGTGAACGAGTTGACCACGGCGATGATCGGCTTATTGAAATCGCCATCTTTCATGCCGGTGGCGCGCCACAGGGCACGAGCGCCCGCCATGTTGCGGCCTTGGGTGGTGGTGTAGGAACGGTATTGCGGCATGGTGGGTTCTCCTCAGTAAGAGTCTAAGGTTGCCTTTACCATGGCGAGTTGTCAAATATATGATGACCTCTGCTGTGATATGCTTTGCGAATGAATATCGAACTTCGCCAGCTGCGCTATTTCGCCACCGTCGCCGAGGAGCTGCACTTTGGCCGCGCCGCGCGGCGCCTGCACATGACACAGCCGCCCTTGTCGCAAACCATCATGGCGCTGGAAGAGATGCTGGGCGCACCGCTGTTTGAGCGTAACCGGCGCGGCGTAGCGCTGACCGCAGCCGGGGAAGCATTGCTGCCAGAGGCGCGCCGCCTTCTTGAGCAATCGGCCGGGTTGGCGGAGCTGGTGCAGCGCGCTGCCACCGGCGCCAGCGGGCGCCTGTCACTGGCCTTCGTATCGTCCGCCGACTACAGCGTGCTGCCGCCCACCCTGCGCGCCTACCGCGCCGAATATCCGCAGGTCGAGATCACGCTGAAGGAAGCTACTTCCGACCTGCAGCTGGACGACTTGCTGGAAGGCCGGGTCGATGCCGGCCTGCTGATCCCTCCCCTGCCCGACCGCGCGCGCCAGGAGCTCGATTACCTGCCGGTGCTGCGCGAACCTTTGGTGCTGGCCGCGCCAGCCGGCCTGCCGGCCTTGGCGCGCGCCAAGGCCGCCGATTTGCGCAAGCTGGCCGGCATCCCGCTGATCATCTTCCCGCGCCATATTTCGCCGGGTTTGTACGACGCTATCCTGTCCGTATTCCGCGAAACCGGCATCACCGCCGAGGTGGGGCAGGAAGCCATCCAGATGCAGACCATTGTGAGCCTTGTATCCGCTGGCATGGGATTGGCACTTGTGCCACAATCCGTGTCGAATTTGCGCCGGCCGGGCGTGGAGTACCTGCCCCTGGTCCAGAACACGCCGCTGGTGGAAACCGGGCTGGCCTGGCGGCGCGACAATGCCTCGCCCGTGCTGCGGGGCTTCCTCGAGTTAATGAGAAAGAGAATCTGAATGCCGCTAACGCATCCAATGCCTAATCCGATCGCGTTCCAGATTGGGCCAATCTTCGGCATCGGCCCTTTGTCGATCCACTGGTACGGCCTGATGTACGTGCTGGCCTTCGCCATGTTCATCGTGCTGGGCCGCGTGCGCATCAAGCAGCCGCATATCGCCGCCCAAGGCTGGACCAAGGAGGACCTGGACGACATGCTGTTCTACGGCATGCTAGGTGTGATCGTGGGCGGCCGCCTGGGCGAAGTATTCTTCTATCAGCCGGACATGCTGCTCGCACCATGGCGCATTATCCGAGTATGGGAAGGCGGCATGAGCTACCACGGCGGCTTCCTCGGCGTGCTGATCGGCATGGCGCTGTGGGCCCGCAAGCGCAAGCGCAACCTGCTGGACGTGTATGACTTCATTGCCCCGCTGGTGCCGCTTGGTTATGCCGCCGGCCGCATGGGCAATTTCATCAACGCCGAGCTGCCGGGCCGCGTGGTCAGCGATCCCAACCTGCCATGGGCGATGATCTACCCGAACCTGCACGACAACCTGCCGCGCCACCCTTCCGCGATCTACCAGATGCTGGTCGACGGTATCCTGGTGTTCTGCATCATCTGGCCGTTCGCACGCAAGGCGCGCCCGCGCCTGGCAGTTGGCGCACTGTATGTGCTGCTGTATGGCTGCGCGCGATTCTTCACCGAATGGTTCCGCACCCCGGACTGGGAAATCAATGTGGCAGGCCTGCCGGTTACCTCGGGGCAGATGCTGTCGCTGCCGATGATCATCGGCGCCATCATCATGCTGGCGTGGGCGTACCGCTCAAACCAGCCCAATAGCGCCAGCCAGCGCACCTAAGGCAATCAGCCACAGGGGATTCAACTTGGTCGCATAGGCCGCCGCAGTGGCGGCCAGCGCCAGCAAAATGCCGCGCCATCCGGCGCCGGCCACGCTCAGGAAAGTCCAGGCGGCACCGCCCAGCATGCCGGCCGCCAGCGGCGACAACGCATCACGCAGCGCGCCCGTCCAGCGCCCTTTCCCGCCGCCATGGCGGTTGATCACCGATCCCAGGGCAAGCACCAGGCAGCTGGATGGCACGATCGCCGCCAGCGTCACCACGACGGCGCCCAGCCAGCCCTTGATCATCCAGCCGATCAACGTTACGAACAGCAGGTTCGGGCCCGGCGCCGCCTGCGCCAGCGCGTACATGGCGGCAAACTGCTCGTCCGTCATCCAGTGGTTCTGCACCGAGACATAGTGGTGTATGTCCGGGGCCACCAGCACCACGCCGCCGCCAATTGCAGTCAAGGACAGGAATGCCAGGTGCCAGGCCAGCCCGCCCAGTTTGACGTCGTCGTTCATGGCTTCCTCCAGACGAAAGCGAACAGCAGGAAGCCAATCGGCACCAGCGTTGCCACCACCGTGATCAAGCCGACCTTCGCCACGCCAAGGCCGATGAAGGCTGCCACCAGCAGTGCGACCTGCACGACGCGCCGCCAGAACACGGTGCGCGCCACGTCAAGCGCCTCGGCATTCGCGGAGCCTTCCGCAGCCGGAACAACCGCCTGCTCCGGCGCTGGGCTTCGCAACATCCCGAGCGCCAGCTTGAGTGCCGTAGCCAGGATCAGCCCTGATGCCGCAGCAGACATGCCGCGCATTGCATTGACAAAGATTGGATGATGCACCAGGCCCTGATAGGCCACTCCCATCGCGATGACGATGAAAAATGGTGCGATCAGCATTCCCGCCAGCGCGGAGAGGCCGCCGGCCACGCCGGCGTAGCGCTGGCCAACCATGACCGCGAGGTTGCAGATGGTGGGGCCGGGCAGCAATTGGGCAATGCTCAGGAGCTGGCTGAATTCGCTCGCCGTCAGCCATTTCGTGCGTTCGACCAGATGGCGATAGGCAAAGGGCAGCACGCCGCCAAATCCTTGCAGCGCCATGTGCGAGAACACCTTGAACAGCGCCCAGCACCCAACTCTTGCTTCCTGCATTGCAACCTCCAATCAGCCAGCCCGCGCAGCACAGGGCGGGCGTGCACGCATCCGCTCAAGAGAACGCGTGGTAGAACATATACCCTGCTAGCGCAAAGAGCACCGCGGCAAAGGCGCGCTTGAGCGACGCCACATCCATTTTATGTGCAGTACGCGCACCGAACGGCGCCATCATCACGCTGGCCGCCACGATCACCGCCAACGCCGGCAAGTACACAAAACCCAGGGAATACGCCGGTAAGCCCGGCTCCGCCCATCCATAATAGATATTCGACAAGGTGCCGGAGAGCGCAATCGGAAAGCCCAGCGCTGCACTGGTCGCCACCGCCTGGTGAATCCTCACATTACACCACGCCATGAACGGCACCGAAATAAAGCCTCCGCCAGCGCCAACCAGTCCCGCCACGGTGCCGATCACTCCACCCGCCGCGAACATGCCGGCGGCCCCGGGAAGTTCGCGCCCCGCCGCTGGCCTCTTATTGCGCAGCATCTGCGCCGCCGAAAACGCCACGAAGGCCGCGAACAGCAGCGACAGCGCCGAAGTGTTCATCTGCTTGCCGATCCAGGGCCCGATCCATGAGCCGATCACGATGCCCGGCGCCAGCAGCGCCACAATGCGCCATTGCACCGCACCGTGCTTGTGATGCGCCCGCACCGAAGACAAGGACGTAAACATGATCGTCGCCAGCGATGTCGCAATCGCCATGTGCACGACGAGCTGCGGCGGAAATCCATTCGCCGTGAAGATCATCGTAATGAACGGCACCAGCACCATGCCGCCGCCGATCCCCAGCAAGCCCGCCGCATAACCGCCTCCTGCCCCCATCAGCAGCAGGACGGCGACCAGACTCCAATCCATCAATCGCCCTTCAGCAGCGCCATCACATGCTTCCATTGCGCCGGCGTGACGGGAGTAATCGACAGGCGGCTGCCTTTTTGCAGGACCACCATGTCTTCCAGCTGCGGCAGCGTGCGCATTTCCGCCAGCGACAGCAGGCGCGTCTTACGCACGCCTTTCACGTCGACGGAAATCCAGCGCGGCTGCTCCTGCGTCGCCTTCGCGTCGTAGTAGTGGCTCCTGGGATCGAACTGGGTGGCGTCCGGATACGGCCCGCTCACCACTTCCGCGATGCCGGCAATGCCCGGCTCCGGGCAGGAGGAATGGTAGAACAGGACACCGTCGCCAACCTGCATCGCGTCGCGCATGAAATTGCGGGCCTGGTAGTTGCGCACGCCGAACCAGGGCACGGTCTTGCCCTTGGCGGACATGACGTCGTCGATGCTTACTTCATCGGGCTCAGACTTCATCAACCAATATTGCATGGCGCTCCTCTGGGCGTAAAAAAACGGTTGCGCACCAGGGTGCATGCAACCGCTTTCGCATGGAATGAGGCCCCGCCTGTGCCGTTATGCCGGCATCCCGAACCTTACGGTTCAAGGTGGTTGCAGTTAGTTCAACTTCGGGTTCATCAGACTAGTGACGCTCACGCCCGTCGAACAAATTTCCACAACCGATGCATGTAAATGGTTCAAGGAATATATGGCAAATCTCGAACACCGCAGGGTGACACGAAGTTTACTCCTCAAACGATTTCCGGGAAAGGCCTTTAAGACAATTAGAAGAGATTTTCTTGCGGGGTCAGTGCATTGTCGAGCACCTTGTGCATGGCGCCCAGCTTCTCCTGCACCTCCAGCATCGACGGGCCGCCGCTGGCCGATTTCGACGCGAGGAATTCCGCCGCCATGCCCAGCGCCGCCATCACGGCGATGCGGTCATTGCCCTTGATCTTGCCGGCGTCGCGGATCGCGCTCATCTTTTTATCAAGCAGGTTGGCCGCTTCGCGCAGCGCGCGTTCTTCGTCGGCCTTGCATGCCAGCTTGTAGGGCTGGCCCATGATGGTCACGTCGACATGGATCATTGGGCATCCTCAGGGGTGTCTGCTTCCGCAGCCGGGATCTTGTCCAGCAGCGCCATCACACGCGCGTGAGCTTCACCCAGGCGGCGTTGGTATTCAAGGTTATCGGCCACCAGGGCTGCATTGGCCTGGCGCAACTGAGCGTTCTCTCGACGCAAGGTGTGCGCGAGTTCCGCAAGGCGGTCGATTTTATCGGAAAGTTCTTGGTAGTCTGCGATCATCCAGAAACTATAGTGCCGCACGATTGCACGGTCAACTTGGTGTTAGACATGCCTGGGATTGTAGCTCATTTGGCGCCCCGCCCTGCAATCTTCCGCGCCGCGGCCGCGATGTCGATGCAGACGTCCTTGAATGCGCCGCCGATATCGGCCAGGTCATTGCCAAGTTCCTTGAACCAGATGCCGATGCTCATGGCCGTTCTCCCGTATGTCAACACCGCCATTACAGCAAGCGAAGATGACAGGACAGGCCACGGCTCGATTACAAAGTTGTAATCGGAAGCTCGCCGCATTGACGCAGGTTTTGACTTTCTGGAAGAATGCCGAGGATGAAAGCCCTCCTGGTAGAAGACGAACAGCGAATAGCCAGCTTTGTTTGCAGCGGATTGCGCGAACAAGGCTTCCTTGTGGACCATTGCGAAGATGGGAACCTGGGCTATGACTACGCCCTGTCACGCCAGTACGACATCATCCTGCTCGATATCATGGTGCCGGGCCGCGACGGGCTGGCGATCCTGAAAGCCCTGCGCCGCGATGGCCGCGATACGCCGGTCATCCTGCTGACAGCGCGCAATGAGCTGGACGACCGCCTGCAGGGCCTGAACCTGGGCGCCGACGATTACCTGGCCAAGCCGTTCTACATGGAAGAACTGGTGGCGCGCATCCACGCCTTGCGTCGGCGCGTCAGCGGCGAGCGGCAGAACGTGCTGTCCGCCGGTCCGCTCAAGCTGGACCGCCTGGCGCGCGTGGCCCATCTGGATGGCCGCGAGGTCGAGCTGACCAGCCGAGAATTCAACCTGATGGAATACCTGATGCGCGCTCCGGGCCGCGTCTACACCCGCACCCAGATCCTGGAGCATGTGTGGGGCTACGACTTCGACCCGCAGACCAATATGGTGGACGTCTGCATCCAGCGCCTGCGCAAGAAGCTCGCCCTGCCCGAGCATGTCGCGATCGAAGCGGTGCGCGGCGTCGGCTACCGCCTGCGCAAGCCGGACAGCGAAGCATGACGCCGGCGCGCCGCCCCTTCATCCGGTCGTTCCGCCTGCGGGTGGCCCTGACCACGGGCGGCCTGGCCATTACGGTGGTGGCTTTGCTGTTTCTCGTCGCCTCCCTGACCCTGCTGAACCGGCGTGCGGCGATCATCGACCGCATCATGTCGGCCCAGCTGGCGGGCCCCGGCTTCGGCGCTTCGCCGGTACCGCTTTGGCCAGCCATCGATGCCCACCTGAACGCCAGTTTCAGCGGCTTTGCCCCCGAAGGAAGCAATGAGCGCTACGCCATCCTGCGCGCGGTCGACCTCCAGCGCGGCGTTGTCTACCAGAGCCCCAACTGGCCCTCCTCGCTGCTGGTGCCGGAAACGGACGACAGCGAACTGCGCAGCTATTACGGCGGCGGCAGCCAGTGGCGTATCGGGCAGGTCCGGCGCGGCACGATGCTGGTGCAGCTTGGCGTCAACACCACGCTGTCGGAAGCGCAGCTGTTTGTCTCCGTCAGGCGCTTCGGCCTGTTCGTGCTTGTCCTCTGTGTGCTGGTGTTCGGCGTGGCGTGGTACCTGGCCGGGCGCGCCATGCGGCCGATCGAGCACCTGACCGGCGTGATGGAGCGCATCCGCGCCAGCGACATGCGGCAGCGCGTGTCGGCTGATGAAGAGGTGCTGGAATTCGAACGCCTGGTCACCGTGTTCAACGACATGCTGGACCGGCTGGACCGCAGCTTCCAGCAGTCGGCGCGCTTTTCCGGCGATGCGGCGCATGAATTGCGCACGCCGGTCTCGATCCTGCAGGGCGAGCTGGAGCGCGCTTTCGAACGCGCCGGCAACGACCCTGAACTGGAACAGGCGCTGGCCGATATGCTGGACGAAGTGCGGCGCCTGGATAACGTGGTGCGCAAGCTGCTGATGCTCTCTCGCGCCGATGCCGGCCAATTGCAGATTCCGATGCAGCCGCTGGACCTGGTGCCGATGCTGCGCGAACTGGCCGATGACCTGGACATGATGGCGCCCGATCGCCCGCTGCGGCTGGACCTGCCGCCGCGCATGGAAACCGAGGGCGATGCCGACCTGCTGCGCCAGGTGCTGCAGAACCTGGCCAGCAATGCCGTCAAATATGGCCTGCCGCAAGGCTGGATCGCCGTCCAGGGACGCCGCAGCGGCGACAGCTGGCAAATCGAAGTTGCGAACGCCTCAGCCGGTATCGCCTTCGAACAGCGCGAAAGGCTGTTCGACCGCTTCTACCGCGCCGACCATGCCTACAACCGCCGCGTATCCGGCGTCGGCCTTGGCCTGGCCCTGGCGCGTGAAATCGCGCGCGCCCATGGCGGCGAATTGCGCCTGGCAGAATGCACGCCGGCGCAGGTGAGCTTCAGCCTCATCTTGCCTGCCGACTAGCAAATCAGTCATATCAAGTTCACAATCATTATCTCCAAGCAGCAACAGCAGAATGAGGCCCGCCAGAGGGCGGCCTGCGCCGCCGGCAGGTCGAATGCCGGCACAAAGGCCGGCTTATTGCGAGAGCGGCTTCGTCTTGTCATTATGGATATTCGAAAGGATCACATTAGCTGACAAGCAATCCGGAGGGCATATGCTGGAAAAGCAGGCTGAACGGGCTGAGGCCATGTTTGATCGCGACGACAAGTTTCGCGATGACCGCTTGCTGGCGCAAATGCAGAACATCGTCACCGGCGAAACCAACTTCGCGATCAGGCTGGTCGATACCCCCGAAGGGCGCAACAAGGCAAGCATGCTGATCCACAAGATGTATGCCTGGCGCGGCCTGGAGGGAACCCATGCGCTGACAGACGACCCCAACCGCATCACGCTGATGGCTTATGGCAAGGACGACCCGGTCGGCACCCTGACGCTGGGCATGGACAACCCTTGCGGCATCCTGGCCGATCAATTGTTCCGCCACGAAGTGGACCGCTACCGCGCCCGCAAGCACAAGGTGTGCGAGTTCATCAAACTGGCCTTCAACATGGGCGCGCAATCCAAAGCCTACCTGGCATCGCTCATCCACCTGGCAGTCATGTATGCCTACGATATCCATCGCCACGACAGCCTGTTCATCGAAGTCACGCCGCGCCATCGCCAGTTCTACCAGCGCTCGCTGGGTTTTCGCCAGCTGGGCGAGGAAGTGGTCAACCCGCGCGTCAACGTGTCCGGCGTGTTGATGCACATCGACCTGCACTACATGAAAGAACAGATCCACCGCTACGGCGGCAAGCCCGATTCCGACGAACGTTCTTTTTATCCGCTGTTCTTCTCGCAGCGTGAGGAAGCGGGGATTATCCATCGCCTTAGAAACCTGGGATGAATGCCATGGCCGAATCCGACAATGAGCTCCGCTTTGACTACGCACAGGCCTTTTCGCGCAATATCGGCTGGGTGACCGAACAGGAGCAGCAGGTGCTGCGCCATCGATGCGCGGCGATCGCCGGCGCCGGCGGTGTGGGCGGCGTACATTTGCTGACGCTGGCGCGCATGGGCGTGGGCGCCTTCAACCTCGCCGACTTCGATACTTTCGACGTCCCCAACTTCAACCGCCAGGCCGGCGCCTTCGTCTCGACGCTGGGCCAGCCAAAGGTCGAAGTGATGGCGCGCATGGCGCGTGACATCAATCCGGAAGTGAAAATCCGCGTCTTCCCTCAGGGCGTCAACCAGGGCAACCTGCGCGAATTCCTGCAAGACGCCGACGTGTATGTCGACGGCCTGGACTTTTTCGCGTTCGAGGCGCGCAGGCAAACCTATGCCATGTGCGAGGAAATGGGCGTGCCCGCCACGTGCGCCGCGCCGCTGGGCATGGGCGTTGCGGCACTGAATTTCGTGCCCGGTGGAATGAGTTTCGAAGATTACTTCGGTTGGGGCAACCTGCCGGAACTGGAGATGGCGATCCGCTTCCTGGTTGGCCTGGCGCCGGCCGGGCTGCACCGCAGCTACCTGGTGCCGGGCGGGATCAACCTGGCCGAGCGCCGCGGCGCGTCCACTGCAATGGCCTGCCAGTTATGCTCCGGCGTCGCCGCCACCCAAGCCATCAAGATGATGCTCAAGCGCGGCAACATTCGCGCCGCCCCGCATGGATTCCAGTACGACGCCTATCGCGACAAGTACGTGCATACCTGGCGGCCTGGCGGCAACCGCCATCCGCTGCAATGGCTGGCCATTCAATTGGCCCGACGCAAAATCAATGCCCTGCTGGCGCAACAGGGTGGCGGCAAGATTTAGTTCCGGATAAATACTCACGCTTTTCTTGACTTAAATAGTCACAGAAAATGGTAAATTCCCCTAAATTTGTCATGCAAGTCATTGAATTTCCTACTTAATTTTTCAAAGTCACCTGTCGGATAAATTTACATTTGGCGTCGCATTCCGCAATGACGTGGTTTGAAAGTTAATGCTAAACAATTGTTTATTTTCCATATTTTAAAAATGGCACGCCAATTGCTTTTAGTAGGGGCATGAGCGGAACAAAAAATATGCTCACTTACCCAAGCGGATGCCAATTTTTTTCAATGGAGACTAGCAATGCAAATTCTCACATCACGGGTTCGACACCTCACAGCCTGCCTGGCAATCGGGCTCGGCGTGCTGGCGGCCGGTAATGCCGCCGCTGCCCCGATCTTCTGGGTCAACCCGAACAGCAATAACCTCGCCACGCAAGGCACCAGCTTCCAGGCTGACGCCATGAACGGCTTCTCCTCTGCCCGCATTGTGTACACGGGGGTCGGGACCGATTACACGAATGACGGCTACATATTCTTCAACGGCTTCTCGCTGAATGCGAATTCCATTTCGACCAGCGATTCCCGCGTCAATTTCGACTACGGCTTGTACGCCACCTTCCACCAGGATGTCACCTGCACCGGTATCCTGGGTCCAGGCGTGACGTGCACGACGAACGCCCTGTCCCTGCAGTTGTGGGCCGATCCGGACAACGACAACGTCTACAATTCGGCGACGCTCGGCAGTGACGCCAGCATCACCATGAATGGCAGCCAGGTGCAGCTGGCGTATACCACCGCAGCATTGAACACCACGGCCGGCATCGATAATCTGGGCGGGGTTTACCAGAACATCACCATGACCTGGTTCCTGACCACCGAGGGCAAGGATTACTTCTTCGATCCTGATCCCTTCTTTACCGCAGCGTTTTCAGCAAACAACAACACTTCCCAAGGTGTGGTCTGCGATGGCGGCCCGCTATGCGCCGGCGCCCACGTCATTGCGATCAACCAGGTAAGCAGTATTATCGATTTCAACGGCCAGGTGCCGGAACCAGGCGTGCTGGGCCTGCTGGGCATTGGCCTGCTGGGCATGGCGGGCGTGTATCGCCGCAAACAGCATTAATCGCCGGGCAAATCGCGGTCTGGACTGGCGCCTGTTCCGCAGCCGCCAGTCGCCTCCTCCGGGGCCGCCGGGTCATTCCGGGCCGGGCGCCTCTACTTCCACGCGCAGGCTGAACGACGCGCTCGCAGATTGGCCATCACGTCCCGTGGCGGTCATGGTCACCGTATGCGCGCCCTGGCTAAGCGTAGAGACGCGCAGCATCACACCAGTCCCCAGCAAGCCGTCCCGGTCCGAATACCAGGCGATGGCATCGCCCGCCAGCACGCCTTCATGGCAATCGTAGGCACTGCCCTCGAAACGCACTTGCTCCTGGACCGCCACGACGCTGCCGGGCGCCGGCGACACGACCAGCAAGTCGAGCGCCGCCTCGCAGGAAGGCTGCGCGCCATCCTCGGTGAGCAAAGCCGCCAACAGCGCAAGCATGATGGAAGTGTGCATTTACCCCTCCTCGGAAGACATATTTGCCCAGTTTAGGGAAAAATTATCACTCTTACATGATTAATATCGAATTAACGATTGAGGGATCGCAAGAAATTCGCTTGAAAAGGGAAAGTGTCGTCCCTATAATTGTTGGCACTCGTTAGCCGAGAGTGCTAACAACTGTCAATAAACCGAGTAAAAGGAGTTTTGTATGAACCTTCGCCCTTTGCATGACCGCGTCATCGTCAAACGCCTGGACCAGGAAACCAAGACCGCGTCCGGCCTGATCATCCCTGATGCAGCCGCTGAAAAGCCGGACCAGGGTGAAGTGCTGGCAGTTGGCAACGGCAAAGTTGCCGACAACGGCACCGTGCGTGCTCTGGAAGTGAAAGTGGGCGACCGCGTTCTGTTCGGCAAATACGCCGGCCAAGCCGTCAAGGTAGACGGCCAGGAACTGCTGGTAATGCGCGAAGAAGACATCATGGCTGTGGTTCAGAAGTAATCACGCCCCCTCTAGATAGACAGAATTCAGGAGAAAACAAACATGGCAGCTAAAGAAGTCATTTTCGGCGATTCCGCACGTGCCAAGATGGTCGAAGGCGTGAACATCCTCGCCAACGCAGTTAAAGTCACCCTGGGCCCTAAAGGCCGCAACGTGGTGCTGGAGCGCTCCTTCGGCGCCCCAACCGTCACCAAGGACGGCGTGTCGGTCGCCAAAGAGATCGAGCTGAAAGACAAGCTGATGAACATGGGCGCGCAGATGGTCAAGGAAGTCGCTTCCAAGACCTCCGACAACGCCGGTGACGGTACCACCACCGCAACCGTGCTGGCCCAGGCCATCGTGCGCGAAGGCATGAAGTACGTTGCCGCCGGCATGAACCCAATGGACCTGAAGCGCGGCATCGACAAGGCAGTTGCTGCCACCGTCGAACAGCTGAAGACCATGTCCAAGCCAACCACCACCTCCAAGGAAATCGCCCAGGTTGGCGCGATCTCCGCCAACTCCGAATCCTCGATCGGCGAGCGTATCGCTGAAGCGATGGAAAAAGTGGGCAAGGAAGGCGTCATCACCGTGGAAGACGGCAAGTCCCTGCACGACGAGCTGGACATCGTGGAAGGTATGCAGTTCGACCGCGGCTACCTGTCCCCATACTTCATCAACAACCAGGAGAAGCAAGTTGCCGTGCTGGAGAACCCGTTCGTTCTGCTGTGCGACAAGAAGATCTCCAATATCCGCGACCTGCTGCCAGTACTGGAGCAAGTAGCGAAAGCCGGCCGTCCACTGCTGATCATCGCCGAAGACATCGAAGGCGAAGCGCTGGCCACCCTGGTGGTGAACAACATCCGCGGCATCCTGAAGACCTGCGCAGTGAAAGCCCCTGGCTTCGGCGACCGTCGCAAGGCAATGCTGGAAGACATCGCTATCCTGACCGGCGGCCAGGTAGTTGCTGAAGAAGTCGGCCTGACCCTGGAAAAAGCCACCCTGGCAGAACTGGGCCAAGCCAAGCGTATCGAAGTGGGCAAGGAAAACACCATCGTCATCGACGGCGCAGGCGAAGCGTCCGCCATCGAAGGCCGTGTGGCACAGATCCGCACCCAGATCGAAGCTGCTACCTCCGACTACGACCGCGAAAAACTGCAAGAGCGCGTGGCCAAGCTGGCCGGCGGTGTTGCCGTGATCAAGGTTGGCGCAGCCACCGAAGTCGAAATGAAAGAAAAGAAAGCACGTGTTGAAGACGCACTGCACGCAACCCGCGCAGCTGTGGAAGAAGGCATTGTGCCAGGCGGCGGCGTTGCCCTGCTGCGTGCCCGCGCCAACCTGAACATCAAAGGCGACAACGCCGACCAGGACGCAGGTATCAAGATCGTCCTGCGCGCAATGGAAGAACCACTGCGCATGATCGTCACCAACGCCGGCGAAGAAGCTTCGGTGGTTGTGAACGCAGTGCTGGCTGGTTCCGGCAACTACGGCTACAACGCAGCCAACGGCACCTACGGCGACATGGTTGAAATGGGCGTGCTGGACCCAGCTAAAGTGACCCGTTCGGCCCTGCAGAACGCAGCGTCGATCGCTGGCCTGATGCTGACCACCGACTGCATGGTTGCTGAAGTCGTAGAAGACAAGCCAGCCGGCGGCATGGGCGGTATGGGTGGCATGGGCGGCATGGGTGGCATGGACGGCATGATGTAATATCAGGCCGGCTCCCGCCGACTCTCAAAAGCCTGCAGGGTTCACGCCTTGCAGGCTTTTTTCATATGCTCCATTAATCGCCGCTTAACATGACATCCGAAACCTTCACCTGCGCCACCCACGGCGAAATCGATCCTGCATGCGTCTGCAAGCATCTTCTCGAGAACCCTGTCCAGCAATGGCATTGCGGTTATCCCGAAGAAGACGAGCCGTGGCCCGATGCCTGGTGTTCCGCTTGCAATGAAATCTTCGAGCGCGAAGGCGAGTGGAATGAGAACAATGAGGATGAAATAAGTGTCGAGATGATTTGCGGGCATTGCTACGAAGATGGGATTGCGCGCAGCGTCGCGCGGCTGGACGATGCGGCACAGGCGGACTGGGACCGTCACTTGAATATTCAGTGCGCAGAGCTCCAAGTGAAGCAGGACGCCATGACGGCGAACCTGAAGATCAACGATTATCCGCGCTGGAACTATTACCAGGAGTCCGCGCAACTGGTCTTTTCCGGCGGCGAATTGCCCGACCTTGTGGCCGACGTTGAATTTGTGGGAACACTCTCGACGTCCAGCAATACCTGGATGTGGTCCTGGGCGAATTTCAGCCTGCTCGAGGAAGTCCGCTCCCGTATCGAAGCCGTGCGCGGCTTCGGCGAAGAACATGACTACCCTCACCTCACCGTTCCCAAATGGGCAGCCGACATGCAGGATGGCTGGCACATGACGGCCATCGCCGCCGACACCCTCGGCGCTTTGGGTGCTTACCGCGTGCCAACGGATAACGGCTTCATCTTCATGGTCATCCTGTCGGCCAAACATCGCTACCCGGCTTGACCTCGCTCCGTGTGCTGCAAACCGCAGCACAGTAAGCTCTCATCTGGGACCGTTCAGGGCGAACCCATCGAAGTAAGCCACCTGGCTGCCCAAACGATATTTGGCAGAATGGGCCAGAATTGGAATCAAAATTGCTGCCGGGCAGCGTGACACAAAAGGCGTTTTGGATCTGTTAGTATGGGCGCACTTTAACCGCTGGGGTGCGCCACGCATGTCCTCTACCCGTAAATCCGCCATCGCCGGCGCCGTTGCCGGCCTCCTGCTCGCCAGTATCGGTGCCTGGTATGTAAGCAATCACAAATCTGTGGCGGCGCCCGCGCCGGCCATGGCGCCGGCGGCGGCTTTGACGGCCGCTGCACCAGCCGCGAAAGCGACGGTGAGCCGTGAGCAGGCGGTGGAAAAGCTGATGGCGTTGCCTGAACTAAAACACTGGGCCGATGTCATCGAGAAGCGCAGCGAAGGCTTGCGCCACGGCGCCTTGATCGAAACGGATTCCAAGCCGCGCGAGGTAAACGGAAAATCGTTCTACCAGCTCACCTTCGTCGAAAACGGCGACGATATGGCGCAGGCCATGGCCAGCTTCCTGGTGTCTTACAGCGATGGCGAAATCCTGGTGGAAGACGATATCAGCGGCGACCTGCTGCCGCTCGATCAATGGCGAAAGACCGTGAAGGACTAGGGCATGTACACCCTCTACTACGGCAAGGGCGCGGCAAGCCTGGCGGTGCACGCGGCGCTGAAGGAAGTTGGCGTGCCTTACGAACTGGTCGAAGTCGACCTGGACGCCGGCCAGCAGCGCAGTCCCGAATACCTGCGCCTCAACCCGCGCGGCAAGATTCCAACCCTCATCATCGACGGCAAGCCGTTCCACGAATCGGCGGCCCTCATGCTGATGCTGGCCGATCGCCACCCGCATTCGAACCTGGCGCCGCCTGCCGGTTCGCTGGCGCGGGCGGAATGGTATGAGCTGGCGGTGACCCTGGCGAATGACCTTGGCAATAATTTCCGCCTGTGGTTTTATCCGTCCGATCTCGGCGCCAGCGACGAAGACCTGGCGTTCCGCAGCGCGATCCAGCTGCGCATCGAATCGATGTGGGCGATGCTCGACGCGCGCCTGGCCGATAACGGCCCTTACCTGCTGGGTGAAACGTTCTCCGGCGTGGACCTGATGCTGGCCATGTACATGCGCTGGTCGCGCAATATGCCGCGCCCTGCGACCGCTTGGCCGGCATTGCAGAAATATGCAGACATGATGCGCGCCCGCCCCAGCTGGCGGCACATCACGGAAACAGAAGCTTTAACTGGATGGTAAAAGATGTTCAAGAAGTTGTTTGCGGCGTTCAGCGCCAAACCAAAGATTCGCGCTGATGCGCCGTACGGCACGGAGGAATTGAACACCGTGCACAATATGCTGTTTGCAGATGATGCAGGCCAGTTGTTCGGCGATTCTCCCGATGTGCGCGTCGTGCAAGCCATTGCGCAGGACCCCAACGAAGAATCGCGAGTGCGCCTGCTGGCGGCGCAATGGCTGCGCGCCAACGGCCACATGCCGCCGTCACCGGAAGTACTGGGTGTGGTGATCGAAGTGCCGCTCGATGGCAGCATGGACACGCTCGCCGCCTACGCTGACGGGCGCGTACGCTACATCAACCAGACCGGACGCATCGCCGTTTTCGAAGGCGCCCCGCCCGACGTGGCGGAACAGGCGAAAGCACTGGTGGCGATGGCGATTCCCGCCTTCATCAAGGCAAAGCAGCCGAAGCCGGCCTTTGCGCCCGGCGCCGGCCAGTTGCGTTTTACCTTCCTCTCCCAGGATGGCAATCGCGTGACGGAAGGTTTTTTCAGCGATATCGTGCGCGACGAGCTGGCCAAGTCCGTGCTCGAACAAGGCCAGCGCCTGCTCGACCTGGTGGTCAAGCAGGGGAACGCGCAGTAAGCGCCGCGGGTGCGCCCTGCACCCGCCCGATCCACCACACCGAGAAGAACATCAGGGCGCTGGCAATCAGGCCGATGGTGTCATAGCCGAGGATGTGCCCGGCCGCATCGGTGTGCACCAGCAGCCCGCCGGCAAAGGCGCCGATGCCCGTTCCCATCTGCTGGATCGCCGCGTTCGCGCTCAGGAAGGCGCCGCGTTTCTGCGGCTCGGGAATGGTGGTCAGCAGCGCCTGCAGCGGCACGAAGCGTCCCGACATCGCCACCATGAAGAATGGGAAGAACAGCATGACCAGCAGCAGCGGCAGCTGCGGCATGTGGGTCATGAACAGGGTCGGCGCAATCGAGAACAGGGCCATCCAGCGGAACACGTACTGTTTGCCTGCGCGGTCCGACCAGCTGCCGATCAGGCGTGAACTGAACAGGGTCGCAATGCCGCCGCATAGGTAGACATAGCTGATTTGCGCCGGCGCTATGCCGAGGTTCCCCACCAGCATCGGCGAGATGAAGGGGATCACCATCATGCCGCTGACCGTGACCAGGAAGGTCAGGAGGAAGCCGCGCAGGTGAGCGCCCACCGTAAACAGGCCGAACAGCTCGGGCAGCACGCGCGCCAGCGGCACCGGTGCATTGGCCAAGTGCGCGGTCATCGAAGGAAGCGAGCGCGTTGCCACCAGCCAGACCAGCATCGACAGCACCACCAGCAGGTAGAACGGCGATTGCCAGCCGAAGTGGGCGCCCAGCATGACGCCGATCGGCACGCCGGCAATGGCCGCCATGCTGAAGGACGTCATCACGACACCGGTGGCGGCGCCACGGCGTTCCTGCGGAATCAGGTCGGCGATGATCGACATGCTGATCGCCCCCAGCACGCCGCCCGTCATGCCGGCGAAAGCGCGCGACAGCACCAGCACGTGGAAGTTCGGCGCCAGCGCGCAGGCCAGGTTGGACAGGTTGAACAGCATGAAGACCGTCAGCTGCAGCTTCTTCCTGTCGAAGCGGTCGGCGTACGTCGCCGCCAGCAGGCCGGAAAGTCCGGCGCACCAGGCGTAGGCCGATACGGCGCCGGAGACCTGGGCGGCGCTGATCGAGAAGGCCCGCATCAATTGCGGGGCGAGCGGCATCATGACCATGAAGTCCATGATCACGGTGAACTGAATGAACGCCAGCAGCCACAGGACTGTACGCTCGCGTTGAGGGGATAGTGTTTGTGTCATCAGGGTGTGATCAACTGAGTTGGTTAATGTCGTTGATTGCGCGCCTGAGGATAGCGCGAATCGCTTCAACGTGCTCGCGGCTGGTCCGCGGCCCCCGGCCACGAGTGATGACGGCGTCTTTCAAGGCATGCATCAAGGTACGCAGGTCGCCGCCATCCTCGCCGCGGGCGTTTTCCACCAGGCGCGCCATGTAGGCGTCCACCATATTGCGGTTCTCGTCGAGGAACTGCTGCCCTTCCGGCAGGATCGAATACAGCTTCTTGTTGCCTTCCTTGATGATGTCCACCTGGCCCATATCGGCCATCATCGACAGCAGGGGGTAGATCGCGCCCGGGCTGGGGGAGTAGCTGCCGCCGGTGAGGGTTTCCAGCTCCTTGATGATTTCGTAGCCGTGGCGCGGCTTGTCGGCGATCAGCTGCAGCACGACGTAGCGCATGGCGCCGGCGTCGAACATCTTCGGGCCGCGACCGCCGCCGCCGCCGCGCTGGTGATGGTGGTGTTCATGGTGCAGCCGGTGATGGCCGCGGAAAAAATGGAACATGGCTTTCTCCTCGATAGTTAAGATATATCGACTTAAGACATATCTTATTAAGACATATCTTAACTCATTTTTGAAGGAATGCAAGCCGCTTGAAATGTTAAATCACGCATGGAAGCCGAGTGAGCGGCGTCACACAATGGGCCTCACCAGGAGGTGGGGATGAATACAGATCAAAAATACGGCGCGCTGCCGGGGCGCTTGGTCATGCTCGGTTTCGGCAGCATCGGGCAGGCCGCCCTGCCGCTGCTGTTGCGCCATTTCGCGCTGGAGCCATCGCAAATCACCGTGGTGTCGCGGGTACCGGACACCAGCGGCATCGCCGAGGAATATGGGGTCGCATTCGAAGCCACGCCGCTACGGGCGGGCAATGTCGAGAGCATCCTCGACCCGCTGCTGCAGGAAGGCGATTTCCTGCTCAACCTGTCGGTGGACGTGTCGAGCCTGGACCTGATCCGCTATTGCTGGCGGCGCGGCATCCTGTACCTCGACACCTGCACCGAACCGTGGAAGGGCTTTTACGAGGACGAGCAGCTAACGCTGTCGCAGCGCTCCAATTACGCGCTGCGCGAGGCGGTGCTGGCCTTCCGCCTCGACAAACGCCACGGCGCCACGGCCGTGGCAACGCAGGGCGCCAATCCCGGCCTCGCTTCGGTGCTGGTGAAACAGGCGCTGATCAATATGGCGCGCGACCAGCACCTCGAAGTGGAGCGGCCCACCTGTTACGAAGACTGGGCCAAGCTGGCGCAAAAGCTGCAGATCAAGGTGATCCACATCGCAGAACGCGACACGCAGATCTCCCAGCGCCGCAAGGAGCGCGACGAATTCGTCAACACCTGGTCGGTGGACGGGTTTGTAAGCGAAGGCCTGCAGCCGGCGGAACTGGGCTGGGGCAGCCACGAAAAGCACTGGCCGGCAGACGCCGCGCGCCACGGCTACGGCAGCGATGCCGCCATCTATCTGCAGCGGCCAGGCATCGCCACCCGCGTGCGCAGCTGGACGCCGCTGGAGGGGCCCTATCACGGCTTCCTTGTCACGCACGCCGAATCGATCTCCATCGCCGACCACCTGACGCTGAGGGAGAACAACGAGGTGGTGTACCGCCCCACCGTGCACTACGCCTACCACCCTTGCGACGACGCCGTGCTGTCGCTGCACGAGGTGGCCGGCAAGAACTGGAAGCAGCAGAACCGGCAGCGCATCCTCGGCAAGGAAATCTGCAGCGGCATGGATGAACTGGGCGTGCTCCTGATGGGTAATCCCAAAGGCGCTTACTGGTTTGGCTCACGCCTGACCATTGAGCAGGCGCGCGCCTTGGCGCCGCACAATTCCGCCACCTCGCTGCAAGTGGTGGCGGGCATCCTGGGCGGCATGGTATGGGCGGTGCGCAACCCCGATTGCGGCGTGGTGGAGCCGGACGATATCGACGACCAGCTGGTGATGGAGGTTGCCGCGCCCTACCTCGGCGAACTGGCCGGCGTGTATGGCGACTGGACGCCACTCAAGGAACGCAGCGAACTTTTCGACGAACCGCGGGACCTGGACGATCCGTGGCAATTCGTGAATTTCCGCGTCAGCTGACATGGGCACGCTGCTGCGCAAGGAACTGGGCGTTATCGAGAACTCCTACTACGAAGCGAGCGTGCAGCGCGCGGCCGCCATGCCGCCCTTAAGAGGCAACACCAGCGCCGACGTCTGCGTGGTTGGCGGTGGGCTGGCCGGCTTGTCGGCTGCACTGGACCTGGCGGAACGCGGCTACTCCGTGGTGCTGCTGGAAGCGCAGCGCCTGGGCTGGGGCGCCTCCGGCCGCAATGGCGGCCAGGTCCTGCCCGGCTTCGGCAACGACGGCGAACAAGCCATTGCGCGCCAGCTGCCACGAGAGGATGCGCGCCGCGCCTGGGACATATCGGTGGCCGGCGTAGAGCTGCTGCGCCGGCGTATCGACAAATACAGCATCGACTGCGACTACCGGCCCGGCGCCCTGAGCCTTGCGGTCAAGGCAAACAAGATGCGCGCGCTCGAAACTTGGGGGCGGCATGTGGAAACGGCGTATGACTATCCGCTGCACTGGATAACGCCGCAGGAGATCGGCCGCTGGATCGACAGCCCGCGCTTCCATGCCGGCGTGGCGGATATGCATGGCGGCCACATTCATCCCCTCAAATACACGCTGGGCCTGGGCCGCGCCGCCATGTCGGCTGGCGTGCGCGTGTTCGAAGATTCACCGGTGTTCCTGCTGGAACGCGGCGCCACCGCACTGGTACACACCGCGCAAGGCCAAGTGGCCGCGCGATTCGTGGTGCTGGCGGCGAATGTCTATCTCGCCGAATATGGCGACCTGGTGCCGCAGGTAAGCGCGCGCATCATGCCCGTCGGGACCTATATCGTGGCCACAGAGCCATTGACGCAAGCGCATGCGGACAGCCTGCTGCCGCGCCGCAGCGCCGTATCGGACACCAATTTCGTGCTCGACTACTTTCGCTTCAGCGCCGACAACCGCCTGCTGTTCGGCGCCGGCGACAGCTACAGCGGCACGACGCCGGCCAATCTGGTGGAACGCATCCGGCGCCGCATGGTGGCGGTATTCCCGCAACTGGCGGACGTGGGCATTGAATATGCGTGGGGCGGCTTCATCGACATCAGCATGAACCGCGCCCCCGACCTGGGGCGGGTCGGGCACAACATCTACTACCTGCAGGGCTTTTCCGGGCACGGCTTGGCATTCACCGGCATGGCGGGGCTGCTGGTCGCCGAAGCGATCGCCGGCCAGGCCGAACGCTTCGACATCTTCGCAAAGGTGAAGCACGCCCCCTTCCCCGGCGGCACACTGCTGCGCACCCCGGCCCTGGTGCTCGGGATGCTTTATTACCAAATGCGGGACCTGTTTTGAAAGCCGGCGGCAGAAAAAGGGGCAGAAAAAGGGGACGTACCCCTTTTTCTGCCCCTTTTTCTAGTTATCGAGGTGGGAGATCTGCAGGCGGCGGCTTTCCTGCACCACGCCGTTGGCCTTGTGCTCCAGGACCAGCTCGGCGTTCTGCGCGTCCAGCGATATGCCGACCGACAGCACGTCGATCAGCAGCAGCTGCAGGATGCGCGAGATCATCGACAGGAAGGTGCTGCTGTCTTCCGAGTGGTCGACCGCCAGGCAGACCGTGGCTTTCTTGGCCAGCGGCGACTGGCTGCTGGTGATGGCGATTACGTCGGCGCCGGCATTGCGGGCTGATTCCACGGCTTCCAGCAGTTCCGGCAGCTTGCCGGAGTTGGAGATCGCAATCACCACGTCACCCGGTTTCAGCAACTCGGCGGCCAGCTTGAACAGGTGCGAATCGCCATACGCCGCGGTCGGGATGCGGAAGCGGAAGAACTTGTGCTGGCCATCCAGCGCCACCACGCGCGAGTTGCCCATGGCGTAGAACTCGACCTTCTTGGCGCGCGACAGCAGCTCAATCGCGCGGTCCAGCGAGTGCACGTCCATCTGGTCGCGGAACTTGAGAATGGCGGAAACGGTGTTGTCGATCACCTTGGCGCTCAGGTCGTGCGTACTGTCTGACACGCGCACCTGGCTGTGGCGCACGGGAATGGCGCCGGTCAGGCTGGAGGCGAATTTAAGCTTGAAGTCGGCCAGGCCCTGGAAGCCGAGCGAGCGGCAGAAGCGGATCACGGTCGGCTGCGACACTTCCGCCAGGCGGGCGATGTCGGCAATCGGCTCATTCAGCACCAGGCGCGGTTGCTCGATCACCAGCTGCGCCACGCGCTGCTCGGCCGGCGTCAGTTCCGATTTGAGCGACTGTACGCGTTCCATCAGTGTGTTGGCGCCGGTGCGGCCGCGCAGGTGTTCGGACAAAATGGTGGCGACGCCGTAGAACGCAGGGTTCGGCGCGGTGATTACATAGGTCGGAATTTCGGCCAGGTAGGACGAGAAGCGGCCCTTGGCTTCAAAGCGGGTGCGGAACGGCGACTCCCTGAACCATTCGCCCATGCGCGGCACGATGCCGCCGCCGATGAAAATGCCGCCGAAGGAGCCCAGCGTCACCGCCAGGTTGGCCGCCGCGCCGCCCAGCATGGCGCAGAAGCATTCCAGCACTTCGATACAAAGTTCGTTCTTGTCCTTCATCGCGCCGGCGATGATTTGCTGCGAGGTCAGGTCGCGTACATTCAGGCCGTTGCGGCGCGCCAGGGCGCGGTAGATGATTTCCATGCCGGGGCCGGAGATCAGGCGCTCGTTGGAAACGTGCGGCCAGGTTTGCCAGGCGTATTGCAGGATCGCGTATTCGCGCTCGTCGGCAGGAGCGAAGTTGGTGTGGCCGCCTTCCGAACCGAGGGTGACGAAACCGTCGGTGGTGGGGATCACGCCGGAGCAGCCCAGGCCAGTGCCGGGACCGAGCACGCCGATCACGGAATTCTGCGCCGGGGCGCCGCCGCCGACCTGCATCAGGTCTTCGGCCTTGAAGCCGGGGATCGCCATCGCCAGGGCGGTGAAGTCGTTCACCACCAGCAGGGTGTGCAGACCCAGTTCACGCCGTACTTCGTCGGTGGAGAACTGCCAATCGCGGTTGGTCATGCGAATGAAATCGCCGTGCACCGGGTTAGCCAGCGCCAGCGCGCCGTGATTGAGGCTGATGTCGCCGTGATCCGCCAGGTAGCTGCGCAGCAGAGGGACGATGCCCGTGAAGTCGTCGCATTGCAGGACGCGGACGGCTTTGAATTCACCGGGGGCCGTTTGCAGGGCCAGGCGGGCGTGAGTAGCGCCGATATCGCCCAGCAGGCGCGGTCCGTCGGCAAAGGCGGAACGGTTGGCTTTTGGGTCTGCCTCTATCTGTTTCATTGTCTTTTTACGTTTTAGATAACACCCTAAAGGCGGGAGGATACCCTAAAACCCGGAGGGCAGGGTCAGACCCAAGGGTCAGACCCAGGTTTGCCGGGTTTAAGCGGCATACCCAAACCACGCCCCATATCCCGGCAACTGCACAACACCGTCAACAACCTCACCCGGCAAGCCAGGCTGTTCCAGCTTCTGCGCGCCCTTTGCCGCTGGCAGCGCAAAGCTCACAGGCGCCGCCCCCAGGTTAAACACAGCGATCACACTGCGCTCCCCTTCCAGGTCACGGCGCAATGCCAGCACCGGCTCCGGCGCATCATAAAACACGATATCCCCGCGCGTCAGCTGCGGCATGGTCTTGCGCCAGGCAATCATACGCCGCGCAAAATTCAGCGGCGAAGAAGGATCGGCCTCCTGCACCGAAGCCGCAATCGCCTTGTGCTCCTCCGCCACCGGCAGCCACGGCGTGCCGGAAGTAAAGCCGCCATGCTCTCCATTGGTCCACGCAATCGGCGTACGGCAGCCATCACGCCCCTTGAATTCAGGCCAGAAGGTCTTGCCATAGGGGTCCTGGATCAATTCATAAGGCACGTCCGCCTCGCTGAACGCCAGCTCATCACCCTGGTACAGGCAAGGTGTGCCTTTCAGCGACAGCTGCATGGCCAGCACCAGCTTGGCGAAGGCAGCCTGGTTGCTCATGCCATTCCAGCGCGTCACTACGCGCACTGCGTCGTGGTTACCCACCGACCAGGAAGGCTGGCCATCCTTCACGCGAGCCTTGAAGTCTTCCACCTGTTTGCGGATATGGCCCGCGCTGCTGTCGGCAGTCAGCAAGTTGAAGCTGTAAGCCATATGCAGCTTGTTGCCGCCGGCAGTGTATTCGGCCATCACGGCCAGCGAATCGTCCGCTCCCACTTCGCCGATCGCGACCGCGCCGTATTCGTCCAGCAGCACGCGCAGCTTTTCCAGGAAGGCCACGTTTTCCGGCTGGCTCTTGTCGTGGATGTGGGCCTGCATGCCGTACGGATTGGCGTCGCTCACGGTGGAAGTATCGCGCACCAGGGCCGGCGGATTGCTGCGCAGCTGGCGGTCGTGGAAGTGGAAGTTGCAGGCATCCATGCGTACGCCGTCGACGCCGCGCTTGAGCCAGAAGCGCAGCGCATCCAGGTGCGCCTGCTGCACGTCCGGATTGTGGAAGTTCAGGTCCGGCTGGCTGACCAGGAAGTTGTGCATGTAGTACTGTTTGCGGCGCGAGTCCCATTGCCAGGAGGAGCCGCCGAACACGGACAGCCAGTTGTTCGGCGGGTTCCCGTCCGGCAGCGGATCGGCCCATACGTACCAGTCGGATTTCGGATTGTCACGCGAAGAACGGCTCTCCTTGAACCATGGATGGTCTTCGGAAGTATGCGACATGACCTGGTCGATCATGATCTTCAGGCCCAGGCTGTGGGCCTTGGCGATCATCTTGTCGAAATCAGCCAGGGTACCGAACATCGGGTCGACGTCGCAGTAATCGGCGACGTCGTAGCCGAAATCGCGCATCGGGGATTTGAAGAAGGGCGAGATCCAGATGATGTCCACGCCAAGCTTGGCGATATAGTCAAGGCGGTCGGTAATGCCATTCAGGTCGCCAATGCCGTCACCGTTGGTGTCCAGGTAGCTGCGTGGATAAACCTGATAAATGATTGCTTCTTTCCACCAAGGTGTGCTCATATGCCCTAATCCCCAAAAAATCTATTATGTAGATAATATACATCATGAATAGGGGAAGTTCAATCACTATGAATCCTTAAAAATCAAACACTTACAATTTTTGACGTAGTTAAACTACATGCAAGTGAAACCAGTAGTTGCCAAGCCCAACCTGTTCGCATAGCATCGCGCCCATTATTCGAAACGGGAGACCTCATGTCGACGCAAGAACTGGAACAGGGTAACGGGCCGATGCCCCGGCAAATCCCGTACATCATCACCAATGAGGCCTGCGAGCGATTCAGTTTTTACGGGATGCGCAACATCCTGGTGCCATTCCTGATCAGCACTTTGCTGCTGTTCATCCCATCGGACCAGCGTGCCGGCGAAGCAAAGCACGTGTTCCATACCTTTGTGATCGGCGTGTATTTCTTCCCTCTGCTGGGCGGCTGGCTGTCCGACCGCTTCTTCGGCAAATACAACACGGTGTTCTGGTTCTCGCTGATCTACTGCGCGGGACATGCCTGCCTGGCGCTGTTTGAGAGCCACCTGCAAGGCTTCTACCTCGGCCTGTTCCTGATTGCCTTCGGCTCGGGCGGCATCAAGCCGCTGGTGGTGTCCTTTGTCGGCGACCAGTTCGACCAGACCAACAAGAAGAAGGCGAAAGTGGTGTTTGATGCCTTCTATTGGAGCATCAACTTCGGCTCTTTCTTCGCTTCCCTGCTGATGCCGATCTTCCTGAAGGATTTCGGCGCGGCGGTCGCATTCGGTATTCCCGGCATCCTGATGTTCATCGCGACCATCGTGTTCTGGTCGGGCCGCAAGAAATACGTGCACGTGGCGCCGGAGGAGCCAAGCAAGGATTCCTTCACTCGCGTTGCCAGGACCGCGCTGGCGTCGGCGGCGCCGGGTCAATCGCGCCCAGGCCTGACGGTCGCCCTGGTTGGCGTGGCAGCCGCCCTGGTTTCGCTGGCCATGGCGCCTTCCTGGGGCTTCGTGATCGCTGCCTGCACCGCACTGGTCCTGCTGATGGCATTCGGCGGCATCGGCACCTCGATGCAACTGGAGCGCGCCCGCGGCAAACATAGCGACGAGGCGGTGGATGGCGTGCGCGCCGTGCTGCGCATCTTCATCGTGTTCGCGATGGTGACGCCGTTCTGGTCCCTGTTCGACCAGAAGGCCTCGACCTGGATCGTGCAGGCCAACGATATGGTGCACCCGACCTATGAATTCCTCGGCTGGTCGTTCTCCTTCGTGCCGGCGCAGATGCAGGCGCTGAACCCATTGCTGGTGATGCTGCTCATCCCGTTCAATAACATCGCCCTCTTCCCGCTGCTGCGCAAGCTGGGCATCGAACCGACGCCGCTGCGCCGCATGGGCACCGGCATCTTCGTCTCGGCACTGGCCTGGGTCGTGATTGGCACGCTGCAAGTGGTAATGGACGGTGGCACGCCGGTCTCAATGGCGTGGCAGATCCTGCCTTATGCCCTGCTGACCTTCGGCGAGGTCCTGGTATCGGCCACCGGCCTGGAATTCGCCTACTCGCAAGCGCCCGCCTCGATGAAGGGCGTGATCATGGCGCTGTGGTACCTGGCGGTCACCGTCGGCAACCTGTGGGTGCTGATCCTGAACGCCGGCGTGAAGAACGATTCCGTTTCGGCCTATATCGCCACCACCGGATTCTCGGTGATGGCCTTCCAGATGTACTTCTTCGCAGGTTTCGCCGCACTGGTCGCGGGCTGCTTTGCGCTGTATGCAATGCGCTACAAGATGGTGGACTTCTACCGCAAGGAGCCGGATCCAAACGTCTGTTACGGCACGACACCGGAACCTCAGAAGGCTTAAGGCGCCGCGGCGAAAATCCGCACAAGCTGTGGCGGGATTCCGGAATTTCGCCACAGCCGCTGAAGGTCCGCACAGTGGCAGACCAATAAAATCAAGCACTTGCAGCATTCCAACATTCTGGCATGGAAGCTGCTAAATGCTGGTCAAAACACCCCTACTGAGGAGACCAGCATGACCAAGCTTAAATTCGCATCCCTCGCCGTGGCCGCAGCTTTCGCCACCGCCGCCAATGCCCAGGAAGTTGTCCGCCTCGGCAACCTGAAGTTCGCGCACTACGGCGCCGTCTCGTATATCAAGGAAATCGCACCGAAGTGCGGCATCAAGGTCGAAGAACACGTCTTCGCCAAGGGCCCGGACGTGATGCAGGCCATCCTGGCGGGCGAGCTCGATGTCGGCGCCACCGCGTCTGAAGCAGCCATCCAGGGCCGCGCCAATGGCGCCCCAATCTACGTCGTCGCCGGTTTCGCCAAAGGTGGCGCGCGCCTGGTCGCGCGCCCCGACAGCGGCATCAAGTCGATCAAGGACCTGAAAGGCAAGAAGGTCGGCGTAACGCGCGGCGGCATCCATGAGGTGCTGCTGGCCGCCGAACTGTCGCAGGCCGGCCTGACCTTCTCCGACCAGCCAGGTAAAGACGTGCAGCTGGTATTCCTGGCCTTCGCAGACCTGAACCAGGCCCTGCTCGGCAAGAACCTGGACGCCATCATGCAGTCGGAACCGCAATCCTCTCAAGCCATCAACAAGGGCTACGGGGTGGAAGTCATGAAACCGTATGACACCCCGATCGGCGAGCCTGTGCGTACCATGGTGATGAGCGAAAAGTTCTATTCGACCCGCCGTGCCACCGCTGAAAAGTTCATGAAATGCTTCGTACAGGCTACCAAGACCTTCATCGACGACAAGCCGACCGCTGAAAAATACGTGCGCAACGTGATCTTCAAGGGCCAGATCACAGCCGACGATTTCCAGGATGCGATCGCCAATTCGCCATACACCTACGACATCACCCCGCAGCACATCCAGGTCACCACCGATGTGATGAACAAGAGCGGCGTGGGCAAGATGCGCAAGGCGCCCGTGGCGACCGAGTGGGTCAAGACCGACCTGCTGGACGAAGCCAAGAAAAGCCTGAACATCAAATAAGTCGAGGCACATCATGGCAAAACTCAATTTGCGCCAGCTGGCCGCGGGCTCCGTGGTGCCGGTTCTGGTGATCGCCCTGTGGCAGGCCAGCGCTTCGCTGGAGTGGATCAACCCGCAAGTGCTGCCCTCCCCCTGGGCCGTTGTGACCAAATGGGTGGAGTACCTGCTGCCGCTGCAGCCTTACGACCCGGCAGCAACTTCCTGGCTGGCGTGGGCCTTCTCCGGCGAGCTGATTGGCGACACCATCAGCAGCATGTACCGCGTGCTGGTCGGCTTTGCCGTCGGCGCCGGCCTGGCCCTGCCTTTCGGCCTGGTGATGGGTTCGAGCAAGCGTATGTACGACTGGCTCAATCCCCTGCTGCAGGTGCTGCGCCCGATCCCGCCGATCGCCTATATTCCGCTGGCGATCCTGTGGTTCGGCCTGGGTAACGCACCGGCCGTGTTCCTGATTGCGCTGGGCGCCTTCTTCCCGGTGCTGATGAATACCATCGCCGGCGTGCGCCAGGTGGACGGCATTTATGTCCGCGCCGCCCGCAACTTGGGCGTCAGCCAGCGCACCATGTTCGTTCGCGTCATGCTGCCGGCGGCTGTGCCTTACATCCTGTCCGGCGTGCGTATCGGTATCGGTACCGCCTTCATCGTCGTGATCGTGTCCGAAATGATCGCTGTGAACAACGGCCTTGGTTTCCGCATCCTGGAAGCGCGCGAGTACTTCTGGTCGGACAAGATCATCGCCGGCATGATCAGCATTGGCCTGCTTGGCCTGGCGATCGATATTGGCATGAACAAGCTGAATAACCATTTGCTGCGCTGGCACCGTGGCCTGGAGAACTGAGATGAGCGCAACCCATATCGACGTCAAGCACGTCAACAAGGTATTCAAGACCGACAACCGTGAAGTGGTGGCGCTGCGCGACATCAACCTGCAGATCCCCCAAGGGCAGTTCGTCTGCCTGCTGGGGCCATCGGGCTGCGGCAAGTCCACGCTGCTGAATGCGATTGCCGGCTTTTCGCTGCCTTCCAGCGGCGAGATCACGGCCGACGGGCAGTTGATCTCCGGTCCAGGACCGGAGCGCGGCATGGTGTTCCAGGAATATGCGCTGTTCCCGTGGATGACGGTGGAGAAGAATATCGCTTTCGGCCTCGAGGTCAAAGGCATGGCTGCCGCGGAGATCAAGCAGCGCGTGGACCAGCTGCTGTCCATGCTGTCACTGTCGGATTTCCGTAACCGTTATCCGAAGGATCTGTCGGGCGGCATGCGCCAGCGCGTGGCGATTGCGCGCGTGCTGGCGCTCGATTCGCCGATCATGCTGATGGATGAACCGTTCGGCGCCCTGGATGCACTGACGCGCCGCAACCTGCAGGACGAATTGCTGCGCATTTGGTCTGAGCTGAAGAAGACCATTATCTTCGTGACCCATAGTATTGAAGAGGCGATTTACCTGGCGGACCGGATTGTGGTGATGACTTACCGTCCAGGTACGGTCAAGCGCGACATGATTGTGGAGTTGCCACGTTTGCGTGATCCGGCTTCGGCGGAATTCAATGCGCTCAAGCGCGAGTTGGGTGCGTTGGTGATGGAGGAGCAGCAGCGGCACCATAACGATGAGATGCGCATGGCTGCGGTTGACTAAAACCGGTAAACCAGTGTCCGACCCGCAGGGTCAGACACCTGATACGCGGCGGCCGCAGACCAGTGTCAGACCCTGCGGGTCTGACACTGCTTTACCGGTTTAAAATGACGCCTATGCGCAAACCCCACCTTCTGCTCTATCCCGCCGCCACCATCATCATCGTGTGCGCCTATCTGCTCGGCGCGCACCGCGCCGGCAACGAGCAGCTGGAACAAGGCCAGCGCCAGCTGCAACTCATGGCGCCCGAACTGCAATCCGTCCTGGAGCGCTTCGAAACCCTCCCCTTCGTGCTGGCCCAGCAACCCGACCTGCCCAACGCCCTGGCTCACCCGAACGACCCGCAAGCCATCGCGCGCCTGAACCAGACGCTGCAAACCATCCAGCAGCAAGCCAAGGTCGGCGCGCTCTACCTGATGGACCGCAACGGACTGACACTGGGGGCCAGCAACTGGGACCAGCCCCTCGGCTTCGCCGGCAAGAATTTCTCCTACCGTCCCTACTTCCAGGCCGCGCTGCACGGCGACGCAGGCCGCTTTTACGGCATCGGCACCAGCACCAGCGAAGCCGGCTACTTCATTGCGCAGCCAGTACGCCGCAACGGCGCCATCGACGGCGTGATCGCGGTCAAGATCAGCCTCGCCGAACTGGAACGCAACTGGAACAGCAGCGAAGACCCGATCGTGCTGGCAGACCGCCACGGCGTCATCTTTCTTGGCAACCGTCCCGCATGGCGCTACCACAGCCTCGGGCCGCTGCCGCCGGAAGCCTTGGCGGAACTGGCCAGCACGCAGCAATACACCGGCCGCAACGTGACACCGCTGGCGCGCAACCCCGGCCCGCGCGTGACGCAGGAAGTGGGCCGCCTGGGCTGGCAGCTGATGATCTTCCCGAACCAGTTGCGCGTGGTACGCAGCGGTATCAACTGGGCGCTGGCCGCCGCCTTGCTGCTTGCATGCGGCGGCGTTTCATATTGGGCCATGCACCAGCAACAGCGACGCCGCGAAGAACGCCAGGCCTTCGACCGTGAACTGGAATCGCGGATATTCCAGCGCACGCAGCAACTGAGCGAAACCAACCGCATCCTGCGCACCACGCAGAATGAGCTGGTGCAGGCCGGGAAGCTTGCCATGCTGGGCCAGATGGCCGCCGGCATGACGCATGAACTGAACCAGCCCTTGGCGGCCATCCGCGCCTTCGCCGATAATGCGCGCACTTTCCTGGAACGCGGACAGCCGGAACAGGCAGCCAGCAACCTGGGTCATATCGGCGACGCCAGCGCGCGCATGGGCGCCATCATCAGCCAGCTGAAGGGGTTTGCACGCAAGGACGAAACGGTCGGCCCAGTGGAACTGGGGCGGGCTGTGCGCAGTTCCGCCTTCCTGCTGGAGAGCGAGTGCAAGCGCTGCAACGTCGTGCTGGAAATCGACACCAGCGCCGCGCCGCTCACGGTGGCGGGCGATACGGTACGCATCGAGCAAGTGCTGATCAACCTGCTGCGCAATGCCCTCGATGCCGTGGAAGGCAGGCCGCAGCCGCGTGTTTCAGTTGTGCTGTCGCGCGAAGGAACCGACGGCGTGGCACGCATCAGCGATAGCGGCCCTGGCATTCCGCAAGAAGTGGCGGCCCACCTGTTCGAGCCGTTTTTCACCACCAAACCTGCAGGGCAAGGCCTGGGATTGGGGCTGGCGATTTCCTCGTCCATCGTGCAGGCGATGAACGGCCGGCTGAGCGCGCACAACATGGACGGCGGCGGCGCGCAGTTTGAGTTACGCTTACCGCTAATTGAAGAAGGAGCAGCGCGATGAAGGCGCTATTGGTTGAAGACGAGGCAGCACTGCGCCTGGCCACCTCGCAAACATTGGAACTGGGCGGCTTCGCCGTGCAGGCTTGCGCCAGCGCCGAGGAAGCGCTGTCCTTGCTGCGCCCCGACTATCCCGGCGTCGTGGTTACCGACGTACGCCTGCCGGGCATTTCCGGCCTGGATCTGCTGTTGCGCGTCGCGGCACTGGATGCCGAACTGCCGGTGATCGTCGTCACCGGTCACGGCGACGTGGACATGGCCGTCGCCGCCATGCACGCAGGCGCTTACGATTTCATCGAAAAACCCTTCTCTTCCGAACGCCTGATGGACGCCGTCAGGCGCGCGCAAGAGCGCCGCAGCCTTGTGCTGGAAAACCGTCACTTGCGTGCCGAGCGCGCGCAGCATCCCGACATGCCGGATCTCGTCGGCCGCTCGGAAGCGATCGAACATTTGAAGGTCGTCATGCGTAACGTGGCGCCGACCGGCGTCGACATCCTGGTCAACGGCCAGACCGGCACCGGCAAGGAAGTCATGGCGCGCCTGATCCATGCCGCCAGCGGCCGCAAGGGCAACTTCGTCGCCATCAACTGCGGTGCGCTGCCGGAGTCCGTGTTCGAAAGCGAAATTTTCGGCCACGAAGCCGGCGCCTTCACGGGAGCGCAGAAGCGCCGAATCGGCAAGCTGGAATTCGCCAACGGCGGCACCGTGTTCCTCGACGAGATCGAGAGCATGCCGCTGGCCCTTCAGGTCAAGCTCCTGCGGGTGCTGCAGGAACGGCGGCTGGAGCGCCTGGGCGGGAATGAATCGGTGGCGCTGGATTGCCGCGTGATCGCGGCCAGCAAAGCCGATCTGCTGGCCCTTTCCGCGCAAGGACTGTTCCGCGAAGACCTGTATTACCGCATTGGCGTGATCAGCATCGATCTGCCGCGCCTGCGCGACCGGCGCGAGGATATCCCGCTGCTGCTGGCGCACTTCGTCGCCGAGGCGTCCCAACGCTACCAGCGCCCGGTACCGCGCTGGACGCCGGAACAGATGGCATCGTGGCAGGCGGCGGATTGGCCGGGGAATGTGCGCGAATTGCGAAATTTCGCCGAGCGCCTTACCCTCGGCCTGGTTCCCGCAGCGGGCGCGGTGAACTACGCCGGGTCGTCTGCGCCGGCAAGTGCGTCGACCGGCGCGGGCATTTCAGCGCCGGCCGGCCTGGCGACGGATGCCGGACTTGAATGGGCCGCCGGCGCGGGATCTGCCGGCAGTGCCGCCATGTCGGCCGGCGCCGCGTCCGCGAGCGGCGTCGCCACCGCTGCGGGCGCGCCAATGGCCGGCGAGACGGAACAGCCTTCGCTTTCGCAGCAAGTCGACGCTTTCGAGCGCGACCTGATCCTGCGTGCGCTGGCCGCCGCCGACAACAACGTGGCGCTGGCTGCCGACCGCCTGCTCCTGCCGCGCAAAACGCTCTACGACAAGCTGAAAAAGCACCAGATCCAGCGCGAGTGAAATGTAGTAGAGCTACATAATTTAGGGTAAGATTTCTGTAGCATCACTACTACGGAGACATCATGAAGCAGCGCACCCTCGTCGCGGCCCTCCTGCCGGCCCTTGCCGCATTTCCCGCCGCAGCGGCGCCGACCACCGCCCTTAGCGCCGCGCCGACCGCATCCACGCCGCCAACGCTGGCCTCCTGCGATGCCCCGTTTGAAACGGTGCTCGCTCCTACCCAGGGTTTCGATGCCCGTGCCTTATGGCTCGATGGCCGCCTCGCCAAATGGACCGGCATCCAGGCGGAAGGCAGCTTCAAACTGTATTACGCCAACGCCGCCGGCATCAGCGCGCCCCTGGGCGGCGCTGTCAGCGGCGCAGAAGGCGCCCTGCCGATGTCAGTGGCGACGGCTGCACCGCCCGCTGCGCTGGCCGAGCGCTTCAAATACACCGGCGACGGAACGCTGCTCGCGCTATCGGACGCTGACCGTGCGCGCCTGCCTGCGCTGCTGGCAAAGCAGCTGGTGCTGGTGCAGGAAAACCAGGACGGCACGGTGCGCGATGCGACAGCGCTGCAAGTGCCGGGCGCCCTGGACCAGATTTACGCCGCCGCAGAACAGGCAACTGACCTTGGCGCCACCATCGCCCAAGGCAATACAACATTCAAGTTGTGGGCGCCAACCGCACAGCGCGTCGCCGTCTGCCTTTATGACACCGGCAGCGGCAAGCCAAAGTCCATCGCCACCATGCACGCCGATGCGAAGACAGGTATCTGGTCCGCCAGCGCACGTGGCGACCTGTTCAGCCATTACTACAAATACGTCGTGGACGTGGTGGCGCCGAAAACCGGCCTGGTGCGCAACCTGGTGACCGATCCTTATTCCGTCAGCCTGACAACCGACTCCGCCCGCAGCTACATCGCCGACCTGGCCGATCCACGCCTGGCGCCACCCGGCTGGAGCAAGGACCAGCCGCCCCCTACGGTCAAGGCCCAGCCCGACATGTCGATCTACGAATTGCACGTGCGCGATTTCTCGATCAATGATTTGTCGGTCAGTGCGCCGAACCGCGGCAAATACACCGCCTTCCGCGAAACCGGCTCCAACGGCATGAAGCACTTGGCCGCACTGGCCAAAGCCGGCCTGACCGACGTCCACCTGCTGCCGGTGTATGACCTTGGCAGCGTGCCGGAAAAGGGTTGCATTGCACCCGTCGTGCATGGCGCCCCGGACAGCGACCAGCAGCAGAAGATCATCAGCGACAATGCCCAGAAGGACTGCTACAACTGGGGCTATGACCCATGGCATTACAACGCGCCCGAGGGCAGCTACAGCACCGACGCTTCCGATGGCGCGCGCCGCATCATTGAATTGCGCGAGATGGTCATGGCCCTGCACAAGACCGGGCTGCGCGTTGGCACGGACGTTGTCTACAACCACACCTTCCGCGGCGGCCAGCAGGAACGCTCGGTACTGGACCGCATCGTGCCGGGCTACTACCAGCGCCTCAACCTGAAGGGCGACATCGAGAATTCGACCTGCTGCTACAACACGGCCACGGAAAATCGCATGATGGCCAAGCTGATGATCGACTCGGCCGAGCTGTGGACCAGGCATTACCACATCGACTCCTTCCGCTTCGACCTGATGGGCCACCAGCCGCGCGCGGCGATGGAGGCCCTGCAGGCGCGCGTCGACAAGGCGGCCGGACGGCATGTGAACCTGATCGGCGAAGGCTGGAATTTCGGCGAAGTGGCAAATGGCGCGCGCTTCGTTCAGGCTTCGCAATTGTCGCTGAACGGCAGCGGCATCGGCACCTTCAGCGACCGCGCACGCGATGCAGTGCGCGGCGGCAGTGCCGGCGACTCCGGGCAGCAGACGATCGCGCAGCAGGGCTACGTGAACGGATTGGTGTATGACCCGAATGCCGGCGCAGGCTTGCGGCCCGTAACCGATCTGCTGGCGGCTTCGGACCTGGTGAAAGTCGGCCTGGCCGGCTCCATCCGCAGCTACCGCATGCAGACGTTTAACGGCCAGACCAGGGAGCTGCAAGCCATTGTCTATGGCGGCAACCAGCCGGCAGGCTATGCCAGCCAGCCGGGCGAAGTAGTCAACTACGTGGAGAACCACGACAACCAGACGCTGTACGACGCCAATGTCTTCAAGCTGCCGCTATCAACCACCAGCACCGACCGCGCGCGCGTGCAGATGCTGGCGGCGGCCATCAATGCTTTCTCGCAAGGAGTGGCCTACTACCACGCCGGTTTCGATATCCTGCGCTCCAAGTCGATGGACCGCAACAGCTTCGAATCGGGCGACTGGTTCAATCGCCTGGACTGGTCGTACCAGACCAATAATTTCGGCGTGGGCTTGCCGCCAGCCGCGGACAACGGCAAGGACTACGCGCTGATGCAGCCGTTGCTGGCCAATCGCGCTTTGCAGCCGGCACCTGCCGATATTGCGTTCGCTCGCGACACCTTCCGCGATCTGCTGCGCATTCGCGCCAGCAGCACCCTGTTCCGCATGCGCACGGCGGAAGATATCAAACAGCGCCTGCATTTCCTGAATACGGGCCCCGACCAGGTTGCTACTGTCGTGGCGGCGCGCCTGGACGGCAGCGGCTATGAAGGCGCCCGCTTCCGCACCATCGCCTACTTCATCAACGTCGATAAGGTCGAGCAGGCCATCGTTGCAAAGAGCGAGGCAGGTAAAGCATACCGCCTCCATCCCGTCCAGGCCGGGTCGCCCGGCCGCTACGACGCTGCGACGGGCAGCTTCACCATTCCGCCCCGGACGGCTATAGTATTTGTTGAATAAACTCCAGGGTCGAATTCCACTTACTCATGTCAACCATTCTTCGCGCGATTCAAGGCGACATCACGACGCTTACTGTGGACGCCATCGTCAATGCTGCAAACTCATCGCTGCTCGGCGGCGGCGGCGTTGACGGCGCGATCCATCGCGCCGCCGGGCCGGAGTTGGTGCATGAATGCCGTCTCCTCGGTGGCTGCAGAACTGGCCAGGCGAAGCTGACAAAGGCTTACCGCCTTCCGGCGAAGTATATTATTCATACGGTCGGACCGGTCTGGCGCAGCGGCACCAACGGGGAGCCTGAGCTTCTGGCGGCGTGCTATCGCAACAGCGTGGAACAAGCATCCAGGAGCGGCGCTGTAACCTTGGCATTTCCCAGCATTAGCACGGGTATCTATGGATATCCCATAGAACTGGCCGCCAAGCTGGCTGTATCGACGGTTCGTGCAGCAGCGGAAGAATTTTCGGTAGTTGAGGAAGTCATCTTCTGCTGCTTCTCACAAGCCGATCTTGTCATCTACAAAGGAATTCTCGAGCAAACTTAGGAACTGCTATCGCGGAGACTCACATGGCTTCGGAACTCGTCTGCACCATCGGCCATTCGAACCGCACAATCGAGGAATTTATTGGATTGCTACGGCAGAATGGCATTGCATGCCTGCTCGACATCAGGACGGTGCCGAAGTCGCGGCATAACCCGCAGTTCGGGCAGGACGAGCTCGCGGCGTCATTGAAAAGCGCGGGAATCGAGTACCGCTACATGCGCGGGCTTGGCGGCCTGCGCCACCCGCGCAAGGATTCGCCAAACACCGGCTGGCGCAACACATCGTTTCGCGGTTATGCCGACTACATGCAGACTGAAGAATTTGCCGCCAACGTCGACCAGGTTGTCGAACTTGGCCGCAGCAAGGCCTGCGTGTTGATGTGCGCGGAAGCGGTACCGTGGCGCTGCCACCGTTCCCTGGTGGCGGACGCCTTGCTGGTGCGCGGCGTACGCGTCGACGATATCATCGACGCGCGCCAGAGGCGCCCGCATAAGCTGACGCCCTTTGCCAGCGTAGATGGCTTGCGAATTACTTATCCGCCGGAAGACGAGCCAGCAAAACCGTAGAACTCTTGCCGCTGGTATGCACAACGCCGTCCTTCACCGTGTACGACGCGCCTGAATAGGCATCCTTCACCCTCGCGCCATCGGCAAACATCCCGCCGACGGAAATATCGACCGGCTGTCCTGTCTTCACATCCAGCGCCACGACAACCTTGTCTTCACCCCGCACGCGGCTGAAGGTGTACGGCGCGTCGGCCAGCTTCTTGTGTTCGCCGGCGCCGATGGCGGGATGCATTTGCCGGAACGCGCCCAGCTTCGCCCAATGCGCGCGCACCTTTGCGTTGGCCTTCATATCGCCCCAGTTCATGAAGGAGCGCAGCTTTGCATCGCCCTTCGCGTCGGCCACGTCGAGACGACGTGAAATTTCGTCGCCGTAGTAAATCTGCGCCACGCCAGGCGCCAGCAGCAGCTTGCTGGCCGTTTCAAACGGCTTCTCGCGCGCCGGATCATAAGGATTGCCATCATCGTGGGAGCCCATGTAGTTCAGCACCGTGTGCCCTTTCAGCGGCCCCGCCAGCTGCGTGGCGTACTTGCTGAAGATCGACTCGTAATCGCCCTTTGCATCGAACACCATGCCGAAGTTGATCAGGGCATCAAAGCCATTGGCATAGTAGTTCGCCTTCGCGCCACCGCCGATATCGAAATCCTGTCCATGCGCGATATTGTAGTTGTACACCTCGCCCAGCATGAAGAAACGGCCATCGCCCAGTACCTTCTTCGGATTCAGGCTTTTCCATTCATCGTGCGCGGCCAATGCGACCTTGTGCAGCTCCGCCCAGACGGCAGGTTCAACGTGCTTTGCCGTATCGGCGCGGAAGCCGTCGACACCGTACTTGCGCACCCAGTCGGCATGCCATTTCATCAGGTAGTAGCGCGGCGCGCGCGGGTAGCCGGTGCGGGCGAAGAACTGTTCCAGCTCTTTTACTTCGCGCTCGTAGCGCCCTTCTGCCTTCCACTTTTCAACCAGGGCTGCAGGCAGCTCCACCGGAGCATCGCTCTCGGTGCGAAAGTCCGGCAGGTTCTTCACCAGGGTGCAGCTGACCGTTGTCGGCGCGTCCTTGTATGTGCACTGCGGCTCGGTGCGCACCCAGCCTTCAGGCCAGACTGGATCGCTTTGGGTCACCGGACCGGTATGATTCATCACCACATCCAGCAGAACGCGGATCCCTCGGGCGTGGGCGGCTTCGACGAAATCGCGGAAGTCCTTCTCGGTGCCAAGATTGGCATCCATCGCAGTGAAGTCGCGCGCCCAGTAACCGTGGAAGCCGTAGGATTTTCCTGTGCCTTCATCCGTGCCGGCGTGAATTTGTTCGACCGGCGGCGTAGTCCAGATCACGTCCACGCCCAGGTCGTCGAAGTAGCCTGACTTGATCTTCGCCGTCAGCCCCTTGAAGTCCCCGCCCATGAAACCGCGCAAGGGCGCCGCATCCGCCTTGCGGCCGTATTCCAGGTCGTTGGCCTTGTCGCCGTTGGCGAAGCGGTCGGTAATCAGGAAGTAGACAGTCGCATTCTCCCAAAGGAAAGGCTTGGGCTGCGCCGCCAGTGCGCTGTGCGCGCCAGTGGCAAGCATGAGGGAAAATGCAAGGGATGAAAGTTTCATTCGCTTTCCTATGTGATGACGGTTGGATTGGTGCGGCCTGTATGCATGACGATGCTCGCCACGCTGTCTGCAATGGCAATCAGCCCTGCCAGGGCTTGCTGCGTTGGGATATGGTGCTGTGCCGGATCGGCTTCAAAACGTTCGAGGTAGACGCGCAAGGTTGCGCCTTCGGTGCCGGTGCCGGACAGGCGGTACACGATGCGCGAGCCGTCCGTCATCATGATGCGGATGCCCTGCTGGCTGGCGTGCGAACCGTCCACCGGATCGGTATATTCGAAATCGTCTGCCGCCTGCACTTCGTAATGGTTCAGCTTCTGGCCCGGCAGGTTGCTCAGCTTGATGCGCAAGTCCTGCATCAAGAGGTGCGCCGCATCAGCGTCAATGGCTTCGTAATCGTGGCGCGAATAGTAGTGCCGGCCAAAGCGTTGCCAATGAGCGGTGACGATATCGCGTACCGAACCGCCCCGCACTGCCAGCAGGTTAAGCCAGAACAGCACTGCCCACACGCCGTCCTTTTCGCGGATATGGCGCGAGCCGGTGCCGTAGCTCTCCTCACCGCACAGCGTGGCCTTGCCTGCATCGAGCAAGGTGCCAAAGTACTTCCATCCTGTTGGCGTCTCGTAGCAGGGCACGCCCAATGCATCCGCCACGCGGTTCGCCGCGCGCGAAGTTGGCATGGAGCGCGCAATGCCGGAAATGCCGTCTGCATAGCCCGGCGCCACCGTGGCATTCGCCGCCAGCACGGCGAGGCTGTCGGACGGTGTCACGACAAAATCGCGGCCCACGATCATGTTGCGGTCGGCGTCGCCGTCGGAGGCAGCGCCAAAATCCGGCGCGGCATTGGCGCACATGATGTCAATCAGTTCTTCAGCAGTGACCGGATTCGGATCGGGGTGCAGGCCGCCAAAGTCTTCCAATGGCACCCCGTTAATCACCGTGCCGGCGGGCGCGTCCAACATGCCTTCCAGGATGGCGTGCGCATAAGGGCCGGAAACAGCGTGCATGGCATCGAAGCGCATGGTGAAGCCAGCGGCGAACAGGCGGCGGATGGCGTCGAAGTCGAACAATTGCGACATCAGCTCCGCATAGTCGGCAACTGAATCGATCACTTCGACCGTCATGCCCTCGATCTTCACGCTGGCGCCGGCCCTGTCGATGTCGACGTCCGGCGCATTGCTGATGCAGTATTGAGAGAGCGCCAGCGTGCGCTGGTAGATTGCCTCGGTCAGCGCTTCCGGTGCAGGGCCGCCGTTTTCAGCGTTGTATTTGATGCCGAAGTCACCATCCGGGCCACCGGGATTGTGGCTGGCGGACAGGATGATGCCGCCGGATGCGCCATGCTTGCGGATAACGCAGCTGGTAGCCGGCGTCGACAGGATCCCGCCCTGCCCCAGCAGCACGCGGGCATAGCCATGCGCCGCAGCCATCTTCAGGATGACCTGGATCGCGTTTCGGTTGTGGAAACGGCCATCCCCGCCCAGCACCAGAGTTTTGCCGGCGGCATCACCCAGGGTATCGAACAGGCCCTGGACGAAGTTTTCGAGATAGTGCGGCTGCTGGAAAACTGCGACTTTCTTGCGCAGTCCCGAAGTCCCCGGACGTTGCCCGGGGATGGGAGTAGTTGCTACCGTCTGCATTGCCATATTCGCTCCTCATGGGTCTACGTCGCAGAGGATATTTTTACCGCGAATGGCGCGTTCGGTGCGCGCCGCTGGATGGCTCAGGCTTCTTTCTTCGCCGAATCGCTCACGATCAGGGTCAGGATGCCGCCAATCGCCATCGAGACGCCGCCAAGAACCAGCACGTTGACCGAATGGCCGCCGAACAGGTGTTTGATGACGGGGCCGAGCACCAGGTTGGCGACGATTTGCGGCAGCACCACGAAGTAGTTGAACACACCCATGAAGTAACCCATGCGCTTGGCCGGCAAGGCGCCCGCCAGGATCGCATATGGCATGGTCAGGATGCTGGCCCACGCAATGCCCACCCCGATCATCGGCAGCATCAGCACGTTCTTGTCGTGGATGAAGGCGATGCTGATCAGGCTCAGGCCACCAATCACGAGGCAAAGCATGTGCACGAATTTACGGCTGGTGGCATGCGCCAGCTTAGGCAGCACGAAGGCGACCAGCGCGGAAACGCCGCCATACACGGCGAACAGGTTGCCGACCCAGTTGCCCGCTTCCTGGAAGATGGCCGACTTGCCATCGACCGTGCCGAAGACGTTTTCCGCCACGGCTGGCGTGGTAAAGACCCACATGCCCATCAGCGAGAACCAGGTGAAGAACTGCACCAGCGCCAGCTGCACCATGGTCTTCGGCATGTGCACGAAGCCGCCAAATACCTCCTTCAGCGAGTAGATCAGGCCTCGGCGCTGGGCTTTCTCCATGCGGAATTTCTCCATATCCTCCGGCGGCAGTTCGTCGGAAGACAGCACGGTCCACAGCACTGACAGGAAATAGGCGGTGCCGCCAGCATAGAACGAGTAGCGTACGGAATCCGGAATGGCGCCGTTCACCACTTCATTACTGACATGCAGGTAATTCGTGAAGATCATCGGCAGCAGCGAAGCAATCACGCCGCCCAGGCCAATGAAGAAGGTCTGCATTGCAAAGCCGGCTGTCTGCTGTGATTCATCCAGCTTGTCGCCGACGAAGGCGCGGAACGGCTCCATCGAGATATTGATGGAGGCATCCATCAGCCACAGGACCAGGATCGCCATCCACAGGGCCGTCGAATTGGGCATCAGGAACAGCGCAATGCTGGCGAGCAGCGCGCCAATGAAGAAGAAAGGACGGCGGCGGCCCCATGTTGCGTGCCAGGTGTTGTCGCTCAGGTAGCCGATGATCGGCTGCACCAGCAGGCCGGTAACCGGCGCGGCGAGCCAGAACAGCGGCAGTTCGTCCGGGGTTGCACCCAGGGTGGAGAAAATGCGGCTGGTATTGGTGTTCTGCAGCGCGAAACCAAACTGAATGCCGAAGAAGCCGAAGCTCATGTTCCACAACTGCCAGAAGGTCAGGCGCGGTTTGCTGATGATCGAATGCATTTGCATTTCTGTCCCCGAGTAATTTGTAGCAAAATAACACGGTGATTTAGGGCTGTCAATGCACAGACAGCCCGTAAACACTCAGTTTTTACGACATTTTGTAGTCATGCTACAGAATCACTGCCAATTTTGCCTTCATTGCACTACGGGCTGGCAGGACCACTTGCAGGGTCCGGCTTTGGGCATCCCAGCGTGACGCCACGTCCTTGCCATCGCAACGCACGCTGCGTGGGCGGCTCGCTACGTTATGCACCTTGAGCGTATAGGTGCGCACCACGGGCTGCCAGGATTTGCCTACTTCGGTCTCGATGCCGATTTCGAGACTCGCAGCCGTCGCAGCGCCGCTGAAATGGGCGATTTCATATTTGCCTTGCTGGTAAGCGTTGGCGGTGGCGCCATCGTCTTCATACAGCTTGCCGTTGGTGGCGCCGGCATTGGCGTCGTAGTAGTAATTCAACGCGATTTGCCTGGTGCTGTAGTCGCGCGTGGTCTGCACCACGTTCGCCATCGGCACGAAGGCGCCAGCACGCACGAAGACCGGAATGTGCTCGGCCACCACCGGCACCACCTCATTGATGCCGCCTTTGTGCGCCGCGCCCGTGTAGAAGTCAAACCACGTCCTGGCCGACTTGGGGAAGTTCACTTCCTTGCGCTGGGCGCCCGGCTCCGTAATAGGCGCAACCAGGATGTCGCGGCCCCACAAATAGGTCGAGGACCCGCCGTTTTCGCTGTCTTCGAACATGAGCGGCCGCATCAGCGGCAGGCCGGTCTGGCTGTTATCGAAGGCCGCGCTGTAGTTATACGGCAGCATGGCGTAGCGCAGGCGGATCGCATCGCGCGCCAGCGACTTGGTGTGTTCGGTGCGGAACACTGGCTCGGCCGGCACCTCTTCCTGCGCGTGCGGGCGGAACACCGGCTGGAATACGCCGTACTGCAGCCAGCGCACATACAGCTCGTCGTCCAGCATTGGCGAGGCAAAGCCGCCGAGGTCGGAGTGCATATAGGCCAGGCCTTGCATGCCCATTTGCAGCGCGATCTCCATTTGCGACTGCAGGCCGCCCCAGCTGCGCTGCACGTCGCCCGACCATGGAATCATGCCGAAGCGCTGCGAGCCCGAATAACCGGCGCGCATCAGGATGAAAGGGCGCTCGTTCGGGAAGTCCTTCTGGTAGCCTTCCGCGATCAGGCGCGCCCAGTCGTGGCCGTAGATATTGTGCACCTGGTCGGCGCCCAGTTGGCCGTTGCTGCCGTGGCGCAGGGCGGCCGGATGCACTTCCGGCTCGCCCAGGTCACCCCACCAGCCGGCCACGCCGCCGGCTTTCAGGTCCTTGTAGATATTCCAGAACCATTCGCGCCCCTCTGGGCGGTACAAGTCCACCAGGCCCGTATGTCCGAAGTAGAAGTTGTATGTGAACGGCGCGCCAGCCGCATCGGTAGCCAGCACTTTCCTGTCGACCGCTTCCTGCCAGCGGCTGGAAGTGGTCAGCACGAAAGGCTCGGTGATGACCACCGTTTTCACGCCTTTCGCGGCCAGGTCGGCCATCATGCCTTGCGGGTTCGGGAAGCTCTCCTTGTCCCAGGCCAGGTTGCCCATGGTGCCTTTGACGGTCTTGCCGAACCAGTACAGGTCCAGCACCACCGCGTCGACCGGGATCTTGTCGGCGATGAACTTGTCGACCACGGCGCGGGTTTCAGCCTCTGTGTGGTAGCCGAAGCGGCTGGCGAAATTGCCGAAAGCCCAGCGCGGCGGCAGCGGCTGGCGGCCGGTCAGGCTGGTGTAATTGGCCACCACGTCTTCCCACTGCTCGCCCGCGATCACCTGGTATGTCTTGCGGCCGCCGATGGTTTCGTAAGACAGCGTGCCGTCTTTCTTGCTGTCGAAGTCCAGGTAGCCGGTCTGCGGATTATCAAAATGCAGTGCGTACTTCTTCGACGACAGCGCCATCGGGATCGTAAAGTTCAGCAGCTGCGAACGCGCTTCGTAGCCGTAGTGGGCGCGGTTGTACAACTGGAAGCGGTTGCCGCGGCGGTTCATGCCAACTGCGCGCGCGCCGGCGCCGTACAGGGCCTCGTCGCCATCCAGCGCAAATTCAATGGCCTCCAGCTTGCCTTCATGGAGGTAGCCGCGCTTTTCCGCCACCAGGGGCTGCCCCTTGTAGGCATAGCTGATACGGAATGGCTGCTTTTCAACGCGCACGGTGATGCCGGGCGTAGCGAATTCCAGCACGCCGCCCTCGTCGCGTAGCGTAGTTGCCACAGTTTCCGGCGCCATGATGACCGCGTGGGATACCGGATCGGCCACTTCCCCTTTCGGGATAAAACTGGTCTCCACCACCGCCGCGGAGTACGGTTTGATGATGTAAATGCCATCGTTTGTGCGGATTTCCAGCGCATTGCCCTTGTTTGCGGCAGACATGAAATGGCGATCCGCGTTCTGCGCCAAAGCCGCCTGGCTAATAAGGGCCAATATTGCAAATTTAATTAGTTTCATAGGGTGATATATTACCGAGCAGTTTTATCTGAGAGGAGAATGAATTGATTAAAACGACTATGAAAAAGCCATTGGCACTGGCGCTGGGCCTGGCCCTGGCGGCAGGTTTTGCCCACGCCGCACCAGCCCAGAAAAAAGCCAAAGGCACTCCGGCCGAGGCGAAAAAATTCATCGCGCAGACCGAGGAGAAATTCGACAAGCTGGGCAACGACGCCAACAAGGCTGCCTGGGTAGCGCAAAACTTCATCACCGACGACACCGAAGCGCTGACCGCCTACTTTGGCGAGCAGCAGCTGGATGCGGCCGGCCAGGCCGCGCTGGAGGCCCGCCGCTTCAACGGCGTGAAACTGCCGGACGATGAAGCGCGCAAGATCAAGCTGCTGCAGCTGACGCTGATGCTGCCGGATCCAAAAGAGCGCCAGGCCTACGCCGACGACAACGCCAAACTGAATGGCGCCTACGGCAAGGCCAAGTACTGCCCTGGCGAAGGCAAGCCATGCCTGGCGCTGGGCGACCTGGAAAAGACCCTGGCCACCAGCCGCGATCCGAAAGTCCTGCTGGACGCATGGAACGGCTGGCATATGCAATCGCCTTCCTACAAGAAGCTGTATAGCGAATACATCGAGCTGTCCAACAAGGGCGCGCGCGAAATGGGCTATGCCGACACCGGCGCCTTGTGGCGCTCGGGCTACGACATGAAGCCGGAAGAATTCTCGGCCGAGATGGAGCGCATCTGGCAGCAGGTGAAACCGTTGTACGATTCCCTGCACACCTACGCCCGCTACAAGCTGCGCGAAACCTACGGCCCTGACGTCGTGCCGCTGACCGGCCCGATCCCGGCCCACCTGTTCGGCAATATGTGGAGCCAGAGCTGGGAAAACATCTACCCGATCCTGATGCCTGCCAGCGGCGCGTCCAAGTTCGACCTGACCAATGTGCTGGAAGAGAAAAAGACCACGGCCAAGGAAATGGTGCAATACGGCGAGCGTTTCTACACCTCGCTGGGCATGCCGAAGCTGCCGGAGACCTTCTACCAGCGCTCCCTGCTGGAAAAGCCGCGTGACCGCGACGTGGTGTGCCACGCCTCCGCATGGCAGCTCGATGGCAAGGACGATGTGCGCATCAAGATGTGCATCCGTCCGACCGAAGAAGAATTTGCCGTCATCCACCATGAGCTGGGCCACATTTATTACGACCTGGCTTACAAGAACCAGTCCAACCTGTTCCGCAACGGCGCCAACGACGGCTTCCACGAAGCCATCGGCGACACCATTGCCCTGTCCATCACGCCCAACTACCTGAAGAAGGTCGGCCTGATGAACGAGAACCCGGACCCGAACGCCGACATCGGCGTGCTGCTCAAGCGCGCACTGGCCAAGGTTGCCTTCCTGCCGTTCGCCTACTCGGTCGACAAATGGCGCTGGGACGTTTATGCCGGCAAAACCAAGCCGGCCGACTACGACAAGAGCTGGTGGCAGCTGCGCGAGCAGTACATGGGCGTGAAACGCCCGTCGCCGATGCTGGCAGACGGCTTCGACGCCGGCGCCAAGTACCACGTTGCCGCCGACGTGCCGTACGCACGCTACTTCCTGGCCCACCTGCTGCAGTTCCAGTTCCACCGCGCCCTGTGCAAGGAAGCCGGCTTTACCGGTCCGCTGCACCAGTGCTCGATCTACGGCAGCGAAAAAGCCGGCAAGAAGCTGTGGTCCATGCTGGAAATGGGCACCTCCAAGCCATGGCCTGAAGAGCTCAAAGTGGCCACCGGCGAAGACCGCATCGACGGCCAGGCCCTGCTGGACTACTTCGCCCCGCTGAAAGTCTGGCTGGACGAGCAAAACAAGCAGCTGGCCGCCAAGGCCAAGTAAAAAAACGGGGGCCGCGGCCCCCGTTTTTATTGCTACTGGATGCTTAGAACTTGTAGTTCGCGCCCAGCAGGATGGTACGGCCATACTTCTGGTATTCCAGCTGCTGGTTGTGGTTGCCGTTGTAGGTCTCGTAGGCGGCGTTACGCAGGTTGTTCGCCTGCAGGACCAGGCCTACGCCCTTGAACATGCCCTCGTTGAAGGTGTAGCCAATCTGGAAGTCCAGGATGTTTTCACCAACAACGTAGCGCAGCGAACGCTCGCCGGCGAAGTTGCCGATTTCACCCACGAAGTCCGAACGGCGACGGTTGCTCAGGCGGGTCTCGAAACCATTCTTCTCGTAATACACGGTCAGGTTGCTGGTGTTCTTCGACAGGCCTGGCAGCATGATGTTCTTGCCCAGGCTGGAGCTTGGCTCCTCGATGGTGATCTTGCTGTCGTTGTACGAGTAGCTGCCGCTCACGCCGAAGCCGTCCAGCACCGGGGTCAGCATGTTCAGTGGCAGGGAAGCGGTCAGCTCCACGCCCTTCAGGTTGCCGCCTTTGCCGTTGTATGGCGCGGAGTAGTTACCAAACGGGGTAATGGCTTTGGTACCTGGAATCTGGGCCGAGAAGTCGTGCTGCAGAGTCTGGGTGTAGATGTAGGTATCCAGCTTCTTGTAGAAGTACGCCAGTGCCACATATGCCTTTTTGCCGAAGTATTTTTCATACGACAGGTCGAAGGCCTTGGCGCGCCATGGATCCAGCTGGGCGTTGCCGCCGCTGCCGCTTGGCTTGAAGTCGTTGGTGCCGACGTTGAAGTCCAGGGCGGAACGCAGCTGGTCGACACGTGGACGAGCGATCTGCTTGGCCAGCGCCATACGGATGGTGTGATCGTTCGGCAGCTGGAACGCCAGGTTCAGGCTAGGCAGCACGTCGGTGTAGGTCTTGCCGTCGTGGACCGGCTTGACTTGCTGGCCGGCTGGAGCGGTGCCGTCCCAGTAGTTGGAATCGGACGACTGGTCGGTGTGCTGGATCTGCACGCCAACGTTACCGCGCAGGCTGACATCGCCCATTTCGTGTTCGATGTTGGCTTTAGCGAAGGTGGTGGTGATCTTCTCTTTCACCGACCATGCCTTGGCGATCAGGTAGTCCTTGTCTTCAGTCGGAGCGAAGGTCATGTACTTGGCCACAACGCCAGGCACGTTCCACGCAGGGATGGTGCCCACGCCAGCCCAGCCCAGGTCGACCGGGTTGTACAGCAGGTCGGACGAAATGGTGGACGGAGCGCCTGCCAGGTTGATGTTGCCTTCCGGCTGGTGCTTGACCTTGCTGCGGTCGGAACGGTGGATACCGAAGTCGAAGCTCGAGAAGTACTGCTCAAGCGCGCCGGATGCCTGGATATTGGCTGCCAGCTTGAAGCCGTTCAGCGCATCTTCGACGTGCGGGGTCTTGCCGTAGCCGGAACCGTAGATGGTGTTACGCACGTACAGGTTGGCTGGGTTGCTGTAATCGCGGCCCGGGTCCATGGTCGGGAAAGCGCCGCTGCGCAGCGCCAGCGCTACGGAATCCAGGTATGGATTGCCGGCTGCATCGCTGATCTGCAGGTTGTTTTCCAGGTTGGTCTCATCTCGCTTGGCAGTGGAGCGGCTCACGTCAGCCACTACCGACCAGCCGTTCTGGCGCCATTCGTTGTTCCAGCCAATTGCGCGGATCTCGTCCTTGCGCTTGTCGTACATGCCGCGTACCAGTGGGTACACGTTGTTTGCCGTACCGGTGGCAAATGCGCCGTCGGCAGTGGTGACGTTGGTGAACAGCAGGTCAGGCTTGTTGCCGCCGTTGTAGCCGCCAATGTGGACTTCAAACTGGTTGGCAGTGTCTTCATGCTTGAATTGCGACGCGTACACGTCGATCATCGAGGTGAAGTTCTTGTTTGGACGGTATTGCAGCACGCCCATCAGGCCGTCGCGCTTGTTGTAGCCGCTGCGTTCCAGGGACTTGATGCCGTCGGTGACGTTGGTACCGGCAGGCACGCCGGCACGCGATTCGTTCTTCCATGGCTCGTACAGGCCGGTTTCCTGGTCCAGCACAGGGGAGTCCAGGTGGGCAAAGCCCAAGGCCACGCCAATGGTGCGGTCCGCAAACTGGTCGATGTAGCTGAAGCTGAAGCGGTTGCCGGTCGACTTGGTGTCGGCGATCTTGCCCAGCGAGTTCTTTTCCATGCGGGCGTTCATGGACACGGTGCGGCCGCCGAAGGCCAGCGGACGCACGGTCTGCAGGTCCAGGGTGCCGGACAGGCCCTGGCCAACCATGCCAGCGTCCGGGGTCTTGTAAATGGTGACGCCGCTGATCAGTTCCGATGGATACTGGTCGAATTCAACGCTGCGGTTATCGCCGGTCGACACTTGCTCGCGGCCGTTCAGCAGGGTGGTCGAGAAGTCAGGCGACAGGCCGCGCACCGAAATGTTTTGCGCACGGCCGGCAACGCGCTGGGCGGCCAAGCCTGGCAGGCGGGCGATGGATTCTGCGATGGAGGTGTCTGGCAGCTTGCCGATGTCTTCTGCGGAGATGGCCTCGACGATGGAAGTGGCGTTCTTCTTGACGGAGATCGCATCTTCAATACCGCGGCGGATGCCCGACACGGTCACGGATTGGATCGGCGCAGCATCTGCGGCCTGCTCGGCGGTGGTAGTCTGCGCGTAGGCAGAGCCCGCGAAGGCGGATACGAAAACAGCACACCCGGCCGCAACCGGACTCAGTCGGAAAGCGGTATTGCCTCGCTTGTTGGCGAAGATAGTCATCAAAGTCCCCTCACTCATATAAACATTCTTTCCCGCAACCTACACTGACCGGTTTATTTCGACTACACGGGAATCCTTGGAAAGCGAACGCTCTTACGGACGCTCTGAGGCGGATTCTGTACTAAAACTAGATTTGGTGTCAATGAATGACCATCATCACAAACGTGTATTTCTGCCTTCCGCTACGGGCTCCCTCTGGGAAATAATGAGCTCGCGTTGTATTTCGGCTACAAATTTGGACGGACCGACGTGTAGTAGAACTACAGTCAAATTGGGTGTATTGTCGGGCCCAAAGACATTTCGACCGGAGAATCGATGAAGAAGACCGCTTTGGCCGCCTTCCTGGCCGCTACCATTTTGACAACAGCATCTGCCGCACCGGCGGCCGTGGATCATATGGAACCGCCCTTCTGGTGGGCAGGCATGCAGAATCCCAAGCTGCAGCTGATGGTGAACGCGCCAAACCTGGCGGACCTGGATCCTTCCATCGACTATCCGGGCGTGCGCATCGGCAGCGTGACCCGCGTCGCCAACCGCAATTACCTGTTCATCGACCTGGTGCTGGCGCCGGACGTGGCGCCGGGCAGCTTCGACATCCGCTTCTCTGCGCCCGGCAAACCCGACCTGACCTACAGCTACCGGCTGCTGGCGCGGACGCCTGGATCGGCGCAGCGCCAGGGCTTCAACAGCGCCGACGCGATTTACCAGGTGATGCCGGACCGCTTCGCCAACGGCAATCCGTCCAACGACAACTTGGCGGGTATGCCGGACAAAGCCAACCGCGCCAATGGCAATAGCCGCCACGGCGGCGACCTGGCCGGCATGGCCGCGCACCTGGACTATGTGAAAGACCTGGGCTTTACCCAGATCTGGCCAACGCCGCTGGTGGAAAACAACCAGGATAGCTACTCCTACCACGGCTACGCCGCCACCGACCATTACAAGATCGACGCGCGCTACGGCAGCAACGAGGAATACCGCGCCTTCGTGGCGCAGGCGCGCGCACGCGGCATCGGCGTGATCCAGGACGTGGTGCTGAACCATATTGGCAGCCATCACTGGTGGATGAAGGATATGCCGATGCCGGACTGGCTTGGCTACGACGGCAAGTACACACCTACCGCGCACCACCGTGTGGCCAACTTCGATCCATATGGCAGCAAGGAGGATGCGCGCAACTTCACCCAGGGCTGGTTCGGTCCGCATATGCCGGATATGAACCAGAATAATCCCTATGTGGCGAACTACCTGATCCAGAACAATATCTGGTGGGTCGAATACGCGGGCCTGTCCGGGCTGCGCGTGGATACATACGGCTATTCCGAAACGCCCTTCCTCACCGAATGGTCGAAGCGGGTACTGGCGGAATATCCCCACCTGAACATGGTGGGTGAGGAGTGGAGCCCGCGCATTCCTGTCGTGGCGCGCTGGCAGGCGCTGAATGCGCCGAGCATGATGGACTTCCCGCTCAACGACGCGTTGCGCAAGGCGCTCGGCGATACCGACGGCACTTACCGCCTGTATGACGTCTACGAGACCCTGGCCCAGGATTACCTCTATCCGAACCCATCCAACCTGGTGCTGTTCGAAGGCAACCACGACCTGGCGCGCAGCTTCAGCGTCGTCAATGGCGACCCGGCCCTGCTGCGCATGGTGCTGGCGTTCACCTTCACCGTGCCGCGCATCCCGCAGTTCTACTACGGTACGGAGGTGCTGATGCCGAGCACCGTCAAAGGCCGCGACGATCCATCCTACCGCCGCGACATGCCGGGCGGCTGGGCAGGCGACAAGGTGAATGCCTTCACCGGCGAGGGACTGAACGCCGAACAGCGCGAGATGCAGGCCTTTGTGAAAAAACTGGTCAACTGGCGCAAGACCTCCAGCGCCGTCCAGCATGGCAAGATGATGCAGTTCGGCCCTGAGCAGGACACCTACGTCTACTTCCGCTACGACGACAAGCAAAAGGTGATGGTGGCGCTGAACAAGAACGATAAGGAAATGACGCTTGACGCCGGCCGCTTCCGCGAAATGCTGGCTGGCGTGCGCAGCGGCACGGACGTGATCACCGGCCGCACTATTCCGCTGGCAGGAAAGTTCACCCTGCCTGCTCGTTCGGTACTCGTGATGGAGGTCAGATAATGCGGCGCCTTCCAGGGCGGCAGGCGCTGGCGGCACTGCTCGCCGCAGCGCTCGCAAGCACCGCCAGCTTCGCACGCGCAGGCGCCGCTGTCGATCTTCCCTTCGGCAGCTACAAAGCCAGCTTTGCGACGCCGGATCCCCAGGCCGCGCTGCGCAGCTACACGCAAACGACGACGATGCCGCTGCGCGACGGCGCCCCGCAGTCGATCACCTACACCGAGCAAGCCGGCCTGCCCCAGGTCCGCAGCGGCAACCTTGCCTTCGATGCGTTGTTCGCGCTGGCGATCGCGGAGATGAGGCAGGATTCGGTGCAGGCCATCCGCGACGGCAGCTACAACGGCGGCGCCCCGATCGCCTGCGAATGCTTCGAAACCGGCGAGAAATGGCACTACGTCTGGACCCGCGACCTGTCGTACGCGGCCAGCCTTGGCCTCGCCATGCTCGACCCTATACGCACACGCAACTCGCTGCAATTCAAGCTCTCCGGCTACCGTGGCGGCAAACCGCCGCTGGCAGCCGGCAGCGACGACGGCCTGCAAATCGTGCAGGACACTGGCAGCGGCGGCAGCTGGCCAGTCAGCACCGACCGTGTCAGCTGGGCCTTTGGCGCTGAACAAACACTCAACGCCCTGCCGCCGGAGGAGCGCAAACAGTTCGCCGCCATCGCCCTGAAAGCCCTGCGCAACACCATCGAGAACGACCGCATCGCCGCCTTCGACCATGCCAGCGGCTTGTACAACGGCGAGCAGTCCTTCCTCGACTGGCGCGAACAATCGTATGCAGCCTGGATCCCTGGCGACCTGTCCAGCATGGCATCGTCCAAAGCGCTGTCCACCAACGTCGCCCACTACAAGGCGCTGACGCTGGCAGCGGAACTGGCCCAGCAAAGCGGCGAGCATGACGCTGCAAAGCGCTACGCGCGCTGGGCAGCGGACCTGAAGATTGCCATCAACGACCGCCTGTGGCTCAAGGATGCCGGCATGTACAGCAGCCTGACCGCAGGCCACTTCGACGGTGCGGCCACGCACAAATTCGATTGGCTTGGCCAGTCGCTCGCCATCGTCACCGGCGTGGCGGATGCCGAACAGGCGCAATCGATACTCGCGCGCTATCCGCATGGCCCGCTCGGCGCGCCGGTCATCTGGCCGCAGCAGCCAGGCGTGCCGGTGTACCACAATCGCGCCCTTTGGCCCTTCGTTACCGCCTACGGCTTGCGAGCGGCGGCCCAGTACGGGAATGTGGCTGTGGCGGATGCCGCCTATGCCAGCTTGCTGCAAGGCGCTGCGCTCAACCTGTCGAATATGGAGAACATGGAGTGGCGCAGCGGGGATCCGTCTGCGCCAGCCATCAATTCGCGCCGGCAGCTTTGGTCGGTAGGCGGATTCCTGGGCATGGTGGTGCAGCAGGTCTTCGGCATCAGCGCTGACACCGAGCGCTTGCACGTAAGCCCGTTCATTACTTCCCGCTTGCGCCGCGAGTGGTTTGCCGGCAGCGGCGTGATCGAGCTGTCAGGACTGACATTGCACGGCAAGCGGCTGCACCTGAAAATCAAGCTGCCCCCTGCGGAAGCGCGCGACGGCTACTACCTGCCCATTGGCGGCAAACTGAATGGCAAGGATGCCGGCGGGTCAGCCGCGTGGAACGAGCTGGCTGAGGACAATCTGCTGGAAGTTGAAATGGGGCCGCTGGTGGAGGGACGGCAGCAGATTACCCTGGCGGGCAGCGAGGCCGCCTCGACCGCGCCGCCAGAACCCGTCCTCCAGCAAAAAGCGCCTTCCGGCGGCGCGAAGCGCGACAGCTGGGCGGCCTTCCGCATTGAGCCGGGAGCGGGGACATCGCCGGATGCGCGCTTTACTATCTACCGCGATGGCAAGCTTGCCGCCGCCGGCGTCGCAGCAGGCGATTGGACGGACCGGGCCATGCGCACAGCGGCGCCATGCTATGCAGCCGAGGCGATCTATCCTGCCGCCGGAACGCGCAGCCACCACTCGCAACCAGCCTGCCTTGCGGACGCCAGCAGCACTGGCGAAGCGGTCAGCGTTGCGCGCGACGGCCGCTATCACGTCCAGCTGCGCTACAACAACCACGCCCACCAGATCAACCTCGGCATCACCAACGCCGTGCAAATGCTGCGCTTGCGCGACCAGCAGGGAGCGGTGGCGGCTGAGGGCATTGTCCAGATGCCGCACAACGCCCCCGCCAACGGTCCCGCATGGTCTACGCCTTTGACGGCGCATTTGAAGCGCGGCAGCTACCGCCTTGAGCTGCAGCCCTTCTACAATATGAGCACCCTGCAAAGTAACGCCAGCTACGCCGACGCCGGCGGCGCAAGCGGCGCCCGCAACAGCGCCGAGGTGCTGGGTGTGCGCCTGCAGCCCGCACCAGCGGCCGCCGCGCCGCCACGGCACGGCACCCTGCAGCTGGTCGAGAATTTCAAGTCTCCCCAACTGGGCAACGAGCGCACGCTGCGCATCTACCTCCCGCCCAGCTACGGCAGCGACACCAAACGCCGCTACCCCGTGCTCTATATGCACGACGGCCAGAACCTGTTCGAGCCGAAAACCGCCAGCTACGGCACCGAATGGAATATCGACGAAGTGATGGACCGCCTGGAACGGCAAGGCGAAATGGAAGAAGTGATCGTCGTCGGCATCGACAACACCAGCGATCGCATTGGCGAATACACTGGCAGCAGCGATCCAAAGTACGGCGGCGGAAAACTCGACGCCTACGCCGCGTTCGTCGCGCAAACGGTGAAGCCTTGGGTAGACAGCCAATACCGCACCAAGCCAGGCCGCGAGCACACGGCGGTAATGGGCTCATCGCTCGGCGGGCTGGCCTCGATCGGCATCGCACAACGTTATCCGCAGCTGTTCTCGATGGCCGGCGGTTTTTCCAGCTCCTTCTGGTGGAACGGCCAGGAAGCGCTGAAACATCCGCCGCTGCGGATGCCCGTCAGGTTCTACATCGATGCGGGAACAGTCAACGACGGCCTGGAAGAAAGCGAAGCATTCCGCCAGGCCATGGTGAAACAAGGCTACCGCGAGGGCCGCGACCTGCTGTTCCTGGCCGACCCGGGCGGGCGCCATAACGAACAGTCCTGGGCCAGCCGCGTGCACGTCGCGCTGGCCTGGTTCTTCGGCAAGAAGCCTTAAGCCGGCAAGGCCCGCAAGCTGCGGTTTGCGGACAGCTGCATGCGCCCGGCGCCAGCGCCGGTCTCGCGCAGCCGGAACACGGAAACCGCTTCCGTCAGGCTGGCGGCCTGCTGCTGCAAAGCTTCGGCAGCCGCTGCCGCTTCCTCCACCAGTGCGGCGTTCTGCTGCGTCACGCTATCCATCTGCGTGATGGCATCGCTGATCTGCTCGATGCCTTCGCGCTGCTCGCCCGTCGCAACGGCGATCTCGCCGATGATGGACGTTACGCGCCGCACGCTGTTGACCACTTCGTCCATCGTCACGCCAGCCTCGCCGACCAGGCGGCTGCCCTGCTCCACCCTCTCGACGGAATTGCTGATCAACTCCTTGATCTCCTTTGCCGCCGCAGCCGAGCGATGCGCCAGGTTGCGCACCTCGCCCGCCACCACGGCAAAGCCGCGTCCCTGCTCGCCCGCACGCGCAGCCTCCACCGCCGCGTTCAGGGCCAGGATATTGGTCTGGAACGCAATACCATCGATCACGCCGATGATGTCGACAATCTTGCGCGAGGACTCGTTGATCGCCCCCATGGTCTGCACCACTTCCGACACCGTCGCGCCACCGCGCACGGCGACATCGGACGCCTCGTCGGCCAGCTTGCGCGCCTGCGTTGCGTTCTCATTGTTCTGGCGCACGGTGCTGGTCAGCTCGGTCATCGAAGAAGCGGTTTCTTCCAGCGAACTGGCTTGCTGTTCGGTGCGTGTTGACAAGTCCATGCTGCCGGTCGCCACCTCGCTCGAGGCGCTGGCAATGGTTTCCGTGCCTACGCGCACGCGGCTCACGATGTCGGACAGGTTGCCGCTCATCTGCTTCAGCGCCCCCAGCAACTCGCCCACTTCATCCCGGGTCTTGACTTCGACATCGCGGCTCAAGTCGCCAGCCGCCACAGTCTTGGCGATATCGATCGCCTGGTCCAATGGGCGCGTAATGCCCTGCACGATCCACCACACGATGACAGCACCAACGGCCGTTGTCACCACCAGCACGATCAACAGCGTGATGGTGGCCGAACGGGTCGTCGCATCGGCAGCCGCAGCCGCCTCCGTCACATTCTTTTTCGACAGCCCATCGATGAGTTCGACGATCTCATCGATCTTCCTGGTCGGTGGACGGTCCATGCCCGACACCGCCTTGTCGACGATCTTGTAGCTTTCCGGATTGGCCGTATCGAATTGCTTGAGTGCGGCTAGATAGTTCTTGCCCAGGTCCTCATGCATCTTGATGGCTTCATCATCAAGGTTGGTCTGGACATGCAGTTTGTTGAACAGTCCAGCGAGCTTCTTCAGCTCGGCATTAGTAGCCTGCGAACTCTTTGTGAATGCAGCCGTATATTTTTCCAGCTGGGCCGGATCATGGCCACGGATGAGGATGTTCTTCCACTCCTGCACCTGGATCTTGAATTCAACCTGCGCACTGCGCGCAGTATCGACAGCCTGGGTCAGGTCGACCGAGCGCTGCATGCTCTGGGCGTTATTTGCCTTGATGGAACTGATTGCGCTCCAGCCCTGGTAGCCGACCGTTAGCAGGGCCAACATGAAGAAAGCGCCCAGCAAGCCCAGGCGCACTCCGATCTTAAGATTGCCGAAGTTCATGATTATTTTCCCTAGGTAAAAAGGCGATGTTATGCCTTCAGGACTGCAATCTTCATCATGCGCCCTAAAGTACTAAAAGCCAAGAAACCTGTACTAACTACAATCTAGCTGTGGCGCAGGGGAAACTCGATACGGTAAAGATCCGTATCCTTCTCTGTTGCGAGGCGCTCGACATAGTTCATGCCAAGCTTTTTCAACAGTTCCGAAGAAGCGGTATTGTCGGGCGACACGATGCCCAGCAAGCGCGGCAGGCCGACCACGTCACGCCCATAAGCCATTGCCGCCGAGGCAGCTTCCCAGGCATAGCCCTGGCCCCAGTAGGCTGGCAAGTAGGCATAGCCTATATCGGTATCGGGCAGCGTGTCGCGCTTGATCAAGCCGCACATGCCGATGCAGGCGCCATCTTCCTTGCGCGTGACCATCCACAGCGAATAGCCAAGCTCCAGCTGCATGGCCATCGGGCCGGCCAGCAAGGCAGCGCGCGCGCCCTCCAGGTCGCGCACGCCCTTGTCGCCGATATTGGCGAGGAAGGACGGCTCGTTTACCAGACGCAGGTAGAAAGAGGCATCGTCAAGAGTCAGGGGACGCAGGGTCAGTCGTTTGGTATCGATCATTGCTCCGGCCAATCGTTAGGGTCGGCCAGGAACTTGTACATCACATACACGTCAACAAAACCGAGCTGCTGGTGCCGATAGGCGCGCGGCAGCGTGCCTATCACTGAAAAGCCGAGCCGCTTCCACAGCAGCACGGCGGAGACATTAGTACTGACAACGTAATTGAACTGCATGGCGAGATAGCCGTCGCGCCGCGCCTGTTCTAGGCAGTGGCGGCCCAGCATCTTGCCGATGCCCACGCCTTGCGCAGCGGGGCTGACCATGAACGAAGCATTGGCAACATGCGAACCGCGATCGAGCTGGTTGGGCAGCAGGCGGTACATGCCGAGCAGGCGGCCAGTGCTCAGCACCGCCACCCAAGACTTGATGCCGCGCCCGAACCAGAAGGCGTGGCAATCCTCGCGGCTGGTATCGGCCGCAAAGTAATAGGCATCACCGCTGGCAACCAACTCCTGGAAAATGGTCCACATCGCGTCGAAATCGGCTTCCCCGGCGGGGCGGATGACAATGTCTTTCAAAGCTGCTCCCAACGGCAGAAATGATGATGAATTTTCATTCATTTTCCATTGCAAGTCCAGCCGGCGGGGCCAAGCGGAAATCGACCTGCGCAGGGCGCCCCGGCAAATCCAGGCGCGCTACCGCTGGAGGAGATTCCGCCACAATGCGGCCACGGCGCAGCACCAGCAGCCGCGCTGCGCGCAGGCGGATCGCTTCCACCGGGTCGCCCGCATCGAGCAGCACCAGGTCCGCGTGGCAGCCTGGCTGCAGGCCATAGCCTTCCAGCCCGAGGATTGCGGCCGGCGTTTCGGTCACGGCGCGGAAACAGGCACGCATGGCATCCTGCCCCGTCATTTGCGCCACGTGCAGGCCCATGTGAGCCACTTCCAGCATATCGCCCGAGCCCAGGCTGTACCACGGGTCCAGCACACAGTCGTGGCCGAAGGCGACGGGTATGCCGTGCGCCAGCATTTCCGGCACGCGCGTCATGCCGCGCCGCTTGGGATAGGTGTCGTGGCGGCCCTGCAGGGTGATGTTGATGAGCGGGTTGGCGATGGCCGCTACGCCGGCTTCCTTCATCAACGGCAGCAGCTTGCTCACATAATAGTTGTCCATCGAGTGCATCGAGGTCAGGTGCGAGCCGGCCACCCGGCCGTGCAGGCCGAGGCGCTGGGTGTGGAAGGCCAGGGTTTCTATGTGGCGCGAGAGCGGATCATCCGACTCGTCGCAATGCATGTCGACGCGCAGGCCTTGGTCGGCCGCGAATTCGCACAGGATGCGCACGGATTCGGCGCCCTCCGCCATGGTGCGTTCAAAGTGCGGGATGCCGCCCACCACATCGACACCGAGGGCGAGCGCGCGCTTGAGGTTTTCCAGTGCGCCTGGGCTGCGCAGCACGCCATCCTGCGGGAAGGCGACCAGCTGCAAATCAAGGTAAGGCGCGACGCGGCGCTTGACCTCCAGCAGCGCCTCCACCGCCAGCAAGCGGTCGTCGCACACATCGACATGGCTGCGGATGGCAAGCAGGCCGCGCGCCACGGCCCAGTCGCAATACTGCAAAGCGCGCGCCACGAGGGCTTCCTGGGTCAGCTGCGGCTTCAGTTCGCCCCAAAGCGCAATACCCTCCAGCAGGGTGCCGGACTGGTTCACGCGCGGCAAACCATAGCTGAGTGTGGCATCCATATGGAAGTGCGCATCGACGAAAGGCGGGCTCACCAGCTTGCCCGCCGCATCAATCTCACGCGCACCCTTCGCTTGCAAAGAAGGAGCAACTGCCGCGATGCGGCCATTCTCGATTGCCAGGTCGACGCCTTGGCGGCCGTCCGGCAAGGCGGCATTGCGGATGACAAGGTCCATCAAAGTGCTCCACTCGTAGGCGATGGCCGATTGTAGGCAAGGCGCGCAGCGCCCGCAATGTTGCAGCGCATTACTTCTACTTCAAAAGCCGGCAAAAATGTCTTTCCAATACATTATTTCGTCGCTAGAATGGGTTTATTGCAGCGCACCATTTCCCATCGATCCAGGAGAAAATATGTTTTCGAATCCCGAGCAATTTTCCGCAGCTACCAAGTCGCAGCTGGAAGCGCAGCTGAAAATCCTCAACAATTTCGCCACCACGGCCTTCGAAGGCGTGCAAAAGGTGATCGCCCTCAACCTGAGCACCACCAAAGCCAACGTCGAGAAGAGTTCCGCCGCTGCGCGCGAACTGCTGGAAGCGAAAGACCCACAAGAATTCTTCGCCAAGAGCACCGCCCGCGTGCCGAACTTCGACGGCCTGTTCGCCTACAACCGCGAGCTGTTCAGCATCGCCAGCAAGACCCAGGCCGAACTGTTCCAGGCCGCGCAAGAGCAGCTGAAAGAAGCCGGCAAGCAAGCGGTGAAAGTGCCAAAGCTGGCCTCGCCCGTAGCTGCGCCAGCGCCTGCCCCCGCACCGGTTCCTGCACCGAAGGCCGGCAAAGCCGAAGCCAAGCCAGCCGTAAAAGCCGAAGCCAAGGTCGAAGCCGAAGAAAGCAAGCCTGAAGTGAAGGCCGAAGCGAAAGCCGCCAAGCCAGCCGCCAGCTTCCCCGACCCGAAAGCCCCAAGCGCCAACGGCGCCAAGGCCCACAAGTAATTTAAAAGTCGGGGTCAGGAAAAAAAGGGGACGTAACACATTAATCGCAGCGCGATTAATGTGTTACGTCCCCTTTTTTTCCTGACCCCGACTTTCATCTTCGCAGGCGCTGGGTGGCGGCTCCGGCGAAAAATTCTGCCCTGAGGTATCCTTGCAGGCTCTTGGCAGCATTTTTCTTCTAAGCATATGAGTTTATCGCGCCTGATCGGTGGCTTCGTCCGTAGCCATTGGCGTTCTTACGCGGCAGCCGGCGCCATGCTGGCCGGCGTTGCGGTCATCGGTATCTGGATTCCGCGCCAGATCGGCTTGATGGTCGATGGCCTGGCGTCGGGCAAACTCGGCCGTGATTCGCTGTGGCAGCCCATCGGCCTCCTGCTCTTGCTTGGCGTGGCGAACTATGGCTTGCGCGTGGCCTGGCGCATGAAGCTGTTTTCGGCTGCTTACATGCTGGGCGTGGAATTGCGCACGCGCTTTTACCGCCGTTTGTCGCTGCAAGGCCCGCAATTCTTTCAGAAGCAGCGCACCGGCGACCTGATGGCGCTGGCCACCAACGATATCGATGCGATCGAGATGGCTGCCGGCGAGGCGATGCTGGCCGGCTTCGATGGTTCGCTGACCCTGCTCCTGGTGCTGGGCATGATGCTGGTTGGCGTGGACTGGCGCCTGGCGCTGTTTGCCCTGATTCCGTTTCCCTTCATGGCTTTTGCCTTCTGGCGCATTTCTTCCCATATCCATACCGCTTCCGCCGATTCATTGAAGCGTTTCAGCGCGCTGAACGATCATGTGCAGGAGACCCTGTCCGGTGTGCGTACCTTGCGTGCACTGGGCCTTGAACAACGCAGCAGCACGCGCTTCGGTGAACTGGCCGGGGCGGCCGCAGGTTCGGCCCTGACCGCGCAGCGCTGGGAGGCGGCTTATGAACCTGCCGTAGGCTTGACGCTGACCGCGGCGACCGGACTGTCGCTGGGCCTGGGCGGTTTCCTGGTGTGGCGCAACGAGCTGACCATCGGTGAACTGACTTCCTTCAGCATGTACCTCGGCCAGTTGATCTGGCCGATGTTTGCGGCGGGCTGGGTGCTGTCCCTGATCGAGCGCGGGCGCGCGGCTTACGCGCGCTTGCAGCCGATGCTGGATCAACCGTTGACCATCGAGGACCACGGCACCCTGCCGCACGTCGCGCCTGGTGCGCTGGAATTGCGCAATGTGGGCTTTTCCTATCCGGGCCAGCATGAGGCGGCGCTTTCCGATATTTCCCTGACGCTGAAGACGGGGCAAACCCTCGGACTGGTCGGCCCTACCGGTTCGGGCAAGTCGACCTTGCTGCGCGTGCTGCTGCGCCAGCTCACGCCGACGCACGGCAGCGTGCAGTGGAGCGGCCATTCGCTTGACCAATACACGCTGCAGGCGCTGCGCGCGGCCATCAGCTGGGTGCCGCAGGAATCTTTCCTGTTCTCGGCCTCGATTGCCGACAATATCGCGCTGGCGCGTCCTGGCGCTACGCGCGCGGATGTGGAGCGCGCGGCCGGCCTGGCCGCCATCCACGACGATATCCTGCTGTTCCCGCACAAATACGAGACGGAAGTGGGCGAGAAAGGCATCACTCTTTCCGGCGGCCAGCGGCAGCGCGTGGCGATTGCGCGCGCCCTGCTGTCGGATAACGATTTGCTGCTGCTCGATGATGCGCTGTCTGCCGTCGATACCGCCACCGAGACCGCCATCCTCGAACACCTGGAAGAACTGCGCCGCGCCCACACCACGCGCAGCGCCATCATCGCCAGCCACCGCTTGAGCGCCGTGGTGGATGCGGACCAGATCGTGGTGCTGCACCACGGCCGCATCACCGAAGCGGGCACGCATGAAGAACTGCTCGCGCTGAACGGCTGGTATGCCAGCCAGTGGCGCTATCAACAACTGGAGGCCAGCCTTGACGCAGCCTGAACGCGCCCGCCAGCAAACCAGCCAGGCCATCGGCTTGCTGCGCCAGGCTTCCGCCCCCGACCTGCACCATCTGGGCTGGGCCGTATTGTGGCTGGCCCTCGCCGCAGGCATGGAAGTGCTGGGGCCCTTGCTGGGCAAGCGCCTGATCGACGAGCACCTGCTGCCACGCCACCTGGATTGGAGCCGCATGGCGTTCCTGCTCGGCGGGGTGCTGCTGACAGGCTGGATTGCGAGCTGGGTACGCTACCTGCAGCTGGTGCGGCTGTCTGGCGTGGCGATGCGTTCCGTGCAGCGCCTGCGTGAGCGGGTCTATGGCCATGTACTGCGGCTGCCGATGGTTTTCTTCGACCGCGCCATTACCGGCCAGCTGGTGTCGCGCGTGACCAATGACACCGAGGCCGTGAAAGGCCTCTACATCCAGGTGCTGTTCGTCATCCTGGACAGCACCATCGTTCTGGTTGGCACCGTGTCCGCCATGGCTTGGCTGGATTGGCGCCTGATGACCATCGTGGTGGCGCTGCTGCCTTTCGTCCTGTTGATCGTCTGGGCTTACCAGCGCCTCAGCGCCCCGGCCGTGACGCGCGCACGCCAGCTGCGCAGCGACATCAACGCGCAGATCGCCGAATCCATCGGCGGCATGACCGTGCTGCAGGCAAACAATGCCGAAGAGCGCTTCGGCAAGCGTTTTGCCGCGACCAATGCCGAGCACTACACCCAGCGCCTGGCCGAAATCCGCGCCAACGCCTGGCTGCTGCGTCCCGCGCTGGACATGCTGAACATCATCCTGCTGGCGTCGGTGATCTTCATGTTCGGCCAGCGCGATATGAGTGCGGCGGAAGTCGGCGTGCTGTACGCCTTCATCAACTACATCGCGCGCGTGATCGAGCCGCTGATTCAGATCACCATGCAATTCAGCCAGCTGCAGCAGTCCGTAGTCGCCACCTCGCGCGTGGCCACCCTGCTGGCCGAGCAGAGCGCGCCGGAGCACCGGGCCGGCAGCGCCGCCCACACCCGCCATGCCGCCAATGACGATGGCGCGCCAGCCATCGAAATCGAGGCGCTGGACTTTGAGTACATTGAAGGCCAGCGCGTGCTGCACCAGCTTTCGCTCGATATCCCGCAAGGCAGCTTCTTCGGCATCGTCGGCCATACCGGCAGCGGCAAATCGACCTTGCTATCGCTGCTGCTGCGCTATTACCCGGCCCCGCATGGCAGCATCCGCATGAACGGCATGCTGCTCGATGAAATCGACAACGAGCAGTTCCGCGCCGATGTCGGCCTGGTGCCGCAAGATCCCTTCCTGCTCGCCGCTTCGGCGCACGAGAACATCGATATGGGCCGCGGCCTGCCGCAGCGGGAAATCGAAGCGGCGGCGCGCGCGGCCCACTGCCACGACTTCATCATGGCCATGGAAGACGGCTACCAGACCATGCTGGGCGAAGGCGGTTCGCGCCTGTCCTCCGGCCAGAAACAGCTGATCGCCATTGCCCGCGCGCTGGCCGGCAAGCCGCGCATCCTGCTGCTGGACGAAGCCACCTCGCGCATCGATTCGCACACCGAGCAGATCGTGCAGGAGGCAATGAACGAGTTGCGCGGCAAGGTCACCATCATCGCCATCGCGCACCGCCTGTCCACCATCCGCGAGGCGGACCGCATCATCGTGCTGAATCATGGACGCATCGTGGAACAGGGTGCGCATGAGGAACTTATGCAAATCGACAACGGTTTATACCAGCGCCTCTATCTTTTGCAACAGCTTGCCGCCTGATTGTTTGTGTCCGCACGAAAACTATTACTAGTCAACAGATAGTCGGCGTATGCTGTCCGCAAAGGAGGACAGCGCCATGCAAAAGAGCCTATCGATCAAACGGATCTTCCTCGCGTTCCTTGCCATCACCGTGGTGCTGGCGATGCTGACAATGTTGTCGCTGATGCGCGTTTCCAGCAAAGAGGCGGAGGCCAAGAAGGCCGCCGATTCGCGCTACCAGTCCTACCTGCTGGCCGACGAATTACGGCAAAGTTCGGACGACCTGACCCGCCTGGCGCGCACCTACGTGGTGACCGGCGATGCGGCTTACGAGCAGCAGTACATGGACATCCTGGCCATCCGCAACGGCCAGAAGCCGCGCCCGCAGCACTATGAACGCATCTACTGGGATTTCGTGGCGGCCGGTGCGCCGGTCCCGCCCTCCTCCGGCCAGGCCATTGCCTTGTCAGAGCTGATGAAGCGCGCCGGCTTTACCGGCCAGGAATTCGCCAAGCTGAAGGAGGCCGAGGCCAATTCCAATGAACTGGTTCGCACCGAGGTGATCGCGATGAATGCGGTCAAGGGCAAGTTTGACGATGGCAAAGGCGGTTTCACCAAAGAGGGTCCGCCCGATCCTGAAATGGCGCGCAACATCATGCACGACAAGGCCTATCACCAGAACAAGGCCAAGATCATGCAGCCGGTGAATGAATTCCTGTCGCTGCTGGATGAGCGCACCAGCGCCGAGGTGGCCGCCGCCAGTTCGGCTTTCGACAAGGCGCAATTGCTGGCGCAGCTGCTGCAGGCGCTGTCGGTGGTTGCAGCCGTGGGCTGCCTGCTGTTTGCCTACCGCTACATCCGCTTCGGCCTGCAGCAGGCGATCGATACCGCCGAGTGCATTGCAGGCGGCGATTTGAGCCGCGATATCGACACCTCGCGCAGCGATGAAATCGGCCAGCTGCTGCAAGCGATGGAGCACATCAACAAAGGCCTGGCCGACATGATCGGCAATATCCGCGGCAGCACCGACCAGATGACGGTCGCCACCACGGAAATCGCTACCGGCAACGCCGACCTTTCCTCGCGCACGGAGTCGCAAGCGTCTTCGCTGGAGGAAACCGCCAGCGCCATGGAAAACCTGACCGATACCGTGCAGCAGAACGCCGGCAATGCGCAGCAGGCCAACCAGCTGGCGGCCGATGCCGCCCATGTGGCGGAACAAGGCGGCGATGTGGTGGCGCAGGTGGTGACGACGATGGGGGCGATCAAGGATAGCTCGGCGCGCATCAACGACATCATTGGCGTGATCGACGGCATTGCCTTCCAGACCAATATCCTGGCGCTGAACGCGGCGGTGGAAGCGGCGCGCGCCGGCGAGCAGGGACGCGGCTTTGCGGTGGTGGCGTCCGAAGTGCGCAACCTGGCGCAGCGCAGCGCGGCGGCGGCCAAGGAGATCAAGGAACTGATTGGCGCTTCCGTGGCGCGTGTGGAAGAAGGCGGCCGCCTGGTCGATGCCGCCGGCGACACCATGCAGCGCATCGTCGCTTCGGTGCACAAGGTTGCCGGCATCATGGGTGAGATCACCAGCGCCAGCGCGCAGCAGAGCAGCGGCATTGGTGAGGTGAACCAGGCCATCGGGCAGATGGATGCAATGACCCAGCAGAATGCCGCGCTGGTCGAACAGGCCGCAGCGGCGGCAGAAAGCTTGCAGGAACAGGCGCAGGCACTGGCCAAGGCTGTCAGCATCTTCCGCCTGAAGGGTGGCGCCGGCGCGGCGCAAAATACGCCCGCTGCGGTCGCGCGGCCCGTCGTTGCGGCGGCTTCCGCGCGGCCAGTGCGCGCCGTGCCTGCGCTGCGCCCTGCCCGGACGCCACCTCCAGCCCAGGCAGCGCGGCCCGCACCGGCATCATCGGCGCGCTCTCCACGCCCGGCTGCCGGCGACGACTGGGAAGAGTTCTGAGCTGCTGTCCCCGCGCCGCGCGTCAAGCGTTGCGCCAGCGGCTGTGGGCGCAAGCCGCCAGCCAGGCCAGGCTCCCGGCCAGGACCCAGCCTGCAGCGGTGAGCGCCGTGGCCGCGCCGTTGAAGCCGACCATATCGAGCACAGCCTCCTTCGGTGCGTTGAGCGCGATATACCAGGTGAACAGGAATAGTGCGAGGAATAGCCGGGAGCCGCGCGTCAACCCGCCCAGAAGGCTGGCTGCCGAAGCCAGCGCGATCACGCCGCCCGCTGCCGCAGCGCCCCGCACCGGCGAATCGCCAGACCAGCGCAAGGCCACCATCAGCAGGGGCAACCCGAGCACCACGCTGGCCGCCCATTGCCGCAGGAAGCGCCGCAGCACGCCGCCTGGCAGAACGCCGGTCATGGCCTCCGCGCCGTTCTGCCAGTCGCGCGGCGCGATGCCGCACACGATAACGCCCCAGCAGGCCACGCCCACCGTCATGACGCCGGGCAGTGCCGCAGGCCCGGCCAGCACGGCCGACACGGCTCCAGCGGCCACTGCCAGCGTGGCGGCCGGCGACATGGACAGCACCAGGGCCACTTCCGCCAGCACTTCACCGGCAAAGCCCGGAACCCGCATTGCCAGCGCCGGCAACGGGCGCACCAGCAGGGTCACCGGGCGCAGCAGACGGTCGGCCAGCGCCAGCAAGCGGTTGCCGCGGGAAGAGCGCCGCCGCACGCGGTCCGGTGAATAACGGTGGAAGAACAGTGCCGCTGGCGCCAGCAGCGACGTGGAAAGCACGAAGGTGAAAGCGCGAATGCCAAAGGCGCGCAAGGTCCAGAAGGAATCGGGGATCACGACCGGCGCCACCGCCGGATCAAATCCATGCCTGCCCATGGCGAAGTATGTCGTGGCAAAGTGCTCGCGCAGCGTCGTAACGGCCACCGACAGGCCCGAGAAATCGAAGTACATCGGCCAGCTCGTCCCCGGATTTTCCACCACGCCCGCCGTGGCGCCAAACTGCAGGCACCACAGGAAGAAATACAGCACGTCGCCGCGCTTGCCGACCAGCGCGCCGATATTGTCGAACAGGACCGCAGCGGCAGATGCGTAGCTGACGACCGGCAGCAGCATCAGCAGGTAGGTTTTCAGGTAGACCAGCAACTGGACCGGCCCCTCGCCGCGCAAGGCATGCAGCACCAGAGTGGAACCGAGGTAGGCCAGCACGAACAGCAGCAGGTACGCCACGCCGCCCAGCCAGCGTCCGAATGCGAGCAAGGCGTTGCCGGCGCCGGTGGCGCCGATCACCGCCCCCATGCCGCTTTGCAGGTCCTCTGCCGCCCGGCCGCGCACGAGAAAGAAGCCGGCCAGGCCAAGCAGGATGCCGGCGATGTGCGCGCTGCCAAAGGCCAGCGCCTGGCTGGTGTACAGCACGCGCTTGTGATCGATCACCATCATGGTGACGCCGCTGGCAGGATCGCTGATCGCCAGCCAGCACAAGCCGACCGCCACCAGCAGCGCCACCAGCGTTGACAGGCGGCGCAGCCGCAGCCGCACTTCATTGAGCGCGATCACGCGCAAGGCCAGCATGTTCATGCAGCCTCCGCCACGGGATCGCTCATGGCGTAACGCTGCGCCATCAGGGCTTCCTCCAGGCTCGGCTCGACCGCGAGCGCACCGGCCAGGGGCTGGCCCGGATGCGCCACGCGCAGCTGCACCTGCGTCCCCTGGCGCTGTGCCTGCAGCACGTGCAGCCTGCCGCGCAGCGCTTCGTAATCCGCCGCGTCGACACTGGCCTGCCATACCTGGCCGCGCGCGCGCTGCAGGATGGCGTCCGGCGTTTCCAGCGCCAGCAAGCGGCCCTTGCGCATGATGGCAAGCTGGCCGGCAATGCTCTCCACGTCCGGCACGATATGGGTGGAAACGATTACCAGCTTGCCGAAACCGAGTTCGGACAACAGGCGGCGGAAGCGCAGCCGCTCCTCCGGATCGAGGCCGGCGGTCGGTTCGTCCACGATCAGGATATCGGGGTCGTTCAGCAAGGCCTGCGCAATGCCGAGCCGGCGCCGCATGCCGCCCGAGAACGATGCGGCCGGCCGCTGCGCGTGTTCGGCCAGGTTGACCAGTTCCAGCAAATGGCGGATGCGCGCCGGGTCGCGCACCCCTTTCAGCGCGGCGAAATACTGCATGCATTCGAGCGCGGTCAGGTTCGGGTAGACGCCGAACTCCTGCGGCAGGAAGCCAAGGCGGCGACGCATCGTATCCGGATTGCGCACAATGTCGATACCATCGAACAGGATGGCGCCGGCGCTGGGACGCGCCAGCGTAGCAACCAGCTGCATCAAGGTGGTTTTGCCGGCGCCGTTGTGACCGACCAGTCCGACTACCCCGGTACCAAGTTTCAATGACACGTCGTCGACCGCTTTCAGGTCACAAAAAACCTTGCTCACATTGCGCAGTTCTAACATGTTGTATTCGCCTCAAGATTGACATGGAGGCGACTGTACCGGGGCCGGCTTCAGCGTGCCCGGGCAATGCGACGAACGGTTGAATTGGCGGGCCGGCTTGCAATATTGAGAAACTCGTTACACAAGTAGAAAGTCTACTTGCATTTTCCCCACACTCACGGGCTCTAACATGCAAATAGTGAGTGACCATGCGGCTTTCCGGCTTGCAACAGGCATATAATGAACCGCACACGCTGCTCACGCGACCCACAAGGACCCAAGTTGCCAGGCTTTCAGGTTTCGACCAATTCCAAGCGCCTTCGATTGCTCGCTGGCGCCTGCATGCTTGCGCCGCTCCTTGCACTGGCCCAGTCGCCGCTGGACCAGGACATTGCCCAGATTCGCGAGCAGGTACGTTTCGTTCCTGAAAAAGCATTGTTGCAACTGCAGCAAATGGAACCGGTGGCGCGCTCCGCACCGGCACTGACCCGCGCTGAATTCCTGGCTCAGCTCAGCCTTGCCCACCGCAGCCTTGGCAAGCATGACACCGCGCTCGCCCTGGCCGAAGAGCTGTACGACTTCGGGGTCAAGCAGGATAGCAAGGCCATCATGGCCAAGGGCTTGCTGATCAAAGCCTATGTGCGCTCGGCGATGAACGAACGCCAGATCTCGCACGAACTCGCGCTCGAAGCGGAAAAGATGGCAGCGGACACCAACGATCTGGTGCTGCGCGTACAGACCACGATTACCGCGGGCCAAAGCTATGCCGAACAGGGCAATTACCCGGTAGCGCTGAGCCGCCTGCAATCGGCGGTGGAAATGGCGCACCAGGTCGAGAACGACAAGCTGCCGCTGGCCAGTGCGCTGAATGCCCTGACCCTGCTCTACACCCAGATGCGTGAATTCGACAAGGCGTGGGAGACCCTGGGCGAAACCTTTGAAGTGACGGAAACCCTGAATTCGCCCGGCCGCATGGCGATGGCCAACAATGCCGAATATGGCCTGGCGGTCGACACGCAGCAGTACAAGCGCGGCATGCGCGCGCTGCTGGCCAACCTGGAGATCACGCGCAAGCTCGGCGCCAAGCGCATGATCGCCACCACCCTGGTCAATATCTCCGACGTCAACCTGAAGCTGCATGACTTCCCGACCGCGCTGCGTTATGCCCAGGACGCCTCGGCGGCCGCGCGCGACAGCCTCGACGAGGCCAACGAGGCCACCGCGCGCATCAATGCCGGCCAGGCCTACATCGGCATGAACAAGGTCGCCGAAGGCAAGAAGTCCTTTGCGCTCGGCATGGCCTACTTTGAAAAGATCGGCGACAAGCCTGACCTGCAAGCCCTGCTAGCCGAGTACGGCGAGGCGCTGGAACGGGCCGGCGATTACCAGGGTGCGGTCGAAGCCTACCACCGCGAGCGCCAGATCTCGAACGAAATGTTCGAGTCCTCACGCAAGAAAGCCGTGTGGGAGCTGCAGGAAAAATACGACACCGAAAAGAAGAAGCGCCAGATCGAGCAGCTGTCGCACGAGAATCAGGCCAAGGGCGCGGAGCTCACCGCACGCCGCCTTCAGCAGCGCATCTGGTGGCTGCTGGCGGTGGTGTTTGCGCTGGCTGCGGTCATCGTCGGCCTGCTGTACCGCAAAGTGCGCCAAGCCAATGCCCAGCTCGAGGTCAAGAACCTGGAGCTGAAGGCGCAAAGCTCGCTCGACCCGCTCACTTCGCTGTACAACCGCCGCCACTTCCAGGAATACATGCGCACGCATAACCAGGTGGAGCGGCGCGGCGCCAACGGCGAGGACATCGTCGGCGCCCTGTTCCTGCTGGACGTGGACCACTTCAAGCACGTCAACGATACCTATGGCCATGCCGCCGGCGACGCCGTGCTGAAGATGATCGCGGAAAGCTTGCGCATCGCGCTGCGCGAGACGGACATGATCGTGCGCTGGGGCGGCGAGGAATTCCTGGCCTTCCTGCCGGCCATTCCGCGCAACGGGGTGGAGGAAATTGCGCGCCGGATCCTGAGCTGCGTGTCGTCGCAGCCGGTGCCGTTCCAGGACCATATGATCCACGTCAACGTCTCGGTCGGCTTTGCGCCGTTCCCGCTGGCGCCGGGCGGCTCGCCACTGCCATGGGAGCGCGCAGTGAACCTGGTGGACATGGCGCTCTACCTGGCCAAGGCGCACGGCCGCAACCGCGCTTACGGCGTGCGCGGCTTCTCCAATTTCGAGGAAACCTCGATGGAAGCCATCGAGCAGAACCTTGAGCAGGCCTGGCGCGCCGGCTTTGTCGACCTGACCCTGGTGCTGGGCGGCATGCCCGACGAGCCGCCGCCCAGCAACGTGGTTCCCTTGAAGTCCAAGTCAGGAAACTAGTCTTTCTTTTCCTTGCGCGCCTCGCGCGCGGAATCCTGCATTTCCTTGCCCGCCTGCTCGACCTTTTCACCGAGTTTTTCGGTGGCCTGGTTCAGCTTTTCACCTGCCTGCTGGGCTGCCTGGTCCAGTTTCTCGCCGGCCTGGTCCAGCTTCTTGCCGGCCTGGCTGGCGGCCTTGTCGATCTCGCGCCCGGCCTGCTCAGCGGGGCCGATATGCTTGTCGTCCGGCTTCTGGCAGCCGCCCAGCACGGCCAGCGAGAGTGCCGCAAAGAGTGTTGCGATCAGGGTTTTCATGGTGTCTCCTTTGCTTCCGGCATAGTGAAAATGTTACGCTAGAATACTCCAATGGACGCGCACATTCCCATCCTTAAGCGGGCGGGCATGGTGCTGGTGGTGCTCGGCGCCTGCGATCTGCTGGCCATCCGCTCCGGCCTGTTCCTGCTGGGCGCAGCAGCCGGCGTCGGCTTGCTCCTCGGTAGCTTGCAGGTGGCGGCACTGGTGCGCTGGGCCGCCGCTTTCGGCCTGTGCGCGCTGGCCGTCATGATGCTGGCCTGGCCCCTGATGCAGCCGGTGGACCTGACCCTGGCCCAGCTCAAGCTGCAGCCGCGCATCCTGCCCTCCCTCATTACCAGCGCCACCTGGATGGTGCTGTTGCACTGGCTGTACCGCACCCTTGGCGCCCCGGCCGTGCTGGCCGCCGGCCACAAGCCGCGCGATATGGGACTGGCGGCCGCCAGCGGCGCAGCGCTGTCCCTGCTGCTGTGCGTCATGCTCTTGCTGCTGCTGCACGGCGAAGCGGCCGATCACGCAAGGCTTGCCGCCGAACGCAAGTTCGGGCCGGATTACCGCTACCACGTGGCAGCGCTGAAAGTATCGGCATCGGACAAGGGCAAGCTGGTGGAAGGCCTGGTCACGGCCTGGAATGGCAAGGAAATCCGCACTATCCCCGTGGCCTGGCAGGAGGACGCTAACGGCGGCCGATGACGAAGGCGCCCACCAGCGCGGCGACGCCAAACACCAGCAAGGTGCTGCAGAAAGCCAGATTGAGGAATTTGGAGAGGTTGAGCACGCCGAGCAAGGCTGCGCCCAGGAAGGCCAGGCCGAAGAACAGCAGCCAGCCAGCGGTATCGGCTGCGTTCCGTTCGCTGCCGCGCGCCAGCGCCTGGCGCATGAACGCGCGCCGGATGAAGTTGGATGCCAACAACATCACAAGGAATGCGCTGCCGGCCGCGAAAAGGCTGAATTTCATCTGCCCTCCAGTGTTGATCCCTGGGCAGATGGTAGCACTACGGTTTAATCGGCGACGATTTTTTTCGGCGGCGGCGGCGGAGCGAAAGCGACGTTATCGCCTTCCGGTGCGGAATCCTGGGCCTCCGACTGTTCCAGCCAGCGATCCAGGCTGGCGCGGCGGCGAATGGTGATGCCCTTGTTGCTGATATAGCCAATCTGCTCGAAGTTATCCAGCTTGCATACCATCTTCGAAGTGGTGGGCAGGTTGTCGCGCAGGCGCTCGTAGGCCTTGCGCGCCTTCTGCTCCCACTTGGCCAGGGTCGGCTCGCTGAAGCGGTTGCTCTCGTAGTAGATGGTCAGGGTATGGTCATGGTTGCCGAAGCCGACCACCGCAGCGCCTTTGCGGACGGCGTTCAGGACGTCTTCCTTGATCGTGGCAGTGGGGACGAAGACTGCCGCGCGGCTATCCGTCTCATCGGGCCGCTGCAGCGGCAAATCCTGGCCAAACTGTACACCCATAGGAAAGTTTCCTCCCAGCTATATTCTTCCGATTCTACCTCGCGCCCGGTGCCGGTTCAAGCAGCGGCGCGCCGTATAATGCGCAAGCCTTATCCTCTTTATAGTCCGACAATGAATGCTTTTCCACCTGCTGCCTGGGATGCGGCAGCCCGCAACGTAAGCGACCTGCTTGCCCACGCCATCGAATACGCCCCGCCACAGCAGGCGTTGGTCGTGTTCGACCAACGCTGCCCGCTGGCTGAAGTGCTGGCCGCAGCCTACCGCGCGGCGCTTCCGGCCGGCCGTTTCATCGATTTCGGCACGGTCCAGCCTGAAGAAGTACTTGCGGCTTTCGCACAACTACAGGCAGGCGATCTGGTGGTATTGGTGCAGACTACCAGTTTTCGCCTGAACGAATACCGCATCCGCATGGAGCTGTTCAAGCGCGGCCTGAAGGTGATCGAGCATATGCATTTGTCGCGCATGCCGGGCGAGCAGGGACTGGTGTACGTCGACGCGCTGGCCTACGATCCCGCCTATTACCGCGGCGTGGGCCACGCGCTGAAGGCGCGCATTGAACGTGCGCGGTCGGGCGTGGTGGAGAGCGGCGGCGAGCGGCTGGTATTCGCCTCGCCGTTCGAAGAGGCCAAGCTGAATATCGGCGATTACGGCGCGATGAAGAACGTCGGCGGCCTGTTCCCGATCGGCGAAGTATTTACCGAGGCGCAGGACCTGGAAGCGGTCAACGGCCGCGCCAAGGTGTTTGTGTTCGGCGACACCACCTTCCACGTCAACCGCCCAGCCACCCCGATCACCATGATCGTGGAAAAGGGCCGCGTGGCCGGCGCCGAAAACAGCACGCCGGAGTTCGATAATATGCTGGAGATCATCCGCGCCCATGAAGGCGAAGTATGGGTGCGCGAACTGGGTTTCGGCATGAACCGCGCCTTCTCGCGCGAGCGCACGGTGGACGATATCGGCACCTACGAGCGCATGTGCGGCATCCACCTCTCGCTGGGGGCCAAGCACGGCCAGTACCAGAAGCCGCAGTTCAAGCGCAAGGACGCCCGCTTCCACGTTGACGTTTTCGTGCAGACCGACGCTGTATTCCTGGACGATGACCAGGTCTACCGCGACGGCCGATGGGCGCCAGCGTAAAGGCCAGGCAGGCCGCGGCTATTCCTGCTCCGATACGATAGGACCGGACAGCGTGCCGAGGAAGGCCGCGAGGTCTTTAACATCCTGCGCGCCCAGCGCAAGCTTCTCCAATTCCGATTTGCCGATCTTTGCCGCGGCGGCCGCGCGATAATGCGCTATCACCTCGTCCAGCGTTGCGAGCTGGCCGGCATGCATGTACGGCGCACGTGAAGCCACGTTGCGCAGGCTTGGCGTCTTGTAGGCGCCATCCAGCGTTGCGCCCTCCGTTGCGAGGAAACGCAGCTCGCCGCATTGCTCGGGCGCGGCATCGCTGAAGCGCCCAAGGCAATTGAATTCGTCGGCCAGCAGCTTTGCCACGCCAGTGCGGCGGCCCAGCGCCTGCGGCATCGGGCCATGCGGTGCGATGCCCGTGTTGTGGAAATGCTGGTCGGTCAGCAAGGGGCCGTTGTGGCAGGTGACGCAGCGGCCGGCGCCGATGAAGATGCGCAGTCCGTTCTTTTCCGAGGCAGTGAGCAGCTGCTCCGCCTTGCCATCGTTTGCCAGGATGCCCTCGATATAGCGATCAAGCCTGGACTGCCCGAAGTGCACGTTCTTTTCATAAGCAGCGATCGCCTTGCCGATGTTCGCCAGCACGCGCGACACTTGCTCTTGCTTGTCCTTGTCCATCGCCTGCCATGCAGCCTGCTGCGACGGCGTGCCGAGCGGGCTTGCATCCGATGCAAGCTGCGACATGTCGGGCAGTGCGCCAAACACCGCTTCGTATTCGATGCGGTAGTGCCGCTGCATGGCGCGGGCGTAGGCGAGGCGGTTGCCACCGTGTTCCGCTGCGTCTTCAAGCGGGCCGATGGCCTGCGACCACAGGCTGTCCTTCCTGCCATCCCAGAACAGGAAAGGGCTGCGCACGGCTCCCGCGACCGGCATGGTGCGCCGGATGCCAGTGCCAACGCCCTGTCCTACCTGCCGGCCGTCCTGGAATTGCTGCTTCGGGTCGTGGCAACTGGCGCAGGAGACTTTGCCGTTCGCGCTCAGCCTGGTGTCGAAGAAGAGTTGCTTGCCCAAACTGATTGCCTGCGGCATCGCCTCTACCCGGTTGGATGGATCGGCTTCGGCCGCTGGAAGTTGGCTCAGGCGCAAAGTGGAAAGAATTGCTAATTCCTCTTTGCTCCAGTCCTGCCTGGCGAAAGTCGTTGCCGCCGCGATGCCGACAACCAGTGTCGCGCCAATGCCTGGCGCGACGAACCTTAGCTTCCTGGTCAGGTTCATGCTCGCCTCACGGCAAAACCAGGTTGAAGGTGACGTCATCGCTGCCTTGCGTCCCTTCGATTTTCAGCTTGAACTCCCACCATCCGGACATGCTGAATTTGACGCCTTCCACCAGGTAGCGGCCATCGCCCAGCTCTTTGGTCACACGCGGCTGGGTAGGCAGGCCATGATGGTGCTGCGGCATGCCGCCATCGACCAGGATCTTCGCGCCGGTAAGCGGCTGGCCAGAGGCCTGCTTGACGCTGACTTCCCAGGAATGCAGTTTGCCGATGACAACCGGCTCCGCCACTGGCTTCACCTCAACCTGGTAAAGCTTCTGCCCGGTGACACGCTCGCGCGCAACATCAAGACCGACGGGCGGGGACATGCAGCCGCTCAGGCCCAGCGTGGATAGGAAAACCAAACCAATTAACAATGTTCGAAACATCATGCCCTCGTCCTCAAAATGAATGCGTGCATTGACGCGTATGAGGACTTTGGACCTTTCCATGATGGGAAGGTCAAGCGTTGTTTTCGATCAAACCTGCCGCCAAGGAAGGTGTGTGCTGCATGCGGCCAGATGCTGGCCTTAATCCCCTATGTGGTCCTACCGTCTGCTTGAATTTGTTTTTTCGCGCGAACAAAGTTCCAGTTAGTGAGCCCGCGCAGCAGCCATTCGGCGGGGCCGTAGGTGTGGCGCTTGAGCCACCAGGCGCTGAGGGCCATTTGCGTAAGGTAGATTGCCAGCACGAGCGCGAAGATGGCCACCGGAGGCAGCTCGCCGCACAGGCGCAGGCCGTAGCCGGTAAACAGCAGCGCCATCGCCGCTGACTGCACCAGGTAATTGCTCAAGGCGATCTTGCCCATTGGCGCCAGCGCGGCCAGCAGGCGCGGGCCGACGCGGCTTTCGAACAGCAGCAGCAATGCTGCCACGTAGGAAGAGGTCATGAATGGCGCGGTCAGATAGCCGGCAGCTTGGGCAAACATCACGAGCGCTCCGCCGGGTGGAAACTCGGACGCTGCGGCATACAGCAATGCGCCTGACAAGCCCACCGGCAAGCCAACCTTCAACACGCGCGGCAGCTGGTGGCGGAAGGTGCCCACGTGGGCAAGAAGCTGGCTGCGTCCCGCTGCCAGGCCAAGCAGGAACATCGCAAGCGCGCTTGGCGCCTGCCCGATCAGCAGCAGACCTACCGTGGCTGGAAACTCGCCCGCGATATGTGCTTGCGTGGCGTGCGCGCTGCCATGGTAAGCAGCCAGCTTCGCTAGGACGGGAGCGGTGTCGGGCGCACCATCGAGGCCGGCCAGCAAGAGCCATACCCCGAGCCCGACGAATACCAGCGCTGCAAACACCAGCAAGGCCAACGCGCAGCGCACCGCCTGGCGTTGGCTTCCCTTCCATGCGATCAGCACCAGACTGAGGTAACCATACAAATGCAGGATGTCGCCGTAGAACAGGAAGAATCCGTGCAAGACGCCCAGCATCAGCAGCCCGGCGGCCCGCCGCAGCATGCGCGGACGGAACGCAGCGCCCGCGCGCTCGGCTGCCGTCATCTGCAAGGTAAAGCTGTAGCCGAACAGGAAGGAAAACAGGAGGTAGAACTTGGTCTCGAACAGCAGCGCTTCCATAAAGCGCAGCACGTAATCCAATACGCCAAGGTAGTGCGGGTTCTTCATGCCGGACGCGAAATAGGGATCGGCGAACGATCCTATATTGACGGCCAAAATCCCCAGGAGCGCAAAGCCGCGCAAGGCATCGACGTTTTGCAGCCGGGTCATAGCGATAGCGCTCCCGCTTCGGACAGGGCCTTGTCCCACGGCGGCACCGGCTGGTACTCCGCCACCAGGAAATCGATCAGCGCCCTCACCTTGGGGGACAACTGGCGCGTGGCCGGGTACAAGGCACTCAAATGGTTCAATGGCAGCTCCCAATCAGTCAGTACAGGCACCAGGCGCCCGTCAATGATGTCGCGCCAGGCCAGGAAGGTTGTAGTGTAGACAATTCCCAGCCCGCGCAGGGCCGCGTGCTGCAGCACCATACCGTTATTCGCGGTAAAGGCCGGCGTGACGCGCACGGTAGCCTGCTCTTCGCCGCGTGCGAAGTGCCAGGCGACGCCGCCTGTCAGGTGGCTGAAATGCAGGCACTGGTGGCGATGCAGGTCCTCGGGCAGCTCCGGACGTCCGGCCCGCGCCAGGTAGGCGGGCGAGGCGCACAGCACGCCGCGGCATGGCGCCAGCGGGCGTATCGCCAGCGCGCGGCTGTCCGGAATGCCGCCGACGCGGATGGTCAGGTCAAAGCCATGCTCGATCGGGTCGAGCAGCGCATCGTCCACATGCAGCAGCGGCGACAACTGCGGATGCGGCAGGCTGAATCGCGCGACCGCGTCGGCCAGCCATTCGCTGCCGAAGCTGGACGGCGCCTGTATGCGCAGCGGGCCCGCCAGCTCAATGCCGGCATGCGTCACCACGCGCGCCGCCTCCTGCGCCTGCTGCACTGCCAGCGCGCAGGGCTCCAGGTAGGCCTGCCCGACGTCGGTCAGGCTCACGTCGCGTGTGGAACGGTGCAGCAGGCGTGCATGGAGGCGCTGCTCCAGCGCGATCACATGCTTGCTCACCATGGCGCGCGTCATCCCCAGCCGGCGCGCGGCGCCGCTGAAGCTGCGCTGGCGCGCCACCTCGACGAAGATTTCCATTGCCCTCAGTTGGTCCATGTGATGGATTGTCTCCATATTGGAGACAATGTGTCAACCGATTGCGCATTGTTGGCATCCAATCGCTTCCCTACAATGACCTGTATTAAGAAAAGGAGCACCAGACATGCTGACCGACGCCCAGAAAGCCCAATTCGCCAAGGATGGCTTCATCATCATCCCCGGCTTCAAGACTGCCGCAGAAATCGCCGCCCTGCGCGCCCGCGCCGCGCAAGTCGTGAACGATTTCGACCCGGCTGTCGCCCAAGGCATCTTCACCACCAAGGAGCAGGAAAAGAAGGCCGACGACTACTTCCTGGGTTCGGACAATACGGTGCGCTGCTTCTTCGAGGAGGAAGCCTTCGGCCCGGACGGACAGCTGAAACAGGCCAAGGAGCTGTCGATCAACAAGATCGGCCACGCCATGCACGACCTGGACCCGGCCTTCCGCGCCTTCACCGCCGACGCCCGCCTGGAGCAGATCGCACGCGACATCGGCCTGGCCGAGCCGCAGGTATGGCAATCGATGTACATCTTCAAGCAGCCCGGCATCGGCGGCGAAGTGCGCTGGCACCAGGACGCCACCTACTTCGACACCACCCCGATCAGCGTCACCACCTTCTGGTTCGCACTGGAAGACGCCACGCTGGAAAACGGCTGCATGTGGGCGGAGCCGGGCGGCCATCGCTCGCCGCTGCGCGAACGCTTCGTGCGCGAAGGCGACCAGGTCAGCGTGGAAAAACTGGACAACACGCCGTGGCCAAGCGACGCCACCGCGGTGCCGCTTGAATGCAAGGCCGGCTCGCTGGTCTGCTTCCACGGCCTGCTGCCGCACTACAGCGCGCCGAACCGCTCGCCGGTCTCGCGCCACGCCTATACGCTGCACGTGACCGACGGCCGCACCGAATACTCCAGGCGCAACTGGATCCAGCGCGACGCATCCTTCCCAGTGCGAGGCTTCCTGTGAAAATCAGCATCTTCGCGCCGCACTGGGGCAGCAACGAACTGCCGCCGGACGTCTTCATCGGCAAGGTCAAGGAGGCGGGCTTCGACGGCATTGAGATGTCCCTGCCGCTGGACCGCGCCCAACGCGACAACTGGGTCTACAAGATCGCCAACGCCGGGCTGGACCTGATTGTCGCCCAATGGGAGACAGTATTCCACAGCGACTTCAGCGCGCATAAACAGGCGCTCGGCGAGTTGCTGCGCAATGCCTGCGAAGTGCAGCCGGTGCTGGTCAACTCGCATACCGGCAAGGACTGGTACACGGCGCAGCAGAATGAGGAACTGATCGCCTTCGCCGCCGGCATCTCGAAGGAGTACCGCGTTCCGGTGGTTCATGAAATCCACCGCAGCCGCTTCAGCGGCCACCCGATGCTGCTTCTGCCCTACCTCGATCGCCTGCCGCAGCTGCAATTGAACGCAGACCTGTCGCACTGGTGCGTGGCCTGCGAGTCGCTGCTGGAAGACCAGGAACCAATGCTGGCCAAGGTGTTGCCGCATGTGCGCCACATCCATGCGCGCGTCGGCCACCAGCAAGGCCCGCAAGTTGCCGACTTCCGCGCGCCGGAAAACGCGGAAGCGCTGAAGGCGCATCTGTCGTGGTGGGACCGCATCATCGAACTGCGCCGGGCCGCCGGCGCCGAACGCATGACCCTGACGCCGGAATTCGGCCCTGCGCCTTACACCTTGACCCTGCCCTACACCGGCCAGCCGGTCAGCAACGCATGGGACCAGAACGTCGCCATGCTTGCCCTGCTGCGCCAGCGCTACTGCAGGTAGGGTCGACCGGCGAGCTGCATGCCATCAGCGGATTGGCGGATTTGCGATTAACTGTCATACTATTAATTGCAAATTAACAACACGCCTCAATTGGCAACTTAATGAAGAAATTCGCAGTCACGCTCGCGGCCCTGTCCGCGAGTTTCGCCGTCCACGCCGAAAACAACTGGACCAACGCGCTGGACTACACCACGCTGGGCATCTGGGCCGACGCCCCGCTCGGTGTTTCGGCACGCGTCGGTCTGGCTATCCCTATTCATGATAAAGAAACTGCAGTCACGATTGGCGACGAAATCGGCCTGCACGGCAACAAGCAATTTGTCGGCTATCGCATCATCGCAAAAGGCCATGGCATCGCCTGGGGCGGCGTCGAACTCGCACGCTGGAAAACCAGGTCGCATCCATGGCTCGCCGACGAGCGCACCGAATACTATGGCGTTGAAGCCCAGTTGCTGGTGGTTCGCGCCGGCCTGATGTTCCCGAAAGGCGATGGGCACCATCCCAAGCTCGCCCTCGGCGCCGGTTTTGGGTTTTGAAAAGTCGAGCAATTCGCAGAGTTATTAAGGAATCAAGCCCGCCTGCCATTACACTTGTTTGAAGTCCACCTGAGAAGAAAGGTCAAACAAATGCTGATTGTCGCCGCACTTCTGCTGTTTCTCACCGGGGTCGCCCACTCTTATCTCGGTGAGCGCTACATCCTGATCCGGCTTTTCAAACGCGACAATCTGCCGGAGCTTTTTGGCGGAACCGAGTTCACTACCGGCACGCTACGATTCGTATGGCACATCCTCACGATCGTCTGGTGGGGCATCGCGGTCCTGGTCCTGCAAGCTGCAGGACAGGCGCTTCAGCCCAAGTTTGTGCTGGAAGTCTTCAGCTCGGTCTCCTTTGTCTCAGGCCTGTTCTCGTTCTTCTTCACGCGTGGCAGGCACTTGTCATGGGTGATTTTCTTCGCGGTCGCCATTTTGCTATGGATCGCAGCGCCGGGAGCTTGAGTTCTTACTGGCTTCCTGCTCGCACGGGATAGAAGGGAATGCAGATGTATCACGCAATTGTCCGCAACAAGATTACCAAGGTATTCGCAGGCCTGAGCGCAGGGCGCATCGAGGCCATAACGGACGAATTGGCGCCAAATGCGAGCCATTATTTCGTGGGCACCCACGCGCTGTCAGGTACCCGCCGAACGCCAGAGGCCATCCGCGCCTGGTACGAAAGGCTCCTACGCCTTCTGCAGGACATCAATTTCACCCTTCACGAAGTACGGGTATCGGGTTGGCCCTGGCGCACGCATGTCGAAGTCATCTGGACTGAAACGAATAACGGCACCGATGGCGTCAAGACCAGCGCCGAAGGCGTGATCCTGATCGAGATCCGCTGGGGACGCGTAACACGTGTCCGCATCTATCCCGATACCGCCGCATTGGAACGTACCCTGCACCGCATCGCAGCCAAGGGAACAATCGAGGCAATGGCCAGCCCGATTACATCATGACGAAACGAACAACGTGATGCCTTCAAGTGAAAACGAGGAGCGCCTCGTCGAGATTGTGCGCTCCTCGCCTGCATTGATGGAATTGCTGACTGCAGCAAGAAGCCTTAACCTCGAGTCCTGGTGCATTGGCGCCGGTGTCGTGCGGTCCCTGGTATGGGACCATCTGCACGGTTTTCGCGAACGTTCGCATGTCGAAGACGTTGACGTGGTGTACTACGATGACTCGATCGACGGTCCTCACGAGACTGTACTAGCTGCGCAGCTCATTGATTCTCTCCCCTCTGTTCGCTGGGAAGTGACCAACCAGGCTTTGGTCCACGAATGGTTCCTGGAAGCGCATGCGCAAGTTGTGCCGCCCTTACGCTCCCTGGCGGATGGCATTGCAACCTGGCCTGAATACGCCACCTGCGTAGGTGTAACGCTCCGCGCAGACGATGCCCTCGAGGTGATCGCACCGCACGGCCTGGAAGACTTGTTTGGTCTAAAGATCCGGCATAATCCCTCTCGCGCCAGCGCTGCGGTATTCACCGAGCGTGTGGCGACAAAGCGGTTTACTGAACGCTGGCCGATGGTTTCTCTGGATTTGAATTAACAAAATGTCCTACCCTTATCTTAGTGACATGTTGCGCAGCTGGTTTGGCATCGACCTGCCGCTGCCTTTGCCGATGTTCGGATTGTTCGTGGCTGCGGCAATGCTGGTCGCCGGGCGTTTCTTGCGCATGGAACTCGAACGCCTGCAGCGCGCCGGGCAGATCAATGCCCCGATCGATACACTGAAGGATACGGTCTCTACCCTTACAGTGATCGGTATGCTGAGTGGCGTTGCGGGCGCGCGGATTTTTCACATCCTCGAAAACCTGGACGAATTCCAGGTTGCGCCGATGCGGATGATCTGGAGTACTTCTGGCTTGAGCATCTTCGGCGGCTTGATATTCGGGACCCTGGCCAGCTTGCTTTACATACGCTGGCGGAAACTGCCGCTACGTCCTTTTCTCGATGCCGCAGCGCCGGCAATGATGCTCGGCTACGCCATTGGCCGAATCGGCTGCCAGGTCGCAGGCGATGGCGATTGGGGCACTGTCGCCAACTTGGCGCTCAAACCCGCGTGGCTGCCAACCTCGCTCTGGGCACAGACCTACGAAAACAATGTCATCGGGGCCACCATTGCCTGGCCGGGCGTGTATCCCACCCCGCTTTACGAAGTGGGCATGGCCTTTATCTGCTTTGGCATTCTGTGGAAGTTGAGGAAGCATCCCTACCAGCGCGGCTGGCTATTTGCCGTGTACATGGCCCTGGCCGGCATCGAGCGTCTGCTGATCGAGCAGATTCGCATTAATCCGGTCCTGAATTTCCTCGGCATCCACGCGACGCAAGCGCAAATGATTGCTGCCATTCTCATACTGTCAGGGGGCATCGGGATGTCATTCCTCAGCCGCCGCCGTTTGACCGCGCCACAATGGGGTAGAAAAGACGGTGAGGCACATCTGGAGGTCAAATGACTGAGTTCACGATTTGCAAATGCTGCGGCAAGCAAGTTGCGACCCAACCAAATCGAACTTTGCTTCCTCAGGCCTGACCAGGGAGAGCGAGTATGCCGATTTCCCATCCGAATGAACGCATTAGTCGGCTCGTCGCATTGTGAACTGGCGAAAGCGGGTTTTCACCTGGGCGACGAATTCGCCGTCCAGCGTGCTGCCGGCTATTAATTCCTTGTTGTTGCAGCCTACCGGGCGAAATGCTTGCAATGCGTAGGTTTCGCAGCCTATGCCGGCGAGTCGCTGCGTCAGTGCCGTGATGTGCTGGGGCGTAGTCAGGGTTGGGTGAATCGTGGTCCTGAATTCGTATGGCACCCCGCTTTGCAGCACGATCTTCGCCGCGGCTTGCGCTGCGGCGGCGCTGCCGCTGACGCCCGTGATATCGTCGTAGGATTCAAACGTTCCCTTGATGTCCAGGCCAACCCAGTCCACAAGGTGCAGGACGTTCTGCAGGCGCTCGGGGTAGATGCCGGCTGTATGCAGGCCTACCTTGAAACCGAGTGACTTCACGCTGCGCATGGCTTCTTCAAGCACGGGATCAAGGGTTGGCTCGCCGCCGGAAAAGACGACGGCGTCGAGCAGGCCAACGCGTGTGGCGAGGAAGGCGAGCATGTCTTTCCACGCGATTGCCGGCGCGGCGTCGCGCGGCTGCAAGTGCGGATTGTGGCAATAGCCGCAGCGCCAGGGGCAGCCCTGGACGAAAATCACAGCTGCCAGCTGACCGGGATAATCGGTTGACGTGAATTTTGTGTAGCCGCCGACCTTGAGCTCCCTGTCAGCCATTGTTCTTGCGCTCGACGAAATAGGTGCGTTCATTGAATTCGCCCTTCTTGCCGATGTTGAAGGACGAGTACGGGCGGTGGTAACCCATGACGCGCGTCCAGATTTCACACGGCTGGCGTTCGTCGTTGGCAAGGGTGGCTTCGTGGCTTTGTTTGTTTGCAGTCATGCTGATATCTCCATGGTTAAGCGCTGTTTGCGCGCAATGATGTCCTCATCGCATTTCGGACAGAATTCGTGTTTCCCGCTTAGGTAGCCGTGCTTCGGGCAGATCGAGAACGTCGGCGTGACGGTAATGTAGGGCAGGCGGAAGCGGGTCAATGCCCGCTGCACCAGGCGTCGGCATGCGTCGGCGCTGGAAACCTGCTCCGTCATGTAAAGGTGCAGCACCGTGCCGCCGGTGTATTTTCTTTGCAGTTCGTCCTGGCGTTCAAGCGCTTCAAATGGATCGTCGGTGAAGCCGACCGGCAGCTGCGAGGAGTTGGTGTAGTACGGCATCTCCTGCGTGCCAGCCTGCAGGATCGATGGCATGCGGGCGCGGTCTTCCTTGGCGAAGCGGTAGGTAGTCCCTTCTGCCGGCGTCGCCTCCAGGTTGTACATATGGCCGGTCTCCTCCTGGAATGCCAGCATGCGGGCGCGGATGTGGTCGAGCAGGCGGACGGCCAGCGCCGTACCGGCTTCGGTGGTGATGTCTTGCTCATCGCCGGTAAAGTTGCGGATCATTTCGTTGATACCGTTCACGCCGAGCGTCGAAAAGTGGTTGCGCAGGGTACCGAGGTAGCGCTTTGTGTAGGGAAACAGGCCACCGTCCATCAGCCGCTGGATGACCTGGCGCTTGATTTCCAGGCTGGTCTTGCCCAGTTCCAGCAGTTCGTCGACGCGGGCCATCAGCGCGCCTTCATCGCCGGCACACAGATAGCCGAGGCGCGCGCAATTCAGTGTGACGACGCCGAGTGATCCGGTCTGTTCGGCCGAACCAAACAGTCCGTTGCCGCGCTTGAGCAGCTCACGCAAGTCCAGTTGCAGGCGGCAGCACATGGAGCGGATCATGTTCGGCTTCAGCTCCGAATTCACGAAGTTCTGGAAGTACGGCAGGCCATAGCGCGCCGTCATCCGGAACAGCAGCTCGGCGTTCGGGCTATGCCAGTCGAAGTCCGGCGTGATGTTATAGGTCGGAATGGGGAAGGTGAAGGCGCGGCCTTTGGCATCGCCTTTCATCATGACTTCAATGTAGGCGCGGTTGATCATGTCCATCTCCGCTTGCAGGTCGCCGTAAGTGAACGGCATTTCCTGGCCGGCGATCACCGGCACCTGTTCCTGCAGGTCTGCCGGGCAGGTCCAGTCGAAGGTGAGATTGGTGAACGGTGTCTGCGTGCCCCAGCGCGAGGGTACGTTCAGGTTGTAGATCAATTCCTGCATGGTTTGCAGGACCTGCTCATAGCCCAGCGCATCATTGCGGATGAAGGGCGCCATATAGGTGTCGAAAGAACTGAAGGCTTGCGCGCCGGCCCATTCGTTCTGCAGCGTGCCGAGGAAGTTGACGATCTGCCCGGCGGCGCTCGAGAAATGTTTCGGCGGCGCCGACTCCACTTTGCCCGGCACGCCGTTCAAGCCTTCGTTCAGCAGCGTGCGCAGCGACCAGCCGGCGCAGTAGCCGGCCAGCATGTCGAGGTCGTGGATGTGGATGTCGGCGTTGCGGTGCGCCTCGCCAACTTCGGGCGGATAGACGTGATCGAGCCAGTAGTTGGCGACCATTTTTCCGGAGATGTTCAGGATCATGCCGCCCAGCGAATAGCCCTGGTTGGCGTTGGCGTTCACGCGCCAATCAAGCTGCTGCAGGTATTCGTCGATCGAAGACGCGACGTCCACCGTGGTCTTACGTGTCATATTCATTGTTATCAACTAGATGTTGTGTTGATGCGAATACTACACACTAAATCTAGTATAAAGCGCAGAAGCGATGCCGATTTTCGATTTCCTTGACCTGGTTTAAATTTGCTAAGATTCGTGCGAAAGGGAGAGCATGAAACGCGCACTTTTTATTTGTACCCAGAACCGTCTGCGAAGCCCGACCGCCGAACATGTGTTCGCGAGTTGGCCCGGCGTGGAGACCGATTCTGCGGGCCTGGGAGCGGATGCTGACGTGCCGCTGTCGACCGAGCAGGTCGCATGGGCGAACATTATCTTCGTGATGGAAAAAGCCCATCGCAACAGGCTTTCCACGAAATTCAGGTCCCACCTGAACGGCAAGCGCGTGATTTGCCTGGATATACCTGACGACTATGAGTATATGCAGGAAGAATTGGTCCGGCTGCTCGAAACCAAAGCCGGAAAGTTCCTGCGCCAATCCTGAATGGGAAACCCATGCCGGGGAAAAACATTGATGGCTATGAGGTCGAATTTACGGGGGAACTGCTGGAGGGCACCAAGCAGTGGGGCGCCTATGTTTCGATCTTCGCTCCGTCCAGTAATCCGATGCACATGACTCACATCTTTCCGAAACGTCGGGTGTCTGCTGACCTTACGCTGATGGACCAGCACTCCGCCGAAGCCGAGGCCGAACGCGCGGCCTTGAAAATTCTGGAAGATTTAAGATCCTAGTCGGCCAGGCTTAACGCGCGCAGCGCATTCATTGCATGTGCAGCAGGTCGTTCTCCGCCATTTCTTCCCGGGCAGGCACTTTGCGCGGCAGGACCAGGATCACGACCGTCCCCTTGCCGGGCTCGGATTCGACCTGGATGGTGCCGCGCAGGACGCCGGTCACCAGGTTGTAGACGATATTCATGCCCAGGCCCGAACCGCCCTGCCCTAGCTTGGTGGTGAAGAAGGGATCGTAGACCTGGCGCAGGGTGCGTGCATTCATGCCGACGCCATCGTCCGCAAAGCGCAATTCGACCGAATGCGCGTCGACTTCCGTCACGTTGATGACGATGCGGCCCGATTCCCGTCCTTCAAACGCGTGCAGCAAGGCGTTCTGGATCAGGTTGCCCAGCACTTGTGCCACGCTGCCGGGATAGGAAATGAAGTTCAGCGTCTCCGGCATCGCCACCTTCACCTCGCAATTGGCGCGGCGCAGCTGGGCGGAATAAGTGGCCAGCGTATCGTGCACCACGCCGGACAGGTTGAAGCTGCGGCGCTTGTCCGAAGTCTGGTCCACCGCCACCTGCTTGAAAGAGTGGATCAGGTCCGCGGCGCGCGTAAGGGAATTGGTAATGATGGAACAGGCCATGCGCGCATCCTTCAAATGCGTATCGAGCGCGGAACGCTTGATGCCGCCCTCCCCCAGCTGGCGCTCGAATTCCTTGCACATATCGCTTAGCGCTGTGGCGGTGAGCAGGCTGTTGCCGATCGGCGTATTCAGTTCGTGTGCAATGCCCGCGACCAGGGCGCCCAGCGATGCCATTTTTTCGGAAGTGATCAAGCTGGCCTGCGCCTGCTTCAGCGTCAACAGCACGGCGGACAAATCCTTGTGCGCCAGTTCCACATTGGACTTCTGCAGCGCCAGCTCGTTCAGGCTGCGCTCCAGGCCATGCTTGGTGTCGACCAGCGCCGCCTCGGCCTGTTTGCGTTCGGTGATGTCGATGATGACCCACACGCAGCCCTTGCGCGGCTCGCTCTGGTCCAGCATGCGGCCATTCACCATGCACCACAGCTTCTTGCCTTGTGCGCTCACCAGCTCCAGCTCGAAGTGCATCGACGTACCATCGCTCACGCAGGCAAAGGGATCGTGGTGTCCGCCCGTCAGCACCGCGCAGGAGCGTCCGGCCAGTTCGCCGGGATGGTAGCCCATCATCTCTTCCAGGCCGCTGTTGCAGCGTACGATCACGCCATTGGCAAACAGGCCGATGCCGACGATGGCGCTGTCCTGCAGGGCGCGCAGCTCGTCGGCCGTGACGCGCAGTTTTTTCGCCAGGGCCCGGCGGCGGCTCAGGGTCATGATCTGTGCGCCGATCAGGGCGCTGATGGTAAAGCCGGCCAGCGCGATGACCCAGATCAGCATTGAATCGCGGCTATAGTGTTCGCTGGCGTGGCCTTCGAAATGCATGATCCAGCGCCGCTCTCCCACGTCGAGCGGGATCTTCACGTCCAGCCCAGCCAGCGCAGGCAAGCGCTTGCCGGAACCGAGTTTTCCAAAGCTGTCGAACATCAGGTTATCGTCGGAGGGCAGCTCCTTCGCGCCGTCGCTGGCATAGCCGGCGTCGTGGATGCTGACATAGAGTTGCCGCAGCATCGGGCTGTCAATGGTTTCCGACATCAGGTCGTTGACACGGAAGACGATGGCCACGAAGCCCACCAGCGCCGCATCGCGCTCTTCCACCGTCAGCAGCGAAGCGCCGCGGCGATAGATTGGCGAGCGCGCTACAAAGCCCGGCTGGCCGCTGGCGTCCTGCACCAGGGTAATGCGCTCGGTAGCGACGATGCGGCCGGTCGCCGCGCCTAGCTGCAGTGCCTTGTAATGCGGGGGCAGCGCAGCCAGATCAAGGCCGAAGGCGTTTTCATTGCCCTTCATCGGCTCGTTGTATTCGATGATGAAGTGTTCCGGCCGCACCGAGGCCGGATGCACTTTGTAGTCGGGATAGCCGCCGCTTTGCAGGCTGTCGTCGGCGCGGATAAAGGCCGTGTAGGCATCGAGCTGGGCCGAGCGTACCCGCCGTACGAACTGGATGGCCTGGAAGCCGGGATAACGGCGCTTCAAGTCCAGCTCGCGCACATAGCGGCTGAACTCCACCCGCGTCACATTCTCATGTACCGCGAACACCCCCTTAATGCTGAGCAGCATGTCGAAGTAGGTTTGCAGGCGGGTCTGGGTGTCGCGCGCAATCTTTTGCGTATCGCGCTGGAATGCTTCGCTGGCTTGCCTGTCCTGGACGTTCATGACGAACAAGCAAACCCATACGGTAACGCAAATACCGACAATAAAGGCCAGGTATCCGTGGATGCGCATGCTGGCTCCGGCTGAACTGTGTAGCCGACTATAGCATAGGGAAAACCGTATTACGGCGTGGAACGGCTATACCGTTGCATCCTGGTATCGGGCTGCGATTTCCATCACTTGCTCTTCGACTGCCAGCAAGGCATCGACAACGTCCGGATCGAATTGCTCGCCGCTGCCCTGGCGGATCAATTCGATGGCTGTCTCATGGGTAAAGGCTGGGCGGTAGACCCGCTCGGAGACCAGCGCATCGTACACATCGGCCACCGCCACCAGGCGCGCCGATACCGGAATGGCGTCGCCCGCCAAGCCTTGCGGATAGCCGGAGCCGTCGTAGCGTTCCTGGTGGCTGTAGGTGATTTCGCGCGCAAAGCGCAGGAAAGCGTTGGAGAAGCCCAGTTCGCGCTCCACCCCGGCGATGGCGTCGCGGCCAAATTCCGTATGCCGCTTCATGACCTCGAATTCCTCCGGCGTCAGGCGGCCCGGCTTGAGCAGGATGGTGTCGGGGATGCGGACTTTGCCGATATCGTGCAGCGGCGCGGCCTTGAACAGTAGCGGGATATTCGGCTCAGCCAATTCATAGGCGAAACGCGGGCTGCCTTGCAGCTGACGCGCCATGGCCAGCACGATATGCTGGATGCGGCGCAGATGCGACGGATCCTCCTCGTCGCGCCATTCGGCCAGGGTGGCGATGGCCCAGGCGGCGGCATCGGCAATCTGGTTCAGTTCCTTGACCTGCCCGCGGCGGCGCTGCACCTGCGCGCGCGCCTGGTGCAGCTGTACGTGGGTGGCAATGCGCGCCCGCAGCAGCTCGGGCACCAGCGGCCGCGCCACCACGTCGGAAGCGCCTTCGGCAATCGCGCTGCTCTCCAGTTCGGGCTGGCCGCGCTCGATCATTGCGATCAGGGGAATGCTGGCGGTATCCGGGTTGCTGCGCAGGGCCTGGCAAACGCCAAAGCCGTCGCGCACCACGTCGACCAGGATCAGGTCGGGGCGCGGCAGTTGCTGGGCCATGGCAAGGGCGCGCTCGACAGCATCGACAGCACGCACGCTGTACTTGTCTTCCAGCAAATGGCTGAGCTGTTGCAGATGTTGTGCCGATCCGTCAACGATCAGCAGCAGGGGCTTGGTCTTTGGTCTGGTCATTGCGGCATGATACCGCAGGCAAGCCCTAGTCTGAGAGCGCCGGCGAGCCATCCGGCAGGAAAGCGCCGAAGCAGCGCGTGCATTCGATACAGAACAGGTGCGCCACCCGCACATTCTTCTGCCGCAGCACCAGCTGCAAATGGCCTTCTTCGCAAATCGGGCAGGTTTCGCGCATGGTGCCGCAGGCCATGACGTCGTCGGCCAGGTAATTATCGTCGTAGCGCACGCCATCGACCACCCGCTGCGGGTCAAGTTCCACCAGGAACAGGACGGGCTCAATGCCGCGCTGATCAGGAACCGGGTAAGCGCCAGAATGGTAGTGGTTCATCTGGTTCATTGTCATCCTCAAATGCCCAGCGCAGGTTACGGGCACTTTAACAATAGTCAAAGAATCCCCCTGTAGCAAGGTCAAGGGAAAAATTTGCTTGCAATTAGATAGCGCGCTATCTATACTGCCGCCATGGATACCAAATCGATCGACCTCGCGCAGGTCCCCAAGCTCGACCAGCAATTGTGCTTCGCCCTGTACTCCACGTCCCTGGCGATGAACAAGCTCTACCGCAAGCTGCTGCGCAAGCTGGGCCTGACCTATTCCCAATACCTGGTGATGATGGTGTTGTGGGAGCAGGACGAGCAGACCGTATCCGCCCTGGGCGAACGCCTGTTCCTCGATTCGGCCACGCTGACCCCGCTGCTCAAGCGCATGGAGCAGGCCGAACTGATCACCCGCACCCGCTGCCCGCAGGATGAACGCCAGGTCATCATCGCCCTCACCCCGCACGGCAGCGCACTGCGCCAGGAAGGCGCCAAGCTCCCCGCCTGCGTCCTGAGCGCCAGCGGCTGCGATATCGAACAGGTCATCCGCCTGCAGCGCGAACTGTCGGGCCTGCGCACCAGCCTGATGAACAACGCTTGATAAAAAAGGGGACGTACCCCTTTTTTTCGCCGTTTATTTGATAAAAGGGGTACGTCCCCTTTTTTTGTTTTATGTAGCAGGATTTTTACAAATAAACCAAGTGACAATACGCAAGCTCCCCTAGAATAGCCCAGCATTTATTACTACAAGCCTGGGGACTCGATGAAACGTTTTCAAATTGGTCTTGCCGCATTCTGCCTGACAGCGACGGCTTTCGCAGCCGAGCCATTCGACGATAAATTCCGCCAGCTCGATGAGCTGCTGCCGACCGCCAACCAGTACCGCACCGCCTCTGGCGCGCCGGGCCATGCTTATTGGCAGCAGCGTGCGGACTACACCATCCGCGCCTCGCTGGATGAAGCCAACCGCGCCATCACCGGCAGCGAGCAAATTACTTACCACAACAACTCGCCGGATACCCTGAATTACCTCTGGCTGCAGTTGGACCAGAACATCTACAAAGCGGACTCCGATGCCCGCATGACCTTGACCGCGCCTTCGCGCGAGGCCTGGGCCAATGCTCGTGGGGCAGAAGATGGCATGAAGTTCGAAGGCATGCGCGGCATCCTGGCCGGCCGCGACTTCGACGGCGGTTTCAAGATCACGTCCGTCAAGGGCGCCGGCGGCGCAGCGCTGAAGACCACCATCAACCGCACCATGATGCGCATCGATCTGGCGCAGCCGCTGAAACCGGGCGAGAAAATTACCTTCTCCATCGACTGGTCGTACAAGATCAACGAACAGAAAGTACTGGGCGGCCGCTCCGGCTACGAGCATTTCGACGAAGACAAGAACGACCTGTTCGAAATCGCCCAGTGGTTCCCGCGCATGGCGGCCTACTACGACGTGTACGGCTGGCAGCACAAGCAGTTCCTGGGCTCCGGCGAATTCACGCTGGAATTCGGCGACTACGACGTGCAGCTCACGGTACCGTCCGACCACATCATCGCTTCCACCGGTGAACTGCAAAACCCGAACGACGTGCTGTCTTCAGCCCAGCGCGACCGCCTGGCCAAGGCCCGCACCAGCAAGACGCCCGTGATCATCGTGACCCAGGCCGAAGCCGAGGAAGCCGAGAAGCACCAGGCCAAGGGCACCAAGACCTGGCACTTCAAAGCCAAGAACGTGCGCGACTTCGCCTGGGCCTCTTCGCGTAAGTTCATCTGGGATGCACAGGGTTACAAGAAGGACGGCAGCAACCTGATGGCCATGTCCTACTACCCGAAAGAAGGCAACCCGCTGTGGGAGAAGTATTCGACCGCCGCCATCATCCACACGATCGAGCAGTACAACAAGTTCAGCTTCGATTACCCATACCCGACCGCGATTTCCGTCAACGGTCCCGTGGGCGGCATGGAGTACCCGATGATCTCCTTCAACGGTCCGCGTCCTGTGAAGGACAAGAAGACCGGTGAAATCACCTACACCAAGCGCGCCAAATATGGCCTGATCGGCGTGGTGATCCACGAGGTGGGCCACAACTACTTCCCGATGATCGTCAACAGCGACGAACGCCAATGGACCTGGATGGATGAGGGCCTGAACACCTTCGTGCAATCGCTGGCGCAGGAAGCATGGGAAGAGAACTACCCTGCCGGCCGCGGCGACCCGCGTTTCATCGTCGACTACATGCGCTCCAAGAACCAGGTGCCGATCATGACCAACTCGGAGTCGCTGCTCCAGTTCGGCAACAACGCCTACGCCAAGCCGGCTGCGGCGCTGAACATCCTGCGCGAGACCGTCCTGGGCCGCGAGCTGTTCGACTATGCCTTCCGCGAATATGCGCGCCGCTGGAAATTCAAGCGCCCTACCCCGGCTGATTTCTTCCGTACCATGGAAGACGCTTCCGGCACCGACCTTGACTGGTTCTGGCGCGGCTGGTTCTATACCACCGATGCGGTGGACGTGTCGATCGACGGCATCACCGAGTATGGCGTCAGCACCAAAAATCCGGAGACCGAAAAGGCCTGGAAGAAGGCGCGCCACGATGCCGAGCCGGTTTCGATGATCGACCAGCACAACAAGGGTATGGTTCGCAAAGTGGACCAGCATCCGGAGCTGAAGGACTTCTACAACGAGCACGACGACTACACCGTCACCAATGCCGACCGCAACAAGTATGCCGAGGCGACCGGCGACCTGGAACAGTGGGAAAAAGACCTGCTGGCACAGGGCAAGCACCTGTACCTGGTAGACTTCTCCAACCTGGGCGGCCTGGTCACCCCGCTGATCCTGGAAATCGAACTGAAGTCGGGCAAGAAGTATATCGAGCGCATTCCGGCCGAAGTGTGGCGCTACTCGCCGAAAAAGATCACCAAGGTGATCGTGACCGACGAGTCGCTGGTATCGCTGGTGCAGGACCCGTACTGGGAAACCGCCGACATCGACCAGTCGAACAACGCCTGGCCGCGCAAGGTAAGCCAGTCGCGCCTGGAGCTGTTCAAGTCGCGCCAGCCTGACAACATGATGAAAGACTTCAACACGCCTCTCAAGAAGAAAGACGAAGAGAAGAAAGCCGCGGAATCCGATAAGAAGTGATGACTCGACTCAAAGCCGTCCTCCTGGCGGCGCTGCTCTGGTGCAGCGCCGCCGCGCAAGCCCACAATTTCCACGTGGGCTTGACGGAGATCAGCTTCAACCCTCGCACAGGCAGCACGGAAGTGGTTCATACTTACACAGCGCATGATGTGGAAGCGCTGTTGATGAACCTTTACCAGCGCAACGTTGACCTTGGGTTGGAGGAGGACCAGGCCGTGTTCCGCCGCTACCTCGAAAAGCAGTTCCGCATCACCGTCAATGGCAAGGCTTTGCCCTTGCATTGGGTTGGCGTCCAGGCCAATGTGGACACCATCAACGTCTTCCAGGAAATCGAGAAGACCGAACTGCCGCCCGGCGCTGTTTTGCTGGACGGCGTGCTGACCGATTTCCTGCCGCAGCAAGTCAACAACGTCAACGTCAGCGGTCCCGGCCGCCCGACAGCTTCCATCGTCTTCAACCGCGATCGCCGTGAACAGCCGCTGCCCTGAGCGGCGGCTGCCCACGGTGCGCGCGCCGCTGCCGCCGCCGGCCCTGTCCCTGGCCCTCGCCTCGCTGCTCGCTGCGGCGGCGGCCCACGCCGACGATCCCTTCATGCAGCGCGTGCTGGTGGAAGGGGCGCGCGCCAGCCAGGTGGGCGTGGCCGATTCCGCCGGCATGGGCAGCGTGTCCCAGCGCCAGCTGGAAGCGCGCACCATCTACCGCCCCGGCGAACTGCTGGAGGCGACGCCCGGCCTGGTCGCCAGCCAGCATAGCGGCGAAGGCAAGGCCAACCAGTTCTACCTGCGCGGCTTCAACCTCGACCACGGCACTGACCTGCGCACCACGGTGGACGGCATGCCCGTCAACCAGCGCAGCCATGCCCACGGCCAGGGCTGGACCGACCTGAATTTCATCATCCCCGAACTGGTGGCGCGCCTCGATTACAACAAAGGCCCGTACAACGCCAGCACGGGCGACTTTTCTTCCGCCGGCGCCACGGCCATCAATTATTCCAGCCGCCTGCCGCAAGACCGCGCCAACGCCACGGTCGGACAGGACGGTTACGGCCGCGTCATGCTGGCCGGCTCGCGCGACGCTGATGTGGACGCAGACCGGCCCGGCGCGTGGTTGTACGCGCTGGAGGCCGTGCACAACGATGGACCCTTCACGCGCGGCGACAATTACCGCAAGCTCAACGCCGTGCTGCGCTACAGCGCCAGTTTCGCCAACAATGGCTACACCATCACCGCCATGGCCTACCGCGGCAAGTGGAACGCCACCGACCAGATCCCACAGCGTGCCGTGGACAGCGGCTTGCTGGGCCGCTTCGACGGCATCGACCCGACTGATGGCGGGCAGGCGCAGCGCTACAGCCTGTCCGCCGCCTGGGCGCGCAGCGACGACAAGCAGAGCACGCGCGCCAGCGCCTACATCATCAACCACCGGCTCGAGCTGTTCTCCAACTTCACCTACTTCCTCGACGACCCGGTGCACGGCGACCAGTTCGCCCAGCCCGACCGCCGCGTCACCAGCGGCTTCGAGGCAAGCCGCAGCTGGCATGACCACATGGACGACCTGGCGTGGAGCACCACGCTCGGGGTCCAGGCGCAGAACGACAACATCTTCAACGCGCTGCAGCACACCGAAGCGCGCCGGATGCTCGAGACCGTGCGGGCCGACCACATCGTTGAAAGCAGCGCGACCCTCTACCTGCAGCAGCGCCTGCGCGCCAGCGCCTGGCTGCGCGGCGAAGCCGGCGTGAGGCTGGACCGCTACCGCTTCGCCGTCGGCGATGCGCGCCGCGTCAACGACACCCTGGCCAGCCCCGGCATCAGCCTTGCCTTTGGGCCCTGGACGCGCACCGAGTTCTACCTCAACGCCGGTCGCGGCTTCCACAGCAACGACGCGCGCGGCGTCACCCAGGCGCGCGACCCGGCCACGCCGCTGGCGCGCTCGCGCGGCCTGGAATTCGGCCTGCGCAGCGAAGCGGTCAAGGGCCTGCAGAGCGTGCTGGCCATCTACCGGCTGGACTTCGACTCCGAGCTGGTCTACCTGGGCGACGCCGGCAGCACGGAAGCAGGCCGCCCAAGCCGGCGCTACGGCATCGAATTCTCGAACTACTACAAGCCGGCCAAATGGCTGTCGCTGGACGCCGACCTGGCCTTTGCGCGCGGCCGCTTCCGGGGCGGCAACCCAGCCGGCGACCGCATCCCCGGCGCCGTGCAAGGTGTGGCCCAGCTGGCTGCCACCTTCACCCCGGCCGGCCCCTGGTCCGGCTCCCTGCGCCTGCGCTGGTTCGGCCCGCGCCCGCTGGTGGAAGACAATGCGGTGCGCTCGAAAGCCAGCGCCACCGTCAACGGCCGCCTGGCCTACAAGTTCGACGCCCGCACTACGCTGGAGCTGGAAGGCTTCAACCTGGCCAACCGCCAGGTTTCAGCGATCGACTATTACTACCAATCGCGCCTGCAAGGCGAAGCAGCGGCAAGGGAGGACATCCATTTCCACCCTATCGAGTCGCGATCTTTCCGCCTCAGCCTGAATAGCGCATTCTAGTTACAATAGGGGACATGATGACGCCCTTGCCCCAATTGATCCACACCCTGCGCAGCGCCGGCTACGCCCTGCTCAAGCCTGCCGACGTGGCCAGCCTGGCCGGCTGCACGCTGGATGAACTGAATTCCCTGGTCCCCAGCTGGGACGACCTGGCTACCGACAATTACCTGAAAGACGGCGGCCGATACCGCCGCCGCCGCCATTCCTGCTTCGTGCAGGACGGCCTGTCCCTGGACCAGACCGAACACCGCGCCCACTGGCAGCCGGTCGAATACAACGCCCTGCACGGCGGCATGCGCCGCCTGTTCGAGCCGGTCGCCGCACAGACGGTGGCCAACCCCGCCTGGACCAAGCTGCTGACAGCCGTCGGCCAGGCCTGCGCCCAGGCGCGCGGCCAGCATCCCTGGTACGTGGAAGCCCACCAGTTCCGCATCGATACCACCGACGGCATCGGCCGCCCTACGCCGGAAGGCGCCCACCGCGACGGGGTGGACTTCGTGGCCGTGCTGCTGGTCGGCCGCCACGGCATCAAGGGCGGCGAAACCCGCGTGTTCGAGGCAGATGGTCCGAACGGCAAGCGTTTCACCATGACCGAGCCCTGGACCATGCTGCTGCTGGACGATGCGGCTGTCATCCACGAATCGACCCCGATCCAGCCGCTGGCGGACCATGGCCATCGCGACACGCTGGTCATCACCTATCGTGACGGCGGTTTCCAAGGCGGCTAAAAAAACGGTATAGTCTTTACACCCAACCATTTCGGAGGTGCTTTGGACTCCAGCTACGATATCGCGCCCGATGAGCTGGAAATACTCATCGTCGAAGACAGCCCGACCCAGGCCGAGCGCCTGCGCCGGCTGATCCGCTCTTCGGGCTATCGCGCCAGCGTGGCAGCCAATGGCAAGCTGGCCCTGGCCGAAATCCGCGAACGCAAGCCGCACCTGGTGCTGTCGGATATCGTGATGCCCGAAATGGACGGCTATGAGCTGTGCCGCGCCATCAAGGCCGATCCGGCCATGCGTGACATCCCGGTGATCCTGGTCACCTCGCTGACCGACCCCAAGGACATCATCCGCGGCATCGAATGCGGTGCCGATAACTTCATCCGCAAGCCCTACGCCGAAGACTACCTGCTGAACCGCATCGGCCAGATGCTGGTCAACCAGAAACTGCGCCGCAATTCCAGCATGGAGGTCGGCATCGCCCTTTACCTGGGTGACCAGAAGCACTTCATCAACGCCGAGCGCCAGCAAATCCTCGACCTGCTGATTTCCACCTACGAGCAGGCGGTCCAGGTCAACAGCGAGCTGCAGGCGCGCGAGCGCCAGGTGATCGAACTGAATATGCGCCTGGCCCACCATGCCGCCGAACTGGAAACCACCAACCGCGAAATCGCGCTGAAGAACCTGGAGCTGGCCGAAGCAAGCCGCATGAAGTCGGCCTTCATCGCGAATATGTCGCACGAGCTGCGCACGCCGCTCAACGCCATCATCGGTTTCACCGGCGCACTGCTGATGAAGCTCCCCGGCCCGCTGACCGATGAACAGGACCGCCAGCTGACCACCATCCGTTCCAGCGCGCGCCACCTGCTGTCCCTGATCAACGATATCCTGGACGTGGCGAAAATCGAGGCCGGCAAGGTCACCCTGACTTTGGAGCCGGTTCATTGCCAGCAGCTGGTGGGAGAAGTGGCCGAGACCCTGCGGCCGCTGGCGGCGCAAAAAGGCCTGCAGGTCTTTATCGACATGCCGCAGCAGCCCATCATCCTCCAGAGCGACCGCCGCGCCCTGGCGCAGATCATGATCAACCTGGCCAACAACGCCATCAAGTTCACCGAAAAAGGGATGGTCAAGCTGGCCCTCAGCCAGCGCACCGACGAGGAAAAATCCCTGATCACGGAATTCAGCGTGACCGACAGCGGCAGCGGCATCAAGGAAGAAGACCAGGCCAAGCTGTTCCAGGCCTTCTCGCAGCTGGACAGCACCTCGACCCGCCATGCCGAAGGCGCGGGCTTGGGCCTGTATCTGAGCCAGAACCTGGCTAACCTGCTTGGCGGCTCGCTGTTCTTCAGCAGCGATTTCGGCAAGGGCAGCACTTTCACACTTGCACTCAAATGCCGGCCCGCATCCTGATCATCGAAGACAGCCAGGCCAATATGGACCTGATGACCTATCTGCTGCAGGCCTTTGGCCATCTCCCGCTGTGCGCCAGCGACGGCGCCATGGGCGTAGAGATGGCGTTGCGCGAACGGCCCGACCTGATCCTGTGCGACCTGCACCTGCCAAAGATAGACGGCCTGGGCGTGGTGGCGCGGCTGCGCGCCGACCCGGCTACGCGCGACATCCCCATCCTGGCCGCCAGCGCCCTGCCGGTGACGGACGGCTGTGCGGCGCTGCGCCGCGCCGGCTTTACCGGCTGCCTGCCCAAGTCGCTGGAGCCGGACGTGCTCCTGCCGTCGCTGGAATCATTCCTGCCCGAGCACCTGCGCGCCGGCGGCATGCCGGCCAAGGCGGCGCCTGTTCCGGCGCCTTCCAGCGCGCAGCCGGCGCCCGTACATGCCCGCGCCCGGGTGCTGCTGCTCGATGCCGCGCCCGAAAATGCCGGCCTGGTGGCAGCCATCCTGGCGCATACCGGTTATACCGTGAGCACCGCCTGCAACCCCATGGACGCGGGCGTGCTGCTGGACGGCCATGCTTTCGACCTGGTCTTGTGCGAACTGGGATTGCTGGAAGCGGGACGCTTGTCCTTCCTGGCCGATGCGCTGGAAATGGCGCCGGCCTTGCCGGTGCTGGTGATCCGGCCCGACGACGAGGACGACCTGGGCAGCTTGGGTGCGGGACGGCGGCGCGGCATCCTGTCGCACCCGATCGACCCGCAACAGCTGGTGGCGGCAATCGACGCCCTGCTGGCCTGAACGCTCAGGCCAGCATCAGCCAACCCAGGAAGACCAGGCTGAAGGCCACAGTCAGCAGGGCCAAGGTGTCTTCCGAGCGCTCGTCATCGCTCAGCAGTTCCCACAGGAATTTCAGCATCGCTGCCCCCAAAAGCATCCCAGCGCCATGCTGTCGCCAGGCGTGCCTGCAGATAATCGAGGAAGAGGCGAACCCGCAGCGGCAGGTTGCGGCTGGACGGCAGCACCGCCTGCAGCGGCGCGGCCGCCATGCGGTACTGCGGCAACAGGCGCCGCAAGCGCCCGGCAAGCAGATCGTCGCCCACATCCCAAATCGATTTTACTACCAGCCCGGCGCCTTGCAGGGCCAGCGCATGGGCCGCCTGGCCATCGTTGGTGAGGAGACTTGCCGCGACGCGCACATTCACCTCCTGCTCGCCTTCAAAGCGCCAGTCGGCGCGCCGCGCGTCGCCGATCACGATGCAGCGGTGGCCTGCTAGCTGCGCAGGCTGGGTGGGCGTGCCTTGCCGCTCGAGGTAGGACGGCGCGGCGCATACCACGCGGAAGTTGGGCGCCAGCCGGCGCACTACCAGGTTGGGCTCGGGCACGCTGCCGAAACGGATCGCCATATCGTGGCCGCTCTCCAGCAGGTTCACCACCGTATCGCCCAGCTCCAGCTGCACCAGCAGGCCCGGATGCTGGCGCTGGAAGTCTGCCACGATGGGCGCAACATGCTGGCGTCCGAATTCCGTCGGCGCCGTCAGCCGCAGGAGGCCTTCCACCTCGCCCCGGCTGTTGGCCAGCTGCGACTCGGCCTGCGCCACCTGCTCCAGGATGCGCAAGACGTGGGCATGGAACTGCGCCCCATCGTCCGTCAGCGCCTGGCGCCGGGTGGTGCGTTGCAGCAGGCGCACTCCCGCGCTTTTCTCCAGCTGCGCCAGGCGTTTGCTGACCACCGACAGCGGCAAGTCCAGCTCGCGCGCCGCCGCCGACATGCTGCCGGCGGCGACGATGCAGGCGAAAGCCCTCAGGGCCGGCAAGTCATCAAGCATGTGATTCTCCGCGAAATGGAAATTATGTATTCGTCACCCAGGGCTATTTTACCCAGCTGTCGGCGAATACGATGAAATCCTTTCAAAAGGAGAAAATATGAAACGCCTTCTTCCCTTGCTGTTCGCCCTGCCCCTGGCCGCAGCACAAGCGGCTCCAGACACGCAGCTGGTGCAGCCGCAGCTGCAGTTCATCGATCCCTCGCTGCCGCCAGCGCAGGCGCAAGCCAACGTTCTCGCCGCACGGCGCTATGCATCGTTCTGGAATAACGGCGACCAGACGCTGGCCCGCGCCGCGCTGGCGCCTGGGTTCACCGACCGCACGCTGCCACCGGGGCGTGCGCAGGGCTTGCCCGGGCCATTGGCGGCATCGGCCTTCGTGCGCGCGGCCGTTCCCGACATGCATGCCGACATTGAGCAGCTCATTGCCAGCGGCGACCGGGTGGTGCTGCACCTGCGCTTGCGCGGACATTTCACCGGCAGCTTCAAAGGTGTGCAGGGCAAAGGCCAGGAGATCGATTTCATCGCCACGGACATTTACCGCATCGCCGACGGGCGCATCGCCGACAACTGGCATATTGAAGACAACCTCGCCTTCCTGCGCCAGCTTGGCGTGATTGGAGAATAACGCCATGCGCGCGAACGAAAAGGGTACGGCGCAGCCATCACGCCGCCGCTTCATGGCCCAGGCTGGGACGCTTGCGGCTAGCGCCGCGCTGTCGGGCGGCGACAGCCTCGCTTCGACGCAAGCGGCCGCCGGCGATGCGTCCGGTTCGTACTGGCCGGGCGGCGCCCGCCTGGTGATCTCGATCTCCATGCAATTCGAGGCGGGCGGCCAGCCGGCACGGGGCGCCGACAGCCCCTTCCCGAAAGTGGACTTCCCATCCAGCGTACCGTCCGACCTGGCCGCGAATACCTGGTTCGCCTACGGCTACCGCGAAGGCATCCCGCGCATGCTCGACCTGTGGGACCGGTACGGCGTAAAGGTCACGTCGCACATCATTGGCGAAGCAGCACGCCGGCACCCCGAACTGGCGCGCGAGATCGTACGGCGCGGCCATGAGGCAGCGGCGCACGGCCCGCGCTGGAGCCCGCAATTCGCGATGGGCCGGCAACAAGAGCGCCAGTTCCTGATCGACGCGGCCGACATGGTGCAGCAAGCCACCGGCCAGCGCCCACTGGGCTACAACTGCAACTGGCTGCGGCGCAGTCCTCACACCCTGGAACTGCTGCAGGAGCTTGGCTATCTGTACCATATCGACGACTTGAGCCGCGACGAGCCCTTCATTGAGCCAGTCAATGGCAAGGACTTCACTGTCGTTCCTTACACGCTGCGCAACAATGACATCCTGCTGGTGGAAGGCCGCAACTATTCGCCCGCGCAGTTCCTGGAACAGGTCAAGCTCGATTTCGACCAGCTCTACAGCGAAGGCGGGGCGCGCCGGCGCATGATGTCGATCAGCGCACATGACCGCATCAGCGGCACGCCGCAGATGGTGCGCGCCTGGGACCAGTTCCTGCGCTACGCGACATCGCATGCCGGCGTGGCATTCATGCGCAAGGACGATATTGCGCGCTACGCGCTGGCCAGCCCGCTGACCGTGCGCGAGACCGAAACCATCTGAGCTCAGGCCAGCAGGTTGAGCGGCGCGCCGCCAGGCAGGCCGGGGAAGGCGCGGACCAGCGCACTATCGGGCAGGCGAAGGTGGCGCTCCGCAATGTGGGCCAGCACGCGGCGGAAATCGGTGGTGACAGGCAAGTCGCGTCCTTCGTTCAACTGGCCGTCTGCCAGGCCTTTCCACTCGCCGGCCACCCTGCCGCCCTGCACCTTCCCGCCCAGCACCCACATGGCGTTGCCGTGGCCATGGTCAGTGCCGCGGTTGCCGTTCTCGCGCGCCGTGCGGCCGAATTCCGACATCACCACGATCACGGTATCGTCAAACAATGGTCCCAGGCGCTGCGCCAGCGTGGCCAATCCTGTGCCCAGCGGCTGCAGGCGGTTGGCCAGCTGGCCGCTGCCGGCGCCCTGGTTGGCGTGGGTGTCCCAGCCGCCGAGCGCGATGAAGGCCAGCTGGATATTGGGCTTGTTGCGCATCAGCGTCGCCAGGCGGGCGGCATCGTCGGGGAAGCCGTTGGGCAGCGGTGCGCCGTTGTCGGCCGCCTGCATCTCGGACATCATGCCGCTGTTGGCGGCGGCCATCACCTCCTCGTGCGCCTGGCGGCCATCGACGTAGACTTTGCCGAAGCGCTCATTGCCGGTGTACAGCGCATCGAAGGCCTTGGCAATCTGCGGCCGGTCCAGCGGCGTGGCACGCGTGCCGGCTGCACCGTTGGCGAGATTGGTCGCCGGCAGCGCGCCGGAAAGGATGCGCGGCATCACCGGGCCGATGCTCAGTGCGCGCGTCGGGGTGGACTCGCCCGGCAGCACGCCAAGCAGGCGGTTCATCCAGCCGTCCTGCGTGCTTTTCACGCCCGGCGTGGCCGATTCCATATAGTCCTGCGCATCGAAGTGGGAGCGGCTGGCGTCAGGCGAACCGCTGGCGTGGACGAAGGCCAGCTTCTTCTGCTGCCACAGCGGCATCAGCGGCGCCAGCGCCGGGTGCAGGCCAAAATAGCCGTCCAGGTCCAATGCGCCATCGTCCGCGCCGGGTTTGGCCAGCGCGATATTGGGACGCAGGCGGGCATATTCGGCATCGGCCACCGGGGCCACCACGTTCATGCCGTCGACCGCGCCGCGCAGCATGACCACGATCAGTTTCCTGGAGGTGGGCGCGCTGCTGCCGGGGGCCATCGTTGCGGCCCAGGCGTGCGGGCCAAGCGGCAGCAGCAGGCCGGCGCTGGCGGCAAAGGCGTTCAGGAATTGGCGTCGTTGCATGATGGTCGGTCCTCAGCGTTGCATGAAGTCGGGGCTGCCCAGCAGCATGCCGGCGCGCAGGCGCTCGTTGCTGTCGGCGACGATGGCGGCGGTGCGCTTTGACACCGAGGCGCCCAGCGCTTCCTGCACGGCGGCCGCATCGGCGCCGGAAGAAATCGACAACGCGTAGCTGATGCGGCGGCTCAGGCCATCCGGGTTAAGCCAGGCCGCCTCCGTGTTCTTGTAGCCGTCCGGCGTCTGGCAGCCGTAGAGCGGCATGCCAAGGCGGGACAGGATGCCCACCAGCGGCTTCACTTCCGTCATCGGCATGGCGGCCGCGCGCGAAGCGGACACCACGTACTGGTACGGCGTCTTGTATTTGGCGCCGGCGTACTGCTGGTCCATGAATTCCTGGCTGGAGAACAGGGTGCGCAGCACGGAGCGGATATCGCCGTTGCTCGCGATCCAGGTCTGCGCCATGCGTTCAACCAGGGCCGGCGGCGGCTGGTCGGCCACGAAATACTGCGCCAGTTCGCGGCTGATGTTGCGGGCGGTGGATGGATGCACGGCCAGCACGTCCAGCGCGTACTCGCCCTCGCTCACACCGCGCGCGGTGACGGGCTTGCCCAGCCAGGTCTTGGCGCCGTTGTCATGGCGGCGCGGATCGAACACGAACTGCGCGCCGCGCCTTGGGGCATAGGTCCAGCCGGTCAGCATGCGCGCCAGCTCGGTCACGTCCTTCTGGGTGTAGCCGCCGTCCACGCCCAGCGTGTGCAGCTCCATCAGCTCGCGCGCATAGTTTTCATTCAGGCCGCCCGCTTTCGATACCCAGTTGTCCAGGTAGAACAGCATGGCCGGGTGGTGCGCGGTGGCGCCCAGCATCCGGCGGAAGGAACCGAAGACGTACGGACGGATCGCATCGCGTTCATAGCTCGCCACCAGCGCACGGTCCTGTCCCTTGCCGGCGAAGACGTTGAAGTGGTTGTACCAGAAATCGACCATCACCTCTTCCAGCTGGCGCGGGCTTTCAATGGCGCGCAGCAGGCGCGCTTCGGCAGCTTCGGACGCCATCTGCTTCACCAGTTCGCGGCGCTCGCCATCCTTCTCCTGGCGCGCTTCCTGGAAGCGCGCCAGCGCTTCGCCTGTGCTCATCTGTAAGGTTTCGAGCTTGTCGAGACGCTGGCTTAACGCTACCGGTAGGGGCGGAGGATTCAGTTGCTCCTCCATATAGGCCTGTACGCCCATCTGGCGCACGCGGTCGATATCGCCGGGCCGCGGCCCATAGGCCAGCCGGTTCAGCACATGGACCGCGGCTCGTTCGCTGGCCAGCGGCGCGGCCCACGGGGCAGCTTGCGGCAGCGCCAGGGCGGCGGCCAGCAAAGGGGCAAATGCGAAAGGTCGCATGATGTCGTCCCAATACAATGTTTTACGGTCTTTTCTTTATACGCTAGCGCACGAATTGAAGGCAAAGAATCCTTTGTATCAGGATGTTAATTGGTTGATTTATATGCTTTAATTCATGTTGCGCAAAATGAAAGGACGGCATGAAGAGATATCAGGTCCCGCTCACCATGGTGACCGTGCTGGCGCTCAGCGCCTGCGGCATCACCGGGCCGGCGGCTAAGGTCGCGGCGGACGCGCCGCAGCAATGGCAAGCGCCCCTGCCGCACAATGGCAGCACCGGCGAACTGGCCAGCTGGTGGCAAAGCCAGTCCGACCCGCTGCTGGTGCAGCTGATCGAGGCCGCACAGGCGGCCAGTCCCACCATCGCCAGCGCCCAGGCGCGTTTTGCCGCAGCAAGCGCCGAGCGCACCGCCGCCGGCGCCGCCCTCGCCCCCTCCCTGATCGGGGTCCTGAGCTCCACCCGCATGAGCCAGCAGTCCGTCAACGCGCCCATGAATACCACCACCACGCTGCTGGCCCAGGCCCAGTGGGAGATCGACCTGTTCGGCGGCGGCCGTGCGCGCCGCAATGCCGCCATCGCCCGCCACCTAGGCGCGCAGGCAGGCTGGCACGAGGCGCGCGTCACGGTGGCGGCCGAAACGGCCAACCAGTATTACAGCCTGCGCGCCTGCGAGAAGCTGCTGACGGTGGCGCGCATGGACGCTGCATCGCGCGCGCACACAGCCCGCCTGACCGACATCACGACCAAGGCTGGCTTCCAGTCGCCATCGGCCAACGCGCTGGCGCGCGCCAGCGCCGCCGACGGCAACAACCGCGCGCTGGCGCAACGCGCAGCCTGCGACAGCGAACTGAAAGTGCTGGTGGCGCTGACCGCCATCCCGGAACCGGATTTGCGCGCGCGCCTGGCCGAGAGCGCAGCGGGCGCCGTCCTGTCCCCCGCTGCTGGCATCGCCATCGATTCCATGCCGGCCCAGATTCTGGAACAGCGGCCCGACGTCTTCAACGCGGCGCAGGAAGTGGCGGCCGCCAGCTACGACGTTGCCGGCGCGCGTGCCCAGCGCTGGCCGCACCTCGGCCTGGGCGGCTCGATCGGGCGCGGCCGGCTGCACGTGGAAGGCCAGGACATCAGCGCCAATGTATGGACCCTCGGCCCGCTGCAGATGACGCTGCCCATCATTGACTGGGGCGTGCGCCGCGCCAATGTGGAAGCGGCGCGCGCCAGGTATAAGGCCGCCGTATCGAGCTACAAGGCCAGCGTGCGCCAGGCCGTATCGGAAATCGAACAGGCCCTGGTGGCGCTGCAAAGCACCCAGGAGCGGGCCGAAGATGCGCAGGTAGCGCTTGAAGGCTACCGCAGCTTCTTCACCGCCACCGAAGAACGCTACAAGAACGGGCTGGCCAGCCTGCTCGAACTGGAGGATGCCCGCCGCACCCGGCTGGCCGCAGAAAACACAGTGGTGAACCTGCAGCGCGAACGCAGCGCCGCCTGGATCGCCCTGTACCGTGCAGCAGGCGGCGGCTGGACCGCGCCCGCCGCGCAATAAGAACGGAACGACTATGAAACCATTGCACCGCACTCCATCCGCCATCGCGGCCCTGACCATCGCCACCGCCCTCGCCGCGCTGGCGCAGGCGCCTTGCGCCATGGCCGAGGACAAGAAAGCCGCCACCGCCAAGCCATCGCTGACCGTCAGCACCATACGGCCTGAGAAGACCAGCCTGCCGATCCGCCTGACCGCCAACGGCAACGTCGCCGCCTGGCAGGAAGCGGTCATCAGCAGCGAGTCGAACGGCTTGCGCCTGTCCGACGTCAAGGTGAACGTGGGCGACGTCGTCTCGAAGGGCGAAGTGCTGGCCGTGTTCGCGCCGGAAACCCCGCAGGCCGACGTGGCGCAAGCCAAGGCCGCGCTGATGGAGGCGGAAGCCGCTGCCGCCGAAGCCAAGGCCAACGCCGACCGTGCGCGTTCGATTGAAAACACCGGCGCCCTGAGCGCCCAGCAGATCAGCCAGTACACCACCGCCGAAGCCACCGCCCGTGCGCGCGCCGCTTCCGCCAAGGCCATGCTGGCGGCGGCCGAACTGCGCCTGCGCTATACCAGGGTGGTGGCGCCCGACGCGGGCGTGATCTCGGCCCGCAGCGCCACGGTTGGCGCGGTGGCCGGTCCCGGCACCGAATTGTTCCGCATGATCCGGCAGGGCCGCCTGGAGTGGCGCGCCGAAGTCACCGCCGCCGACCTGCGCAACATCAAGATCGGCACCAGCGCCGTGGTGAAAGCCGCCAATGGCAGTGAATTGACAGGCAAGGTACGCATGGTGGCGCCGACCATCGACCCGCAAACCCGCTCGGCCCTGGTCTATGTCGACCTGCCGCCCAACAATGGCAAGCAGGCGCCGTTCAAGGCCGGCATGTTCGCCACCGGCCAGTTTGAACTGGGCGCATCCGACGCCCTGACCGTACCGCAGCAAGCGATCACCGTGCGCGATGGCTTCAGCTACGTATTCCGCCTGAACCAGGACCAGCGTGTGAGCCAGGTCAAGGTGCAGGTTGGCCGCCGCATTGGCGAGCGTATCGAAGTGCTGCAAGGCCTGGCTCCGGATGCGCTGATCGTTGCTGCCGGCGCCGGCTTCCTGAACGATGGCGACCTGGTACGCAATACCGGCGCGCCGGCGCAGGCGTCGAACCCCATCAAGCCCGCCCGCTAAGGAGCTGCGATGAATTTCTCGGCCCTTTCAATCAAGCACCCGGTTCCGGCCATCATGCTGTTCATCCTGCTGTCGCTGGCAGGCCTGATGGCATATCGCGCCAACCCGGTGCAGGATTTCCCGGACATCGAGCTGCCGATCGTCACCGTTTCCGCCTCCCTGCCCGGCGCCGCACCGGCCCAGCTGGAAACGGAAGTGGCGCGCAAGATCGAGGACTCGGTCGCCACGCTGCAGGGCATCAAGAATATCTATGCCAAGGTGCTGGACGGCACCGCCACCATCACCGTTGAATTCATCCTCGAAAAGAACATTTCAGACGCGGTGAACGAAGTGCGCGACGCCGTCACCCGCGTACGCGCCGACATGCCAAGCGAAATGCGCGACCCGGTGGTCAGCAAAGTATCCACTGCGGGCCGCGTGATCCTGACTTTCGTCGTCACGCCGAAGGAAGGCGCCAGGACCGACGATGCGGACCTGAGCTGGTATGTGGACAATGCCGTATCCAAAAAGCTGCTGTCGGTCAGCGGCGTGGGCGCAGTCAAGCGCGTCGGCGGCGTGAACCGCGAGATCCGCGTGGAACTGGACGATGAACGCATGGCGGCGCTGCGCGTCTCCGCGCTGGACGTGTCGCGCATGCTGCGCCAGGTACAGAAGGAAGAGCCGGGCGGACGCGGCGACATCAGCGGCGCCGAGCAATCGGTGCGCACCATCGCCACCGTGCACAGCGCGCAGGAACTGTCGCAGATGGATATTCCGCTGGGCGACGGGCGCCACATCCGCCTGGAGCAGGTTGCGAACGTCACCGACACCATCGCCGAGCCGCGCTCCGAAGCAAGCCAGGACGGCAAGAAAGTGGTGGGCTTCGAAATCTTCCGCACCAAGGGCGCCAGCGAAACCCAGGTGGCCAAGGACGCCCGCGCCGCAGTGGAAGAACTGCGACAAGCGCATCCGACCATCGCCATCACCGAATCGATCGACAACGCCTCGCCGGTCGCCGAAAACTTCGCCGGCTCGATGGAACTGCTGTACGAAGGCGCCATCCTCGCCGTGCTGGTGGTGTGGTGGTTCCTGCGCGACTGGCGCGCCACGCTGGTGGCCGCCTCTGCGCTGCCGCTGTCGGTGCTGCCGGCCTTCCTCGGCATGTACTGGATGGGCTTCACGCTGAATACCGTGACCCTGCTGTCGCTGGCCCTGGTGGTCGGCGTGCTGGTGGACGACGCGATCGTGGAAATCGAAAATATCGAGCGCCACCTGCACATGGGCAAGACGCCGATGCAGGCGGCCATGGAAGCGGCCGACGAAATCGGGATGGCGGTGATCGCCACCACCTTCGCCCTGGTGGCCGTGTTCCTGCCGACCGCCTTCATGGGCGGCATTCCCGGCAAATTCTTCAAGCAGTTCGGCTGGGCCGCCGTGCTGGCGGTGCTGGCATCGCTGGTGGTGGCGCGTTTGCTGACGCCGATGATGGCGGCGCACCTGCTGAAGCAGACCGACAAGCCGCAGCAGGAAGACGGCTGGATCATGCAGCGCTACATGAAGACCATGCGCTGGTGCCTGCGCAACCGCTGGAAGACCGCCATCGCAGCGTCGGTGTTCTTCGTCTGTTCCATCATGCTGGTGTTCTTCCTGCCGACCGGCTTCATCCCCCCGGCCGACCGCAACCAGACCATGGTGAACCTGGAACTGCCCCCCGGCTCAACCCTGGCCGAAACGCGCGCCGTCGCCGAGCGTGCACGCCTGGCGATCATGCAGGTCAAACCGATCACGCACGTCTTCAGCTCCATTGGCGGCGGTTCTTCGGGCGACGCCTTTGCCCCCGGCGCTGCGGCCGAAGCGCGCCGCGCCGTGCTGACCATCACCACCGTGCACCGCAACGACCGCAAGGAATCGATGGGGCAGATTGAAAACATGATCCGCGACAAGCTGTCCGCCCTGCCCGGCGCGCGCTTCACCGTCGGCCCGCCTGATACCGGCATCAAGATGCAGCTTGTGCTGCGCTCGGAAGACCCGGTCGCCCTGATCGATTCGGCACGCAAGGTGGAACGCGAACTGCGCACCCTGCATGGCATCGGCAACGTCACCTCCAGCGCTTCGCTGGTGCGCCCGGAAATTATCGTCCGCCCTGATTTTGCCAAGGCGGCCGACCTGGGCGTCACCGCCAACGCCATCGGTGAAACGGTGCGCGTGGCCACGGCCGGCGATTACGATTTCGAACTGACCAAGATGAACCTGGCCGAACGCCAGGTGCCGATCCGCGTCAAGCTGCCGGACAGCGTGCGCGCCGACCTCGATGCGATCGGCCGCCTGACCGTCCCCGGCCGCAATGGCCCCGTGATGCTGGCAAATGTCGCCAGCATCACGATGGAATCGGGTCCGGCGCAGATCGACCGCCTTAACCGCAGCCGCAACGTGACGCTGGACGTGGAGCTGGGCAACCGCACGCTTGGCGAGCTGGATGAAGAAGCGCGCCAGCTGCCGTCGATGAAGAACCTGCCGCCCACCGTGACACGCGCAGAACTGGGCGATACGCAGGAAATGGCCAACCTGTTCGTCAGCTTTGTCATCGCGATGCTGATCGGCGTCTTGTGCATCTACGGCGTGCTGGTGCTGCTGTTCCACGACTTCCTGCAGCCGCTGACCATCCTGGCCGCACTGCCGCTGTCGATCGGCGGCGCATTCGTGGCGCTGCTGGTGACGCAGAAAGCGCTGTCAATGCCGTCCATGATCGGCCTGATCATGCTGATGGGTATCGTGACCAAGAATTCGATCCTGCTGGTCGATTACGCCATCCTGGCGCGCGAAGACGGCATGAGCCGCTTTGACGCCCTGGTCGATGCCTGCCACAAGCGCAGCCGCCCGATCCTGATGACCACCATCGCCATGGGCGCCGGCATGATGCCGCTGGCCCTGGGCATGGGCGCCGACCCGAGCTTCCGTTCGCCGATGGCCATTGCGGTGATTGGCGGCTTGATAACATCGACCCTGCTGTCGCTGCTGGTGGTGCCGGCCGTCTTCACCATCATCGACGATGGCGAACACCTGCTGAAGCGTATCGTGCACAGGATCCGCAAGCCGCATAAACACGTATCGGCGCCGGTCGCCGAATAAGGAGCCCGACATGAAAGTGCGCGTTGTCGATATCGAACCTGCCCGCGTGGCTTTCCTGCGCCACACCGGCCCTTTTGGTCCAGCGCTGGGCGCGTTCTGGCGCGACGTTGTCGATCCCTGGATAAGGGATAACGGCCTGGCAGGCCGCGTAACGTATGGCGTGGCGATGGATGATCCCGGTACGACTCCGCCGGAAAAATGCCGCTACGACGCCTGTGTCGAAATCGGCCATGACGACCCGGCGCCGCCGCCCGCTGCGCTGGCGACCATCACCGGCGGGCGCTATGCCGTGGTGGATTTTTATGGTCCCCCTTCGGGCATTGGCGAGGCCTGGTATGCTTTTTACGCGAAGGCTCTGCCGGCGGCCGGATTGAAAGGCCGCCCTGGCCCTCCCTTCGAGCGCTATGCCGCCGACTTCCGTACCGATCCCCAGACCGGCGCCTTTGCCTGCGAGCTTTTCATTCCCATCGATGAGAAAGAAGACTTATGAGCGCCCAGCCAGGCCATGACAATGACCACCTGCGCTTCCATCGCGAACATGAACACCTGACCAGGACCTTTGGCGCCGACACCTTCGGGCTGAAGGCCGAGGCGTTTGCGCGCTTCTTCGGTACGCCCTTGTTCCTCGGCGCGCAAACGCTGATTGTCGCGGTCTGGATCGGTGCCAACATCTGGGGCCTGACGCATTTCGACCCGTATCCATTCATCCTGCTGAACCTTGCCTTCAGCTTGCAGGCAGCATATGCCGCGCCGCTGATCCTGCTGGCGCAAACGCGCCAGGCGGAGCGCGACAAGGCCCATAACGATGCCGATGCCCGTCACCGCGAGGCACTGGCGCAGCAGGCAGCGCGCCATACCGCGCAAATGATGGAGCTGTTGCGCCAGAATACCGAACTGACCGAAGCGACCAAGCAACTGGTCGAGCGCATCGACAAGCTGACGGCGGAAGTACACGGTCACCTGCTGCAGGAGCGGAAGGACTAGTTCGGGACGAAGGCCAGGTCCTGGCGGAAGCTTCGCCCTTCCCTGCCGCTCGAAACTGACCAGACCTCGCAGATCAAGCCATCCTGGAATTTCAGGATATCCGTGCCGCTGCGCCACACATCCTCATTGTCCGCATTCACGAGACAGACGTTGTATGGCCGCGCAATCGTTCCCGAGCAGGAGTCGCCGCTCTGGGCAGCGTCAACGCATGGCAGGCCCTCGACTTCAAACTTTATTCCCGGCTTCAGGTCATGCCAATGGCGAATGGCGTGCAGCAGCTGTTCCGGCGTTTTGACAGTATCGAAAAGTTCCGAACCGGCTTGCGCGTAGTGCAGTTCCAGCGCCGGCGCGAGCAGATCTGCGGCCAGGTGGAACTCCAGATTCCACAATTGCGTCCAGCGGTCGAACAGGTCAATAGCAAATGTACGTGGGTCCACGGTTTTCTTTCCAGAGATTGAAGAACCTGAATATTACGCGCTAGTCTTCTTTCCAGCCGCCACCCAGGGCACGGTACAAATCCACGCTGGCGCCCAGCAGGCGGCTGCGCAGCTGCAGGCGCGTGACATCGGCATTGAACAGGGTACGCTGGGCGTCCAGCTCTTCCAGGTAGGAGGCGTAGCCGTTGCGATAGCGGTTGCGCGCGATGCGCAGCGTTTCCGCCGCGGTGGCGCGGCGGGCATCGTTCTTGTCCAGCTGCTCGCGCAGGCGCTGCAGCGCGGTCAGGCTGTTTTCCACTTCCACCAGCGCGTTGCGCACCGTCTGTTCGTAGGCCAGCAACGACTGGTCGCGCTGCGCGGCGGCGGCATCGGTTTGCGCCTGCACGCGGCCGCCTTCCCATAATGGCGCGGCCAATCCGGCGCCCACGCGCCACAAATAGGTGGGATCGTGCAGGAAGTTGCTGAAATCCGTGGACTGAATGCCGGCCGTCGCCGTCAGGCGGAAGGAAGGCAGCAGCTGTTCGCTGGTCGCTTGCAGGCCGGCCTTTGCGGCGGCAACGTTGTGCGCGGCGCGGGCGATGTCCGGCCGGCGCTGCAGGACGCTTGAAGGCAGGCCGACCGGAATCGATGGCGGGGACAGTTCGTCGAGGGTTTTGCCGCGTGCGACCGGGCCGGGTGTGCTGCCCGCCAGCAGCGACAGCGCGTTCTCCTGGTCACTGATCTGGCGCTGCAGCTGTGGGACTTGCTCCGCAGCCGCTTCGTATTCGGCCTGTGCCTGCAGCCATTCCAGGCGCGAGGTGTAGCCGGTTTCGAACTGTTGCTGCGCCAGGCGGCGCGACTGTTCGCGCAGATCGACCGTGGCGCGCGCCAGCTCGAGTGCCGCATCGAGGCCGCGCAGCTGCAGGTAGCCGTTGGCTGCGAGCGCCGCTACCGACAGCTGCGCCGCGCCGGCATTGGCGCGCTCGGCGGCCAGCGATTGCGCCGCTGCTTCGCTGGCGTGGGCCAGGCGCCCCCACAAGTCCACCTCATAGGCCGCCTGGAATTCGCCCGCGAACAGGTTGGTCGTGTAAGGGACGCCGTTGTAGGCCAGCGTGCGCGTGCGCACCGGCGTCAGCGTGGCGCTGAGCGTCGGCGAACGGTTTGCATCGGCCGCAGCCAGCCGGGCGCGGAATTCCGCGACGCGCAACTGCGCCAGGCGCACGTCCGTATTGTGCTCCAGCACCCGCGCCACCAGATCGGACAGCGCCTGGTCGCCATACGCATCCCACCACTTCTGCTCCGGCAGAGCCTGTGTCCCACCGTGGGGTCTGACCCCATGGTGGGACACAGGCTCTGCCGTGGTGGCATCGATGCTGCGCCAGCCTTCCGGCACGACAAGCTGCGACTCGGGCGGCGGGGTGATGCGGGCGGCGCATCCGGCCAGCGCCAAGGTGGCGGCTGCGGCGCACGCTGCGGTGCGCTTCATGGCCGCGCTCCTGCGGCTTTCTCGTTCAGCACCGCCGACGTATCGATGCTGACGATGACCGACATGCCGGGCCGCAGGCGCGGCGCCAGTTTCTGGCCCGGATCGATGCGGATGCGTACCGGGATCCGCTGCGCAATCTTGACGAAGTTGCCGGTGGCGTTATCGGCGGGCAGTACGGCGAACTCGGAGCCGGTGGCGGGGGAGATGCGTTCGACCTGGCCGGTCAGTACCGCTCCGTCCAGTGCGTCCACCTTGAAGGTCGCGCCCTGCCCTACCTGAACGGCGTTCATCTGCGTTTCCTTGAGGTTGGCGATCACCCACATATCGTGCGGCACCAGGCCCATGAGCTGCGCGCCGGAAGCGACGTAGGCGCCACGCCGTACGTTCACCTGCCCCAGTTGGCCGTCCGCGGGGGCGATAATGCGGGTGTTATCGAGGTCGACGCTGGCGGCCTTCAGTGCCGCCTCGGCATTGGCCACCGCTGCTTCCAGGGCGCCGCGATTGACCGTGACCGATTGCGACTGCTGGCGCGCAATGTCCACGTTGGCCTTGGCCTGCGCGACGGCCGCCATTGCCTGCGCCCGCGCCGCTCGCTGCGCATCCTGTTCGCGCACTGACAGCGAGCCATCGCCCACCAGTTGCTCCGCCCGTGCGAAATCCGCTGTGGCGCGCGCGGCCTGCGCCTGCGCGTTCGACAGTACGGCTTGCTGCAGCACGATGCCCGCCTTGGCGCTGTTGCGGGACTGTTCCCAGTTTGCCAGCGCTGCCTTTTGCGCAGCCAACTGGGCCTGCGCCTGTTCAAAACGCTGGCGATAGATGCGGGAATCCAGCTCCACCAGCAAGTCGCCTTTGTGCACGAACTGGAAATCCTGCACTTTTACATCGGCCACATAGGCCGGCAATTGGGAACCGACCACCGTCACCTGCCCGCGCACCGCTGCATTTTCGGTCGACACTATCGGGCTAGTAAAAGGCGGTAGCCGCCATGCATACAGCACGATCAGCACGCCGACCAGTGCGATCAGGGCAAACCCGATGCCGGACAGCCACTGCGCGCGCCGGTCCGGTGGCGGTGGCGCTGCTGGCGCCGCTTGTGCTGGCGGCGCGGCCGGGGCTGGCGTTCCGCTTGCTGGTGGTGTACTCATTGTGCCCCCGAATTGGTAAGAGAAACCTGTGCCATGCCGGTCTGCGCATTCTGCGCCGGCGCAACCGGACGGGTGGCGGTGCAAACCTGCCACGCATAGTGCAGCGCCATCCAAGCCAGCGTGCCGCAGGCGACGTAGAAAATCATCAGGAAGACGTCGTTATAGGCCAGGATATTGGCTTCCCGTGTCGCCGCTCCACTGAGCGAGGGCAAGCCCTGGGCCTGCACCCGCGCCGCCACAATCGGATCCTGCAAGGTAAGGTGTTCGACCAGCTGGCTGGAATGGAATTTCTCGCGCACCACCTGGAAGGTCCCCACCAGCGCCGAGCCAAGCAGGCTGCCCAGGTTTTGCGTCATCGAGAACATCAGCGAAAAACTGATCAGGTTGCACGGCTGCGCAATCACCGCACCAAAGCCCGACACAAAAACCGGCCCCAGGAAGAAAGTGCCGCTGTACGCCAGCAGGAACTGGCTGAAATACATCTGCTCCGGGCGGGTCAGGCTGCTCGCCTGCGAATCGATCCACGCGCCCACTGCCATCAGCGCCAGGGCATACATCAGCATCGGCTGCAAACGCTGCGGGGTAATGATCAAGGCGCTGGTCAGGATGCCCAGCGTGGCGCCGGCCAGCGCTACCAGCCATAGTGTTTGCATCTGGTCGTTGTTCAAGCCGATCGCCTGCAGGAAGCCGACGGCGCCACCGGCCTCCGACTGCACCACGCGGATCAGCAGCACCGATATCGCCAGCCGCACCATATTGGCCGTGGTCAGCCAGCGCGTGTTGAGCAAGGGCTTGCGCCGGTTGTGTTCGATCGCCACCGCCGCCGTGAACAGCACGATGAAGGCCACCAGCGCCCAGCCGATCCAGCGCGCTTCGAACCACCACACCGTGCGGCCCAGCGCCAGCACCGCGCACAGGAAAGCGACACCGGGAGCGAACAGGGCAAACGTGAGGAAGTCCATCTTTTCGAATGCCTTGATGCGGTCTCCCGGCGGCAGTTTGAGCATCAGCACGCAGCCGAACGACAGCAGGGCCATGCCCAGCTCGAAGGAATACAGCCCACGCCATTCCGCGATGGAGAGCAGTTCGGAAGAGAAGATGCGCGCCAGCGGCAGCGTCAATTGCGAAAATCCGACTCCCAGCACCACGCCTTTCAGCCGGTGCTGTGCCGGAAACGCTTGCAGCACATAGTAAAGGCCGAGCACCGTCAGCGCCGCGCCGCTGATGCCGTGGGCTGCGCGCACGGCGATGGCCGACGCCAGCCCGTGCACGAACAGGTGGCCAACCGTGACCACGGCGTACAGCAGCAGGAACAGTTCCGTGAACAGGCGCAGGCCGAACTGCTGGCGGAACTTCACCAGCAGCAGGTTCATCGAGACATTGCCCATCACATAGGCGGCCGGCAGCCATTGGATTTCCGCCTGGGTCACGCCGAGCGAGCCTTGCGCATAGACCAGGTTGACCGTCACCAGCGCATTGCCCAGGCCACCGGTCAGCGCCACGATCAGCCCGACCAGCAGGTAGGCCAGGCGCTTGGGAGTGGAATGTAATGGCGTGGAAGGAGAGCCCGGCAAAAGCGGGCGCTCATGAGGAAGCCATTGTTGGGGGGCGTACTCATCCATACGGCTAGTGTACACCCACCAACGCCGGCCGCATCAATGCTTGCGCGCTCCCAGCAGCTTGGAAACTGCATAGCCGGCGGCCAGGGCGACCAGCAGGGATTTTCCAGGGCTCGTGCGCACGTAGTTGCGGCCGGATTCGGCAAAGCGCTTGTAGGCAGCGTTCAGCTGGTCGCTCTTGGCAGACATCTGGTCGCCGATGCTGCTGATGTTGTCCGCCACTTTGTCGACGGTGCTGTGTACGCCGGCGCGCAGGTCTTTGCTTGGGCCATCGCCGCGGGTGATGTTGTTGTCCATGATCGGGTTCCTCATCGCTTGGTTTAGGTGGAAGGGTCACGATAAGGCTGCACGCCTGCATCCACCGTGCGCCAGCTAACGATGCGCGCTTGCGATCTCTGGCAAGCTGGAATCCTACCCGTTGAAAGATCCTGCGTGATTCCTATCGATCCTGTCACTGGCGCCACTACGGTCATGCCGGCCTTCCCTCCTGACCGAAGCACGCCTGCCGCCGTCCCGCCGCCGACTGCCACGGCGCCGTCGGTATCTTCGCTCGGACTGTTCCTGTCCAACCTGGTGCTGGCGCAGCGCAGCCTGCGCGAGCTGGCGGCCAGCGGCGGCGATGCGGCGGCGTTTGCAGCCGCTGCGCAGCAGGTGATGGAAAACACGAATGCCCACGCGCCGGCGACCCTGGCCGGCGTCGTGGTGTCGCAGCAGCCGGCGCTGGCGCAAGCGGGCATCAATGTTTCCAGCGGCGGCACCTTGTCCGCCGATGAGGGCGCGCTGGCCTCAGCCTTCAACGCGTCGCCGCAACGCGCGGTGGCCGCACTCGGCCAGGCGGTCAGCCAGCTTGCAAGCGCCGTTGCCACGCCGCCCGATACTGCCGCCGAGGCGGCCCAGTCGCCGCAGGCGGAAGCCATCGTCCAGCCATCGCCCAACCTGGCCGAGTTGACGGTCCAGCAGCGCAATGCCGCCGAACAGCTGGCGGAAACGCGGCAGCTTGCCAGCCAGGCGCTGGCGGACAACACACTAGAGGATACGCAACAGCAACGGCTGGCCGAGGCGCAAGCCGCTGCCGCGCGGCAATTGGAAAGCACGCGCGAGGAAGACCTTGCGGCGCAAGCTTTGGCCGACCGCCTCGACGCCGCGCGCCGTGCTGCCCAGCAGCAAGTTGAGGCAAACCAGCTTGGCCTGACACGCGCCGAACGCGCCGCGGCCGACCGGCTCGACACCGCCCGCCGCCTGGTAGCCGAACAGGCGGAGTCTGCCCAGACCGATGCGCTGGTTGCCGCCCGGCTGAACCTCGCACGCCAGCAAGCTGCTGCCGCCGCGAACGCGGCAGCCCAGCCCGGCGCCGCCGGGGAGCAGGCGGCGAACAGCACAGCCAATCCCGCCGGCCAAGCTGGCGCATCCGGCTCGCCTGCGCCAGCCAACTCAGCCGGCCAGACGGGCGCAACCGGCTCTCCCGCAGCAACTGGATCCGCCACGAGCACCGCGCCGAACCAAGGCGGCGCGGCGCCAGCCACGGCAGCTACGACAACTGCCGCAACAGAAGCGCTCGCCGCGCAAAACGCGACAAATGCCACACAAACACGACAAGCTGCAATTGATACCGCGCGAGCAAATGCCAGGCTCGCCGCCGAGGCCGCGGAACGCACGCGCGCAGCCGAGTCGACTGAAGCGCTCTCCCTGCAAGACCGCCTGACCGCCCAGCGACTGGAAGACGCTCGCAACGCCACCCACGCAGTTGCGGCAGAACAAGAAGAGGCCAGGCTGGAAGCACGCCGCCAAGCCTTGCGCGAGGCCCAGGCCGCCGCCCAGGCGGCCGCCACCCTGACGCGTAACGCCGCAGTCGCCCCGCCCGGCGCGCCGCCGAATCCGGCCACCGCCCCGGTCCCGGCCAACGTGCCCGGGACAGTTCCTCCCGGCAACACCGCCATCCGTCCGCCCGAGGCCGCCATCAGTGCAGCGGGACCGCAGGTCAGCGGCGCGACGGCAAGCGGCGTTGCCCCCGGCCCGGGGCCCGGTCCAGCAG
>NZ_WNKX01000069.1 GCF_009720745.1 Massilia eburnea | reverse complement strand
GTGACCGTTTCCAAGGTCCGCATCAATTCCAGCGCTTCCGCCAGCGATACCGATGGCGGCTGGACCGATATCACCCTGTCGCCGGCGCGCAAGATCAACCTGCTCAACCTGAACAACGGCGCCCTGGACGCGCTGGGCACCGCCTCCCTGGGCGCCGGCCACTACAGCCAGCTGCGCCTGGTGCTCGACAGCAGCGCCAACGCCAATACCGTCGTCAAGACCGGCACCACGGCCGAGATCGCAGTCGATACGCCAAGCGCGATCCAGAGCGGCATCAAGCTGGTCAATGAATTCGACGTGGCCGCCGGCCAGCGCGTGGACCTGGTGCTGGACTTCGACGCCTGCAAATCCATCGTCAGCAAGGGCAATGGCGGCTACAGCCTGAAGCCGGTGGTGAAGGTCGTACCGACCGTCCTGAACGGCATCAGCGGCTTTGTCGCCACGACCGCGCTGTCGCACGGCGTATCCGTGTCGGCGCAGCAGAACGGCGTGATCATCGCCTCCACCGCGCCGAATGCCACCACTGGCGAATTCGACCTGACTCGCCTGCCGGCCGGCAATTACGACGTGGTCATCACGGCCGACGGCTATGCAGCCAACGTGGTGGGCGCCGTGCCGGTGGCCGCCACCGGCATGACGTCGCTCAGCACCTCCGCCGCGCCAATCGCACCGGTGGT
>NZ_WNKX01000068.1 GCF_009720745.1 Massilia eburnea | reverse complement strand
TCATCGACAGAGGCTTTCGCTTCAGCCGCTGTCGGCTTTCTGAAAGCAGCGTTGGGGATATCGGGTATTGCTGCTTGAGCGTTCAATTCCTCCACACACATCCTGTCGCCGCGCATCAAGCAATCGAACTTCATTGCGTCGTTGTCGAGTGATTTCTTGGCGTATTTATTGTTGATGGCAAATTCTTCAGGTTTCGAACATCCGCCTGCTTTCTGCTTGCATTTCTCAAGCTCCAATTTCCAGTTGGCTGCCTGTGGAATGCTCAGCATGTTGTTCTCAACTGCGTTCGTTGCCACCTGCCCGCCAATCGCTGCATTAAAAGCAGTGCCTCCAGCGGCTCCAGATAACAGCGCGCCAATGGCGCTGGACAAAGCGGTGACGTTGTTGACTTGATCCGGCGTGAGCTTGTCACGTTGCAGTACACCGTTCGCGTCGAACGCCTGCGGATAGAGTTCCTTCGTCAGGACCTGGGCGGCCAATTCGCCTCCACCGCCAGCAAGCGCACCGCCTGCTGCGCTGGAGTGATTGGCAACGGCCAATGCCGCACCCAGGACCGCATGGCTCAAATCCTGCAGTGTCTGGTTTTCATTTCCCTTCGTTTTGAAGTAATCACCAATTTCAGCAGCTGCATACGGTGCCGCCGCATTGGCCGCGATCTGCGTTCCTGCTTGACCGGC
>NZ_WNKX01000067.1 GCF_009720745.1 Massilia eburnea | reverse complement strand
GCCGCCCTGCCCGGCCGCCTGGCTGGAAGTGGTGGCGCAGGCAGGGCGCGCCCTGCCGCCGGCCGCCCAGCGCGTGCTGGCGCAATGGCAGGCCGCCGGCGCCAATGTGACGGCGCAGACGGTGCCCGGGCCGCAGTTCTGGGCCACGCAGGAAATCGCCGAAGCGCCGGCCCTGCTGGAAGCGAGCTGCCGCGCCTTGCACGAGGCGTGCCATGCTTGAGGAACGCGCACTGGCCTTCCCCTGCCAGGGAGAAACCCTGGTCGGCTTGCTCAGCGGCGCCAACGCTTCCTCCCGGCGCGGCGTGCTGATCGTGGTGGGCGGGCCGCAATACCGGGCCGGCAGCCACCGCCAGTTCACCCTGCTGGCGCGCCAGCTGGCCGCGCGCGGCATTCCCAGCCTGCGCTTCGATTACCGCGGCATGGGCGACAGCGGCGGCGCGCCGCATCAATTCGACATGGTGGCGGACGACCTGCGCGCCGCCATCGACGCCTTCCAGGCCGCCCTGCCGGGCCTGCAGGAAGTGGTGCTGTGGGGCTTGTGCGACGGCGCCGCCGCGGCCCTGTTCTACGCCCACCGCGATGCGCGGGTGACCGGCCTGGTGCTGCTCAACCCGTGGGCGCGCAGCGCCGCCGGCCTGGCGCGCGCCACCCTCAAGCATTATTACTGGCAGCGCCTGCGCGACCCGGCCTTCTGGCGCAAGCTGGGCAGCGGGCGCCTGGCGCTGGGCGCCAGCCTGGGCGGGC
>NZ_WNKX01000066.1 GCF_009720745.1 Massilia eburnea | reverse complement strand
CCTTGTGCTCCTGGAGCGGCCGATATCTGATTAGCTAGTTGGTGAGGTAAAGGCTCACCAAGGCAACGATCAGTAGCTGGTCTGAGAGGACGACCAGCCACACTGGAACTGAGACACGGTCCAGACTCCTACGGGAGGCAGCAGTGGGGAATTTTGGACAATGGGGGCAACCCTGATCCAGCAATGCCGCGTGAGTGAAGAAGGCCTTCGGGTTGTAAAGCTCTTTTGTCAGGGAAGAAAAGGTCGTGGCTAATATCCACGACTGCTGACGGTACCTGAAGAATAAGCACCGGCTAACTACGTGCCAGCAGCCGCGGTAATACGTAGGGTGCAAGCGTTAATCGGAATTACTGGGCGTAAAGCGTGCGCAGGCGGTTTCGTAAGTCTGTCGTGAAATCCCCGGGCTTAACCTGGGAATGGCGATGGAGACTGCGAGGCTAGAGTTTGGCAGAGGGGGGTAGAATTCCACGTGTAGCAGTGAAATGCGTAGAGATGTGGAGGAACACCGATGGCGAAGGCAGCCCCCTGGGTCAAAACTGACGCTCATGCACGAAAGCGTGGGGAGCAAACAGGATTAGATACCCTGGTAGTCCACGCCCTAAACGATGTCTACTAGTTGTTGGGTCTTAATTGACTTAGTAACGCAGCTAACGCGTGAAGTAGACCGCCTGGGGAGTACGGTCGCAAGATTAAAACTCAAAGGAATTGACGGGGACCCGCACAAGCGGTGGATGATGTGGATTAATTCGATGCAACGCGAAAAACCTTACCTACCCTTGACATGGCAGGAATCCCGGAGAGAT
>NZ_WNKX01000065.1 GCF_009720745.1 Massilia eburnea | reverse complement strand
GATGCCACGTTTTACAACTGGAAGAAAAAATTCGGCGGTCTGGGGCCATCGGAGGTACGACGGCTCAAGCAGCTGGAGGAGGAGAACGCGAAGCTCAAGAAGCTGGTGGCCGACCTGGCGTTAGATAAAGCCATGCTTCAGGACGTGCTCTCAAAAAAGCTCTGAAGCCTTCCCGCAAGCGCCTGCTGATCGATGAGTTACTCATTCGCTACCGGGCCAGTTTGACGCAGACCTGTGCCTTGTTTCGGATGTCGCGCTCACTCTATGCGTACAGGTCGAAGGCTCGCGATGCCACAGCACTACTCATGCGGATCAAGGAAATTGCCGCCACGCGAGTGCACTATGGGTACCGCCGTGTCCAAGTAATGCTCAAGCGGGAAGGTTGGCCCGACAACCATAAGCGTGTATATCGTCTGTACCAGGCCGAGGGACTGTCGCTGCGCCTGAAACGGCCGAAGCGGAACAAGTCGGCCAGGCTACGGCAGCCAAAGCAGATGGCCACCGCGATCAACGAAATCTGGAGCATGGATTTTGTCGCCGATGAATTGTTCGATGGGCGCCGGTTGCGGGCGTTGACCGTGGTCGATAACTACACTCGCGAGAGCTTGGCCATCGACGTCGGGCAAAGCCTGAGGGGGGAGGATGTGGTCGCCACGTTGAATCGCATCTCCGCGCATCGCGGATTACCTGCCACGATCAAGGTCGATAACGGTAGCGAGTTCATCTCCAAGGTTATGGACAAGTGGGCATATGAACGTGGCGTCGAACTGGACTTCAGCCGGCCAGGCAAGCCGACCGACAACGCCAAGATCGAAAGTTTCAACGGACGGCTACGGCAGGAGTGCCTCAATGCCCACTGGTTCCTCTCGCTCAATGATGCCAAGGCCAAGATCGAGGAGTGGCGCCGGTACTATAATGAGACGCGCCCCCACTCCGCATTGCAGTGGGCCACCCCATCCGAATTCGCCCGTCAGGCCAGGGAAAAGGCCGATTTTGGCTCAGCAATACAGCCGGTAATTTCTACTTAAGACCGGTACTAATTTTGGGGTACGGTCAA
>NZ_WNKX01000064.1 GCF_009720745.1 Massilia eburnea | reverse complement strand
TATATGGACTCCTCCTCGTTTGCAAACATTCCGTTCTTGAACACCAGGTGCGACTGCTCACGTATATCCGGTCTCTAACTGCGTTGCCTCTCTTGAGGCACGGACCATAATGGGCTATTCGCGCGCTAGCTCCCTATCGGTTCTTCGGGCTCGTGGGCCTCAGACATTGTCGGGTTTTGCCAGCGCCGGTTCGACCTGTTGGCCATCAACGGCATGTTTCGCAATCGTGGTTGGAAGCTCCTCTCTTTACTATGCAACGCGTACAGTTCAGGCCGGTACTGTTCCAGGGTGATAATCGGTTCCCTTGGTCATCATTGCCCACGCTATGCGCGCCATCTTATTCGCCAGTGCCACTGCGGCGATATTGTGATGCCGCGTCTGAGCCAGGTGTGTTACCCAGCGACTCAGCCGGTCATCCTTGCTCGGCGCCGTTCGTAAGACCGAACGCGCGCCGTGCACCAACAACGTTCGTAACTGCGCATCGCCGCGCTTGGTGATACCCAACAATCGGGTCTTGCCGCCCGAACTGTTCTGTCGGGGTGTCAGCCCCAGCGAGGCCGCCATCTGCCGACCATTACAGAACTGCTTCGCGTCGCCTACGTTCGCCACGATCGCCGTCGCGATCACCGGACCCACGCCACGCATTTGCTGCAACCTGCAGGCCACCGGATCGGTATCGGCTGCCACCTGGATCTCCCGGTCGAGTTCCTTCACGCGGAGATCAAGTTGCAGCAAATCGAGCCATAAGCTGCGCAGCAAACGACGGAACCGGTACGTCAATCCATTGTCGAGGTCTTCAAGCCAACAAGGGATCGCAGCTTTCAGTTGCAGCAATTCCCGTGGTGCCACCAGGCCGTATTCACCACAGAGCCCACGGATCTGGTTGCCCTTGGCAGTGCGCTGACTGCACAACTCAGCCCTGATGCGGTGGATCGCTTGCAAGTCTTGCTGCTCGACCGTTTTGACTGCGACGAAGCGCATGTTCGGCCGGCTCATCGCTTCGCAAATTGCCTCCGCATCATTCGCATCATTCTTGTTGCTCTTCACGTACGGCTTCACGAATTGCGGCGCGATCAGCCTGACGACAAAGCCCCGTTTTTGCAGCTCACGCGCCCAGTGGTGCGCACC
>NZ_WNKX01000063.1 GCF_009720745.1 Massilia eburnea | reverse complement strand
CCCCGGTGGCGGCGGGCAGGGCGGCGCCGGTCGCGGCGGCCGCAGCGGACGCGGTCCGGCAGCCACGGTTGGCGTAGCGACTGCCGAAAAGGCCGATTTGCCGGTCACGCTTGATGCTTTGGGCACGGTCACCGCGGCGGCGACCACCACGGTCCGCCCGCAAGTGTCAGGCATCCTGCAGAAAGTGCTGTTCAAGGAAGGGCAGATGGTGAAGGCCGGCCAGGTGCTGGCGCAGATCGATCCGCGCCAGTTCGAATTGCAGCTGATGCAGGCGACGGGCCAGCGTGAGCGCGACGAGGCGCAGCTGGAAAATGCGCGCCTGACGCTCGAACGCTATCGCACATTGCTGTCACAGGATTCCATCGCCCGCCAGGACGTCGACACCCAAGCGGCGCTGGTCAAGCAGCTGCAGGGTACCGTGACCACGGACCGCGCGAATGAAGGCACGGCACGGCTCAACCTGGGCTACACCAAAGTGGTGGCGCCGATCAGCGGGCGGGTCGGCCTGCGCGTGGTCGATATCGGCAACCTGGTCGGCTCCAACGATGCGGCGGGCATTGCGGTGATTACGCAGCTGGCGCCGATTGACGTGGAGTTCGCCGTGCCGCAGGACCGGGTGGCGGACCTGGCCCCGCGCGCGGGCGAGCGCGTTGGGACGGGAAAGGTGGCGCTGGCGTATGACCGCACGCGTACCACGGTGCTGGAAAAGGGCGTGTTCCATGCGCTGGATAACCAGGTCGATACGCAGACCGGTACCGTGATGGCAAAGGCTCGATTCGATAATGCGGGGTCGTCGCTGTTCCCCAGCCAGTTCGTGAATGTGCGGCTGGAGCTGCGCACCATCAAGGATGCCGTGGTGGTGCCGGTGACGGCCTTGCGGCACGGGTCTTCGGGGGACTACGTCTATGTGCTGCAGGACGGGCAGACCGCTTCGCTGCGGCCGGTCACGCGCGGGATTGCCACTGTCGATAAAGTGCAGATCGCCAGCGGATTGCAGGCGGGCGAGCAAGTGATTACCGAAGGCGCCGACCGGCTCAAGGACGGCGCCAGGGTGACGCTGCCTTCCCAGCGGCCGGGCGCTGACGGCGAGCATGGCGGCCGTGGCCAGGGCGGCCAAGGTTGGCGCGGCGGACGCCATCGCGGCGGTGCAGGCGCAGATGGTGCGACATCGTCGCCGCCAAGTGCCGGCGGCGCG
>NZ_WNKX01000062.1 GCF_009720745.1 Massilia eburnea | reverse complement strand
ACGTGAGCGTGAACGCCTCCGACAACAGCGGTTCGGCCGGCATCAACATGAGCGTCTACATCGACGGCGTATTGAAAGCTTCCGGCGCCGGTTCCTCGCTGTCCTTCAGCTGGAACACCCGCAAGGCCTCTGCCGGTACCCACACCATCCAGGCTGTGGCCAAGGATATGGCCGGCAACACCTCCACCACCAGCGTGCAGGTGACCCGCTAATCAGATAATAAATACCCTGTTTGAGCCCGGCTTCGGCCGGGCTTTTTTTATTTAATTGCATTATTGAGACTTCGAAAGTAAAAGTGACTATAAGAAATAATCCAAGTCGTTGAATTAACGAATATTTCTTATAATCCAGACTTATTTGAGACATTCAAAAAAAGTTTTAAAAATCCGCTTGCCACACGGCAATTAGCCGACTATAGTTCCGTACAGCAAGATCTGATAAGGGCAAACCGCGGGAAACTGCGGGACGCAAAGTCATCGGTCTAAAGGGCTTCGGCCCCATGACGGCAGGACTGCCAGACAAAAGTATCCCTCACCATGGGCGTTGATGCGCCTGTGCGGGTTGTGATGCAGTCTTCTACCGGCATAGACCGGCGGGCAGTCCTCGTTTTTTTATTTTTGAAAACAGGGACTCGCACCATGAAAACCATCACCACCTTCTCCGCCGCAATCGCTACCGCCATCGCTACCCTGGCTGCGCCAGCCTTCGCCGCCCAATCGGAAGACTTCGCCCAAGGCCGCATCATCGTGGAACCGAAAGCCGGCCTGACCGTGGCTGAGTTCGCCAAGATCCTCAAGGCCAATGGCGCCGGCAATGCCCGCAAGCTGGGCCAGAGCAATATCCACCTGATCGACGTGGCGCACGGTTCGGAAAAGGCCGTGGCCGCCAAGCTGAAAAACAACCCGCACTTCAAGTTCGCCGAGCTGGACAAGCGCGTGCTGGTATCGGCCGCCTACAACGACCCTTACCTGGGCAGCCAGTGGCACATCAGCAAGATTGGCGCCCCAACGGCCTGGGATAGCGCGCAAGGCGCCAACGTGACCGTCGCCATCCTGGACACCGGCGTCGACAGCAGCCACCCTGACCTGGCGCCGCACATGGTGGCCGGCTGGGATATCTACAGCAATGGCGCCGACACCTCCGACCTGTGCGGCCACGGCACCGCCGTCGCCGGCTCGGCCGCCGCCGCCGGCAATAACGGCGTTGGCGTCTCGGGCGTGTCGGGCCAGTCGAAAATCATGCCGCTGCGTATTGCGTACAAGGGCA
>NZ_WNKX01000061.1 GCF_009720745.1 Massilia eburnea | reverse complement strand
CGGATTTCCGGGAAACGCGGCTTTGATCTTCATGAAGAAGAATTCGGAGTCGCGGTATCCGTAAGCCATCCGCTTCATCACCTTAATCCGGTTATTGATTCCCTCCAGTTGGCCGGTATGCATCGGCCAGTGCATGCGGGCTAAGATGCCGCGCCAGTACAAACTTAGACGTCTGGCAAAGCGCTGCAATGGCTCAATTTTGCTAGCCCGAGCCATTTCTAGCCAGGTACGCCATGCCGCTCTCCAGCGCCAAGGACAGGTTGGCTGCCAAAGCTCCTTAAGGCTCGCCTTCATAACGTAGACGGTCATCAGATCGTGGTTTGCTGCTAGCAGTTTATCGAGCACAGGCTTCTGGTCTGTCGGCACATTTTGCGGATTGCGTAGCACCAGCCAGCGCCCGCGTTTGACAAACTGCCGCGCCGGTTTGTCGTTTCGATGCCTGTTGGCCTCGTCGACGCGAACGCGGTCAATTACCTCGCGTCCGTACTTGGCAATAACGTGAAACAGGTCATATACGACCTTGGCCTTGCTGCAATGTTCCTTGACCTCCAGGTCAAAGGCCGTGTTCATGTCCATGGCGACGGCTTTGATTCGGGAGCATCGCTCAGCACCCAGCCATTCAAAGAAGGGACGAATCGCTTGTCGGCTGCGACCCTCGCCGACCCAGAGCACTTGCCGACTATCGCCGTCTAGCACCACGGTTGCATAACGATGGCCTTTGAAGAGCGCAAATTCATCCATCACCAGTTTGGTTGGTTGAGCCGCTGGCAAGGAATCGAGCTGCGTGATCAACCGCTGCCGTTCGATCCTGCGCACGGTCTCCCAATGCAGGCCGGTGAGCTTGCACACATGAGCCACAGGCAGCTTATCGCACCAAAGGCCCGTAAAGTCAGCCAGCCGCTTGGTCACTCTTGCATGTCGATCCAGCCATGACACGCGCTCGGCGCAGGTTCCACACTCGGCGCACTTAACACGGCGCAGCCTTACCTGCAGCCAAACCGGCTCGCCAAACATTGGCATTTCCCGCACCGTGCGCCAATATGTGCCATGCACATGATCACATGTGGCATCGCACTTCGAGCAAATAGGTGGGGTATTAGACTGGGGCATCAGTGAAATCCACACTCCGTCTGCTCGACGGTCGAAATTCCACACCCCAAATCCTTCCCAGAACGGAAGGTCGAGATTATTATCTTGCATGAAAGCGGTGGGTAAAGTTGAGTTTTGTTGGTCGCACAACAAGTCTAACTTTTCTTCACCGCTTTCCTGTTTTTAGGACTACATCACAGCAATCCGTGATGAACC
>NZ_WNKX01000060.1 GCF_009720745.1 Massilia eburnea | reverse complement strand
TGAACCGGACCGGAAATCTGGGAGGCTCCAACATTTGAGAGAATGGAGCTTATGAAACGCAAATCTACCAAGTTTTCCCCAGAGGTGATGGAGCGCGCGGTGCGCATGGTCGAGGAGTCCGCTGGCCAGCATGCGTCGCAATGGGCAGCCATCGAGTCAGTAGCAGCCAAGATTGGCTGCACGTCGGAGACCCTGCGGCGCTGGGTGCGCCAGCAAGAACGCGATACCGGCAAACGTGAAGGCGCGACCACATCCGAACAAGAGCGCATGAAGGCACTGGAACGCGAAGTTAAAGAGCTTCGCAAAGCCAATGAAATCCTACGTCTTGCGAGTGCTTTTTTCGCCCAGGCGGAGCTCGACCGCCGCTTCAAGTCCTGATGGCCTTCATTGACCAGCATCGCGCGGTCTACGGAGCCGAGCCGATTTGCAGGGTCCTGCAGATCGCTCCATCGAATTACTGGCGCCATGCTGCACGGTGCCGCAACCCTGAATTGCGCTGCGCACGTGCAAAGCGAGATGACTCGTTGAGTGCTCACATTCACCGTGTGTGGCACGCCAATTTTCAGGTCTACGGCGCTGAAAAGGTTTGGCGTCAGCTGCGCAGGGAACAGATCGAAGTGGCTCGCTGCACCGTGGAGCGCCTGATGCGCCGTGACGGCCTGCGCGGCGTCATACGTGGCAAAGTTGTGCGCACCACGATTGGCGATTCTGCTGCACCGTGCCCTCTGGACCGGGTGAACCGGCAGTTTCGCGCTGACCGCCCGAATCAGCTTTGGGTCAGCGACTTCACCTACGTCTCGACCTGGCAAGGCTTCGTCTATGTCGCCTTTGTGATCGACGTGTTTGCACGCCGCATTGTCGGCTGGCGCGTGAGTAGTTCTATGCGGACGGACTTCGTGCTGGATGCCCTGGAGCAGGCCCTGTACGCACGCCAGCCGGAACGCGATGAAGCCTTGATCCATCATAGCGACAGGGGTTCGCAATACGTATCGATCAAGTACAGCGAGCGTTTGGCCGAGGCGGGCATCGAGCCATCGGTCGGCAGCAAAGGCGACAGCTACGATAACGCCTTGGCCGAAACCATCAACGGCTTGTACAAGGCAGAATTGATTCACCGTCGTGCTCCTTGGAAGACTCGTGAGGCCGTCGAATTGGCTACGCTGGAGTGGGTATGCTGGTTTAACCACCATCGATTGCTGGAGCCCATCGGCCATATCCCACCAGCCGAAGCCGAGATGAACTATTATCGTCAACTATCGAGTCAAGCCATCCCGGCATGACTCAAACCAAGGCGCCTCTCAAAATCCCGGTCCGGTTCAGTT